>PAZY01000018.1 GCA_002715765.1 Rhodobiaceae bacterium | reverse complement strand
GCAGCACCGTCCCATCCCGCCACAAGCCCCGCTGCCCACAGCAGACCTTCCAATCCCCACCCCATGACCCATAGCGCCGGTCCGTCCAGTCCCAGCGGCATCAGGAGGTAGGCAATCAGGGCCGCAGGCATGATCACCATTCCCACCAATGGCATGGCCAGCAGGTTGCCGATCAAGCCGAAAGTCGCCATGCGGTTGAAGTGAAAGGCCGCGTAGGGCGCTGTCGCTGCACCGGCGACCACACTTGTCAGCGCAAGCGTGGTGACGTAGATCAGCAACAAGGAGAAGATACCGCTGACGCCAGTTGATCTTTCTTTCAGCCGCAACAATTGCAGTTCGCGGTTCTGATAAACCGCGACGAGCCCCGTCACCGCGGCAAACGACATCTGGAAGCCGGGCTCAAGCAGGCTTTCCGGCCTGAAGGTCAACACGATGAGCGCGGCGAGCGCCACATTTCGGAGAGAGAATGCCGGCCGATCGAGCAGGACAGCCAGAAACATAAGGGCCGTCATGATGAAGGCGCGCTGCGTTGCCACGGCACTGCCCGACAACAGCAGATAGGCGAAAGCACCTATGAGCGCTGCAAATGCGGCCCATTTTTTGATCGGCATGCGCAAAGCCAGTCGTGGCACCCATGCGAGCCCCGCCCGGAGCAACCAGAACAGGGTTCCCGCAAACAGAACCATGTGGAGACCGGAAATCGCGAGAATATGGGCCAACCCCGAATCCCTGAGATGCTGGACCGTATCATCCGGGATTGCCCCGCGCTGCCCTGTCATCAGGGCGGCCGCAATCGGCCCTGTTTCAGCCCCCATGACCCCAATCACGCGGCGGGACACGCGTTCGCGTATCTGCTCTAGCCAGATAAATGCCCGTGACGAATCGTCCTGCAACGCGCCATGCGCGCGCGCAGCCTGGATGATCGTAGGGGCCGCGAGAGTTACCCCTGTCCCTCCCAGTCGCTGAAAAAACGCCTGCCTGGCGAAGTCAAACGCACCAGGTGCCACAGGCTCGGACGGCGGCCACAGCATCGCCCGCGTGGCAATCCGGTCTCCGGGCCACAGGCTGACCTGCTTCTGGCTCACCTTCAGACGCAGCCGTGCAGGCAATTGTGATTGCGAAAGCCGGTCGATATGTGTGGGTTCGATGATCAGAACCAACCCTCCTCCATCGTCCACATTTGCAGCAATCACGAGACCTTCCAGGTCGGCACCGCGCATCTCTCTTTCCAGGCTTGGNGCATCGACCAGCATGGTTCTCACCAGCGCCGCGTTGAAACCGAAAACCCCGGCCACCATTCCCAGCGAGATCAGAGCGGGCCATGTCGTCCGGCGAAGTCGGAAAGCTGTAAAAACAGCAACCACCAGGCAGATAAATGCCCATCGCCCGGCAGGTTCCACCGGCCANGCGAAATAGAGCCCGATCCCGACAGCCATTGCGACTGGTGCCCACAGCCCGGTTCGTCCCTGCTCGATGGAGATTCTGGGGCTCAAAACGGCGCTCATCCGGCCTATTTGGGTCAAACTCCATAAAATGAAGCTATCCAGCCAGCCACGAAACCTCCGTTCAGGCGGGTATGTGCCTGATTTTTCCCAAGAAACCACCATTTTCCCAAAGACTATGCCGGAAAAACGTTGGGTTTGCATACAAAAGTGCGNGTCTCCCGCTTTGGTGCAACGCCACAATGTGCTAAAGAACGCCAGCCTTATGGAACATCTGCCCCTGATATTCAGCGACAGGTGATCCCATGCCTTCCCCTCGTTTCAGAAGGCGTGAACAGGCTGGCCCTTTTTTTTGTTTCTTCGCCACCGCGAAACGCATTCGCGATGTACCCGGAGCTTGATTGATCATTTGAGTGCAACGTCGAAAGTCATCACCCGCTTTGCCCCGTCCCCCACGGGTTTCCTGCATATTGGCGGCGCCAGAACAGCCCTTTTTAACTGGCTGTTTGCGCGCCATCATGGCGGCACCTATCTCATGCGGATTGAGGACACGGACCGCGAGCGCTCAACAGATGCTGCGGTCGAGGCAATTTTCGACGGGCTTTCCTGGCTTGGCCTGGATTGGGATGGAGAACCGGTTTTCCAGTTTGCGCGTCAGGCGCGACACCTGGAAGTAGCCCATGAGTTGCTCGCGACAGGCCATGCGTACAAATGCTATTGCTCTCCCGAAGAATTGACCGCGATGCGGGAGAAGGCACGCGCGGCAGGAAAACCCNTGCGTTATGACGGAACATGGCGCGACCGGGACGCGGCCGATGCCCCCTCCGGCATTGATCCTGTTATCCGCTTCAAAGCGCCACTCGGCGGCAAGACGATCGTCCATGACCAGGTGCTTGGTGATGTGACGTTTGACAATGACCAACTGGACGATCTCATTCTTGTGCGCTCCGACGGTACTCCGACCTACATGTTGTCTGTTGTGGTCGACGATCAGGATATGGGGATCACCCACATCATCCGCGGGGNTGATCATCTGACCAACGCGGCACGCCAGTCTCAGATTTATGCGGCCCTTGGCTGGACCCCACCGGNGTTTGCCCACGTGCCCATGATTTTGGGCCCGGATGGCGCCAAGCTTTCCAAACGGCATGGTGCCCTGGGGGCGGAAGCCTATCGCGATATGGGGTATCTGCCAGAAGCGATGCGCAATTATCTTGTACGGCTGGGCTGGAGCCACGGCAATGACGAGATCTTTTCTACTGAACAAGCCATTGAATGGTTCAACCTGGAAAGTATCGGCAAGTCGGCAGCCCGGTTTNACTTTGCCAAGCTGGAAAACCTGAACGCCCATTACATTCGCCAGGCCGACGATGCCCGGCTGATGACGCCTGTTCTTGAACTGATGCGCAAGTCTGGTGAATGGCCGGTGGAAGATGAGACTTTCCGCACGCGCCTGGGACTTGCCATGTCCGGGCTGAAGGAACGTGCCAAGACACTTCCCGAGCTGATTGAGGGGGCGGAATATCTTCGCCTTTCACGCCCTCTGACGTTGTCTGCCAAGGCTGAGAAAGCGTTGAGCGACGACGCCAAGGGGCTTCTGGGTGCCCTTGTTCTGGTCCTCAAAGAGCTTTCTGACTGGACGGCACCAACAATCGAAGCNGCCGTTACACAGTTTCTTGAGGCAAAAGAGCTTAAATTGGGCAAAGTTGCCCAGCCTTTGCGGGCAACGCTGACTGGTGGCAGTGTTTCACCCGGAATTTATGATGTTTTGGCTTCACTTGGACANGCAGAAGCGCTTGCCCGGATTGAAGATCAGGTTTGATTGATCCTGATCCGGAAGTGGCCGGACGGGAGTGACATGAATATAATGCCGCAACTCGGCTGATTGGAGGCTGCCCCTCTGGNGCCCACCGACCAGCAGATCAACGTGAAGGAACAGGTCGAANAAATGACAAAAGACAGAAGCGCCCGCCAAACAAATGACGTTGCGAAACTGGAAGTCGACGGCAAGACGCTCGAATTGCCGATCTACAAAGGTGTCGTTGGCCCTCGCGCCATTGACGTCAGCAAACTCTATGGTCAGACCGGCCTTTTCACGTTTGATCCGGGTTTTACCTCGACTGCAAGCTGCGACAGCGACATCACTTACATTGATGGCGACAAGGGCGAGCTTCTCTATCGCGGGTATCCTATTGAACAATTGGCAGACAAGGGTGATTTCCTTGAAACAGCCTATCTGCTCCTGAACGGCGATCTGCCTTCAAAAGCNGAGTTTGCCGAGTTCTCGAAAGCCATCACCAACCACACGATGGTTCACGAGCAGATGCAGTATTTCATGCGTGGTTTCCGCCGTGACGCGCATCCGATGGCCATCATGGTTGGTATGGTTGGGGCGCTGTCCGCGTTCTACCATGACTCGACTGACATTAATGATCCGAAGCAGCGCATGATTGCGAGCCGCCGGATGATCGCCAAGATCCCGACTATTGCCGCGATGGCGTACAAATATTCAGTTGGTCAGCCGATGGTTTATCCACGCAATGACCTGGGTTATGCAGAGAACTTCCTGCACATGTGCTTTGCGGTGCCTGCAGAGGAATACAAGGTCAACCCTGTTATCGCCCGTGCGATGGACAAGATCTTTATTCTCCATGCCGACCACGAGCAGAACGCCTCGACATCCACGGTTCGTTTGGCCGGTTCGTCTGGTGCCAATCCTTTTGCCTGTATGGCNGCAGGCATTGCCTGCCTCTGGGGNCCTGCACATGGCGGCGCCAATGAAGCTGCGCTCAACATGCTGCAGGAAATNGGCACTGTGGACCGCATCCCTGAATTTGTTGCNAAAGCAAAAGACAAGGATGATCCTTTCCGCCTGATGGGNTTTGGTCACCGTGTCTACAAAAACTACGATCCGCGCGCCACTGTCATGCAGCAGGCATGTCACGAAGTGCTGAAAGAACTCGGNATCAAGGATGATCCGCTTCTTGANGTTGCGATGGAACTTGAAAAAATTGCGCTCAATGACCCTTACTTCATTGAAAAGAAGCTTTACCCNAATATCGACTTCTATTCCGGTATCACGCTCAAAGCGCTTGGNTTCCCAACCACCATGTTCACGGTTCTGTTCGCGCTCGCACGCACCGTTGGCTGGGTTGCTCAATGGAATGAGATGATCCAGGATCCGGAACAGCGGATCGGCCGTCCGCGCCAGCTCTACAATGGCGCAGCGTCACGCGATTACACGGATATCGCGAAGCGCTGAAAAGCCTGATCGCAACGAAAAAGGCGCTCCCGCTTTTGGCTGGAGCGCCTTTTTTCTGCCTNGAGCGTACCTTTTGTTCTCTCCCGCCGTTCAGGTCTCACCCAACATTTCCAAAACNGCCTTTGCGGCACGCGCACTCGGGGACGCGCCNCCCACACCCATTTCACGNTGAAAGTCCGCAAGGTCCACTAGCGCCTTCCGGCGAATATCAGTGTCTCTCAGCAAGGGAGACAGGGCGCCAGCGAGAGCCGACGGCTCACAGGCATCCTGCAAAAATTCACGTACCGACGGNCTGTCCAACACCAGATTGACCAGCACCACTGTCGGTACTTTCAGCATGCGGGACACCGCCCAGGCCGCGATACGGTCAATCTTGTAAGCCACCACCATCGGGATGCCCGCCAANCCGAGTTCCAGCGACACAGTGCCGGATGCAGCAAGAGCCGCATTCGCCGCCGCGAANGCACCTCGTTTATCATCCTCACCGTGAACAAGAACCGGCTTGACCTGCCAGTTCGCTACTTCATCTTCCACGATCTCGCGTACGTGNGGCACAACGGGTATCACGACTTTCAGCTGCGGGTTCTCANTCGCCAATAAGGCAGCCGTTTCGCCCATCAGGCCGNTAAGGCGTTTNACTTCATTGGTCCGGCTCCCCGGCAGCATGAGAAGCAATTCAGCNTCCGGTGCCAGGCCATGACGCTCACGGAACGCCACGCCTTCTTCCGGCGGGGCGATCTTCTCAATCGCGGGATGGCCCACATAAACACAGTCAAGCCCAGCCTCTGCCTTGAAGAATGCCGGCTCAAAAGGCAAAAGNGCAAACACCTTACGCAGGTAGGTTGCCATTGCCTTCGCCCTGCCACGCCGCCAGGCCCAGACACTGGGCGANACGTAGTTCACGATCGGGATTTCCGGCGCTTTTTTATGTATCCGCTTGGCGACCGTGTGTGTGAAGTCGGGACTGTCGATAATTACGATCAGGTCTGGCCTGTTTTCGATCGCGTGGTTCGTTGTTTCGCGCATNCGTTTGAGGATAAGCGGCAGGCGNGGAATNACCTCCCGCGGCCCCATGACAGCGATGTCGGTCATGGGAAACACGGANTGTATGCCCTGTGCTTCCATACGTGGCCCGCCGACGCCAGAGAAGCGTATCCGTTCGCCAAGCGCGTCTTTCAAGGCGATCATCAATGCCGCACCAAGCGTGTCGCCGGATGCCTCTCCAACGACAAGCATCACATGATGTTGAGCGGTCATACCTGTCCCTCACTTGTGCCCGCAGGCAAGCCCAAGACAAAGAGGTCCAACTCGTTCGCCCGCTCCACAACTGCTTTGTGATCTGCGATCAATGTACCATCCGCTTCATAGGCGATCCCGGCGAGCCCCGCCTTAGCNGCGTTCTCAACCGTCAGCACACCGATTGTTGGCAGGTCAACNCGTCTTTCCTGACCTGGTTTTGGCAATTTCAGCAGAACCCCTGTCCGCCTTGGTGCCTCGCGTTCCGCCCTGGCGTCAGCGTNCNCACGCATGACCGCAACGCGTTTCAGCATAGCATCAGTCCCATCACTTGCCTCACGGGCAAGCTCTACCCCACCGGCGACGACAGCCCCCTGTCCCAAATCCTCAGCTCCATGCGCCCGGACGATCTCAATCGCAAGCTTCAGATCCGCCATGTCCTGATCCTTCGGTGCATTCCGGGTCTGCAATCCGATGGGTGCTGTCAGCTCCGCTGCAACATCTTCAGCGGGCCGGATGAGAAACCCATGTTCCTTCTCAAAATACGCGACGACGCCGGACAATAACCCGTCATCGCCCTGACGCAGCAATTTCAGCAAGTCGGGCAGGACCTTGATTGCGCCCCAGTCCGGCCAGAACTGAAAAAGCCTGGGACGGTCTATCGGCCCGATCAGAATTAGCTCACGACACTCGGCCTGTTTCAGTCGAGCCAGGGTTTGACCAAGCGCCCCATAGCGCACCCAGGTATGCGGGTGACGTTCAATCCCAGCATCCGTGCGCCCTTTAATACCGACGATAAAAACGGCCCGCCCCTGAGACGCGGCCGCGTCTGCAACTGCCAAGGGCAGTGGACCGCGCCCTGCCAGAATACCTAGCGTTCCGCGCTTCTGATCATGTTCAGAAACAGGCGACATCACGCGCCCTCCCCAGCCAAAGCCTTGATAAGGCCTCGCTCAAGCCTCGTGTGCATCACGCGGGGTGCAGATTGACCGCGACTTATCAGCCCGAAGGAAATTGACGATCTGCATTACGTCAGTCTGATCGACAAACTGGCTGGCAACGGCGTCTACCCGATCGTGCAATGTACCATCGTCGGCAAAAAGCACCCGGTAGGCACCGCGAAGAGCCTGAATACGTTCCCGGTCAAAGCCACGCCGCTTCAGGCCGATAATGTTGAGACCGGCCAGGCGCGCCCGGTTGCCCAGCACAATGCCAAACGGGATGACATCATTCTCGACACCGCTCATGCCGCCGATAAACGCGTGGTCCCCCACACGACTGAACTGGTGAATCCCCGCGCCACCACCGATAATGACATGATTGCCGATATGGCAATGGCCAGCGAGCATGACATTGTTTGACATCACAACATAATCGCCAACGATTGTATCGTGCCCTACATGGGAAGCAGCAAGGAAGGCACAATTGTTCCCGACTTTGGTGATGAGCCCACCACCTTCTGTGCCGGAATTCATTGTGACGTGTTCGCGGATCGTATTGTTTTCACCGACGATCAACTGGCTTTCTTCACCACGGTATTTTAGATCCTGCGGCGGTTGGCCAATGGATGCAAAGGGATAAATTTCGGTCTTTGCACCGATGCTTGTTTTGCCATCGACCACGACATGAGAATGAATTTTCACCCCCTCGCCAAGCGTCACCCGTGGGCCGACGATGGAATAAGGCCCAACGACCACATCCGTCGCCAACTCCGCTTTTGGGTCAACGAGCGCTGTCGGGTGGATATCTGTCATTCTTCATCCGCCATTTCCCGGATCATCGCCGCATAATCTGCCTCTGCGACCACCTGTCCGTCGACTTTCGCAATACCGCGGAACTTCCAGACCGGACCACGGTTTTGCAATTTGGATACATGCAGCTCCAGCTGATCGCCGGGGACAACCGGCTTGCGGAACTTCGCCTTATCAATCGCCATGAAGTAAACGACTTTGTTGGAGGCGTCACTCGACATGGCGTTGATCACCAACGCCCCTGCTGTCTGGGCCATTGCCTCAACAATCAGCACGCCCGGCATGACCGGATGCCCCGGAAAATGCCCTTCGAAGAAGGGGTCATTGATCGTTACGTTTTTTACGCCGATAGCGGATTCATTTCCGTCCATGTCTTTGATGCGGTCAATCAGCAACATCGGGTAGCGGTGTGGCAGTAACTCCATCACGCGGTTGATGTCGGCTGACTCCAATTTCCGGCTTTCCGTTTCGCTCATGCTTTCGTCTCTTCAGTCTCAATTATATTCATCATGTCGGAGGACGTTTTCAGACGTCATGACTTACTCAGTCGAGGTTTTCTTGAAGCCTGCTTTTCCAAGCCGCTTTATAGCTGCCAACTCCCGCTGCCATTCGCGTACCGGTTTTGCAGGCGTTCCACCCCAGCGTTCACCGGCAGGGATATCATGGATGATGCTCGACCGAGCAGCAACCTGGACGCCATCACCAATCTTAATGTGGCCAGCAAGCCCGGCACGTGCGCCAAACGCCACATAGTCACCCAAAGAGGAACTGCCAGACAAGCCGCATTGAGCAACGATNATGCATCCCTGACCCATCGTCACATTGTGGCCGATCTGGACGAGATTATCGATTTTGGTTCCCGCGCCGATAATTGTATCAGGCCCGGCACCACGGTCGATGGTGGAGTTTGCGCCAATCTCAACATCATCCTGAATGATGACCCTGCCTAATTGGGGGATCTTCTCATGTGTCGGCAGCCCCATCGCNAAACCAAAACCATCCTGCCCGATCTGAACACCGGGGTGGATCAACACACGNTCACCAATATGCGCATGTGAAATGGTCACGGNCGAACCGATATAACAGTTACGGCCAACGGTCACATTTCGCGCGATGACTGCGTTACTCGCAATCACGCACCCNCTGCCAATCTCCNCACCGGCGCTGACAACGGCGCCGGGTTCCACCGTTACATTCTCGCCGAGCCTGGCCGTCGGGTGCACATGNGCCCCCGCTGCAACCTGCCCCGCATCACCNTANGTATCTTCCGCCCGAACACTCTCAGGATAGAAGGCCTGTGCTGCCAGGGCATAGGAGCGGTAAGGCTGATGGCTCAAGACAAGTGNCACGCCGTCGGGTGCCTGCTCCTTGAAGCGGGGATGGATGATGCATGCCGCGGCTGTTGTTTCTTTGAAGGCGGGCAGGTATTTCGGGTTATCAAGAAAACTGATTTCGCCCGTACCCGCCCTGTCCAACGGCGCAACATCAGCTACNTTCAACTCCCCTGTTTCTCCTTCCGCCAGTTCNCCTTCAATCCGTGAAGCGAGTTCGGCGAGGGAAAAAGGTCCTGCGCGTTTAAAAAAACGAGGATCAGCCATTCACAATTCCAGCCTTCTGTGGTGCAGCTTCTACTCTGCCCCGGTCAATGACGCCGGATCGACCGGTGTTACAGTGATCTTGGGCAGTCTTTGATTGAGCAGCGCCATGGCTTCTGCCGTGATGTTGAGGTCCACNCCCCCCGCGATAACGGCCGACTGGTTNACCAACAGCCCGGCGCCATGTTTGACAAGCAGCTCTGAGAAAATCGGTTTGATGACGGCTGCCATCTCGGCTCTTGCTTGTGCTTCACCCAATTGCAGCGCCTGCTGGCGCAAGCCAATGGTCTGCACATGGGCCTGCAATTGCTGTTGCAGCCCCAGAGCTTTTGCCTGCCATTCTTCTTCCGGCAATTTGTCTTTCTCTTCGTGCAGCGCGGTTACTTCGTTCTGGATCGCTTCCCGGATCTTGAGATCTTCATCACGCAACGCTTCTGTCTGTTCACGAACCTGGCGTGCAGCATCCTGCCCGGCCAATGATCCGTTAAACAGCATGCTCGGATCAACAATCAGAATAATTGTGGGTGTCTTTTCAGCATGAGCGGCAGACATAGCCCCCTGGCCAGCAACAAGCGCAAACGACAAGCAAGCACCTGCCAACAATTTCTTTGCGGAACCTACAAAATTCATCATTTTTTCCAATACTCTAGAAGCGTGTACCTGCAGAGAACCGGAAGGCCTCTGGCTTATCATAGTCTTCTTTCTGAATTGCCTTACTCAGATCCACACGAACGGGCCCGAACGGTGATTGCCAGTAAACGCTGACACCGGCAGTCACGCGTGGCGCCAACTCCTCTTTGACGTTCACAATCTGGGTTGCGCCGATAAACAGATTTTGCTGGTCTGCCTTGCCGACCACACCAAAGTCTGTAAACAGACTTGTTGTGATGTCCAATGCTTCCGGCAGGAAGTTGGGGAAAGTGACTTCCGCGCTACCGATGGCATAGGCTTGCGCCCCAAGCGAACTACCCGACACAAGGTCACGTGGACCGACGCCGGAGCGTTCAAAACCACGGAAGTCCGACCCACCCACGAAGAACCGGTCAGAAATGTTGACGTCCTGGCCGATCCCTTCGATCAACGCCCCTTGTACCTTGAAGCTTGCGAGGAATTCCTCAGTGATTTCCAGATACGTACGGGCCGTCACCTGATTGCTGACATACCGCACGGAACCACCGACACCCGCAAACTCCTGATCCACCTCAAAGTCCCAACCACCGGTTGGTTCAACCGGGTCATTCCGGCGATCGAGGTAGTAAGTATAGCCAACAGAAGAGCGGATTTCGTCACGCTGCGAAATAAAGGCAGACGCTCTTGTTGTGATGTTGAGGATCTGCTCCCGGCGCAGGGCGTACCGGGTCAGGATACGGCCGTTTTCCGACAGCGGGAAACCGAAGCGGAAGCCGAAGCCCGTTACCCGTTCGTCAAACCCGGATTCGTCCTGGAAGTCGTTTTCCACACCGAAGATATCAATACCGCCGACAAGATTTCGTCCCAGGAAATAAGGTTCGGTAAAGCGCAGATCAATCTGCTGGCTCGTGCCGGACAGAGCGAGACGCAAACGCAGCAACTGACCCTTGCCCATAAAGTTACGTTCGGTCAGAGAAATATCGGCAACGGCGTTGTCCGTTGAAGAAAAGCCGAACCCGAGCGACAGTTCGCCGGTTGATTGTTCTTCAACCGCCACATTGATCACGGTCTGATCCGGCGCGGAGCCTGGCTCTTCACTCACATCCACATTCGCGAAGAAACCAAGTGCACGAATGCTCTTCTCTGAGCGTTCCAACAGGACACGGTTGAAGGCATCACCTTCAGACATTCTCATTTCACGGCGGATAACCCGGTCCAGCGTTCGCACATTGCCTGCGATATTAATCCGCTCGACATAGGCACGCGGGCCTTCGGTAATGCGATAGACGATGTTTGCCGTGCGGGCTTCCTTGTCGCGACGGACCCGCGGACGCACTTCGGAGAAGGCATATCCATTTGTACCGGCTTCGAAGGTGAGCGCATCAACGGTTTTGTCGATGAGACCCGCATCATACTCTTCCCCCTCATGGGTCAAGATCAGCGAGTTCAGCTTCTCGACGTCCAACTTGTCCAGCTCTGTCGTTACCTCAGACGGCCCGAACGTATACAGCTCCCCCTCTTCCACGGTGAAGGTGATGTAAAATTCCTCACCATCCCGGCTCAAATCTGCAACGGCAGAACCCACACGGAAGTCCGCATAACCGTTGGAGAGATAAAACCGGCGCAAAAGCTCCCGGTCATAGGACAGCCGATCCGGGTCATAATTATCGGAGCTTGAAAGAAATTTCCACCAGGCGGATTCCGAGGTTGAAATCACCTCGCGCAAGCGTCCATCAGAGAACACGTTATTGCCGACGAAATTAATGCCACCGATCTTCGTGACGGGGCCCTCGTCGATTTCAAAAATAAGGTCAACACGGTTCTGCGGCAGTTGCACGACTTTTGGCTCAACGGTCGCAGAGAAGCGACCGGAGCGACGCATCACGTCCACGATGCGCTGCACATCCGCCTGCACTTTTGCTCTCGTGTAGATTGTACGCGGCTTCAGCTCGACTTCCGTGTCAAGCGTATCGGTGTTGATGGCGCTGTTGCCTTCGAAGGCAACGCGATTGATAACCGGGTTCTCCGCGATGGTTACAATCAGGCGCGCACCGTCGCGACGAATGGTAACGTCTGCAAAAAGCCCTGTCTGGAACAAGGTTTTGAGGGATTCATCGACTTTCTTTTCGTCGTATGTCTCCCCCGCCTTGAAGGACATATATGAGCGAACCGTCTCCGCTTCGATACGCTGATTGCCTTCCACATCAATACTGACAATCGTATCGCTCGCAGCAAGCTGCGTGGCCCAGAAATCTGTCTCTGCCCTTGCCTGACCAGACACACCCACCCCGAAGCCGATCAGCACAGCCATGCTTGTTGCTGTCAATGCATTCGTCAACTCGTTACGCCGCTTAATAATCATATGCGCTCTACGCCTCATACATTTTTTGTCTGCATCAACTCAGGAGTGTGGACAGGAACTCAAACACCCGAAGGTGAACAAGATCATTCCACGTTGCAAAAATCATCAACATCATCACAAGTGCCAACCCGATCCGGAAGCCGTATTCCTGTACTTCTTCACCGAGCGGCTTCCCGCGCGCTGCTTCATAGGAATAAAACAGCAAATGTCCACCATCCAGCATCGGTACAGGAAACAGATTGATCAGGCCAATACTGACGGACAGAACCGCGGCAAGATGGATGAGTGCGGAAAACCCGATTGTCGCCACCTGCCCCGATACCTGGGCGATACGCAAAGGACCGCCCAGTTGGGTCGTGTCCGCCTGACCGGCAATCATGCTGCCGAGATAAGAGAAGGTCTGGGAGATAATGAACCAGGTCTCACCAACCCCCATGCCCAGCGCCGTCAAGGGATCATAGCGCACATGCCGAACTGCCTGGCTATCCGCGTTCCGGCCAATGCCAAGCAGACCGATCTGGTGAACATTGCCAAAACGATCCGTAATTTCCTGGGTTTCCGGGGTTGCGGAAAGTGTGAGTGCTGCCCCATCCCGCTCAACAACGATGCTCAGGTTCTGACCAGCTGAACTCATTACGAGGCGCTGCATGTCACCAAAACTGTCGATGTAAGTTCCATCGATTTCCAGCACGCGGTCCCCGGCCTGAAAGCCGGCTCTCTCCGCCGCACTTTCTGCCCGCACTTCGTCCACCATGGGCTCTGCAACTGTTTCGCCCAGAACCACAAACAATGAAGTTAAAATGACAATCGCCAAAATAAAATTGGCCACGGGCCCGGCGGCGACAACAGCCATCCGCTGCCAGACATTCTTGTTATGGAAGTTACCGGGGGCTAGATCTTTCTCGGACGTACCGTCCCGGCGGGATGGCATACTGGCGGCATTATCGTCGCCCAGAAATTTTACATAGCCGCCAAGCGGTATCCAGCTCACCTTCCAGCGGGTGCCCTTGGCATCGATCCAGCCGAAAATCTCCCGCCCGAAGCCGATGGAAAATGTCTCGACAGTCACACCCGCCCAGCGCGCCACGGCAAAATGCCCCAGCTCGTGAAAAAAGACGACGATTGTCAGAACAAAAAGGAACGGGATGACATAGCCGAAGAACGACCCGCCCCATCCGCTGATCTCTGATACAAATTCCATTGCGATATCAGTCGCCCTTTACTCGAGAGCTTTTCGCCCTTTTGTGTCGCTTACATGGGCTCCCTAACGGGCAATCCCCCCCAAGCTGGTGCAGGTGCCGATTCATCGGCATGCCACAGCATACAGTAGACTAGTTCAGAACGTATGACTTTGCACCCATTCCCGGGCTTTTTGGCGCGCAATTTTGTCGAGTTCGAGGACTTCTTCCAGGTTTTGAGGGGCCGATGTCTTCCCGCCAGCCATTTCTGCCTCCAAAACCTCCGAAACGCAGGTCGAAATCTCCAGAAAACCCATGTTTCCTGCCAAAAACTCTGCAACAGCAATCTCGTTTGCCGCGTTGATGACCGCAGGGGCAATGCCCCCCAGGCGAAGGGCCTCACGCGCCAATCCCAGCGCGGGGAAGCGCTCCAGGTCCGGTGTCTCGAAGGTTAATTGACCAATTTTGGCCAAATCCAGCTTTTCCGACGGGGTTTCCATCCGGTTTGGCCAGGCAAGCGCGTAACCAATGGGCGTTCGCATATCGGGCGAACCCAGTTGTGCCAGTACAGATCCGTCCTTGTAGGCAACCATTGAGTGGATGATGGATTGTGGGTGGATCACCACATCCAGCTTGTCGAGCCCCACCGGAAACAGGTGATAGGCTTCGATTACTTCCAGCCCCTTGTTCATCAAAGTGGCGGAGTCGACGGAAATTTTCGCGCCCATGGACCATTGAGGATGCGCAACAGCCTGAGCCGGTGTCGCCCATCGCATGTCCTCTATCGATTTCTGAAGAAACGGCCCGCCGGACGCTGTCAGGATAATCTTGTCGACACAGTCCAGCCGATCTTTTTCCAGCACCTGAAAAATCGCATTGTGCTCGGAATCCACTGGCAGCAGCGTCGCGCCGGACGCCTCGACTTCACCCATAAAGACATGGCCTGCTGACACCAGACATTCCTTGTTCGCCAGCGCCACATGCGCGCCTTGGCGGACAGCATTCAATGTCGGGGCCAGCCCTGCTGTCCCAACAATGGCCGCCATNACCCAATCTGCCGGGCGTGTTGCCGCCTCCAGCAATGCCTCGCGACCTGCGGCGACTTCAATCCCCGTCCCGGACAGGGCGTTGTCGAGTTCCGCCCGTTTTGCCTCGTCACCGATAACCGCAACTTTNGCCCCGAACTCTATNGCTTGCGCCGCCAGCGCCACGGCGTTTGTCTGGGCTGTGAGGGCAACAATCTCGTACGTACCGGGTACGGACCGGCGGATCAGATCAAGCGTGCTNCACCCGACAGAGCCCGTTGACCCCAGCACCGTAACCCGGCGCGGTCGCTTTGCTGTATCAGGCTGGTTAAGGGGTATAGACGCTATGGCCACAACAGAACGCCTCCCGCGCCGCCGCCACGCAGCATCGCGATCGCAGCAGCNCCAATGGCCGCAAACATCAAGCCATCAACCCGGTCCAGGATNCCACCGTGACCGGGGATCAGAGCACCGCTGTCCTTCACACCGGCCCTTCGCTTGAGGGACGATTCTGTAACGTCACCCGCTTGAGANAGAAGAGCGAGCGCACCACTCGTCAAACCCAGCAAGACTGCATTTGTCTCTATCCACAACGCAACCAGAACACCCACCAGAACAGCGCCGGCAACACCGCCCGTCAGCCCGGACCAGGTTTTGTTCGGGGACAGGCGCGGGGCCATTTTNGGCCCGCCAATTGNGCGNCCGNCAAAATAGGCACANATGTCCGTTGCCCAGACGATCCCCAGCAGCCAGACCAAAGAGATCAAACCATATGCCGGGTCTGTCCTCAGCCAGGCAAAGGCGAGAATNGCCATGCCGACATAAGCCGCCCCCCAGAAGGGCCGCATGACGGGTGTCCCCCGCCAAATCGCAGCAGCGGCAACNATCACANTAATCATCAGTGAAAGGATAATNCCTAACATCAGGTCGCCGAGCCCGAGCCCTGCCAGAATGACAAGAACAGCGAGCGAAACGCCCCAACGCTCAAGCCTTGCATCGCCTTCAGGTGCGACAAGCGATGCCCATTCCGACACCATGATCGGACCCACAATAGCGAGAAGNATCAGGAAAGGCAGACCACCCCACCAGACCAATCCCAACACAACAGGCGCCAGAACCGCTGCCGACATCACCCGCAATTTCAAAGATGAATTACCTGCCTGCGTTGACGGTTGTGTGCCGGTGTCCATGATCACCCCTCACCAAACCGGCGATCACGCGCCTGGAATTCCCGAATGGCGTCTTCCAGNGTGGCCCTGTCAAAGTCAGGCCAAAGCACATCTGTAAACACAAATTCCGAATAGGCGCTCTGCCATANCAGAAAATTGGACAGACGCCGCTCACCACTCGTCCGAATGACGAGATCCGGGTGCGGTGTGCCCGCCGTGTCCAGATGGCTCTCAATCACGGCGGGATCGATTTTCGCGGGATCAAGTTCGCCGCCCTTCACCTTTGCGGCAATACGGCGCACAGCGGCNGCAATTTCCAGATGACCGCCATAGTTGAACGCAATGGTCAGAACGAGGTTCTGATTATCCGCCGTCAGGTTNTCGGCTTCCTCGATGAGCGACACAATATCCGGTTCAAGATGCGTCCGNTCACCAATCACGAGGACTTTCACCCCGTTCTGATGCAACTCAGCCAGGTCCCGCCGGATAAACAGGCGAAGCAACCCCATCAGATCGGAAACTTCTTCCGGGCCGCGGTTCCAGTTCTCGGACGAAAAACCATATAGNGTGAGGTAACGGACCCCGATTTCACCTGCTGCGCGTACGATATTACGGACCGCATCCACGCCGGCTTTGTGGCCCAGCTTCTTGGGCAAGTGCCTTTTANCNGCCCAGCGACGGTTGCCGTCCATGATGATCGCAACATGGCGCGGCGGGGCTCCATCTACCGATGTCTGTTCTTGCGACTGCACCACGGATGAACTCCGATCCCGTTCCCGTTTCAGGATAATCTTCTCTAGACCTGCATGATCTCGGCTTGCTTCGCTTCCAGTGCCTTGTCAATTTCGGCAATGAATTTGTCCGTCAGGGATTGCACCTTGTCAGAGGAGGATTTGTGCTCATCTTTACTCATTGAGCCGTCTTTCTCCAGTTGCTTCAACTCATCCATACCGTCACGACGCACATTGCGTACCGCAATTCGNCCTTCTTCAGCGTATTTGGCGGCAATCTTTGTCAGTTCCTGCCGGCGCTCTTCATTCAGTTCGGGAATTGGAATGCGAAGCAGTTGACCATCGGTGGACGGGTTCAAACCCAGACCTGAGGTTCTGATGGCTTTCTCTGTGGGGCCGACAAGGCTCTTGTCCCAAACCTGCACGGTGATCATGCGGCTCTCCGGCACACTGATCGTGCCAACCTGATCCAGCGGCATCATCGAGCCATATGCATCCACCTGAATGGGTTCCAGAAGGCCGGCAGAGGCACGGCCTGTCCGCAGACCGCCAAATTCACTTTTCAATGCCGCAACAGCGCCAGACATTCTGCGTTCAAGGTCTTTGAAATCCAGTTCCTGCGTTGCCATGTTCTCGTCCCTTTCCTGACCGCCAGCGGTCTATACTCTTGTTCGCCAGATTTTCAGATCGGCGTCATTCTCTTCCATATTCTTTCGAGGCGACCTGCGTTCAGGCTGTGCCACCATCAACTTTTGTAAAGCGCCCTTCCCCTTTGAGAACGGCCTCAAAACCACCCGGATTGTGAATGGAAAAAACCAGGATGGGAATGTTGTTTTCGCGTGCAAGTGAAACAGCCGACGCGTCCATCACCTTCAGGTCACGTGCCAGAACGTCCGTATATGACAGTCGATCATAACGTGTCGCGGACGGGTCNAGTTTCGGGTCGGCCGTGTATACGCCGTCCACCTGCGTACCCTTCATCAGTGCGTCGCACGCCATCTCTGANGCCCGCAGAGCTGCGGCAGTATCGGTCGTAAAAAAGGGATTGCCTGTCCCGGCAGCAAAAATTACCACGCGCCCCTTTTCCATGTGCCGCTCCGCGCGGCGNCGGATATAGGGTTCACACACGCTCATCATTGGAATGGCGGACTGGACCCGGGTTGGCACTCCCGCCTGCTCCAGAGCATTTTGCATGGCAATGGCGTTCATAACGGTTGCGAGCATGCCCATATAATCGGCGCTCGCGCGTTCCATCCCCTTGGCGGCCCCTGANAGTCCACGGAAAATATTTCCGCCGCCAATAACCAGGCAGACCTGCACACCAAGATCGACGGCTTGTTTAACCTCGCCTGCGATGCGGGCGACCATGCCCACATCAATACCGTAAGCCTGATCCCCCATCAGGGCTTCGCCTGACACTTTCAGCAATACACGACGATATTTTGGCTCAGCCGACATGGTTCACCTTGTTTTCCGGTTTCCGCAAGACTCGGCCCCGGTCATCCAGCGCCCGGCCTCACCTGGAGGGAAGCACGAACGATGCGCCCATCACGCGGGACGGCAGATAAAACTAGGGCGTGTAGCGCCGGGTGCGGTTTGACCGCGAATCCCTGCCCTGCACGCCCCGACAATAGCGCCGGTGGATGGGCATGGCGACCGCCGTAGCGATCTTTCGCCCAAATCCACGTATTTTTTGTGGCTTAACCTTTAGCGGCAGCCGCAACTTCTGCTGCGAAGTCGCTTTCTTCCTTCTCGATNCCTTCACCNAGCTCCAGACGTGTAAAGCCTACGAGCTTGATCGGGGCACCGACACCCGCTTCGGCNTTCTTTACAGCCTGCTCGACGGTGTTTTCNCCATCGACGACAAAGGTCTGCGACAGCAGAACGACTTCTTCGTAGAATTTCCGGATACGGCCTTCGATCATCTTCTCGATGATATTTTCCGGCTTGCCGGATTCACGAGCCTCAGCAGCCAGAACGTTCTTCTCGCGCTCNACGACAGACTGGTCCAGTTCTTCGACACGGGTCGCCAACGGGCTNGTTGCTGCCACGTGCATGGCAATCTGACGTCCAAGNTCGGAGAGCTTTTCGGCATCCCCTGCAGATTCCAGTGCAACCAGTACACCAATCTTGCCGAGGCCAGGNGCAACCTGNTTNTGCATATAGGANACAACCACACCTTGCGGGACGCTCATGGAAACAGAGCGGCGNACACTCATGTTTTCACCGATCGTGCCTACGGCTTCGGTTACGTATTCCTGCACATTTTTTGATGAACCNGGAAAGTTTGCAGTCAGCAACTTGTCGAAATCACCATCGACATCGTTTGCCNCGCCGGCAATAGCCGAGACCATTTTCTGGAAGGTCTCGTTGCGGGCGACGAAATCCGTTTCGGAGTTCACCTCGACAACAGCACCCTTCGGGCCGTTTGCCACGATNCCCACCAGACCTTCAGCGGCCACACGACCNGCTTTCTTTGCCGCCTTTGCGAGACCTTTGGTCCGCAACCAGTCGATTGCGGCTTCCATATTGCCATCTGTTTCCTTGAGGGCTGCTTTACAGTCCATCATGCCTGCGCCGGAAACCTCACGCAATTCTTTCACCAGGCTTGCGGTAATTTCAGCCATTGGTTTTCCTCATTTCAGATTTTCGGACCGGCCACCCAAATGGCGCACCGGTCCTTCAATTCAGTAAAGCGGTTCAGTGACAGGTCCGTGATCAGGACGCGTCAGCTGCGGCCTCCGGCAACACTTCGGCGGCGGGCTCAACAGCCGCACCGATGTCGACACCGGACGCACCCTGGCTCTGCGAAATACCATCGATTACCGCACGCGAAATCAGGTCGCAGTACAGGCTGATGGCACGTGCAGCGTCATCATTGCCCGGGATCGGGAACGCAATGTCATCCGGGTCACAATTGGAGTCCAGGATGGCCACGACAGGAATGCCAAGCTTGCGGGCTTCCTGAATTGCGATCTCTTCCTTGTTGGTATCGATGACGACCATAAGGTCGGGCACGCCACCCATGTCCTCGATACCCCCAATGGAGAGCTGCAACTTGTCGCGTTCACGCGTCAGGTTCAGAAGCTCTTTCTTGGTGAGACCGCGTGCTTCGCCTTCGAAAAGCTCTTCCAGCTCGCGCAGACGGCGGATCGAATTGGAAATGGTTTTCCAGTTCGTCAGCGTGCCACCGAGCCAACGGTGGTTCATGTAATATTGTGCGCACTGCTGTGCGGCCTGAGCAATCGGCTCAGATGCCTGACGCTTGGTGCCTACAAACAGGACGCGCCCGCCAGCCGCAACAACATCACGGATCTGGACCAGTGCCTGATGAAGCAGCGGAACTGTCTGTGTCAGGTCGATAATGTGGATGCCATTGCGATCGCCATAGATGAATTTCTCCATCTTTGGGTTCCAACGGTGAGTCTGGTGACCGAAGTGAACACCGGCCTCCAGCAATTGACGCATAGTAAAATCAGGGAGTGCCATGACGCCCTCTCTCCTTTTTTCCGGTTGAACCTCCGCGGGGGGAACCATCTTTTGATGGACCGGATCGAGATCATTCTATGAGGGGGCGCCAGCCGTTCGGCTCTTGCCCCATGAAAGATCCCGTATCCCCGCGTGTGGAATGAGCGCACGTATAGGAGTTCAACACCAGAAAGGCAAGCGTCAATTGACATTTTCAGGGGGTTAGACCCCTCAAAAACTAGAGATCCTGCACATCGACGACACCGGGAATGGACCGGATAGCCGCCATAACCGGCGGCGTGACATGAAACCGGTCTTTCAATTCCATTTCTACCTCACGCCCGGCACCAGCAAGCAGCACCAAAGAGACCACACCACGCCCTTTATCCGGCAGACGGGATTTAATCGACGCAAGAGGTTCCGGACTGTCCAGGAATATTTTCAGCCCCGCTGCCGCTGTCGCAGCGACTTCGTCCACAGGTCGAACGGTTTGCACCCGCATCTTGACCTCATCGCCTTCACGGTCGATCTCCACCCCCAACACGACGGAGCGTCCTGGCTCCAGCAGTTCTCTGTAAGTGTTCAACGCCTCAGAGAAGACGACAGCCTCAAACCGGCCCGTCGGGTCTGACAAGGTTACAAAAGCAAAGGGATTCCCCTGTTTGGAGCGCCTGTCCTGCCGGGCCGCCACCGTGCCGGCAACCTTGGCCGCACTCACTGACCCCTGCTGAATCTCAGCATAAGTCAGCACAGAGGATTGTTTCATGGCTTTGGCATAATCATCCAATGGATGGCCCGAAATATAGAACCCCACGGCGTTAAACTCTTCATTCAGCCGCTCCATGGGCAACCATGGTTCAACCTGCGGGAGCGCTGGATTGTCGAGATCGCTCTCCATCGCGTCCCCGAACAAGCTCACCTGATTGCTCTCGCGCTCGGTCGTTGCCTGATTGGCAAGGCTCATGAGCAGATCGAGCGAGGCCAGCATTTGTGCCCGGTTTGGGTTCAACACGTCCAAGGCGCCCGCGCGCACCAGATTTTCCAGTTGGCGTTTGTTGATGGATTTTGGATTCAAACGGCGAGCAAAATCGTAGAAGTCCTTGAAAGGACCATTCTTTTCCCGTTCCTCAATCATCTGGTCCATGGCCTGACGACCGACATTCTTGATTGCGCCCAAGGCGTAAAGAATGCTGCCATCCTTCACATCGAAAGTAGCGGCGGACTCAGCAACACTCGGCTGCCGAACCTTTATCTTAAGCCTATCCGCTTCCTGTTTGAAAACATGAAGTTTTTCTGTGTTATTCAAGTCCAAACTCATGGACGCAGCGAGAAACTCTACCGGGTAATTCGCCTTGAGATAGGCCGTCTGGTAAGCCACGAGCCCATAACAGGCAGAGTGCGACTTGTTGAAGCCATAACCCGCAAACTTGTCCACAATATCGAAGACATAATTTGCCTGATCTGCAGAAACGCCCTTTTCCTTAGCACCCTTCACGAAACGGGCGCGCTGGGCGTCCATCTCCGCCTTGATCTTTTTCCCCATCGCGCGCCGTAGGAGATCGGCTTCGCCCAGCGTATAGCCCGCAAAGACCTGCGCTACCTGCATCACCTGTTCCTGATAGATGATGACGCCATAGGTATCTTCCGTTACCGGGTTAATGGTTTCGTGGAGAACCTCTGGCTTTTCCTTGCCATGCTTACAGGCCAGATATTTGGGAATATTCTCCATTGGTCCTGGTCGATAGAGGGCCACGAGAGCGATAATGTCCTCAATCGTTGAAGGCATGGCCTGGCGGATCAGGTCCCGCATGCCGCCGCTTTCCAGCTGGAAGACCCCTACCGTCTCCCCCCGCTGTAGCATTTTGTATGTTTTTTCATCGTCCAAGGGCAGATTATTAAGGTCAAGTGTGACCCCGCGACGCTCAATCAGCTCCAGCGCCCGCTGTAAAACCGTGAGGGTTTTCAGGCCCAGAAAGTCAAACTTCACCAGCCCTGCCGGCTCCACCCATTTCATGTTGAACTGGGTTACCGGCATGTCCGAGCGCGGGTCGCGATAGAGCGGCGCCAGCTCATCAAGGGGTCTGTCTCCGATCACCACACCGGCTGCATGGGTAGATGCATGCCGATAGAGCCCCTCCAGACGCTGACCGATCTCCAGCAGCTTGGCGACAGCTTCGTCGCCGTCACGCTCCTCCCGCAAACGGGGTTCGCCCTCAATTGCCTCCTTCAAAGTGACTGGATTGGCCGGATTGTTGGGAACCATTTTGCATAACCGGTCGACCTGGCCGAAAGGCATCTGCAACACACGCCCCACATCCCGCAAGACCGCCCGTGCCTGCAATTTCCCAAATGTGATGATCTGGGCAACCTGATCATGCCCGTACCGATCCTGTACATAGCGGATCACCCCATCCCGCCGGTCCTGACAGAAGTCGATATCGAAATCCGGCATGGACACACGCTCCGGGTTCAAGAAACGCTCAAACAGCAGATTAAAGCGCAGCGGATCCAGATCTGTAATCGTTAAAACCCAGGCGACGACGGAGCCCGCACCCGAACCACGGCCCGGCCCCACCGGAATATTGTGGTCTTTGGCCCACTTAATGAAGTCTGCCACGATCAGGAAGTAGCCCGGAAAATCCATCTTGATGATGACGTTCAGCTCATAATCCAGCCGATCTCGATAGACCTGCTCGTCTGCCACGGTTTCTGTCACTGCCAAGCGCGCTGTCAGCCCTTCATGCGCCTGCCGACGCAGTTCATCCGCTTCATTCGCCGCGCCCTCGCTCGTCCCGAAACGGGGCAGAATGGGGTTACGTGTCAGCGGCCGGTACGCACATCGCTGGGCAATTTCGAGGGTATTCTCAATGGCCTCCGGCAAGTCATCAAACAGGTTCACCATTTCCTGCTGGCTTTTGAAATAATGCTCAGGGGTCAGGCGACGGCGCTCACTTTCGATCACGTATGACCCTGCCGAGATGCAAATGAGCGCATCATGGGCCTCAAACTCGTCCCGACTGGTAAAAAAGCATTCATTTGTAGCCACAAGTGGCAAATCCAACGCGTAGGCGAAATCGATCAGAGGCCCCTCCGCCTCTGCCTCCTCGCGCATACCATGTCGCTGCAGTTCTACATAAAGCCGGTCGGGAAAGGCGCGTGCCAGCCGCTGCAGCACTGTTTTTGCCGCTTCAGGCTGACCTGCAACAATCATCTTGTTAATTGGGCTTTCCGGCCCACCGGTCAGACAAATAAGCCCATCACTCAGGCCCTCAAGCGTACTGATCTTGATATGCGGCGCGTCCGTGCCATCTGACTTGAGGAAAGCCTCAGATGTCAGCTTCATCAAATTCGCGTAACCGGTTTCATTTTGAACCAGGAGCGCCACAGCGCCATCAGGTTCAAAGCGCTCATTCCGCCGTCCACCCGGTTCCGCCTCAAGTTCCAGATCCAGCGCAAGCGAGCACCCTGTAATGGGTTGAATACCGGCACCGGCGAGCGTTTGCGACGCCTCCAGCGCGCCAAAGAGATTNCCTGTGTCGGTAACCGCAACAGCAGGCATGTGGTTCACCCGCGCAAGCTTTGGCAGTTCCTTGAGCCGGATTGCCCCTTCCAGAAGAGAATAGGCTGAATGAAGGCGTAGATGGACGAACCGGAGATCATCCTCCTTCGAGACAGGCTCATCCGCGACTTCGGNACCGATACCGAGTTTGGTACGCGCNTTCTCCAACTTGGAGCGAGACTGAATTTTTGTGGCAACAGGTGCGGGCGTTTGGTCTGACACTGGTGGGGCCTAATCAAGTTGAAAGGAACGATCCAGACAGATGCCGGTCTGCTTCTGTCTACTTTCCTTCGCACGCCCATTGTCGGATGTGGCCCCCGCCATGTCACCCGTCTCCGCGAAGGAAAGTTGTGGAAAACAATTTTAGCCGCTGATCAGGCTTTCGGCGATCCGCCCCCAGACCAGAACGGTCCATCCCATTGCCGCGACACTTACCAGCGCAGCAACGTCTTGAAACCAGCGTGTCAATTCCTCGTTTTCTCTCAATTTACGCATCTCATATCCTCCTCATTTCTAACCTTGAGATAAATATGTTCATGTTTTGTTCTTTTGTCAACCCATCTTGTGACCAGNGGTTTTACTGGAGCTTGGCTGGGGTCTNGAGTCNNGGGGGGGGCTGGCTCGCGCTCGCGCCGGTCAGGCAGACTCTGGTCCGGTCAGCTCTGTCGGGATGGGGAAAACCAGATCATAGAGCCAGTTAAANACAAACGCATANACCAGATAGAAGAGAGCAAAAGAGATATCGAGAATAAATGCCTGAAACACGGAGATACCGAGCTGCCACGCGATGAAGGGCAATAGTATCGCCAGCAGGCCCAGCTCAAACAGAACGGCATGAATTACCCGGGCAAGCACCGACTTGTGCACGTCNCCCGTGAGCCAGAGTTTTGCGTGGTCAAACATCAGCCCGAACAGATAATTCCAGACTGTCGCGATGGTGGCGCTGACCACNCCGACAATGCCGATATCGGCCACTGGCATGGAAAACACCAATGCCCCCAGCGGAATGACGATTGCGAGCCCAATTATTTCGAAGCTGAGAGCAAGGCGGATACGGTCTTTGACATTTCTCATGGGATCTCCCGATTGATCTTCGGGCCGTCCCGACTGAATACCCTTTTGGGGGAGGTCGTCCTCACTTCCGGGCGGAATATAGGCACAATTCANAAGGGTGCAAGCCCCGAGAGGGTGCCAGCTTTATCCCAATCNCCCTGCCTTATCCCAATCCCCCCGCCTTATCCAAGTATCAGAGTGACTTGTAGTCCGCCGCGAGAGAAGAGCCTTCAATCAGCTTGCCGTCGTGCAGGAGGACAACCCGGTCCATTTTCGCAGCCAGATCGAGATTGTGGGTCGCGATAAAGGCTGCCGCCCCTTCCCGCTTCGTTACCTCAACCATCTCGCTGAATACGGCTTTGGAGGTCTTCGGATCAAGATTGCCTGTAGGTTCATCTGCCAGGAGCAAAGAGGGCTTGTTCGCGAGCGCCCGCGCGATTGCGACGCGCTGTTGTTCCCCTCCCGACAATTCCGCAGGCCGGTGGGTCAGACGTGCTCCCAGACCGAAACTGGACAGCAAGCGCTCTGCTTCAAGGGCAGCCGCTTTTTTATCTTTGCCGTTGATGATTTGCGGTAAAATGACATTTTCGAGCGCCGTAAATTCCGGCAGGAGATTATGTGCCTGATAGACAAAACCGATATCAGTCCGTCGGACGGCTGTGCGTCCTTTATCTTCCAGCGTGCCACAATCGATATTGTTCACCAGAATTGTGCCGCTGTCCGGAGCTTCTAAAAGTCCCGCTATGTGAAGAAGTGACGATTTTCCCGACCCGGAAGGGCCGACCAAGGCCACAATCTCTCCCGCTGAAACCGAAAGCGTCAGGTCCTTGAAAACCTGCAACTCCATTTCACCCTGGTGATAAACTCTCGTGACCTGCTCAAGACGCAGCACCTCGTGTCCACGATTATTCATAGCGAAGCGCCTCCACCGGGTCGAGAGAGGCGGCCCGCCAAGCCGGGTAAAGCGTCGCCCCCAGTGAAAGTGTGAGCGACATAAGCACGACAGAGACAACTTCTGTCGGGTCCATTTCCGCCGGCATACGCGTCAGGAAATAAACCTCGGGTGAGAAGAGTTCCGTTCCCGTCAGCGCTGACAGGGCGAGGCGCAAACTCTCGATGTTGGCGCAAAACAGCGTGCCCAGAACAAGCCCGGCTATCGTGCCGGTAAAACCGATGCTTGCCCCCGCAATCAGAAAGATGCGCAAAACAGACCCCTTGCTTGCCCCCATTGTGCGCAAGACCGCGATATCCCGCCCCTTGTCTTTTACCAGCATGATAAGGCCGGAAATAATATTGAGGGCTGCCACAAGCAGAATGAGTGTCAGGATCAGAAACATTACATTGCGCTCAACCTGGAGAGCGCTAAAAAAGCTCTGATTTGTCTGCTGCCAGGTCCAGACCTGAGACAAAGGACCGGCTGCCATACCGATGGGGGCTCGATACTCATTCACATCATCAGGATGGGTGACCATGACTTCCAGCGCGGTTGCCGTATCGCCGGTGCGGAAAAACTGCTGCGCCTCTCCCAAGGGCATGAACATCACGGAGCTGTCATATTCAGACATGCCAATTTCAAAAACGGCAACCACAGGATAAGTCCGGACACGCGGTGCCGTGCCGAACGGCGTGACAGCCCCGCGTGGTGAGAGCAATGTAATTTCATCGCCGACAGTTACACGCAGCATGTTTGCCAGGCGGATGCCAACAGCGACACCGCCGCTTTCGTCAAATCCGTCCAATGTGCCAAAAGACAGATTATCGGAAACCGAAGTCAGCCCTTCCAGATCTTCAGCGCGCATGCCGCGCACATACGCGCCCCCCGCACTCACAGATGTTGACGCCATGACCTGACCTTCAACCATCGGTGCAACCCGCGTCACACCCTGCACACGTCGAATGGCATCTGCGACCGCGTCATAGTCCGCGAGGTTTGATCCCAGCCCACGTACCATGACGTGCCCGTTGAGACCAAGGATCTTGTCAAGCAGTTCGGTCCTGAATCCATTCATGACCGCCATAACAATAATGAGTGTCGCAACTCCCAGCATAACACCGGCAAAGGAAAAGCCTGCGATAACGGAAATAAACCCCTCACGACGACGCGCTCGCAAATAGCGAAGGGAAACCATCCATTCAAACCCGGAGAAGGCCCGTGTGGCTTTATCGGGTACTGCATTCATGCTGCTGGTTTCAGTCATTGTACCTGCCGTTCCAGCCCCGCCCATTTATTGGAATAGTCAAACTGTCTTCTGGTTTCAGAACGTAATTGCCCCAAAGCCTCACTACATCAAAGCCTTGCGATCAACATTTCGATTGCGACATCGGGGGTCACTTCCTGACGTTCGCCTGTTGCCCGGTTTTTCAACTCGACCACACCCGACTTCAACCCGCGCGGCCCGACGACCAACTGCCAGGGAAGCCCGATAAGGTCCATGTTTGAAAACTTGGTCCCTCCCCGCGTATCTGTATCATCGTACAGAACGTCCACGCCGGCGGTACCCAATTTTGTGTAAAGATCGTCACAGGCTGCATCCGCTTCTGCATCACCCGGCTTGAGGTTGATCAGGCCCACGAGAAACGGCGCAACAGATTCCGGCCAGATGATTCCGTTTTCATCGTGCCCCGCCTCGATGATCCCGCCGACCAGACGCGAAACACCAATGCCGTAAGAGCCCATCTGGACCGGTACGTCTTTCCCATCGGGTCCGGTCACAACGGCGTTCAGGGGTTCTGAATATTTTGTGCCGAAGAAGAAAATATGTCCGACTTCAATGCCACGTGCAGACAANCGGTCTTCCTCTGCCACTTCGGCTTCGAACCTGGCCTGATCGTGAACCTCATCTGTCGCNGCGTAGAGGTCCGTACGGGCTCTAACCACGGNCTGCAGATCNCTCGTATAGTCAGTATCCTCACCAGGAATTGGCATCTCCACCAGATCGCGATGACAGAAAACTTCTGACTCACCCGTCTCCGCCAGAATAATAAATTCGTGGCTCAGATCACCGCCAATAGGCCCTGTATCTGCCGCCATCGGAACAGCCTTNAGCCCCATGCGGCCAAACGCACGCAGATAGGCAACAAACATACGNTAGTAGGCAGCGCGCGCGCGATCCTCATCCAGATCGAACGAGTAAGCATCTTTCATCAGGAATTCACGGCCCCGCATCACGCCAAAGCGCGGTCGGATCTCATCGCGAAACTTCCACTGAATATGGTAGAGATTGAGCGGCAGGTCCTTGTAGCTGCGAACCGTTCCGGCGAAAATATCAGTGATCATTTCCTCGTTTGTCGGACCATAGAGCATCTCCCTATCGTGACGATCGGTGATCCGGAGCATCTCTTTGCCATACCCGTCATANCGGCCTGAACGCTGCCATAGCTCTGCCGATTGTAATGTCGGCATCANCAGTTCGACAGCGCCTGCACGATCCATCTCCTCGCGTACGATCTTCTCGATCTTCCGGAGAACTTTCAGTCCGAGCGGCAGCCAGGCATAAATACCCGCCGCCGTCTGGCGAACCAGCCCCGCGCGCAACATCAACCGGTGCGATACGATCTGGGCTTCAGCNGGGTCTTCTTTCAATGTGGGNAGTAGAAANTGGGTCAGGCGCATAAGTCGTCAAATGTCTCTTTGGGAGGCACGGCCTCCGTCGCTCGGTACCCCCATGCAAACAGGCATGCCGCACCGCAAATCACCCCCAAGTATTAGGGGCAAGACCCGTGGATAGCAATGAATTTGCCCAAAATTCGCTCTTTCTAGCGAATTGTGCGGTCTGTTTCTGTTGAAGCNCGCGCCCCGTTCCGCATCTCCGTCAGCATGGCCCGCACATCCAGATCCGGCCCTTCGACGACACCGCGCCCTGTAAACGGACCATGCGGTCCGGCTTCAAGTTCTGCNGGGGTATANCTCATCTGAACGTCATACGTTCTGTCTATCTGGTTGCGCAGAAAACGCTCAGCCTTGTACCAGGCCGTTTTGTCCGGCGTNTCGCGACACGATGACAACTCTTCAGGGTCCCGCGCGCCCCAGCGCCGTTCGATACACTGATAAGGGTCGAACGAAAGATCATAAATCCGCCCGATAATATCGTGCAGGGTCATGNTGACCCGCGCGCCATTTGACCGGACATATGTCGTCACGCACTTCTGACTTTCCTCGTCATATGCTGCGATCAAATCATCCAACAGATTGGTGCCCGCATATTCAACGCTGGCAGACCCTTGCCGCTGCAGGCCGACAAGGACCTCAATATGGTCGCGCTGTTCCTTCAAAGCCGTCTTTAACCGCGCATCGCGGGATGGTGTTGAATAGAACTCCCAATAGCCAAACGTGCCATAAATATTGTGTGGCAAGCGCTGAAGCGCCGGTTGTTTGTCGATGCCGTTGATAATNGCCGCATCGACGGCCTGCTTGCGCGCCCGAACATCGTAGCAGACCGAACGCATGGACGAACGCAGTTCGTCCACCGGGTTCATGACCAGATTACCNCTCGCCATGGCATTNCGTACATAATGATAGTAGTCAACAGGTTCCCCATTCTGGACAAAGCGGGCCTGTCGCCACTGGTCGAACGTGCGCTTGGAGGTGTCGTCCGTCTCCGTTCCGATATATTGCATCAGAGAGAAGTTCGGNAATGCTTCGTTGGGAAGGGCTTCGATATGCCCACCCACCAGCGCCCCGTTNGCTGCACGTGTTGCGCCNACCAGCCTTACCGGACGCCACTCCTTGAACCCGGCTCCCAGACGGGGATGAGTCCGCAAGAAATTCCGGCCGTAGAANGAGCGGGAGACCGAATTGTCCGGGTGAGCCGACAGGGTCAGAACGCGACCATCATCTTCCACACGCCAGACCAGCACAACATGCCCGTTCACGTCGTAAACGCTTGTACCGGGACGTATTGTGTCGCGCGCGATCCTTGGCGAATACATATCTGTAAAAAGGCGTTTGTCGTTCGCGTTCGCGTGAACGCGATAGCTGCCTGTCGACACTGCGCTTTGCAGATCGACCAACACAGAGCGTGCATTGATGCCGTTCGCCGTTGCCGGGACGCTATGNCGCGATACCACACGGTTNCCGCCCCGTGTATAGCGAATNTCACGGGTGCGCCCTGACTGCGGCAGGATACCGTTCTGATAAGCGAAGGGAAGACCATTCATCCAGGCGTAATACGCTCTGAAAAGATATGGAAAATCAGCACANTCTGCACGAAACCTGAAATTGCCATGACGATGGCGGTAAGGGTTTGCCGGACTCTCGAANCAATCGTCAACATTCCAGCAATCTGAAGCGCCAATNAGCTCGACGAATTCTGAATAGCCTCGTTCATCGGCCTCGGACCATGCTTCCTTGGTAATCTGCCAAGGTTCAGCTGCAGCGGCCTGCGCCGACTTGTTCCCCGGTAGCAACAAAAAGACTGTCAGCACAAGACATGCTGCGACANGCGAAACCACTTTTGTTGCGAGACGAATATCTCTNCCGCCGACCCATTGCTGCGCCATTCAAGCCGCGCCCCTTTTCCCCTCATCAGACAAGAGGCCAGACTCGGGGAGGCTCCGAACAGAGTCAAGAAACTCGCACNGTTTATCGACTTATTTGATGAAAGGGAGAAAGTGCCGTGTGATCCCTGCAACAGATCACGGATAAACCATCACGGTTCGATCGTGACCTGGCTTCTACAGGCTGCCTTCAACGCATTTTCATGCATCCAGATCACTTCNTGTCCATCCACCAGAACACGCCCGGTTTCCGGCTCATAGGTTACAGCCGCGACATTCAGTTCCGTTAAATCGCCGAGTACGCTTCCCGCCTGACCTGAACTTGCNAGTGGCTTCAAACGAACATCAAACTCGTAAATGGGACGCAGATTGTACTGAAACCCGCTATCAGCGCTGGCGGGAACGACAGAACTGCCATCGACACTCACACCAGGAACGTAAGCAACATCNGCGGCGGGCCGATGCGCTGCCACCAGCGCACAAGTACCATCACTGATTTCAACAATTTCCGGCTTTACACGCGGCGTCAAAACGGCTCCGGCAAGGCCATCACCTTGCACGGCAACTTCATTTGTCGAGAAAAAACCCGCCAAGAGAACAGCTGCCATTTGTGCCTGATCGTTCATCAAATCATCCTACGCCCAGCTCCTTAAGGAGTCCTCAACTATCTTCTGGTTTCTTTCATCAAATCACGCNGCAAATGCCGNGGCCCAAAACCCCTTATTTTCCGCCATTTTCAACTGTGTCTCGAATCGCTTTTGCGCCCTCTTTTCCCAGCTACCGTGCAATCACCGGGCGGGCGTCCCTTCAATTTCCAGCCATTGCGCAATTACAGAGCAGANCTACTGGAAAGAACGTGACACATTGTCATCCCCGCGTTATAATTNCTCTCATAAAAAGGGGCATGCATAAGCAGCCTGAGTTTAGGGAGGGCACATTCAGCCCAAGGGCGGTTCACATCACGCTCGGCTTCCGGGAAAACCCGTACGAAGCGCTGAATGGGATGACTGCGGCAAGGTGGCGGAAACGCACCTTGCTTTTTTTTGCCTCCGATTCCGACCGCTGCTGATTCCGACCACCGTTTTCAACCTGTCCGCGATACAGAGCCAGCCGTGCTCCCAATCCTCAGTAGTTCTCACCGAATTTCGGCAGNAACGGGATATCATCAAGGTGGAGCCCGCTTTCGACAATCAGCCAATAGACNCCGGCAAAAATAACCGCTGCCACGCAGGTTGTTATCAGAGCTTTTATCCACATGCGCGGCGCTACAGGCGCGCTGGGCGCGGTNCCTCTTTCCACGCTNTCATCTTCATAATGCGTGACAACACCGAACGGGAGAACCGCAAAGAGAGTAAGCCACCAAATGATGGCGTAAATGGCCAACCCTGCACCCAAGCTCATATCTTGTTCCTAATTTTTCCNGACGTCGGCAATGTCCGACATCTNTCATTCTACACAGTCTNNTCNTATCGCAAGCGAGCAAATCATATCGCAAACGGGAACGATCAGACACGGGTTACGATAATTTCTACAGCGGCCTTTTTACCCCAGACACGCCGGAGGGCGCCACGTACAGCACGGCGAATGTATTCCGCGACATATTCTTCATCACGTCGCTTGCGCAGCGGGAGCTGGTCGAGCGCACGATCAAGCGCATCGTACGCATGTTCATCAAAACGCTCTCCGTCGCCATCACGCTCCGGCAAGCCGATCAACCGAATTTCGGGATCACCGGCAACCTCACCTTTTGCATTCAGTGCGACAGAGACAAAGACCGCACCCGCAAAGGAAAGGCGACGACGCTCCTGAATGCCGATATCCCAGGACGGCACCAGGACATCACCATCAAGCACAAAGCGGCCNGCGGGAACTTCATCAATGATCTTAGCCGGGCCCGGCGCAATCCGCACCATGTCACCGTTTTTCAGTACCAATGTCTCGGGAACCTGCAATTCCTTTGCGAGGGCTGCGTGCTCACGCAAATGCCGCGCCTCGCCGTGNACAGGAATTGACAGTTCCGGTTTGATCCATTGATACATCGCCGTCAACTCGTCCCGGCAAGGATGACCNGAGACGTGAATGAAGTGATCTTTTTCTGAAATGATCTGCACCCCGCGTGATGCCAACTCGTTCTGCATGTCATAGATGGCGACATCATTTCCGGGGATAACCCGCGAGGAAAAGATGACAGTATCGCCCTCTTCCAAAGTCAGTTCTGGATGGGTATTGGACGCGATACGCGCCAGCGCGGCCCGCGGCTCTCCCTGCGACCCTGTACAAAGATAAAGCACAGACTCGCGTGGCAGGTAGCCTGCATCCTCCACATCCATGAAAGCAGGCAGGTTTGTGAGATGTCCCGTCGCGCGTGCTGCGGCAATGATGCGAAACATGGATCGACCGACCAGCACCACATGTCTGTCATTTGCTNCCGCAGCACGGATGATGCTTTCCAGCCGCGCCACGTTAGATGCAAACGTTGTAACGGCCACGCGACCTTTCAGCGTCCCGATAAGGTCAGTCAGGCTTTTCCCGACATCTGCCTCCGACCCCGACTCACCGGGTGAAAAGACGTTCGTACTGTCGCAGACAATCGCGCGAACCCCTTCGTCTCCGATTTCAGCGAGGCGCTTGCGGTCAATATCGTCTCCCACAACGGGCGAGGCATCTATTTTCCAGTCACCGGTATGCATGATCGTGCCAAGANTTGTACGAATGGCAAGCGCATTTGGCTCCGGTATTGAATGGGTCAGAGTGACAAACTCAATGTCAAATGGACCCAGTTCAAAACGAGCACCCAGTTCAACGATATGGAGTGGTACCTTGTGTTCAAGTCCGGCCTCAATCAGCTTCGCTTTTACAAGCTCGGCTGTAAACGGCGTGGCATAGACCGGGCATCGCAGACGCGGCCAAAGATGCGCAACCGCGCCAATATGGTCCTCGTGAGCATGCGTCAGAACGATGGCAATCAGATCCTTACGATACTCTTCGATGAACGTGGTGTCGGGCATGATGAGATCAATGCCGGGACTGCGACTGTCTGCAAAGGTAACGCCAAGATCCACCATGATCCACTTGCGGCCATCCACCGGGCCAAAACCATACAGATTCAGGTTCATCCCGATCTCACCCGTCCCGCCAAGCGGCACAAAGACCAGTTCATCTCCAGTGTCGGTTTGATGCGTGTCGGCTTGCTGTTTTTTGCCCATAACGCTGCTTATTCTTTCCGGCCTTCTTGCNGCCTGCGTCCAAAGAAAACATCGCCAGCCGCGACAAGCCGGACCGCGCCACCAGCCACCCGCAAACGCAAGGCGCCATCTGGTTCAATCCCTTCAAAAACCCCTTCAATTTCTTCATCGGCCAGGCGAGCCACAATTGCGCCACCAACGCCATGTGCGCGGAAAAGCCATGCCTCACGAATGGCGCCAAAGCCGTCATTCTGCCAACGCTGATACCAGCGATCAAAACCCATGGCCAATGCCGTCAACGCATCTGTTACAGATGGTACCATACCGCCCTCATCCCCCAGACAGGTAGCCGGATAAGGCGTATCTGTTGGAAAATGGGCCAGGTTCAGCCCGATACCGACNGCCAGCCAGCTCACGTTCGAACGACCATCACTTTCAGATTCCAGCAAAATGCCGCTGGCCTTCCTGCCCGACACGAGCAGATCATTTGGCCATTTAAGCGTGATCTTGTCCGATGGGAAATGGGGAAGAAGGTGTGTTGCNGCCTCGTGCAGNGCCAGGCCAGCCACGAAGGCAAGTTCGCCCGCTTTTGAGGGNCTGCACGCTGGCCGTACCAGAAGTGTGCACATGAGATTTCCCGTTGGGGANACCCAGGCGCGCCCACGGCGCCCNCGCCCGGCTGTCTGGCGTTCTGCGACAATCCAGACNGGCCCTGCCTCGCCAGCCGCCGCGAGGCGCTTGGCTTCATCGTTTGTGGAATCAATCTCAGCAAAATGCCGGAGGCCATAGCCCTCCGGCAGATTGATGTCGCTGGCGCTGAATGAACCGGTCAATGCACTTCAGCTGGCGCCGCTTCTGCGGTTTCTGTCGTCCCTACAAGAGAGGTCGCTGCCCCCTCCGCAAATGACAAAACCGGCGCGGGATAGGCAATGAACAGCAANGTGAAGAGGCAGGATATAGCCAGAATTGCTCTTAATTCTCCCGCCAAGGGCGTTTCAAACTTCTGGGCCGGTTCATCAAAGAACATGACCCTGATAATGCGCAGATAATAGTAAGCACCCACAACACTGGCCAGCACACCAATAATGGACAGTGCGTAAAGTCCTGCCTCGATTGCCGCCAGGAAGACATAGAACTTGCCAAAGAAACCAGCGAGCGGCGGGATGCCGGCAAGCGAGAAAAGCAAAATCGCAAACACAATTGCTAGAACAGGTTGGTTCTGCGACAGGCCTGCAAGGTCAGAAATCTCCTCAACAGGCCCTTCTTTGTGGCGCATCGCGAGGATGCAACAAAACACACCCGCATTCATGATGAGATAGATCGTGAGATAGATCACGACGCCCTTCACCCCCTCGGGCGTGCCGGCGGCAAGACCTACCAGCGCAAATCCCATATGACCGATGGATGAGTAAGCCATCATGCGCTTGATGTTATTTTGTCCAATNGCGGCGAAAGCCCCCAGCACCATCGAGCCGATGGAGATGAAAACAACGATCTGTTGCCATTCCGTCGCCGCATGTGCAAAGGCGCCATACATGACACGAAGGAACAGAGCCATTGCAGCGATCTTTGGCGCAGCAGCGAAGAATGCGGTGACCGGGGTNGGCGCACCCTCATACACGTCTGGTGTCNACATGTGGAATGGTACCGCAGAAACCTTGAAGGCAAGCCCGGCCAGCAAGAAGACCAGACCAAAAATCAAACCTGTGGAGATGCCCCCNTCAGACAGAAGCGCGCTTAACGTATCGAAGCTGGTAGTACCCGAGAAACCGTAAATCAGCGATGCGCCATACAGCAACATGCCCGACGCCAAAGCGCCCAGAACAAAATATTTCAGTCCTGCTTCGGTTGAGCGCGTGCTGTCACGATTAAATGAGGCAACGACATAGAGCGCCAGGCTCTGCAATTCCAACCCCATATAGAGCGCAATGAGGCTGTTAGCNGAAACCATCATCAACATGCCAAGCGTCGCCAGAACGATCAGAACCGGGAACTCAAAGCGTGCCATGTTCTCGCGCACCATAAAGCCGGCTGCCATGATGATTGCGGTCGCCGANCCCAGAAGCACAAGAAGCTTCATCACCTTGGCAAAACCATCCATCACGAAGGCCCCNCCAAAGGTCAGGATACGNTCATCCGGCTGGCTCACAACGGCTATCCCTGCCCCGATGAGAAGCAGTACCGCACCGATGTTNACGGAGCGCGTTGAGCCNTCCCCCCGAAAGACACCGAACATAAGCAGCGCCATAGCACCAACAGCCAGAATGACTTCCGCGAGGGCTGGCCCAAGGTCCGGCATAGCGAGAGCGGTTTCCATCAGTCTTTATCTCCAGACGTCATTCAGGCTTAGCGATTGGACACTAGGCTTGCAAAGTCAAAAACTTGGGCACCGGAAGCAGCGTGAGCTTCGAGCGCGGCGTTGTAGTTTGTTACCAGATTTTCGACAGACACAGCTGTCACATCGAATATCGGAAGCGGATAAACCCCGAAGAAGATCGTCGCCACNATCAATGGCGCGAGGGTCAACAATTCCCGGCGGTTCACATCTGCGATATTTTTCAGCGTGTCTTTCTCCAGCACCCCGAACACAACCCGGCGGTAAAGNAAGAGNGCGTAACAGGCNGACAGAATGACACCGGTTGCGGCAAGAAGNGCAACCCAGGAGTTAACCTGGAACACGCCAACAATGGTCAAAAACTCACCCACGAAACCACTTGTTCCCGGCAGNCCGACATTGGCCATTGTAAAGACCATGAAGGCAAATGCGTAGACCGGCATCCGGTTTACAAGGCCACCATAGGCGGCAATCTCACGCGTGTGCATCCGGTCATAGACCACACCAACACACANGAAGAGTGCGCCCGAGACCCAGCCGTGCGACAGCATCTGGAAAATCCCGCCCTGCACCCCTTGGGTTGTTGCCGCAAAAATCCCCATCGTCACAAANCCCATATGTGCCACAGACGAATAAGCGATGAGCTTCTTCATATCTTCCTGCACGAGGGCCACCAGTGAGGTGTAGATAATNGCAACCACNGAGAGCGAGAAGACGAGTGGTGCGAACATATCGGAAGCAACAGGGAACATAGGCAGCGAGAAACGCAGGAAACCATAGCCACCCATCTTGAGCAAAATACCGGCCAGAATGACGGAACCTGCTGTTGGTGCTTCCACGTGCGCGTCGGGCAACCAGGTGTGCACCGGCCACATNGGCATCTTCACNGCGAATGATGCAAAGAAAGCCAGCCAGAGCCANGTCTGCATGCCCGCNGGNAACTCGTACGCCAACAATGTNGGAATGTCCGTTGTGCCGACCTGCCAATACATGGCCATGATGGCCAGCAGCATGAGCACAGACCCTGCCAATGTNTAGAGGAAGAATTTGAAGCTCGCATAGACGCGGCGCGCGCCGCCCCAAACGCCGATNATCAGGAACATCGGGATCAGGCCTGCCTCAAAGAAGAGNTAAAACAGCACCAGATCAAGCGAGCAGAACACACCGATCATCAATGTNTCGAGTATCAGAAACGCGATCATGTATTCCTTCACGCGCTTCTCGATCGCCTCCCAGCTCGCCAGGATGCAAAACGGCATCAGGAAGGTGGTGAGGATCACAAACAGCATCGAAATGCCGTCAACACCCATATGGTAGTTGATGGAGCCACCAAGCCATTCAGCATTCTCCACAAACTGGAATGCCGCCGTGCTCTCATCAAAATCGACCCAGATCGCAAGNGACATGATGAACGTGATCAGCGTTGTCCAGAGNGCCACCCAGCGCGCGTTACGCGCGGTGATGGCTTCATCGTCGGACTGGATCGCGAAGATAAANAATGCCCCCACGAGCGGAAGAAAAGTGACCAGCGAAAGNATTGGAAACATGCCCGTCATGTCAGTGGGCTCCTGCGAACATGAAGTAAGTGGTCAAGGCCGCAATTCCGAGCAGCATGGCGAAAGCGTAGTGATAGACGAAGCCGGTCTGNAGGCGCCCCAGTCCGCGTGTTACGTCCAGTACACGCGCGGCAATACCATTGGGACCGAAACCNTCGATAATCCGGCCATCACCCTCTTTCCAGAACANACGACCGATCCACAAAGCGGGCTTTACGAAGATAAAGTCATAAAGCTCATCAATGTACCATTTGTTGAGCAGGAACTTGTAGAGCATGTCCTGATCTTTCGCGAGCGTCTTNGGTGTCTCCGGGCTCTTGATATAGAAGAACCAGGCCGTCACGAAACCNAGCGCCATCATCACCATGGGTGAAAACTTCACCCANGCCGGCACATGATGAAGCTCTTCCAGAATGTTGTTTCCATCCGCGTTAAAGATTGCCCCGGCCCAGAACTCTGTTTCGGCATGNCCGATAAAGAGATTGGCAAAGACCGCGCCAGCACCAAGCGCACCCACGGCGAGCAGAACAAGCGGGATCATCATTGACGGCGGGCTTTCGTGCGCGTGGCTCAACACTTCGTTCGAGGCACGNCTNTCCCCATGGAAGGTCAGGAAAATCAGGCGCCAGGAATAGAAGCTCGTGAACAGGGCTGCGACCACAAGAAGTGTGAACGCATACATGTGTGCGGGACTATGTGCCGCATANGCTGCTTCGATAATGGCGTCTTTCGAGAAATAGCCCGCCGTGAGCGGAAACCCAGTCANGGCGATCGTCCCGATCAGCATCATCACCCAGGTCACAGGGATGAGTTTGAACAGGCCCCCCATGTTTCGCATATCCTGCTCGTCCGACATGGCGTGAATGACAGAGCCGGAGCCTAAGAACAGCAGTGCCTTGAAAAAGGCATGCGTAAAGAGGTGAAACATGGCCGCCTCGTAAGCACCGACGCCCGCTGCGGCAAACATGTAGCCAAGCTGCGAACACGTTGAATACGCAATGACACGCTTAATGTCGTTTTGAACGAGACCGACGGTCGCTGCAAAAAAGGCCGTTGTCGCCCCCACAACGGTCACGACCAAAAGCGCATCCTGTGAGAACTCGAATATTGGTGACATGCGACAGACNAGGAAGACACCCGCGGTCACCATGGTTGCCGCGTGAATNAGGGCTGATACGGGTGTCGGGCCTTCCATCGCATCCGGCAGCCATGTGTGCANCAGGAATTGCGCGGACTTGCCCATTGCCCCCATGAAGAGCAGCAGACAGATCGTCGTAATAANCGGGAAATCTGTCCCCAGGAAATGGAAGTTCTGCCCCACCAGCCCAGGAATAGCCGCAAAAATCGTATCGTAATCGACGGAGCCGATTGTGAGATAGATCGCCGAGATACCCAGTATGAGACCGAAATCACCAACACGGTTGACCACAAAGGCTTTGATGGCGGCAGCATTTGCGCTCGGCTTTTTGTACCAGAAGCCGATCAGCAGATAGGAAGCGAGCCCTACCCCCTCCCAGCCAAAGAATAGCTGGATGAGATTGTCTGANGTCACCAGCATCAGCATGGCGAAAGTGAAGAGAGACAAGTAGGCGAAGAAGCGCTGCTGGTGAGGATCGTGGCTCATATAGCCAATCGAGTAGATATGCACCAGTGAGGATACGCTGGTGACCACGACCAGCATGACGGCTGTCAGGGTATCAACCCGCAGGCGCCAATCCGCCTCAAATGACCCGCTATCGATCCAGGTCAACACCTGTACTGTTTCTGCGTTCCCCTGCAGCGCCACCGACACAAANGCGACCCAACTTAAAATAGCAGNCAGAACCAGGAATCCGCTGGTGATGATTTGCGATGCACCAACACCGATCTGGCGTCCAAAAAGGCCCGCGATCAAACAGCCAGCGAGCGGGAGGAAGACGATTGCTTCAAACATGCGCGCCTTAGCCTTTCATCAGGTTGATGTCTTCGACGGCAATGGAGCCGCGATTGCGGAAATANACCACGAGAATAGCCAGACCAATGGCAGCTTCAGCTGCGGCAACNGTCAGCACCAGCAAAGCAAAAATCTGCCCTGTCAGATCCCCCAGATGAGTGGAGAAGGCAACAAGATTGATGTTTACCGCGAGAAGCATGAGCTCGATCGACATAAGAATAATGATGACGTTCTTCCGGTTCAGGAAGATTCCGAAAATCCCCAGCGTAAAGAGGATCGCCGCAACCGTCAGATAATGTGCAAGGCCAATTTCCATGGTTTTTCTTTCGCAGCCAGAACCCGACCTAAAGTCAGATACCCTGGCCTGGCTCCACTTTCTTGAGTTCTACNCCGCTTTCCTTGGTGCGTGCCACCTGATCAGCAATCACCTGACGGCGTGCATCCGGTTGTGGCCGAAGCGTGAGCACGATGGCCCCGATCATAGCCACAAGCAGCACCATGCCGGCCGCCTGGAAGAAATAGACATATTGTGTGTACATAACCTGGCCGATGGCCTCCGCATTGGAGACCTCACCCATGTCAGGAATNGGTGTTGCNACCAGGGTTGCCGTGTCTGCACCCAACACCCAGGTTCCGGCNACCATGATCANTTCCAGCAAAACAATGAAGCCGATCAGGGCACCAACGGGCATATATTGCAGAAANCCCTCACGCAGCTCGCTGAAGTCAATATCGAGCATCATGACCACAAAGAGAAAGAGCACCGCTACCGCGCCCACATAAACGATCACGAGGAGCATTGCGAGGAACTCAGCCCCCATCAGAACGAAAAGGCCCGCCGCATTGAAAAACACGAGGATCAAAAATAATACCGAATGCACAGGGTTGCGCGATGCGATGACCATAAAGCTCGCAGCAACCGCGACAGCGGCNAATATGTAAAANGCGATGGTGGCGAGGATCATTGCCCCTTAGCCCTCTCTAGTCTTTCCAACCCCAATGCCCGGCCTTTAACGGTACGGTGCATCAAGCTCAATGTTCTTGGCGATCTCGCGTTCCCAACGAGCCCCATTCTCAAGCAGCTTTTCCTTCGTATANAAAAGCTCTTCACGTGTTTCTGCGGCGAACTCAAAATTCGGCCCTTCGACGATGGCATCCACCGGACAGGCCTCCTGACAGAAGCCACAATAGATGCATTTCGTCATGTCGATNTCGTAGCGAACCGTGCGGCGCGTCCCGTCGTTCCGGCGCGGGCCGGCCTCGATCGTGATCGCCTGCGCCGGGCAAATGGCTTCGCACAATTTGCACGCAATGCAACGCTCTTCCCCATTGGGATAACGACGCAACGCATGCTCACCACGGAAGCGCGGGCTGAGAGGTCCTTTCTCATANGGATAATTCAATGTTGCCTTGGGCCCAAAGAAATACCGCAGTGCCAGAAAGAAGCTCGAAACGAATTCCGCCAGAAACAGAGAGCGGACAGACTGTGTCAAACTAGCCATGGACATACTCCCTAAATNACGGCGCGAGATCGAACGCGACCAGTACACCGGCTGTCACCACGACCCAGCCGAGCGACAATGGCAGGAAAACTTTCCANCCAAGACGCATCAATTGGTCATAGCGATAACGGGGCACATAGGCACGAACCATCGCAAAGAGGAAAAAGACGAAGCAGANTTTAAGCACAAACCAGATAATACCGGGGACCATGTTCAACGGTGCGATATCAAACGGCGGTAGCCATCCACCCAGGAACAAAATGGTGACCATGGCCGCCATGAGATTGATCGAAACAAACTCACCCAGGAAGAACAACAGGAAGGGCGTTGACGAGTATTCAGTCGCATACCCGGCCACAAGTTCTGACTCTGCTTCCGGCAAATCAAACGGCGGACGGTTTGTCTCCGCAATTGCAGAAATGAAGAAGATCACAAAAGCCGGGAAGTGGATCAGCCAGTACCAGTTGAACAAGCCCCCGTCGCCGGACTGTGCCCGCACAATGTCAGACAGGTTCAACGAACCNGCCGTCATGAGTACGCAGACAATAACAAAGCCAAGTGAGACTTCGTAGGACACCATTTGTGCCGCTGAGCGCAGCGCACCCAGGAACGGGTATTTTGAGTTGGAAGCCCAACCCCCCATGATGATGCCGTAAACACCAAGCGACGAGATCGCCACGATGTAAAGGATGCCCACATTGATGTCGGCAACCACCCACCCGTCGTCAAACGGGACAACAGCCCAGGCTGCCAACGCCAAGGTTGCCGTAATCAANGGNGCNANCAGGTAAACACCCTTGTTGGCNCCGGACGGGATAATCGCTTCCTTGAAAAGAAACTTGGTCAGGTCTGCGAAAGACTGNAGCAACCCCCACGGGCCCACAACGTTCGGCCCACGACGCATCTGTACCGCCGCAAAAATCTTGCGGTCAGCGTAAAGAATATAGGCGGTGAACAACAGAAGNCCGACAAGCACNGCCAGCGACTGGGCGACGATGATAAGCAGCGGAATGCCGAATGTGATCAGAATATCAGCCATTGGTACCCGTTGCCCCCGTATCCTTCTGCCCGTAAACCGCTGCGCAATCCGCCATAATCTTGCTGGCGCGCGCAATCGGGTTGGTGAAGTAGAAGTCCGTCACCGCCGATACGAATGGTGCGTCGTCCATAGCCCCGCCAGGACCACTCGTCACGCTTGCCGCATGGGTCACCGCGTTCTGTGCGGCGAAATGCGGGTGAGCTTCGTAAAGTCTTGTNCGCAATTGCTGTTGATTGTCATANGGCAGCGTATGCCCCAGACGCTCAGACAGNGCACGNAAGATAGACCAATCGTCTCTCGCGTCGCCGGGCGGGAATGCCGCACGGCGGCCCATCTGCACCCGACCTTCGGTATTGACCCAGGTGCCGCTCTTCTCNGTATAAGCAGCGCCAGGCANNATCACATCGGCAGCATGTGCGCCAACATCACCATGTGTCCCCTGATAGACAATGAAAGCTTTTTCCAGCTTCGANGTATCCAGTTCATCCGCGCCAAGCAGATAAACGAATTCAATATCACCGCTCGCCGCGCCGTCGAGAATTGATGCCACGTCGCGACCGCCCTCACCGGGAACGAAACCAAGATCCAAGCCGCCAACACGCGCTGCAGCCGTGTGGAGAACAGAGAAGCCATTCCANGCCGCTGTGATCGCGCTGGAACGCTCGGCGATCTTTAGCGTCGTTGCGTGAACGGCTGCGCCGTCCGCCCGGCTTAACGCGCCCTGACCAATGATAATCAATGGACGTTCCGCCACTTCGAGCACGCGGGCAAACGGGTGAGACCCGTCNGCAATCTCCTTGAGNGTCTGGGTGCCTGCGCCCAGATGCTGGGCATCATAGGTCAGNTCCACATTNTCGCCGACGATGCCGACGGGGAAACCACCCTCGCGCCAGCGCTTGCGAATGCGGGCATTCAGAACAGGTGCTTCAAGGCGCGGGTTCGAGCCGACNATCAANAGNGCATCNGCCTCTTCGATACCGGCAATGGTTGAATTGAAAAGATAGGANGCNCGGTCACCCGGCATGAGNTTTGTCCCATCCTGCCGACAATCCAGATTGGTCACACCAAGTGCGCCCATCAGATCCTGCAACGCGCTCATGCTTTCCACGCAGGCAAGGTCACCTGCAATTGCCGCCATTTTCTCCGGTGCTGTCGTCTTCGCCTTTTCAGCGATCGCGGCGAAAGCCTCGTCCCAGCTTGCCGCTCTCAACTTTCCATTCTCGCGAATATAAGGGCGGTCCAACCGCTGCGAACGCAGGCCATCCCAGATGAAACGCGTCTTGTCGGAAATCCATTCCTCNTTCACATCGTCGTTCAGGCGCGGCATCACCCGCATGACTTCCTTGCCNCGTGTGTCCACGCGGATCGCGGAGCCAACGGCATCCATCACGTCGATGCTTTCAGTCTTGCGAAGTTCCCAAGGACGTGCGGTGAAAGCATATGGCTTNGATGTCAACGCACCAACCGGGCACAGGTCAATCACATTGCCTGACAATTCGGAGGTCAAAGACTGCTCCAGATAGGTCGTGATTTCCATATCCTCGCCACGGCCAATCGCACCGATTTCCGGNACGCCNGCCACTTCCTGCGCGAAACGAACACAACGTGTGCAATGAATGCAACGCGTCATGATGGTTTTNACCAGNGGGCCCATATTCTTGTCTTCGACAGCCCGCTTGTTCTCGTCAAAACGGGATGTATCGACGCCGAACGCCATCGCCTGATCCTGCAGGTCGCACTCGCCACCCTGATCGCAAATCGGACAATCAAGCGGATGGTTGATCAGGAGAAACTCCATCACCCCCTCGCGTGCCCGCTTTACCGAAGGTGTTTTGGTATGCACGACCATACCCTCACCCACTGGCAGCGCACAGCTTGCCACCGGCTTCGGCGACTTTTCGATCTCGACCAGACACATACGGCAATTGCCCGCAATGGAAAGGCGTTCGTGATAACAAANCCGCGGTACGTCCGCGCCTGCTTCTTCGCACGCCTGCAGAACAGTTGTCCCGTTCTCGACTTCCACTTCGATGCCATCGACTGTGAGTTTTGGCATGGGCCTACTCCGCCGCTACTTGCGCANCCTGTCCCGCTTTNCGGGATGCAATACGCTCTTCAATGACTGGCCGGAAATGCCGGATCAACCCCTGCACAGGCCAGGCTGCCGCATCTCCCAGCGCNCAGATCGTATGACCTTCNACGCGCTTGGAAACGTCCAGCAACATTTCAATTTCACTTACTTCTGCTTCACCGGTGACAAGACGCTCCATCACCCGCCACATCCAGCCTGTGCCTTCGCGGCACGGCGTGCACTGGCCGCAGCTTTCGTGCTTGTAGAAAGCCGAGAGGCGCGCGATCGCCTTGATCACATCCGTGGACTTGTCCATCACGATGACAGCTGCTGTCCCCAGACCGGACTGCACTTCCTTCAGACTGTCAAAATCCATCAGGACCGTATCGCAAATGCTCTTCGGCAGAAGCGGTACAGAAGACCCGCCGGGAATAACCGCAAGCAGATTGTCCCAACCGCCGCGTACGCCGCCACAATGCTTCTCGATAAGCTCTTTCAGCGGGATCCCCATCTCCTCTTCGACGTTACATGGATTGTTCACATGTCCGGAAATAGAAAAGATTTTCGTGCCCGCATTGTTGGGCCGCCCGAGCCCTGCAAACCAGCCGGCACCACGGCGCAGAATGGTTGGTGCAACAGCGATACTCTCCACATTGTTGACCGTTGTCGGCGCCCCATAGAGGCCCATATTGGCCGGGAATGGAGGCTTCAGGCGTGGCATGCCCTTCTTGCCTTCCAAGCTCTCAATCAGAGCNGTTTCTTCGCCGCAAATGTAAGCACCGGCACCATGTGCCACGTACAGCTCGAAGTCCCAGCCGCTGTCAGCGGCATTCTTGCCCAAAAGCCCGGCGTCATANGCCTGATCGACCGCGCGCTGCAATTGTTCGCGTTCAAAAATGAACTCACCACGGACATAGATGTAGCCCGCGTTGGCCCCCATCGCGAAACCGGCCAGCAAACAGCCCTCGATCAGCTTGTGCGGATCGTAGCGCATGATCTCCCGGTCTTTGCACGTCCCCGGTTCTGACTCATCTGCATTCACGACCAGATAGTGCGGACGCCCGTCGGACTCTTTTGGCATGAAGGACCATTTAAGACCTGTNGGGAACCCTGCACCGCCGCGGCCACGCAGACCGGACTGCTTCATCTCGTCAATGATCCAGTCACGCCCCTTGGCAATAAGGTCTTTTGTCTTGTCCCAATCACCACGCTTGCGCGCGCCTTCAAGGCCCCAATCGCGCTGGCCGTAAAGATTGGTGAAGATGCGATCTTTATCCTGAAGCATCAATCCGCCCCTTCGACTNGGGTGAGTGAGGTGAGACCGCCAGCAGGTTCCGAGCCCTTGCGACCTGTTTGAGACCCCGTCTTGACTTCACGACCATTGCGCAGGTCGTCGAGCAGCTTCTCAAAGTTCTGCGGGTTGAGGTCTTCGTAATAATCGTCGTTGATCTGCACCATGGGTGCGTTCGCGCAAGCGCCNAGGCATTCCACTTCCATCCAGGAGAGCTTGCCGTCGCTCGAGACAGTCTTTTCCTCACCGATGACCTTTTTGCAGACGGACTTCAATTCATCAGAACCGCCAAGCCAGCAAGGTGTTGTGCCGCACAGCTGTACAAAATGNGTTCCCACAGGAGAGAGATTGTACATTGTGTAGAACGTCGCCACTTCGAGCGCACGCATGTAGGGCATGCCCAGCATGTCCGCCACATAGCGGATTGCCGGCTCCGAAAGCCATCCGTCCCCTTGCTTCTGCGCACGCCAAAGCAAGGAAATTATGGCCGAAGCCTGTCGACCTTGCGGGTACTTCTTAATCTGACCTTCGGCCCAGGCTTTGTTTTCAGCCGTGAACTCAAAACTGTCAGGCTGGTTCGGGTCCAGTCTGCGAACACTCATCGATCAACCTCCCCGAACACAATGTCGAGCGAGCCCAGAATTGCCGAGACGTCGGCAAGCATGTAGCCCTTGCATAGAAAATCCATTGCCTGAAGATGCGGATATCCCGGTGCGCGAATTTTACAGCGCGATGGTTTGTTTGAGCCATCGGACACGAGATAAACCCCGAACTCTCCCTTGGGAGCTTCAACGGCNGCGTAAACCTCACCGGCAGGCACATGATACCCTTCGGTATAGAGTTTGAAGTGATGGATCAGGCTTTCCATCGACTTCTTCATATCACCACGCTTTGGCGGGGTGATTTTGCCGTCGGTCGTCGTCACAGGACCGTCCGGCATCCGCTCGATACACTGCCGCATGATGCGTACCGACTGACGGCACTCTTCCATGCGCACAAGATAGCGATCAAAATTGTCGCCGTTCTTGCCAACCGGAACATCAAACTCCAGGTCGCTATAGCATTCATAAGGCTGCGAGCGACGCAGATCCCAGGCCATGCCGGAACCGCGCACCATCACACCGGAGAACCCCCAGGCCTGGGCGTCTTCGGCGGTGACGATGCCAATATCAACATTACGCTGCTTGAAGATCCGGTTGCCCGTCAGCAGGCTGTCGAGATCATCAATAATTTTCTCGATGAAATCGCAATAATTATAGATATCTTCAAGCAACTTCGGCGGCAGATCCTGATGCACACCACCGGGCCGGAAGTAGGCCGCATGCATGCGACTGCCGGACGCGCGCTCATAGTAAGTCATCAGCTCTTCGCGCACCTCGAACCCCCACAGGGACGGTGAAAACGCACCAACATCAAGGGCTTGCGTTGTAATATTGAGCAAATGGTTAAGCAGGCGTCCAATCTCGGAATAAAGGACGCGGATGTATTGCGCCCGTGCCGGAATATCAATGCCCAACAAACGCTCTACCGCGAGCGAATAGGCATGCTCCTGGTTCATCGGCGCCACATAGTCGAGCCGGTCGAAGTAAGGCAATGCCTGCAAATAGGTCTTCTGCTCGATCAGCTTTTCAGTGCCGCGATGCAGGTGGCCGATATGCGGATCGACACGCTCGACAATCTCACCATCCAGCTCCAGTACGAGGCGAAGCACGCCGTGCGCTGCCGGGTGCTGCGGGCCAAAATTTATATTGATGTTTTTAATCTGGGACTCGGCCATGACTTACTTCTTGTCCCCTGCTGGTGTCGCCTTCTCATCGCCGGGCAACAGGTATTCAGCGGCTTCCCAAGGGCTTTCGAAATCGAAATTCCGAAACTCCTGCGCGAGTTTCACTGGCTCATAAGCCACGCGCTTCAACTCGTCATCGTAGCGAAGCTCAACAAAACCGGAGACCGGAAAGTCCTTGCGAAGCGGATAGCCCGTAAATCCGTAGTCGGTCAGAATTCGTCGCAAATCCGGGTGATCGGAGAAAAGAATACCGTACATGTCGAAAGCTTCACGCTCATACCATCCGGCCGCAGGGAAGACGGCTGTTGCGCTAGGCACCTGCGCATCCTCATCCACGGTAATACGTACGCGTACCCGCTGGTTCTGGCGCATCGACAGAAGATGATAGACCACATCAAACCGCTCAGCACGTTCCGGGTAGTCCGCCCCGCAAATATCCACAAGGATCGTCAACTGGCAGGCCGGATCATCACGCAGAAATTTCAAGACACGATTGATCTTGTCGGTCTTGGCTTCCAGCGTCAGCTCCCCATATGAAATGGTGAACGACGAAACCTCATTGTCCAGTGCCCCGGCAATGTGGTCTCCCAGATCCTGCAGACTTTCGTCCATGGCATTTGTCTCTGACAATTTTACGTCTCTAACAATTCTTGATGCCGTTGCTCACACGAGCTGGCATTGCGCGGCAGGCGCCTGCACATCCCCGGGACGTGCAGACCAAATTAGCGTTCAATCGTACCCGTCCGGCGAATTTTACGCTGAAGCGCAAGAATGCCATAGAGAAGAGCCTCTGCGGATGGCGGACAGCCAGGCACATAAACATCGACAGGAACAATCCGGTCGCACCCCCGTACGACCGAGTAGGAATAATGGTAGTAACCGCCGCCATTCGCACATGAACCCATGGAGATGACGTAACGCGGCTCCGGCATCTGGTCGTAAACCTTGCGTAGCGCAGGCGCCATCTTGTTGGTCAGCGTTCCCGCCACAATCATCACATCCGACTGGCGTGGGCTCGCGCGCGGCGCGATACCAAAACGCTCCAGATCATAGCGGGGCATATTGGTCTGCATCATTTCAACACCGCAACATGCAAGGCCAAACGTCATCCACATCAGCGATCCCGTGCGAGACCAGTTGATCAGATTATCGAGAGAGGTCACGACGAAATTCTTTTCCGCCAGATCATCAGACATCTGCTTGAAGAACGGATCATCCTCACCAACGGGAGCGCCCGTGCGCGGATCAATCACACCCTTTGGTGCCTCGGCAATGACCGTGCTTTCGGATGAACTCAGTTCCATTCGAGCGCGCCTTTCTTCCATTCATAGATGAAGCCGACCGTCAGCACGCCCAGAAACACCATCATTGACCAGAAGCCGAACAAACCCACTTCGCCGAGAGACACCGCCCAGGGAAACAGGAAGGCCACTTCAAGATCGAAAATAATAAACAGAATAGCGACGAGATAGAACTTCACGTCGAAACGCATGCGGCTGTCGTCAAAGGCGTCAAAACCACACTCATAAGCGGACAGCTTTTCAGGGTCGGGCTTTGAAGGCGCAATGACAAAAGGTACAATCAACAATGCGAGCGAGATGACCGCCGCGAGACCGAGAAAAATCACGATCGGCAGATACTCGCTTAATAGCTCTTCCATATCAGCACCTGAATGTCTGAAACGAGCTGGTGACGGTGGTCGCTCTTCCAGACTGCTTTGCGTTTATGCGCTCTGTTCACTCCGTTTGAAATGAACAAATGATTCCCGCAAGTTGCCCCTCTAAATTCGCGCGGAGTATAGCCTTCGAAGGTCCCAAGTCAAACGCCGACACCGCCTGAAGTGACTATATTTTGAACATAGCGTCATGTTCAATCATGCGACCTGTTCGCAAAGCGTTTCCGGGCCTTTTCGGGGCTCACCAGACGCCTCTTCAGGGTCCGTTCACACCACAATTCCAGATCCATTCAAAGTCCGGCGCAAAGCCCCACGGCAAGCCGATGAGAGCAGGCCCTATTCACAAGAATTCCCGCTGCAGGGACATTCGCGGGCATTTATTGCCCTTGACAAGAGATGAATATCGGTGCTGAACATTCTGAAGCGCCATTCTATGAACTGGCGAACTACGAACTGGCGAATGTTCATCGTACCATTTTTAAAATTGCACCATTTTAAAAATGGCGGGAGTGACGGGACTCGAACCCGCGACCTCCGGCGTGACAGGCCGGCACTCTAACCAACTGAGCTACACCCCCCTTGGTCGAAGACAGTTTGTCTCCGGGGATGCGGTCATGTACGGCAGCCCCTCTATCCTGTCAAGCAGCTATTAGCGGAAATCCTATACTTTTCTGGGGATCGCCCGGAACCGCCGCACCCCTTGGCGGGCCATAACCCGTTTGCATAGCCGAAATCGCACCGATCCTGGCTTTTTGGTACAATTGTCGGGTACCAGTGATGAGCCTCAATTCCCCGAATTAGAAAAGCGCAGATCTGCTATGCGGCCGCTTCGGAAGCCACCCAGATCATCACTGTCCCCGGAAATCGCGATGTGAGTCGGGTGCGGCGGGTACATGCCGAAAGCGGCTTCATAATCTGCCCGATAATCCACGACTTCCTCAAACCAGCCTTCCGGCTGATCTGTCGCGCGGCGCAACGCGACAATCGCGCCTTGTCCCTCTTCCATATAAGGGTTGCCCGTCAGTCGCGGCATGTCGGCCGCACCACCCCAGACATAAGTCAGCGCGCGACCAACGCGAGGATAGCCAAACAATTCAGCGACACCGCCAAATATTGAAGAGGTCTCTGATTCTTTGGGAAACCAGAGATGCACAGCCATAGGCCGGTCGTCACGCCCCACCTCCGTCAGATCACTGGGACGCCCCATATTCACCACCTGCCACCGCCAGCGCAGATAGGTGCCTGCTTCGTCGATCTGCCTGTAGAGGAAGCCCACAGCATCCTGCGCCTCGATCTGCAAGACCCGTTCGTCAGCCTGGCCGCCCGTCATATGGAAGGAAGTTTCAGGTTTGCCCGGCACGCCCAGCACCTGCCATCCTTGCTCCAGTTCGCGTGCCCCCAGCAAATTGATGTCTTCTGCCGCTGTTGCGTCTTCACTTAGAGCCACAACCGGCAAAGCGGGCGCCATCGCCAAACCCAACAGGAGCGCGAACACGAATCGAAAGCAGATCATCATTTCTTTCGTCCTCCGGGAGTGCCAATGCGCCAATGCTGCAGCATGTCGCCAGACACACGGAAAGACCAGCGCTGACGCGCCATGTACACCCGAAGGTGATCAATCTGATTTAGATGAAGGAAAAATGGTGGGCGGTGACGGGATCGAACCGCCGACCCTCTCGGTGTAAACGAGATGCTCTCCCAGCTGAGCTAACCGCCCTTCCGGGCCCGGCGAACCGGGCGTCGAAGAAGGCCAGAACTTAGCCATGAAATTCTCCACGTCAAGCCCCAAATCATAAGCACTGCCCATCAGGCGCAATTTAATGCCATTCTCGCAGCGCTGGGCCTGATACGCTGTGTCTCATGGACGGTCTCACTGCCCCGTCGTACAGACAGACGGGACAGACAGGGCTCAAAAAACGGGGCTCACCACGGGAGCGATACATATGACCAGATCAACCGGGGCGACAGCCTGGAAAGCCGCAAAGTACGGCGGCATTGGATTGCTCATTACACTCAGTCTGTTTCTATCCGTCGCGGGCTGGCTTTCACTCCCGACAAAAACACCACCCATCACCGGCACCTCCGGCGCAATACAGGCCAACAGCATTGCCGAAGAAGAACGGGTCATGATCAATGGTCTGTCGCAATGGACACTCACACGCGGGTACAACCGGGATGCACCCATCCTGCTGGTTTTGCACGGGGGGCCGGGCGCCGGTGAATTTGCTTGGTTCCGCGCTTACAATTCAGAACTGGAGCGGACATTCGTCGTGGTCCACTGGGATCAGCGTGGCGCCGGCAAAAGCTTCGACCCAGCCACACCTGCAAACACCATGACATTTGAAAACATCGTTCAGGATGTCGACGCGATGGTCGATCATCTGCGAATAAAATTCGGACGTGAGCGCATAGCCATCCTTGCCCACTCGTGGGGTACATTGCTGGGAACAACCTACATCGCGCGCCACCCTGAAAAAATCTCGGGCTATATCGGCACCGGCCAGATTGCAGACATGCGGGCGAACGAGGCTGCATCCTACGACTTCACGCTTTCCGAGGCTCATCGGCTTTCAAACAAGGCTGCCATTGATGCACTTACCGGCATTGGACGTCCGCCCTACGGCGTGGAGGCGACGCTTGTTCAACGCAAATGGCTCACGCATTTTGGGGGTGGCATTACCCGCGATGGGCGGTCTGTGGCACAGCTTGCCTGGACGGCGCTGTCTGTTCCCGAATTCAACCTTCCGGATCTCATTGCACTTGCACGAAGTGCGCTTTTCTCCATGGATCATCTCTGGTCGGAAATCGGCTCCCTCAACCTTGACCAGACCTACACCCGGTTTGAAGTGCCTGTCTTTTTCCTGCTAGGGAGGTTTGATCAGCAGACCCCCTCGTCTCTCGCCGCTGCCTATTTTGAAGTCTTGCAGGCACCCGATAAGGCGTTGATCTATTTTGAGGCTTCGGCCCATTCACCGCCATGGGAAGAACCTGCGCGTTTCGCGGAGATCATGACCCGGACCGTTAAGCCGCGCCTTCTGCCGGACGGGGAAAAATAGTCAGGCCCCAGCGTGCTTTCTTCCCACTTTCCCAACGTCGCCGCCCTATTTGCCGCCCAAGCCCCCCCTTGTCACCTGACCCACAACGGGTTACGGCTAGGGGACATCGCAGCGGTCGCTCCCCAGCCACAGTCTGGGCATCTTTTCCCTCCCACTGGACCTATTTATGTCACGCAGCCTTGCTTCCTTTTTCTCGCTCTTTCTCTCCACGGCCATTTTGGTTCTGGGGGACGGGCTGTTTGGCATTCTGCTGCCGTTGAGGGCCAATTTTGATGGTTTCTCGGACCTCACACTCGGCTTGATGGGTACGGCCTATTTTGCCGGGTTCATGCTGGGCAGTCTCCTGTCGCCCTATAGCGTCCGTCGCGTGGGGCACATCCGCTCCTTCGCTGTCTTCGCTTCCATCGCCTCTGCCCTGCCCATTCTGCACGTTCTGGCGCCGGAGCCTGCGACCTGGGTGCTTTTACGCGTGTTGGGCGGGTATTGCCTGGCCGGGCTCTACATGATCATTGAGAGCTGGCTGAACGAGCAGGCGACAAATGAGAACCGCGGGGGCATTTTTGGCCTTTATCGCGTGGTGAGCCTGGTGGGGCTGACCGGTGGCCAGCTGCTGTTGAATGTCGCCGACCCAAACGGTTTCACCCTTTTTGCCATTGTTGCAATCTTCACCTCGATCGCACTGGTGCCGGTCTCCCTGACACGTTCGGTGCAACCCGCACCTATTGAGAACATCAAACCGGACTTCAAGGAACTGTGGCGGATCTCACCAGTTGGTATGCTGGGCTGTTTTGTTATCGGCCTCACCAATGGTCCTTTCTGGACGCTAGGGCCTGTCTATGCGCAACAAGCCGGGCTCGATCTGCAGGGCATTTCCTTCTTCATGACAGCCGCCATTGTCGGGGGCGCTATTGCGCAGGTGCCGTTCGGTCGGCTGTCTGACCGGATCGACCGGCGCTGGGTTCTGATCGGGACGCTCGCCGGTGCCGCGATTGCCTCCCTCTTTTTGTCTTTTTTTTCCGGCACCGGGCACAATGAATATGTGCTGTACGGCGGTGCATTTGCCTTTGGCGCGTTCGCCCTTACCCTCTACGCGCTCTGCATTGCGCAGGCGAACGACAATGCCCAGCCGCACCAGTTTGTGATGGTCGCCAGCGGCATGATGCTGGTGTTTTCAGTCGGCGCCATGGCCGGCCCGATCATCGTTTCACTTCTGATGCCCTTCTTCGGGGCCGGTGTGCTGTTTGGTGCCGGGGTACTGGTCTACCTGCCCTTTATTGTCTTTGTGTTTGGACGGATCATGGTTCGGGCCCCTGTCCCCCACGAAGAACGCGAAGACTTTGTGGCGGTCCCTCTCGCCCGTGCGGCAACCCCTCAAATGGACCTCGACCCGCGTTCTGATATCACCCCGGACACGGATGAAAATATTGGCGAGAATGTTGATGAGGATGACGACCCGGAGAACAAGCCATCGCTTTAAGGGCGTGACTTCATACCGCGACATTCAAAAGATGTTCTCAAATTCACAATGATCCGCCAGTGCGCGCTCGAACATCAAAAAGCACAGCCATCAGAGGCGGCATACAAAAAGGCCGGTGCATGCACCGGCCTTTTCGATCTGGTCTGCAAACGATATTACTCGTTCACAGCGTCCTTCAGACCCTTACCTGCCTTGAACTTTGGCTGGTTAGAGGCTGGAATTTGGATTTTCTCACCGGTCCGCGGGTTACGGCCTTCTGATGCTGCACGGCGGGTCACATTGAATGTGCCAAACCCAACCAGGCGCACTTCATCGCCGCCTTTGAGTGAAGCGGTGATGGTGTCAAACACACAGTCAACAGCTTTAGTCGCGTCTGCTTTCGACAGACCCGATTGGTCGGCAACGACTGCAATAAGATCGTTTTTGTTCACGTTCGGCCCCTCTGGCTGCGGGGAGCGAATCCCCTTGATAATCAGCCAAAATTGTAAACGCTGGTGGAAGGGGCGGTCAAAGGATTAAGCAGAAAAAGACAAGGTTTTCTGCGAAATTTTTCAAATTAGATACAAGTTTTACCTTGTGTGCGGGTGCGAAAGCAGGCAGCGGGCAGCAAAAAGCCCTCTCCCTGCAATGAAACAGGCAAGAAGGCTTTTTCCTTTTGTTTAGTGGGCAGTATGCGCGTCTGCTGATGCATCATCTGCATTGCGAGCTGCTTGCTGCGCTGCATAGGCATCTTCATCCCACTCGATCGCTTCCGGCGCGCGGGTCAGCGCGTTCTTCAGGACCTCATCGACAGTTTCAACCGGCAGAATTTCCAGCTGGTTTTTCACATTGTCTGGAATATCTGCCAGATCTTTCGCGTTGTCTTTTGGAATCAGTACTGTTTTGATCCCGCCGCGAAGGGCTGCCAGAAGCTTCTCTTTCAGGCCACCGATCGGCAAAACCCGCCCGCGAAGCGTGATCTCACCCGTCATCGCCACATCCTTGCGAATGGGAATGCCGGTCATAATGGACACAATCGAGGTCGCCATTGCGACACCTGCGCTTGGGCCGTCCTTCGGGGTTGCCCCTTCCGGCACGTGAACGTGAATGTCCTTGCGGTCGAACAATGGAGGTTCGATCCCGAAGGTTGTCGCACGCGACTTCACATAGGAGCTTGCCGCCGAGATGCTCTCTTTCATCACGTCCTTCAGGTTGCCGGTTACGGTCATGCGGCCTTTACCCGGCATCATGACCCCTTCGATGGTCAGCAGTTCACCGCCCACCTCAGTCCAGGCCAAGCCGGTAACCACACCGATCTGGTCTTCGCCGTCAATTTCACCAAAGCGGAACTTGGCCACGCCTGAATAGTCCGCCAGATTTTCTTTCGTGACCTTGATCTCGGTCTTATCGGAGGTCACAAGCTCTTTCACGGCCTTACGGCAAAGCTTGGCCAGCTCCCGTTCGAGCGAACGCACACCAGCCTCGCGGGTGTAGAGCCTTACCAGTTGCAGGAGGGCTTCGTCATCGATGGACCATTCCGCCGGCTTCAACCCGTGGTTGGCCATGGATTTCGGGATCAGGTGACGACGGGCGATCTCGACCTTTTCATCTTCTGTATATCCGGCGATACGAATGATCTCCATCCGGTCCATCAGCGGCCCTGGAATGTTGAGCGTATTTGCCGTGGTGACGAACATGATGTTGGACAGATCATATTCCACTTCCAGGTAATGGTCCTGGAATGTGCCGTTCTGTTCCGGATCCAGCACTTCGAGCAGTGCTGCTGACGGGTCACCGCGGAAATCCGCACCCATCTTGTCAATCTCATCAAGAAGGAAGAGCGGGTTTGTGTTCTTTACCTTCTTCATCGACTGGATGACCTTGCCCGGCATCGACCCGATATAGGTGCGGCGGTGGCCACGAATTTCTGCTTCGTCGCGTACACCACCCAGTGACAGGCGGGCAAACTCGCGACCTGTTGCTTTGGCGATAGACCGCCCCAGAGAGGTCTTACCAACGCCGGGAGGCCCTACGAGGCAAAGGATCGGTCCTTTGAGCTTGTTGGCACGTCGCTGCACCGCCAGATACTCGACGATACGCTCCTTGACCTTCTCCAGACCAAAGTGATCGGTATCGAGAATTTCCTCGGCCTTTGTCACGTCTTTCTTGACGCGACCCTTCTTGCCCCACGGAATTGACAGGATCCAGTCAAGATAGTTGCGCACCACGGCGGCTTCAGCCGACATCGGGCTCATCTGACGGAGCTTGCGCATTTCCGCGTCGACTTTCTCGCGCGCTTCCTTCGAAAGTTTGGTTTCTTCAATCCGGCTTTCCAGCTCATGCAGTTCATCACGACCATCGTCGCCTTCACCACCAAGTTCCTTCTGGATCGCTTTCAACTGTTCGTTCAGATAATACTCGCGCTGGGTCTTCTCCATCTGACGCTTTACGCGGCTGCGGATTTTTTTCTCCACATTCAGGACAGAGATTTCACCTTCCATCATTGAGTAAACACGCTCCAGCCGTTCGGCCGTGCTCACGACTTCCAGCAGTTCCTGCTTCTCTTCCAGCTTAATAGAAAGATGGCTCGCGATTGTGTCGGCGAGTTTCGCGTAATCTTCAATCTGTGCAACCGAGCTCAGGACTTCCGGCGGCACTTTCTTGTTGAGCTTCACATAGTTTTCGAAATGGCTGACAACCGTGCGCGAGAGAGCTTCCAGGCGCTCATCTTCCTCTTCCTTTTCAGGAATGGCGACAACTTCCGCTTCGAAAAAGTCTTCGCGATCCGTGAAGCGTTCAATCCGGGCACGCGTTGTGCCTTCGACGAGTACTTTTACAGTCTGGTCCGGCAGTTTCAGGAGCTGCAGAACCTGCCCCACTGTCCCTGTCTCGTAGATATCTTCCGGCTTTGGCTCATCGTCGCCCGCATCTTTCTGGGCGACCAGCAGGATCTGCTTATCGTCCTGCATCACTTCTTCCAGCGCACGCACAGATTTTACCCGCCCGACAAAAAGCGGCACGATCATGTGCGGGAAGACGACAATGTCACGAAGCGGGAGAACGGGCAGAACGCCGCTCTTGAACTCTTTCACCTCTTCGCGGTCAGCCGCCGGGGTGTTGCCTGTTTCGTGATCATCGTTTTTATCGGTCATATCCAAAACCTTGTTGTTCGGTGCCGCGCCGTCGGGTGGACCTTTACCAAGCATCCATTCCGAATCTCTCATGAGTATGGCACGTCACTGCTGAACGAATACTGACTCAAATCCAATAAGATTCGGTCGGCGTGACTGTTTTTCAGGCTCAAAAAGTGGCTTGCTTCGGTCTTATTTGCACCGCCACCGCGTGACCTGCTCCATAAAAGAAATGGCCCTGAGAGCGCTAACTTTCAAGGCCATTCATGATTCGTTATGGAAAATAATGTGCTTTATGCACTGCTTTCAGCATCATTTGAGCGCTCAGAATAGATGTAAAGCGGTTGTGCCTTGCCGTCCACGACTTCAGCCGAAATGACCACTTCTTCCACGCCTTCCAGAGCCGGCAGCTCGAACATTGTGTCGAGCAGAATGGCCTCCATAATCGAGCGCAAACCACGTGCACCGGTTTTGCGCTCAATGGCCTTGCGCGCAATAGCGACCAACGCCTCTTCAGAGAAAGTCAGCTTTACATCTTCCATGTCGAAAAGACGTTCATACTGTTTCACCAATGCGTTCTTCGGCTCGGTCAGAATTTTCACCAGTGCCTCATCGTCCAGATCGGTCAATGTTGCAATGACAGGCATACGACCCACAAATTCCGGAATGAGACCGAACTTCAACAGATCTTCCGGTTCCAGCTCCATCAGAACCTCGCCGGTACGGCGTGCTTCAGGGTCCTGTACCTTTGCGCCGAAACCAATGCCTGAGCCTTTTCCGCGCTGTGAGATGATCTTGTCGAGACCGGCAAACGCACCACCACAGATAAACAGGATGTTCGTCGTATCGACCTGCAGGAATTCCTGTTGCGGGTGTTTGCGACCACCTTGTGGTGGAACCGAGGCCACGGTGCCTTCCATGATCTTCAAGAGTGCCTGCTGAACACCTTCGCCAGATACGTCGCGCGTGATCGACGGATTGTCGGACTTGCGACTGATCTTGTCGACTTCGTCAATATAGACGATGCCGCGCTGTGCCCGATCAACGTTATAATCGGCGGCCTGCAACAATTTCAGAATGATGTTCTCAACGTCTTCACCCACATAACCGGCTTCGGTCAACGTGGTGGCGTCGGCCATTGTAAACGGCACGTCAATAATGCGGGCGAGCGTCTGGGCGAGCAATGTCTTGCCGCAACCGGTCGGACCGATCAGCATGATGTTGGACTTTGCCAATTCCACATCATTGTTCTTGGCAGCATGATTGAGGCGCTTGTAGTGATTGTGCACAGCGACTGCGAGAACGCGCTTGGCTGCAGGCTGACCAATCACATAATCGTCCAACACACCCATGATCTCCTGGGGTGTCGGAACGCCATCACGAGACTTCACAAGCGAGGTTTTGTTTTCCTCGCGGATGATGTCCATGCACAGCTCAACGCATTCATCACAGATGAACACCGTCGGTCCTGCGATAAGCTTTCGGACTTCATGCTGGCTTTTGCCACAGAAGGAACAGTAAAGCGTATTTTTGGAATCGCCGCTGCTACCGCCGCTGACCTTGCTCATATACTCTCCTTACGGCCTAGCTTGCCGACTTCGTCTCGCACTTTAGACCTAATCCTGGCAGCGAAACTTTAACAAAATCGTCACGCGCCAGTTTCTTTCAATCATCTGATCTGATGGAACACCAAGTCAGATCCTCGCATCTTGCCAAATCCGTGGCGTTCTTAAGCTCCGGTTCCGGCTCAGAATGCCAAAAATTCCATGGAATGGTAGCACCTGTTGGATCAAAATTCCATTAACCCCTTATTTTTCAGGTACTTACCATATTTTTCGAGGCATTCCGCCCGGAAAATTCGCTCAGAATCAGCCAAATGATCATTCAGCTTTAGCGAAATCCTCGCGGGTGGCGCCCACCTTGTCGATCAGACCGAACTCCTGCGCAGCCTGAGGTGACATAAAGTTGTCGCGCTCCAAAGCTTCCCGCACCTTTTCGATCGGCTGTCCTGTGTGGTCCACATAAATCTGGTTCAGACGTTCCCGCAATGCGAGCGTTTCGCGCGCATGGATTTCAATATCAGTCGCCTGGCCCTGAAAGCCACCTGATGGCTGGTGAACCATGATCCGTGCATTTGGCAACGCGAAGCGCATTCCCTTTTCACCGGCAGCCAGCAACAACGACCCCATGGAAGCCGCCTGTCCCACGCAAACTGTTGTGATGGCGGGCTTGATGTATTTCATCGTGTCGTAAATCGCGAGCCCACTTGTCACCACCCCGCCTGGCGAGTTGATGTACATAGAAATTTCCTTGCTCGGATTTTCCGCTTCCAGGAACAGGAGCTGGGCGGTGATCAGTGTCGCCATCCCGTCTTCAACCGGACCTGTTACGAAAATAATGCGCTCTTTCAGCAGCCTGGAGAAAATGTCATAGGCGCGTTCACCGCGGTTGGTCTGCTCGACCACCATTGGCACCAGGTTCATCGAGAGCTCTAAAGGATCTTTCATTGTCTGCTTTCCAAGGTTGCACGCGTCTGTTCTGTGGGCCGATCCAGTCCGCTGGAGACTTTTCGCACAACTGTCACCAGCCGGACTGCTTGTCGCCAGACATCGCCCCATCACATGCATAGGATGATTCGGTAAATGGACAGTGCAGGAATATAGCGGAAGCGCCAGATTCTGCACGAAACGAACAAATATATGGGGTTGTTTGCTGAAAATGCCACCCCACAGCGTGGGAAAGGCCGTATTTTCAGCTTTTTTGCGTATACTCGTTTCCCTAATCTATTTGCTCTCTCAGTCAGTTTTACCGGAGGCTCAATGCGTATTGCGTCACAGATTTCCCGTCCCACACTCAGCCTGAAGAGCAGAAACCTGCTTGTTCTGGGTCTGGCTCTCCCTGTCCTGGTGGCATGCTCCAGTGGTCAGAAAGGTGATGTGGAGATTATCCGGCACCCTGCCTATCAATGGGACCTGGACGATAACGGCGCAGCGACACGTGCTGAATATCGGCAATTCCGGGAAAACATCTTCATTCGCGGTGATGTGGACAAGGATGGCAGCATTGACGAGGACGAGTGGGAAGACATTCAGGATGATGACGGCTCCGGCATCAGCCGCGCGTCCTTCGAAGCGCTGGATTTTGACGGGAATGGCCGTTTGAGTTTCGGGGAGATTACCGCCCTGCCCGAAACAGACTTTCTGACCCTTGATCACAACGGAGACGGGGTCATCAGTTCGGCAGAGCTCGACAACGCATCAACCCGCCGTTACCGGCGTGGTCTGAGAGAGCGCAACGCAGACGACGGCTTCCGCCGCGATCCGAATGCGAGCACCTATTAAAAACATCACGCCGTCACAGGCAGACAACAAACAAAAAAGCCGGTGGGAAACCACCGGCTTTTTGCGTGATAAGCGTGAAGTCTGAATTCAGTCTTCTTTTGCTGCCTTCTTGGGCGCAGCTTTCTTCTTAGCCGCTGGCTTCTTTGCTGCAGCTTTCTTTGTCGCAGCTTTCTTCTTCGCTGGCTTCTTCTCAGCGGCAGCCTTTTCCCCGTCTTCGCTCTCAGGGTCAGACAACAGCTCTTCTTTCGAAATAACCTTGTCCGTTACCTTTGCCATTTCTGCGACGAAAGCGACAACCTTGTCTTCAAAAAGAGGTGCCCGGATTTCTGCAATAGCCTGCGGGTTCTTTGTGTAGAACTCATAGACCTGACGTTCCTGCCCCGGGAACTGCTGTGCACGTTGTGCGATAGCACGATTTACTTCAGCGTCCTCGACTTTCAACTCATTCTTGGAGCCGATTTCGGACAGAACGAGGCCAAGACGGACACGACGCTCTGCAATTGTCTGGTACTCAGCCCGAAGCTCATCTTCCGGCTGATCGGCGTCGGCAATGGTCTTGCCTTCATGCTCCAGCTCATGCTCAAACTGATGCCAGATCTGGTTGAACTCCTGCTCGACCAGTGTTGGCGGCAGTTCAAACGAATGCAGCTCGTCCAGACGATCCAGCATTTCACGCTTCATCTTTGCGAGCGAGACCTGATCGTAATCGCCCTTGATCTGCCCTGAAACGGCTTCTTTGAGTTTATCGAGATTTTCCATGCCGAATTTCTCGGCAAACGCATCATCGATCACGACTTCGGCAGGTGCTTCCACCCCTTTTACTGTCGTTTCAAAAACGGCTTCTTTGCCCGCAAGGTGCTCAGCGCCATACTCTTCCGGGAAGCTGACGGTCACGTCCAGCTTGTCACCAGCCTTCGTGCCAACCAGTTGATCTTCAAAACCAGGGATAAACTGGCCCGAGCCCAGCTCAAGCCGCGCATCTTCTGCCGTGCCACCATCAAACGCATCGCCATCGATGCGGCCGATAAAGTCGATCACGACGAGATCACCTTCCGCGGCTTTCCCGTCTTTCGGCTCGAAATTCTTCTGCGCTGATGCGAGGCGCTCCAGAGCTTCTGCAATGTCTTCGTCAGACACTTCAGCTGTTGGGCGCTCAAGCTCGATCTTGGAGAGATCAGCAATTTCAAATGCAGGCACAATTTCAAAAGCTACCTTGAAGACGAGATCGGCCTTGCCTTCAATAACCTGTTCAATTTCGCCATCCAGATTTATTTCAGGCTGAAGTGCCGGGCGAAGTTCGCGCTCCTGCAGGGCTTCCGCGCTGGAATTCGTCACCGTTTCCTGGATGACTTCCGTCATGACCTGACGGCCAAACGTGCGGCGGAGGTGAGCTGGCGGCACTTTGCCGGGGCGGAAACCTTTCAGGCGAACCTGATCTTTCATCTCGCCCAATTTGCCTTCTACGCGCTCATTCAGCGTGTCTGCACCGATTGTGATGGTGAGTTCGCGCTTGAGACCCTCTGATACCGTCTCGGTGACCTGCATGCTCTATTCGCTTCCGTTCACTATTCCCGGCCCTTGCCGGATGGGTTTCTGCCCGCCCTGCCCGCCTAATTGGAGGAGGTCGGCACTCAGCGTGGTGCGGGCGGAGGGACTTGAACCCCCACGCCTTGCGGCACTAGAACCTAAATCTAGCGTGTCTACCAATTCCACCACGCCCGCCTGACCAACCTGCCTTAAGGGCATAAGCGAACCTCAGTGCCCCGCCATTGGTGAGCCGGGCACGGTTCGTCCGAATTGGCGCCCTCTATAGCAAGGGCTTGGAGCCTTGGAAAGCCAAATAAAGCTGTGAAAACCGGCGAATTGGGACTTTTTCAAGCCAAACCGGGTATTTGGATCGCTTAAGGCGCGGCGCCCTGCGGCAAACGGAGTTCAAACGGCTCCGTCACAGCTTCAAACGGTGAGGACTGCCCCTCCGCCCCTGTGGCGACACCCTGATGCCGGATCCGATAGAGCCCTGGCGGCGTATCCGGCGCGCTCTGCCAGGTGACTTCCGCCCGCAACTCACCATCCGCGCGCTCGGACCGCCAATGAATTTTCGTGCTCCAGGCTTCATCACCTGCAACGTGCTCCCATTCAGACCCGTTTTTTCGTTCCACGGTCAGAAAATTGGCGATGCTGCCATAGCCCGCACTGGGGTTGCCTGACAGCAAAGACACCGTGACCTTGCTGCCGGGCGCAAAAACGGTTTCAGCCATAGGCAGCCTATCGCCGAACGACGCACCATCGGTCAGGAGATCAGGCGCCCCATCATGAAGAGGACGCGCCGTCGAACGCCCACGCCAATCGTCATAGGCCACGGGTTCCATTTGCGGGCCACCCGAGACCATCTGCTCAGCGAGCCGGGTGACGACCTGCTGATAGGCGGGCAGCGTCCACTTGCCATGCAGCGTGTGCCCCCCTTCATATTGCTGAATACTGTATTCCTCAGGCGTTGTTACATAGCCTGCATAACCGTTCGCATAGCCCGCGATAACGATATGTTGTGCCTGATCGCCCAATACAGCTTTAAGGCTCGCTTTCAGACGACGCGCCGACATGGTGGTAATTTCGGCGGGCATTGCCAGAATGGCCAATTGTCCGATCTGAATAATTGAGACGGAGCGGATCTGGGATTGTAGCGGCGGTGTACCGGTGCCGGTTTCGAACAGAATGGCTTTTGGTTCCTGACAGGCTTTGACCTCCGGCGTCCAGTCCGGAGCACCTGTCAGCCAGCCGATCAGGAAATCCAGATAAAAGCGCTGCTCCGTCATGCCTTCCCGAAAAAGAAAATGCCCGCCCCCGTCCTCAGTCGAGCCGCCCGCAAACGAGTAACCGTAAGCAGATGGACAGGTGGTTTGTGGCTTTTCACCGGTGAAAGCCTCTTCCACCTGATAGTGCGACATATCCACATAGACCTGCCGATACCTGATCGACCCTGCCAGCGTTTCCGAGGCCGCTTCAAACAAGTTGCGCGCGACATCCATCTGGCGCGTTCCAATGATTGCCGTACTTTCAAAGTCGTCCGTACCGGGGCCTGTATTATTCAAATTCAGATTGGGTGTTACATCGCCTGGTGTCGATTGCGCGAAGGCAGCAACAAAATCCTCCGCTGAACGATAGGTCACACCTTCTTGTGTTTCGAAGGTGAGCGAAGCGTAACCTTTGTGGTCACCCGAAATGAGGTGATTGTCATAGGTCATGGATGTCGGGTGAGTTGCAAACCAGTTAAGCAACCCGACAGCACCACCTTCACGCTCAAAACGCAGAAGGGTCATCTGCGTATCAAGGGGCGAGTTGTAACGCGCCCGTTCTTCTGCCGGGTTTTGTTCGTAAGCAATGAGGGAGCGATTGGCACCAGCCCCCTCCACATCACCCTTGTTAATCAGGATTGATGCCGGCGCAAGATCGGCATGAGCGCGCTCAACGGCGCGAACAATACCATCCACGATATAATTAAAATGTTCGGGATAGAAAGCCCCGGCCAGGCCCAGCTCCGCGCGCGTATGCCAGTATCCACCGGCGCCGGCGTGGGTATGTGTTGCACTCAGCACTACATTGTCGAGCGTATAGAGCGGGCCGAATTTCGTTGCCAGCCGATCCAGCACTTCGAGAACCATATTGTGCTCGATGCTGCCGATATCCACGCTGACAAAGGCGATGCGCTTGCCCGCCTCAGGATCAGGCTCAGAGATGATGAAAGCCCGCGCACGCTGCCTGATGTGCAGTCCCTGCGTAAGCTGGTCCTCCCGGCCAAAACCCCACATCTGAACACCAAAGGCGGGGCCTGTGACATCAGTCATGGCACGCCCTACCAGATAATTCTGATGATCGTCGGCACGAGCGCTCATGGTTCCAGCGATCAGGAGAACAAGAACGACGCCCAAAATATTTTTCACGTGCCTACCCTCAATTTTAGTTAGCTTCACTCATGGGGCACCAAAAAGTTGAATGGCGCAAGCCGCCTAAAGTTTAAGTTCCATCCAGACCACATCCCAATAGCGGTCAAACTTGCGGCCGACTTCGGTATACAAACCGACCGTTTCGAAACCGACCCGCCGATGCAACGCCATTGATGCGTCGTTGGGCTGGGTCACCCCTGCCAACGCCCGGTGAACATCTTCATTTGCCAGTGCGGAGAGAAGGGTACCGTAAAGCGTGCGCCCCAATCCCCTTCCCTGCGCTTCAGGCGCAAGGTAGACGGAAAACTCAACTGACGTCTGATAGGCTGCTTTTGGCCGATAAGGCCCGGAACAGGCCCACCCCTGAAGCACATTGTTTTCCGTGGCAACAAAACACTGATGTCTGCCTGTTGTGCTGAACTGCGCAAGCCACTCCGCCCGTTGTGAAAGGGTTTTCGGCTCAACATCAAACGTGATCGGTGTATGCAGAATGTAGTGGTTGTAGATCTCGTTCAAACGCGGCAGGTCGTCATGCGTTGCATGACGAAAAACCGGTGAGGACGTTACCGGTGAGCGCGTCATGGGAAAACCTCGTTCAGCACCTGTGGCAAGAGTTCCGGTAGATCTTCAGAGATCAGGCCCCGACCAAAAAGCGTTCCGGCGCGCCCGTGCATCCATGCGGCGGCAGCCGCCGCCTCAAACGCCGGTGTGTGTTGTGCAAGCAATCCCGCAATCATCCCGGCGAGCACATCACCTGACCCGGCGGTGCCAAGCTCGGGCCCTGCATTTGCATTGACGATCGCCCGGCCGTCCGGTGCGGCGACAATCGTATCCGGCCCTTTCAGCAGAACGATGGCGCCGGCCCTCTTTGCAGCCGCCAGCGCGCGCGCAAGCTTTGATCCTTCAAGATCGGGGAAAAGGCGCTTGAACTCCCCCTCATGTGGAGTGAGCACAGTTGGCCCTGCAAAATAGTTTCCGATTGCCACAAAGAGATCACGCGGACTTTGCTCAAACGAGGTAATTGCATCTGCATCGATGACACAGGCTGCGCCGCTTGTCATGATGGCTTCAACGTTGGCGCGTGTCTGCGCTCCAACGCCATTTCCCGGCCCTACCAGAACGGCATTCCGGCGCTTGTCCTCCAGCAAGGTTGCAAGTCCCTCCGCACCTTCAAAGCGCAGCAGCATAATGGCGGTGAGGTGGCTCGCATTCACCTGTAACGCGCTTGGTGGAGAGACGACGGATACCAACCCGGCCCCCATCCGCAGTGCGGCACGCGCGCCCAACCGCGCTGCACCGGTTGCTGTTGCCCCTCCAGATACAACCAGCACATGACCTTTGGTGTACTTATGTGCGGCAGCTCCTGCCGACGGGAGGCTCTCTCTCCAGAGGGCGGGGTTGTTCTCATGCAGGCGAACATCAAGCTCACTCAAGACGCTGTCGCCGATACCGATATCAGCGACAATGATTTCCCCGCACAGGGCACGTCCGGGAAACAGAAGGTGTGCGGGTTTCTTTCGGAAAAAAGTAATGGTCAGGCGAGCAGCAAAACTTACGCCCCGCACATATCCGGTATTTCCATCAACACCACTTGGTACGTCAATTGACGCAACCGGGACACCTGCCTGTCTGACACTCTTGACAAGCGCTGCGGCGGTGCCGGTGATGTCCCTTGCGAGGCCTGCACCGAACAATGCATCCACGATCAAACCGGCGCCATGCGCGGCATCTTCTGTCAAGGGATGTACTGGCCCGTTCCATTTGTGGGCCATGTGCGCGGCATCACCCTGCAGGCTTGACCGCTCCCCCAGCAAAAAGAGCGAGACATTCCACCCATGGTCCCGCAGAAGTCGCGCGACAACAAAACCGTCGCCGCCATTATTTCCGGGGCCACAAAGGACGGATACGCTGGTTTTCTGAAACCGCTCCAGAATAGCGTCGGTGCAGGCCCGCCCCGCTGCCTCCATCAATGCGACACCGCTCGTCCCCCGGCTCATCGCCCAGCGGTCGGCTGCATACATCTGCTCTACGTTTAAAACAGCGCTCATGGCACCAGTATATCGTGCTGTCGCGGTTAGTTCACTTTTGTTTCGGCTTCGCCGCCCTGCTCCAGCAGTTTCAACTGGCCCGCTGATGTCTCAAAAATCGTGATAGAGCAATTATCGGGTTTGAAGCAGATCACCCTGGGGTCATCCAGCGCGTGCCCAACGGCTGCGTTGATTGCAATAAAGTGGGAAAAAATGACGGTGTCCTCGTCAAGCTCAAGCAACGCGTCGGCGACAGCCTGCTTCCAGCCCATCAGGTCTGGATTGGCAGCGTCGGATAATGTCTCTGCCCAGGTCCCCGTCATAATTCTGCGCAACCAGCCCCCACGCTCTGACAGGGACAGCTCCGGTGAGGGAATTTCCGCAACCCGCGGCTCAATACGAGCCTGAAGGCCCCATGCCTTTGACAAGGGTTCCGACGTTTCCCGGCATCGGCGAAGCGGGCTTGAGAGAACCGGCAGAGCGCGGCCCTCGCGTGCCATGATATTTCGTGCTGCCCGCTCGGCCTGCTGCCAGCCAAGGTCGGAAAGCACCGGGTCCTTGTCCGCATCCCAACCTGCGGCGGCTTCACCATGACGGATCATATATATGCGGGGCATGTGGCTTCCTTTTTCTGCGCGGCTTCGAACGGCCTTGCCATAACATGTCCGTTGACCCGCACAAAACGCCTTGTTCATGCCCAACAGCCCAAAATGATAAAATTTACCTTTTTCTCAAAAGGCATATTGGGGGGACCATGGCATTCAACAAAAAGCATCCCCGACGGTGCCAATTATTCGCGCACCCTGCGCTCAAACAACGGTGCCGGAGGATGGAGCACAAGTATTTTCTGGAAACAGCGACCTTTGATGTTTATTGCACGCATGCAAACAAGCCTCAGGAACTCACGCTCCATAGTTCCATTCTGACGGACGATTTCGAAGAGTATCGCGCCGTTTCCACTGCAAGCTCCTTTTTGTTCGGTGGTCCCTTGTTGGGTATCACGCAGGCTGCAACCCGTTCATCCAACGAACATCTGTTTCGTCGTTTTCCGCCGATCGCTCATGTCGTTTTTGCCCAATCACCAGCCACCACCCGCGAAGACACCATCAACGTAGCGCGGGAAAACTGGGCGACGCAGCGAAAAACCTGGGCCGCGGAATGTGCGGGAGGCCTCGCCCCCGAGCACCTGCTTTGCCGCACAGCGTTGCTTGATCAGATGCAGGCTGCCCATCTTGATAGCGTCGGTCGCCAGTTTGACCAAAATCAGGCGACCTCATCACCCCCGGCATCCGCCGCAGGTGCCCCACCCACTCTTTAATCGACAGGCCGATCTGATGTTTGTAGGGTTTGATGGGAACTTTCAACCAAGGGGATAGCATGTCCGACATTGAAAACAGACGCCCGGGTGCGAGCGCTCAGAGCGACACGGTCAAGCTGGTTTATCTTTTGAATTTTGCGAGTTTCATTGTCGGGATCACGGCTCTTATTGGTGTTGTGATTGCCTACTTGAAACGCGGTGATGCTGATGCGCTAGCTGCGTCGCACTATACATTTCAGATCCGTACCTTCTGGATGAGTGTGCTTTATGTCGCTATTGGCACAATCACATCCTTCCTGCTGATCGGCTTTCTGATCCTGTTTGCCTGGCTCATCTGGGCAATCATACGCAATGTAAAAGGCTTTATCGCAATTGGCGAAGGGCGCGCTATGGATGATGTCAACACCTGGCTCTGGTAGCGTCTTTACCTATGCAAAAGGCGGCCCCGTGCGCTGACGTGGCCGCCTCTTTTTATGGTATACCCGGCGAACGGCTTACAGCGTAAAGATGTTTAGCCCCGTATCTGTGGTCGCCACGCGGCCTGGTCGCCCCAAACTATCCTGATCCATAAGACTGTGAACGCCGGCAGGTTCCGTTACATGCGATACAAAACGCGCGCCGTCTGCATCCAGTCTGCCCATGACGATACCGAACTCAGGGCCGTTACGGCCGTGCATGACGGTGTAGGTTTCAATCTTGGCCGACCCGTCGGGTTTTTCTTCAACCCGCGGATGATCCATCGCATCCAAAGACTTCTGGTAATTCGCCGGGTTTTCGCGCTGCCACTTGCCGACGGTCGGTGTGGTTGAGTAAAGACCGATGCCATGCTTGGTCACATAGTAACCGTTCGATGTGCACATGCCTTTGGCACCAGGTTTCGCCCGAAGCTTTTCCACCATCGTGGCAATCGAGTGCATGACGTAATTGTTTCCGGCGCCGCCAAAGTAGGGAAGACCGCCGGTCACGGTGAGCGCCCGGGGATCATCCGTTGCAATGCCCAATTCCTTCATACCGATCTGAACCGCGCTTGGGAAACATGAGTAGAGATCCATGATCTCGATCTCGTCAATGGACCAACCAGCCTGTGCAAAAGCTTTTTGTCCCATGGTGCGGATTGCCGGACTGGAATGGAAATTCTGCCGCTCTGTCAGATACCACAGGTCATTCGCATCGCCACTACCGTGCAGATAGACCCATTTGTTCTCCGGCACGCCAAGTTCGCGCGCTTTTTCCACCGACATCATGACAACAGCCGCGGCCTGATCCACGGCCATGATCGCGTTCATGTACTTCGTGTATGGAAACCCCACATACCGGTTGTTGTCTGTCTGGGTCGCAATCTCTTCTGCGGTACGCGCTATCGGGAACCAGGCCTGAGGGTGCTTTGCCGCCACCTCAGTGAACGGTGCCATAAGCTTGCCGATAAATTGCTGTTGTTCTTCAACTGTCCGGCCCGCCTCACCGCGCAGTGCGTTTTCAAACAGAGGATAACAATTCACGGGATGAGAGAGTTTGTGGATATTCTCAACTTTCGATACGCCTTCTTTTTCGTATCCGATGTCTATCCTCTTGCCCCCCGGATCCTCATTCCAGTTTTCAGGTGACTGGCCGGACATCAGCAACTTCTGGAAGGAACCAAAACACTCGACACCCGCCAGCAGAACAATCTCCTGGTCGCCCTCGGCAATGCGCTCCGCTGTGTAATTCACCAGCAGCTGGGGTGAATTGCCACCCGTCGGGCCATAGCAGGTATTTGCTGGCTTCGCACCAATACGGTTCGCCAGTGACAAAGGCAGATTGGCATATTGATTGATCGGCAGTCCGCCACGGGTGCCGGGGCTGTCGATGACAAATCGCGTGCAGGTGACCGTGTCGAGCTTGCCTTCGAGCGCCGCCACGCCTGTATCCCCCAAGGCCAGACGTGCCGCGTCTGCCATAAGCGACGCAGGGTCTTTAGCCTTTAGCGGATCTTTTTCCTTCTGCACGACCTGGCCAACGCCAACGAGAACGGGGGTGCGCGGGTCTGTCATCCTGCTGTTTCCTTACCTACTTGAGTTTGTTTGGGCTAAATTTGTTTGCGGCAGAAGATAATGATGCGAGGCGCGCTGTCCAGCGCCGCACGTATAACGTCGCGTCCCCCTCGCACTTCTTTTCTTCGCTTTGCACACCGGTTAGCGTAAACCGTGACTCGATGAAACTGTAAAAACCAGAATTAGAGTGGTGGGGTATGCGATGTCAGTGATTGATGAGGCAGGTCGGGTGGTACGGGGTTTCTTCGATCAACCGGTCGGGCCGATCGAGCACATGAAGGCGCGCCTGAAATCGCCCCTTGGCGAACTTCTGCCACTGGAAGCCCGCGATCAGGCGTTCCGGCACTTTCAGTTCATGGGAGCTGTTTCGTCCCGGTATGCACTTGGATGCGCTTTGAGTTACTCCCCTCTGATCAAAGGCGCCTTTCTCTATCTCTATGACATGTCTGCCCGGGAGTTCATCCTTGAGACACGCCTTTCCGTACGCAATGACGCTGACAGATACGATCTTTCACATGATCCGGATGATGGAACCAGCCTCTTCATTGCCGGTGACGCGCGCATCGAAATGACTGCCGACAAAGCGCACGGAACAAAGACACTGCGCGCGACGCTTGCCGACGGGGTCTCGATTGACCTGACCTTTGCGGACGCTGCACCCGATTTTTCGCCTATGCGGGTTTGTACGCAAACAGGTGCCACGGGCTGGACTTATGCGCAAAAAGTGGCGGGGGTTCCGGCTATTGGAACAATCAGCGGTCCATTTGGTTCGCTCAACCTTGTGGAGATGGGCGCCTGCGCTCACCATGACTACACGTCTGGCTTTCTGCGGCCGGAAACCTATTGGAATTGGGCCTGCTTTTCCGCACGCGATGAGGCAGGAAGGTTACTGGGTCTCAATGTTTCAAACGGGGTCAACGAGAGCGGCTTTACTGAAAACTGCTTTTGGGTTGATGGACGCCTCGTCAAAACCGACCTTGTGTTGATTCAGTTTGACGATGAAGACCTGGACAAGCCCTGGCTCATCAAATCCGGTGATGGAGCGATTGACCTCACCTTCACGCCCGTCGGCGGATATCATGCCGTTGGGGATGCGGGAATCCTTGCCAGCAATTTTCATCAGATGTTCGGTCATTTTGATGGTGTCTTGCAGGATTCCACATTGGGACGCCTTCCCATCAAGGGGCTTGGTGGTTTTGCGGAAACACAATATCTGCGCTGGTAGCCTCGTCGACCTTGCCGCTACCAGCGGTTAAATACATCCTCGGCAAAGCCAAACAGATTTGGCACATCCAGCCGGTCTCCATTGTCAAGAATGACATGACCGGAGAAATGCCCGAATGTCTGATTTGTCTCTGAACGAAGGATCAGCAGATCCGTCTTGTCATGCCGATTGTAAACGGGGGTAAATCTCATTTCGAAACGACCGTCGTTCGAGGTAAACATCCACTCGCCCTTGTCATAACCGGCCTCTGGAATGTGAAAGCGAACCTGGTCCAGTTTGTGGGCGCGCCCATCCAGGAAAATCATGTTCTCGGACGCTGCTGACACATCACCAAACCCATAACCGATGTTGAAGCCAAATGAACGCCCGCCCACCAGACCGGAGGCCGATCCCCAATACCAATGATTATTGTAGGCCCAGACCCCACGCCCCCAATCCAGCACCGCAAAATGCTTATCCGGGGCGAATGTGTGTTCCACGCCTGCAACCATTGCACGGCCTTCTGCCGCCAGGCAGTTGATTTTCTGATTGTAGTAGAACGCACGCTTGTCAGACGGGAAAGGTGTCGCGATCACCATCCGGTCCATCGGCGGTTGGTGCAGAAAAATTTCTGCGGCAAATCCTTTCCCGGATTCAAACCCGGGCGCTTCTACCTGCAAAATCCGCCCGCCGTCGGCGTGCTTATATGATATCGAGAACCCGTTGTGTTCGGCCCGGATATTTCCCCTGTCCGCACTTGAGGGCAGATTCAACCTCCCGCGTGTGAGAGGAATGATTTCGACGACGTCTTTCTGGCACCCTGCACGAAAGTCAAACCAGGCGAGGGACAGCAACCCCATATAACTATTGTCGGCGACGACAAGGCCGAGGCCAAAGTCTTCACCGAAAATGCCATAATAATCCCACTCCTTGATACGGAACCAAGGCGCTTTGACCGCCGCCCGGTCGTATTGCTTTACCTCCCGTGTGGCATAACCAGCCTCCAACAGATGGCCTTTTGCATCATGCAGTGGTCACTCGTTCAACTTCTTTTGCATACCATCCCCCTCGCTGATTATTTTGAGCAGTCTAACGCAAAGTCCCCCACCGGATCACGTAATCGTCACTGAAATTCAATTGGTATTTTTGCTGCCGCTCCTACTTTCGTTCCAAGTGACAAGGAGCCCCCCCAATGCCAAAGCAACGTCCGGTACAACGCCCAGACATTCGGCCCTCAGCCGCCCCGATCCACATTGTTGTTTATCGCTGGGCCGGCCGGTGGGGTCCCTTCAAAATCAAAGTGCCATGCGGCGAATGTGCGCTGACCGTCGATGTTGTAAAGGATACAATCTCAAATGAGCTCCAGGGCATTCCCGTTACGCTGGATATCCGGGAATGGTTGAGCGAATGGTGGCGCCCGCTTCGTCTGGGCGCCTGGCACGCGCCTATCGTTCTGGTCGAAGGCCAGGTTGTCAGCGTCGGCGAAGCACTTAACAGGGGCGTTCTCGCGGAGCGCGTGATGAGCCTTGCTGTTGCCCGCTTCAACATCACAGACACGCGCATTTATGGCAAAGACGGGTGTCCGCATTGCGTGCGCGCAAAGGCTGCTTTGGACAAAGCCGGTGTGACCTACACCTATCTCGATGTTGTGAAAAATCCGGGCGCCATGTACGAGATGTTTTCACGCGTCAAAGCCATCGTCGGACCGAAAACGCCTATTACCGTTCCACAGGTGTGGTACGACGGCAGATATGTTGGTGGGGCTGACCAGGTGGAGCATGCACTTTCCACAACAGATCAAACGCAGAAAGAAGCACCCAAGCAATCTCGCCGCCTGTTTCAATTGTTCGGCCGAGGAGGGATAAAAGCAGCGTAACTCCCTTTGCTCACCTTCAACTAAAATAGTGCTTCAGGCGGGCTATACTTTCTTCCAGCACCGCCGGTTGTTTGGAAAAACAAAAGCGCACCATGTTTTGGGGAACTGCTTCCCCCGTCTCACGCGGTTTGAAAAACGCGCTAACCGGAATGGCACTCACCCCTGCCTTCTCCGTGATCTCCTTACAGAAATCGAGATCGCTCCCCTGATAGCCAAAGCCGCTTATATCTGTTGTAACAAAGTAAGTGCCCTGCGACGGCACGACTTGAAAACCAACATCCGCGAGACCTTTTGAGAGAATATCCCGCTTCACCTCCAGATCACGCGCCAGATCATCGAAATAGGTGCGATCCTGACCGAGGCCCCAAGCGGTCGCAATCTGCAACGCGGGTGGTGTTGTGAAGGTCACAAACTGGTGCGCCTTTGTCACGAGCGCCAGAAGCGTCGGCGCTGCCGTCACATACCCGATTTTCCATCCCGTCAGCGAAAAGCTTTTGCCTGCGGAACAAATGCGAATGCAATGATCGCGCATGCCCGGCAACGCCATCATGGTTCTATGTTGACTTCCTGCGTAGACAAGATGTTCGTAGACCTCGTCCAGCAACACATAGGCGTCATGCTGCAGCGCCAGCTCGGCGATCCGTTTCAATTCCTCTTCGCTGAACACCTTGCCTGTCGGGTTCATCGGCGTATTGAGCACAATGAGTTTGGTTTTATCGGAGAAGGCCCTCGTCAACGCCTCCGGGTCGAGTCTCCAATTTGGCGCCTCCAGGGCAACAGTGACGGCTTTTGCCCCCGTCACCTCTACCATCGGCAGGTATGAATCATAGAAAGGTTCTATCAGGACGACCTCGTCACCGGGATTGAGGAGCGCAAGAAAGCAATCAGCCAAGGCCTCTGTTGCGCCCGATGTCACCAGCACCTCGCGTTCCCAATCGACCCCGAGATCGTAAAAGCGATTGTCATGATCGGCGACAGCTTGCCGAAGCACCGGCATGCCCATCGCGGGTGGATACTGGTTTGGCCCATCCAGTATGGCCTGCGCTGCTCGTTTTCTTAACTCTTCCGGGCCCTCATCATCCGGAAATCCCTGCCCCAGATTGATGGCCCCATGCGTCACCGCCAGAGAAGACATTGTGCTGAAAATCGTTGTTCCCAGCCCTGCAAAAACCCTGTTCCCGCCGCGCATCACTATATCTTCCCGATTTACCGTCCGTTATGCTGTGGCGGAGCATTTCAGAGTCTCGCGCGCCCTGCAATGGCGGGGCACACGGCCCAGCGAAGGCGAGATATTGGGCAGTTTCAGTGATTATATTTTTATCATTTTGCCTATTTTTTACCCATAACATCCAGTCACGCACGCCCAAAGAAAAGGCAATTCCTCATAAGCTATTGTTTTTACGCGAAGTTTACGACTTCCACATACTGGCATGACTTATGCTCTTAACGCTGGTACCGCGGCGCGGCGGGTGCGCGTCAAACGGAGTTCTGGATGCGGCGTTTTTCGAAACGGGTGGAACAATCAAGGGCTCCAAAAACGACAAGCCTTACACTTATGGCAAGACTTAAGACGGGCTCAGGAAAAGACAGGCGATGAAAAAAATAGAGGCGATCATCAAACCGTTCAAACTCGACGAAGTGAAAGAAGCGCTTCAAGAGGTCGGACTCCAAGGCATCACCGTGACGGAAGCAAAAGGCTTCGGTCGCCAGAAAGGCCACACAGAACTCTATCGTGGCGCTGAATATGTGGTCGATTTTCTGCCAAAAGTGAAAATCGAGGTGGTATTGGACGACGAAACCGTAGAAAAAGCTGTCGAAGCTATCCAGAATGCCGCCCGGACGGGACGCATCGGCGACGGGAAGATCTTTATCTCGGCCGTTGAAGACGCAATCCGCATTCGGACCGGAGAAACCGGAACGGAAGCCATCTAAGACCGCCGCCCTCCTCGCCCGAGAGCAGCATAATCCAACCTGGTGGGATTAAACCCACCCTCACTTAGAGATACAGCAGGGAAAGAGAATACCATGGCCGATGCCAAAGCTGTTTTGCAGACCATTAAAGACAAAGACGTAAAATACGTTGACCTTCGCTTCACCGACCCGCGCGGCAAGATGCAACACGTGACTTTTGACGTGTGCATGGTTGACGAAGATTTCTTCGCTGACGGCCAGATGTTCGATGGTTCTTCCATCGCCGGCTGGAAGGCGATCAACGAGTCCGACATGGTGCTGATGCCAGACTGTGACACTGCTGCAATTGACCCGTTCTATGCCCAGACAACACTCGCCATTTTCTGCGATGTGCTGGAGCCCGGTACGAATGAGCTCTACGATCGCGATCCGCGCGGCACAGCAAAGCGTGCTGAAGCCTATCTGAAGACAACCGGTATCGGGGACACAATTGTCTTTGGTCCTGAAGCTGAATTCTTCCTGTTCGATGACGTTCGCTTCAACACGGATCCTTACAATACCGGCTGCAAGCTGGATGACGTTGAACTGCCATCCAACTCTGGAACAGAGTATGAGATGGGCAACAAGGCACACCGTCCGCGCACGAAGGGCGGTTATTTCCCGGTCAATCCGACAGACAGCGCACAGGATCTACGGTCTGAGATGTTGACTGTCATGGCTGAAATGGGTGTGACCGTTGAGAAGCATCACCACGAAGTGGCTTCCGCACAGCATGAGCTTGGCATCAAGTTCAACACGCTGACCACAGTTGCCGACCATCTTCAGATTTACAAGTATGCGATCCACAACGTGGCACACGCTTACGGCAAATCAGCGACCTTCATGCCGAAACCTGTTTTTGGCGACAATGGCTCCGGCATGCATTGCCACCAGTCAATCTGGAAAGATGGCAAACCGACTTTCGCTGGCAATGGTTATGCCGATCTGTCGGAAACCTGCCTCTACTACATTGGTGGTATCCTGAAGCACGCCAAGGCGCTGAACGCGTTCACGAACCCTTCGACCAACTCCTACAAGCGTCTGGTCCCTGGTTACGAAGCGCCTGTACTGCTTGCTTATTCTGCGCGCAACCGCTCAGCCTCCTGCCGTATTCCTTANGGCACATCGCCGAAGGCAAAGCGNATCGAAATCCGGTTCCCGGATCCGACTGCAAATCCATACCTGTCTTTCGCAGCCATGCTGATGGCTGGTCTTGATGGTATCCANAACAAGATCCACCCTGGNGACCCGATGGANAAGGACCTTTACGCACTGCCTGCTGAAGAGCTTGCCAATATTCCGACTGTGGCAGCCTCTCTGCGGGAAGCACTTGCGTCGCTCGACGCTGACCGCGACTTCCTNAAGAAGGGTGATGTTTTCACCGACAGTCAGATCGATGCTTTCATCGAACTGAAGATGGAAGAAAACATGCGCTACGAAATGATGCCGCATCCTGTCGAATTCGACATGTACTACTCTGTATAAGAGCGGTTTACAGAACGACNGAAAGGCCGGCGATCTCNCCGGCCTTTTTTTTGCTCTCACATTATCAGCCTACTGATTATTAAACTTGNATCCAACTAGGTCAGCAATGCAGACTCATACGTGCAACACTTCTCNTGTGCACGTATTTATTGACATTGAGAGGATTTGTTGCTACGNTTTTCTTGCACACAAAGGAGGAGGTTTTAGAAGATGACTCCACCAGAGAAGCGTAGCGTAGCCTGAAAAATTCTCCTTCAGGCAGTAAGAATTTCAAACTTTCTGANTACGTAATGTCACACGGTGCGCGCGCATGCGCGGCTCCCTTGCAAAGGATTTTAGGCCAGATAGCGCAATACAGACCTTTAGCCATAGCTGCTCTACGCAGCACCGGTCACTGACCGATTACGATGACAAGCCCGGCTCTTAAGCATGGGCACGTGCAAGATGCACAAGCGCAACCCCGTCCCAGGTCGCTGACCTGAGGAGCACGGGGTTGCATTGTTTTAAAACACCTCATCCTTCANAAAANNCAACTGCCCCTATGCANCCAGGNCGCTCTATGCTGGCAAGCGCTCTGCGAAAAGGCGGGCATACAAGCGAGCCCGAGCGTTATTGTCCTTCGGCTCGATNCAGTTGTTTTGCATGCGCGCCCAGTCCTCGCATTCGGGGTCGAGCCCGAGCTCATGAACATAGTCGCGATCAGCGATGAAGTACTGTTTCCGATAGCCGAGCAGGAAGCCACCATGCTCCTCGCGAATGCGAACCGCCTCTTCATAATCTGCCAGCCAGATGTTTTGATGCGCCATCATTCGACCGGGACACAAAAGCGTTCCATAGCTTTGCTTGCGTGTCCCACCCTCCAGCGCGTGGGCCAGCTCTGCCCAGACCCGGAAGCCGAGTTCAGCTGCAATAACATTCAAACAATGTCGCCGTTGAAGACCAGCAACAAGCTCTTCGTCAGTTGATGTCGCGAATTCCCGCACCACGCGTGCGCGGGCAATCGCGGGAGAGTTGGCCGCCTGTGGATCCGCCGCCCTGATTTGCTTGTGAAGTTTTTTGGCAACGGCCTTCAGACGCTCCAGTACGTCCGTCGCCGTTCTACCCAACAGGTACTCGTTCGAAGTCAACATGGTCTGCTCCTCGATAGGACCCATTCCACTCCACAGGGTCTCAAGAAAGCTGTTTGTTGCTCAAAACAATGCTTCTGTCAGATATGCGGTTGCTTTCGCTTTCGGTGGATCAGGCGCATCCGCAAGCACCTGAGCCCTTGTTCTAGTCCGGGTTCTCCGGATCTGCAAGCCTCTTACGGCGCACGACTTCTCGGAGGACGAAATCAGCCCGCACAGCCACGGGTGCCTTCGGAACAATTATCGTTTTGTAACCATACCTGGGATAAAAGCGCAGCAAACGCTCATACTCATCCACGGCGTATTTGAAGTCCGCCTGCCGCTCATCATCTTTTGTGAAAATTTCCCGCCACGGCGGGACGAGAAAGACCAGGCTTGCGTATCGATGGGTGACAAGCATCTCCGCGTGATTTACGGAAACGCGCCCAAGCTCCTCCAGAAAAGAGATCGCGTCGATCAGTGAACGATCATAAAAAATCGGCCCCTTTATCTCCGATGCTGCCTCATAGTCTGCGCGCGCGAGGTGGATGGCCCGGGATGCGAAACTTTCGGGATCACGCCAGGGAACTGCGCTTCCCCCCAGAGCCTGCTGTTCCCTTACAATCCGGCGACCCGGTTCATCAAAGACCGGAAAGCCGCGGGCAAGCAGCTCTGCCAGCAATGTGGATTTACCGCCGCCAGAACAACCGGACAAGATAAAACGCAGAGGCCCTTCCTCCGTCCTGCTCAAAGATACCTCTCCCGGAGGACCCAACCTCCCCTTAGGTGATTTTTGTGACAATGGCGGAGTTTGATCCTTTTCCTTGAAAGAGCGGCCACGCAAGTTGCTCTCCCAGCGTGACGGGCTCCAGCCCTTCAACGCCAAACGCCTCAGGCACACGGCGGGTGATTTTGGCAGTACCGAATAATACATCCCAGAAAAACAGCAGGTTCCCAAAGTTGCCTTTGTAATGAGTGATGCCGTCATCCTTGTGCTTGCCGTGATGGGCCGAGTGTGTTGCCGGTGTCGAGATCGTCCGCTCCACCACCCACATGACCGGATGCAGCCACCTGACCTTGTAGAGCGGCACATCCCACCGTACATCAGAATGTGCACCAATAATGACCGTCAGCTTGATGATGATGTAGACGGCATAGACAGGTCCCAGCCCCATGTAAATAAGGACACCTGAGAACCAAAGGCTTGGCATCATCGCATAGTAGAAGAGATTGTTCCGGTAAACGACGCGAACGCTCAGATACTCCTGATTATGATGCGAGCGGTGCAGATTGTAGAGCCAGGGCAAAGAATGGGACGCGCGGTGCCACCAGTATTGCGACATGTCATCAAAGACGAGAAGCAGCGCAAAGCCCGCTATAAAAGGAAGGCCGGACAGGACCCCGGCAGCGGATGGAGCTATCAGGCTGGCGAGCGTGCCTGATGCCAACAAAACGAGAGGCTGGGTGATGACCAGCAACACGATGGTCGAAATCAGCTCGACCTTCGCATCATCACTATTTTCTCCCTCTTTCTTCAGAAAGCCCGTCCGGACAGCCTCCGCCATGGCGAAAGCTGTGTAAATCCCCAGAATGATCCAGATTTCAGTGTTCATGCCGACCTCCTTGGTTGCCCGGCCCGTGATAGCGAGTACGCTTGCTTCAAAATGTCTAATATTTTACATTTCCGGCAGAATGAGTGCTTTATTCGATTTTGGTATTCCCGGTCTCATGGCCACCCTGCCACCCGAGCTCGCCACCGCGCTGGGGACGGCGGCGGTGCGGATGCATTTCAAGGATGGTCAACAGATTCATGCCCGGGGGGACGGTGTTGAAGCACTATCCATCGTTCACTCCGGTTCCGCCCGATTGGGCTATGTCGATCGCGAGGGCAATTATCGCTCCACAGCGATTTTGGGGCCCGGTCAGTTTTTTGGTGAATTTACAATTTTTGCCCGTCTGCCGCGCGAGTTTGATGCCATCGCTATCGGCCCGACGGTCATCAGCGAGGTTAGTCGCCTTCGGTTTGATCGTCTGATTGAGCAACACCGTGGGTTGCGCGCCCATTTTCTGTCATCGCTTGCCTTTCGGCTTCACGCGGCTCTTGAGTTTGTTGACGATCTCAGGCGCCTCCCCCTCACTGTGAGGGTCGGGAAAGTTCTTGCCGTCTCCGCCCGGTCCTTTGCAGCTGGAAACACTGTCAACATGACCCAAACCGAGTTATCAGAAATTCTAGGGGTTACCAGAGCCTCTGTGAACAAGGCCCTTAAAGAGCTTGAGCAACAAAAACTGGTCGCACGCGCTTACAGCAAGATCACGCTGCCCGACCCACAACGTCTGCAAGACTGGGTGCTGTCACAATCAGACAGCCCGACGGCTTTCTGACAGTTTGATACACGGATCTAGATCCAGCGTTTAAGGCGAAAGAACGCGACCGCACCACCACCTAAAAGCGTCAGAAGCCCGCACACGATCCAGAAAGCTGCCGGATCTTCAGACCCCGGCATGCCCGCAACATTAATACCCAAAAGTCCTGTCAGGAATCCCAATGGCAGAAACACCGCGGCAACCACAGAGAGCACCATCATGTTACGGTTCATCGTTTCCGCACGTTTGTCCATCAACTGCTCGGAGATTACCGTCGCACGCTCTCGCGACGCGTCCAATTCATCGACAATCCGAACGGCGGTATCCAATGTTTCGCGCACATGTATCCGTTCTTTCGTGGTGAGAATGTCATCATCGCTGCTGGCCAAGCGGCTAAGCGCCTCCCGCTGAGGAGCTACGTATCGGCGTATCACAATAAGGGTACGGCGTAACTCACTTATTGCCGAACGCGACAGGTTGCTTTCTTCGTCCAACGATTGCTCTTCAAGCTCATCCAGCTGGTCAGCCAGTTGCATCACAACGGTTTCAATGCGGTTTGACAGGCTTTCGCACAACGCGACGAGAAATGCACCCACAGTCGTTGGTGCTTTGTGCCCTTCCATTGCAACCCGCATGTCTGCGATCGCCAGAAGCTTGCGCATTCTCACACTTACAATCCGGTTTTTCTCAACCCACATGCGAATTGAAACCATGTCTTCGGGGTCGGCGCCCGGGTTCAGGTTCACCCCTCGCAAGATAACAAGCATCCCATTGTCGAACTTCGCGCACCGGGGATGAGTTTCGTTCTCAAGCAAAGCTTCCACGGCGAAGTCAGGCAAACCGCTGCGTTCCCGCAACCACACCACACCCTCTTCTGCGCCGTGAAGGAGATGTATCCAGCTGTAGCCTGGTTTCTCGGTTCGGGCGGCGTCGGGGAGCGGCCAGTCGAGAGGCGCGGTTTCCCCGCTGGAACCCACTTTGAAGCCGGCCAATAAGGGGGCATTTGGCTGTTCTGTACTATTCATGCCACTCTCCTTGTTCAACCGGCGAAAAGCGCCCGTTTCCAGCCGTTCCCACACCAAACCTCGCCGTTCGCGATGGAAACGCAATTCTCGCGAATCTTCCTTATCGATGCTAGTGAATGTAACAGAAGTGACACGATTCACCGCGACGTGTAACGTCCCGCGCGAATTGACCTGAGAGCGATTTATGGGGACGAGCCGTGGCAGAAAAGAAACTCGAGAACCGCTATGTCAACGATCTGCGACGACAGGAATTTATCCAGTCGACAGCACGGGGCGCGCTCAACCAGGCATTACCCATATTTCTCTCAATGCTGTTTCTGGCTGTCATCGGCATTGCCATTTCAACCAGCTCACTCTCGGCGAATGAAAGTTATCTCAATGGCAGTCTGATCCTCATTCTGGCTGCCATTTTTGGTGGCTATATGGCCCTCAATATCGGGGCCAATGATGTTGCCAACAATATGGGTCCCGCCGTTGGTGGACGGGTGCTCACGATTGGGGGGGCTGTCGCGATTGCCGCCGTTGCGGAGGCTGCGGGCGCGCTGCTCGCCGGGGGTGATGTTGTCAGCACGGTCTCCAAAGGGATTATCAGCCCAACCGCGTTCGACAATCCCAATACGTTCGTCCTTCTGATGCTCGCTGCGCTGATTGCTGCGGCTGTCTGGATCAATCTTGCAACCATTCTGAACGCCCCTGTATCCACGACCCATTCTATTGTCGGTGGTGTTCTCGGTGGTGGGGTCGCCGCTGCCGGATTGTCCGTGGTGAACTGGCCAATGATGGGGAGCATCGCGGCCAGTTGGGTTATCTCACCTGTATTGGGCGGGCTTATTGCCGCCTGCATGCTCTACGCCATCAAAACGCTGATCCTCTTTAAAAAGGACAAACTCGCCGCCGCGCGAAAATGGGTTCCCGTTTTCATGGCAATCATGGCAGCAACGTTTGCTGCCTACATGTCNATGAAAGGGCTCAAGAAGATCTGGAAGGCTGACCTGGCCAGTGTCTTCTATGTCTCTGCAGCCTTTTTCGTCATTGCGGGTGCTCTTGCAGTGCCTTATGTCCGTGCGCTGTCCAGCACGCTTCGCAACAAGAAGAAAGATATTTCCCGGCTTTTCCATCTGCCGCTTATCTTTGGGGCAGCGCTCTTGTCCTTCGCGCATGGAGCCAATGATGTGGCTAATGCAGTTGGCCCGTTGGCGGCCATCGCCTCTGTGCTTACCCANACCGGCGATACGGCCGTCCAGGCGAAGGTAACGATCCCCTTCTGGGTCCTTCTGATTGGCGGGACCGGCATCTCTATCGGACTGGCTCTTTTCGGCCCCAAACTCATCCGCACGGTCGGGGAGAAAATTACCCGCCTGAATGCCATCCGGGCTTTCTGTGTCGCTCTGTCCGCTGCGATCACCGTACTCATCGCGACAAGCATGGGACTGCCCGTCAGTTCCACACATATTGCCATCGGCTCCATCTTTGGCGTTGGGTTTTTGCGTGAATATCTTGAAAACCCCAAGCGAAAAGCCGGNCGACGTAAAGCACTTCTGAANGCCACGCCCGACGCCGCTCTTAAACAGACGGTCATTCGCCAACGCCGCATGCTGGTGCGGCGAAAGTTCGCCTATTCAATTGCAGCTGCCTGGGTCATCACCGTGCCNGCAACGGCTGCATTGGCTGCGGGGATTTATCTNGCGCTNGCAATGTTCTGAAGTTTTGGGAGGAAACTCTCAAACCCTTGCAGCACGTGCAAAATATCCTGACCACCCGCGATCTTGCGCGCGTCCGCCAGCGTTACCCAATGCCGGTCTCTGCGTTTGCGTTCAGGCCAATCGTCAACCTGTTCTGTCAGATGCAGAGGGAAATAGGTCACCAGCAGATCCCTTGGGCCATCCGGCAATTGCTTTACGCCCTTCACGTCATGCGAACAGTCCGGCAGAGCCCGCCCGCGAACCCCGGNTTCTTCAAACGCTTCACGATGCGCCGCATCGACCGGGGTTTCAGCTTCCTCAATCGCGCCCTTCGGAAATATCCAGCGCTCATGCGTGCGTGATGTAATCATCAGGACGAGCGGTTCCTCCTTGAGGAACGTAAACGGAATAGCACCGTATTGGCGAAGCATCTTCAACCTCCCGGAAGCATTGCATTTAAGCGAATGACGTGAATAGCCCTATCTTCGAGGGATTCGGCGGAAAAACCAAATTCCTCATTACATCCGTTCCGCCCCAACCGGCCCCGGCACTACTGACACCAGGCTGGCAGAACAAATGGCTTACGCTCATACTTCAAATCAGACTTCATANAATGCCGCGCGNGAAAGAGTATCGCCAATGACAAAAAGGACGGAANCCCCCTTCCAGCATCAAGCCGTCGAAGACGTGTTTANCGGCTATGCGCCTGCCGTGCGCNCCGCTTTGCTGGTNTTACGCGCGCTCATCTTCGACACGGCTTCAAAAACAGCAGGTGTTGGACAAGTGGANGAAACACTGAAATGGGGGCAACCGAGCTACCTTACCCCCGCGACCGGTAGCGGTTCCANCATTCGCCTNGACCGACTGAAAGGGGACGACCGGGGATATGCTCTTTACTTCCATTGCCAGACGGGACTGGTTGATCTGTTTCGCACCCAATATGGGGACCTGCTTCATTTTGAAGGGAACAGGGCCCTGCATTTTTCAATCGACGACACTTTGCCGACAGANGCTGTGCGCCATTGCATAGCGCAGGCCCTCACCTATCATCTCAACAAGCGCAAAAAGTCACGCTCCCACAAGCAGGTTATTCCTCAAGTCCGGCAATCCAGGTGCGAATAAGACGCACACCTTCCTCATGGACAAGTGTTCGACCTGTCTCCGGCATCATGATACCCGGATCGACAGATTCCATCCGAAACAGGAGAATAGAGGCCTCGGGTTCCCCCGGCTGAATGTCATATGCCAACCCGCCGGACCCTCGCCCAGCCGCAATGGGGCGTTTTTCCACACCCAGACGGGTACGGTCTGTTTCCTCCCAAGTGAGGAAGAGNCCCGATGTTTTCCCCGGTCCGGACGCGACATGACAGTGAGCACAATTCACATCAAGATAGGCGCGCGCACGAGCCTCCACCGAAGACGCCGCCTCCTGCCAGTCCACCATGCGCGGCAAACGGTCGGGTGCCGCGGGTAGGCCATCCAGAAGCCCCAAGCGCGCCCAATGAGCAAGCTGGTTCTCAGCACCCGTTTCGTAAGGAAAGTCATGATTGAGGTTTCGTACCTTGGGGCCAATCGGTGTCAAACGATCATCTGAAACGTGGCACCCCTTGCACTGATTTACATTAGGCACAACGTATCGAATATCTTCCAGGCGGCCATTGTCGCGGGTCGCCGTCACGCTGACGCGCGCGCCCGCCCGTTTGAGGACAGCATCCGTCTGGTCTTCGTTCCAGACATAGGGATAAGCCACCCAACCGCTTTGCTGATGGATCAGCAACCGCGTTTCGACAAGGCGCAGACCCTCATTTCCGTCCACCCTGGGATAGGCGAAGGTTTTCACCAAAATGCTGCCAAGCGGAAAGGCCGGCAAACCAGCCCCCTGATAGTCAGCCACCGTNCCTTCAGGAANGAAAANAAACCGCCTTTTTGTGGCATAGTCCGTGAAGAGTGGTGTGATGAGATCATAAGGCACCACGCCGTCGGCTGGTACCTGTGCACCCAAATCATCAAACAGGCCATAGTCTGAAAGAAGCGCCGCCGGCTTCTCCGCCATTGCCACTTCCAGATTGACNGCCTCTGCCTGCCCCGCCCAAAGCAGAGCAAGGATTGCCAGAACCATGCTCTNNATTCNACCAGAAAGACTGGGCATTCCACCTGAAAGACAGGGTATCCCACTAAAAAGACGGGCGGACATGNTCTTAACGTGCCTCCTGGCTCACAGAGACNGNGGNAAGCTTTGCTGGTTCACCGGCGTGGNCTGGCGGCTCGCGATCGACGCTNTGGAGCCAGCGTGCAGCGTACCAGAATGTGACATCGAGATTGATAAACCCGACAGCCTCTCCATCTGTCGCGCTGTTCGCGCCGACATAGATCCCATCACCCTGTGCGGGGCCAAAGAATGTTTCCCACCATGGCAGCCGCCCATCCCAGACGATATCGGGAATGGGTGTTCCGGCTACTTCGGCAATCAGCTCTCCAATTTCATTGTCCGGCGCGAAACCATTGCGCCCGATCTTGTTGTCGTGGATCGAGATACCTGCCGGAAATGGNTGGTACGCTGCGTCGTCAGTGTCATAGGGATAGGCTACGACGAGGATGCCGGTTGTCGCGTTTCCATCGATTTCGTTCCCAAANATTTCGACATCACGATTGGCCATAATCATCACGCCCGTGCCCATGGGTACGTNGGCCACGATGTTGCCTTCCGGCGCAAAATTCGGCGTATCATTGTTGATNGCTTGATTATTGAACACCCGAACCGAATGCCCACCTTGTTGTGGCAGCCCCGGCAAATCAAAAACCAGAATGCCGCCGGTATTGTGGGTAGCGACATTGTCATAAACGTCGGCGTAGTAGGAATTCTCGATCTCGATACCCGCTACATTCATCTCCGCACGGGAATTTCGGACAATGATATGCTGGGACTGCCCGACATAAATGCCTGCATCGGAAGCNCCGATCGCCACACAATTNTCGATCAATACATGTGTGGATGAGACCGGATANAATCCGTATGCACCGTTTGTTGCAGCCGGACCATCAGTCCATTCCACNCGAATGTTGCGAAANGTAATCTCGTCGGATCCGTTTGCCTTGATGGCATCTCCCTTCACGTCTTCAACAGCAAAACCTTCCAGNACGATTTTGTCAGACGTTACAAGCAGCCCTTCCCCGCCGGCTGCCTGCCCCCTGAAAGAGAGAATAGTTTTGTCGGGCCCCTGNCCTCGCAGGGTGACACCATCNATATCAAGGGACAATCCATCCGTCAGCGCAAACCGGCCCGCCGGCATGACAAGTGTGTCACCCGGGGTCGCATCGATAAGAGCCAATTGCAGCACCTCCTGCGCATCCGCTCCTTCCCTTGTCATTGGCAATTCAACCGTCGCTGCCTGCGCGGCACCCGACAACGTAAAAAGGGTCGCCCCGACAGCGACCACGTACCGACTCCACCCCATCATCATCTCCCCATCCGGATCATCTTAAATTATGAAATATATTCATGTTTATGATATCACTTGTCAAGCAGGCCAGAAATCTGCAGAAGGACGGCATGAGGGAACCAACACAAGAACGCGGTCGCAAACGCGTTGAAGCCATTTTGGCGGCGGCGGCCCAGATCGTGGCCAGAAGCGGTGTCCATGCGGTTACGACNACCGATGTCGCCAAGACCGCGCAGGTNCCCGTCGGGTCGGTCTACCAGTTCTTTGAAGGAGCGCCCGACATATTGCAAACCCTGCAATGGCGTATGGGGGCAGAGATCGTCGCGGAATGTCGTGCAGCCGTGGACGCGATGCCAGACGGCGAAGACTGGCGGGACGTGAACCGCCGTTCGTTCAACACCTATTGGGATGGCTTGCTGGCGCGGCCTGTTTANATTGCNCTTCAGCGGGAAGCGACCGTCACGCAGAGCCTGTCGCAATCCATGAGCACAGGTGAAAGCGATATCGGCGAATTGCTTCGCTATTGCTTGGCCAAGGGTGGNGTGACGCTGCCGCCAGCGCGTGAAGATGCGATTATTGAAACGGTCCTTGGCGCGCTGTCCGCGCTGACTGATCTTGCCCTGCTTCTCGACGACGTCNCGGCACGCGATCTGCGCCGCCGGGAGATGGAGCACATGACCGAGCTCTATCTCGCCGACGCGCTGGAAGGGTAACAGCTTCCGTCTTTATTCAGCCGCCGCCTGCACCTCAACTGACTGGGGACCACGGATAAGTCCGCCCGGGCGTTTATCCGTCACGANGCCGCCTTTGAATGTTATCTGTCCTGACTTCACTGTGTANTCGTAACCGTCCGCCTTTTGCAGCAGACGTTTACCGCCTGCGGGAAGGTCGAAAGCCAGCCATGGCTTGCCAAGTTTGATCCGGTCCATATCGACTACATTCACATCAGCCAGATAACCGGGCTTCAAAACCCCACGGTCATTCAAACCNTACAAGCGTGCAGTATCAAGGCATTGACGTTTGATGGCATTTTCCAGTGAGATTGTCCCGCGCGCCCGGTTCTTCACCCAGTGTTCCAACATGAAGGTCGGGCTTGCTGCATCGCAGATTGTACCGCAATGAGCCCCACCATCCGACAGGCTGTTCACNGTGTCGTCCGCGTGTTGNAAATCCACCAGGAAGTCNAGATTACCGTCGATATAGTTCAGGATAGGTAGATAGATAAACCCCTTTCCCTCATCTGACATCATCAGGTCATAGGCATATTCCGGGCCGGACTTTCCAGCGGCGGCGGCGCGCGCAGCGATGCTCTCGTCTGCTTGCGGTTCGTAGTTAAAGTCTTCATCCATCTCAAACTGCATAGGCCAACCCGCCGTAACGATCATGAAGATCGGTTGCAGATCAACCTCTGCCGGCGGCGTGGCCGCTTCNCTCAACAATTGAGCTTTGAATGCCGGATCTTTAAGTTTTGCATATTGCTCATCCCAAGAGAGATCCTTGATTGCTTTCCAGCTTGGGTGATTGATGAACGGGTGAACGGTACCGCGCCACGCCATCACNATGCCATTTCCCCGCAGCGCGATCTGGGCCACGATATTTGCGCCATTGTCATTTTGCGCCCGCATCTGCGCAATCTGCTCCTCAAGNGTCACNGCCTTGGCCGGTGATTGCAAAGCTGCAAATGTAACCGGCATGCCGGTCTCGCGGCTTAAATCCCCCATCCACTCNAATTCTTTCCATTCAGGCCGCAGGTCGGATGCCATTTCAAAGACACCATAACCGACCCGGCCCATNGCCCGGCCAATACCGATCAGCTCTTCCTTCGTTGCNGTTGTGCCCGGCACGAGTTCACCATCAACAGACCGGTNGAGTATGGTGCGCGACGTTGAAAAACCGAGGGCGCCTGCCTTTAGCCCTTCTTCAACAATACGGGACATGGCCTGGATGTCATCATCNGTGGGAACTGCTCCCGGTTTTTCCCGCTCGCCAAGAACATAAGCCCGCACCGCACCGTGCGGAACGTGGGTCGCCACNTCGACCGTGCGCGGCAGCCCTTCCAGAGCATCCAGATATTCCGGAAAAGTTTCCCAGTTCCANGGCAGCCCTTCAGCGAGGGCGGTGCCTGGAATATCCTCCACCCCTTCCATCAAACCAATGAGCCAGTCATGCTTGTCCGGTTTGGCGGGTGCGAAACCANCACCACAATTTCCCATTACAATTGTCGTCACGCCATGCCAGCTGGACGGCGCCATTTCGTCGTCCCAGGTCGCCTGACCGTCATAGTGCGTATGCACATCAACAAAGCCCGGCGTCACAATTTTTCCCGTCGCGTCGATCTCTTCACGACCTTGCGCCTTGACCTCTCCAACCAGTGTAACCCTGTCGCCATCAATCGCCACATCCGCAACGAAGGGGGTCGAGCCTGTACCGTCGACAATTGTTCCACCCCGAATGACCAGATCATGCATTTTCGTTCCTCCCGTTTCTCCAATGACTAATTGCCATGAGCGTAGCAGGTTCCGCAGGCGGATCAAAACATATGCCAAGGCCGGCAAGCGTGACGGTTGGGCGGAAGTTCCCCCCGCTCCTGCTGCGCAACCTACCCTAACGGAAAGCTGGNTTTATCCGACAGGAAGANTATCCGGGCGCTGAGACGAATGGTGTTTCAGGCTATGCGCTGAATTTCTCCCAGCCTCGCATAGTCCCCGTAGAGAGATGTCAAACGCGCNGTACCACATGCTTGCATCACCGNCTCCAGACCCGNACGGGGCGTGACGTGGAAAAGCCTGAGCCACCANGTCAGGAGGTTACGAAACCATTGCGGCANTTGGTGCTGTTCACCAAAGTCGACGACGATCAGCCGTCCTCCTTCCACCGTTACGCGATATCCGTGTGCAAGCGCGCCCTCCCAATCAGGGATCATTGACAGCGAATAGGAAAAGAACACACGGTCAAACATTGATCGGTTGAACAATTTCATAGCATCGAAATCCGTTCCATCAGCCCGGCCGATGCGCACACGATCAGACAGTCCCGCACGGGCAATTTTCGCCCGCGCCGTCATCAGCATTTCTTCTGAAATATCGATCCCGTAGAAAAGCGCGTAAGGATACCGTCTGGCCGCCTTGATCAGATTACGGCCTGTACCGCAGCCAATCTCCAACACCGTCCCGCCTTCAGGCGGGGCGAGTTCGCCGATCAGACGGTCCCGCCCCAGCAGATAGTATCGTCGGGTCAAGTCATAGATATGGCGTTGATATTTGTAGATATTATCCATCAAAGCGCCTGTCGCGGTCATGTTTTTCTCTTTCAGACTGTTTCTGGCCCGTTCAGTGTGTAGAGGTGAACGCCGCCATAAATTGCCGAGCGATCGCGGGTCGTATAGATACGGCTCTCATCCTCGTGATAGGTCCACTGCCCCAAAATGCTGTCCGCAACCCGGCCCGGCAAAATGCTGTGCGTACCAGCCGTGCGAAAAACAACGCGGGCACCAGGTTCCGCTGTTCGGGTGATTTCGGACCAGAGTTCATTTAGCTGGGCATCTGTCATCCAATCCTGCGCATCCAGCAGAACATAGGCATCGAATGCGGCCTCGCCTTCCTGCTGCAACTGCTCTGTCACTGAACAATGGTTGACCCTCACCCGGTTGGCCCGCGTACGGACCTCATGGAAATGACCTGCCTTGAGGTAAGGTGGCAACGGCCCGGAGGGGCCACCTGTTGGGCCTGAGGCATAACTCCGCCCAAAGGCCTGCCAGGCAAAATAGTTTTCCGTCAGGGGAAAACCGCAGGCGAGCTTTTCCAGACGGCCTTTCAGCACGGTAGCCATATCGCCTCCGCCATCTGCCGCCAGTGCCTCATACTGTGCGGGCGGGATCCCCAGACCATAGAGCGAGGATTTTTTCGATGTCATCCAGCGAACAATCTGCCTGTCGAAAAGGGGGGCGAGGGCCGTGTCAAAGAAACTGCGTTGCTCCTCCAGGCTTTTGGCGTTTACAAGCTCGCGTGGGTCGACACCCAAGCGTTTGGCAACGAAATGCGCAAGACCAATAAAATAGCCAAGCAAGCCATGGTGGTAGAGGTCACGTGAAAAGAGGGAGATCCGGCGGCGCCCGGTTAGGCCGCGCCCTTCCCAGTAATGACGGGTTTCCCGGTCCAGCTCGTTTCGCAGGAAGCGCTTATAGGCCACGATATTCGCTCGGGCATCTGCCTCCCCGAAAAACCGGTAAAAAGCATCATAGGTCGGCAGGTTCTTTGCGGCGGAGAGCTTGAGCCTCGTCAAGGCAAGATGAGCCCGGTTCAAGTCAACCGCGACGATCTCGCGCGGGTCTGCCGTAAGATAGGAAAGTACGTTGCATCCGCCGGATGCGATGGTCAGCACACGCGACGATGGGGTGAGTTTCAATGCCTCCATGTCCACCTTCGGGTCTTCCCAGATTTGGGGATAGACAAGCCCCTTGAATAGAAAGGTAAAGAAACGCTCGGTGAGGCCGGCACGCGATACGGCCTTGTTCTGATGAACCGCCGATTTCAACCGGCGAGAGGTTTCGCGAAGTGCATTGGGAGAGGAGGCCATGAGGCTGCTGCCTTTCAAAAAGGGGCTGCCGGCCCCTTTTTTCCGGGTTCGGCTTTCACCCTCTATAGCAACGGTTCAATGACACGATGATGATCGACGCATGACGGTGATGTGACGGGGATAGGCTCTTCAGCGACAAACTCCCTCAAAAAGCGTGTCGCCAACTGTGGAAACCAGGCGGCGTTTTCGATCAGCGAAAATACCGTACTGCCTGCCAATCAACGCAAAAAGCCCTAGTATAGGTCTTTGATTCGTATCCACCCCGCACTCGCCTTCTCAGGACGCGGGGACATTCTTCACAATTTGAGTATCCATGCCCGCTCCCAAGAAAGCTTCAGCCCGCAAAACGACCCGTTCTTCGTCCGGCGAGGACTTGTTTGCCGCGCCCAAAAAGGCGACGGCAACCCAGGACACAAAAAGTGCCTCCCCCAAGACAGTGGCTGCGAGCGCTGCAAAACCAGCCGCCAAGAAAAGCTATTCTGCCAAGGATATTGAAGTTCTGGAGGGGCTTGAACCTGTCCGGCGCCGGCCCGGCATGTATATTGGCGGCACGGATGAGCGCGCCCTCCACCATCTGTTTGCTGAAGTGCTCGATAATTCGATGGATGAGGCTGTTGCGGGCCATGCGAGCTGGATCGACGTTGAACTGATGGCGGATGGCTCGCTGCGTGTGGCGGATAATGGCCGCGGCATTCCAACCGACCCTCACCCCAAATTCAAGAACAAGTCTGCGCTTGAGGTCATCATGACCACGCTTCACGCAGGCGGTAAATTTGGTGGTGACGCCTATGAGACGTCCGGTGGTTTGCACGGCGTTGGTGTCTCTGTCGTCAACGCGCTTTCTGATGAGCTTGTTGTTGAGGTTGCCCGTGATCAGGAACTTTTTGAACAGCGCTTCTCCAAGGGTCTACCCAAAGGCGGTTTGAAGAAGAAGGGCGCTGTGAAAAACCGGCGCGGCACCGCGGTCACGTTTCACCCGGACCCGGAAATTTTTGGCGCGGAGGCACGATTTAAGCCGGCGCGGCTCTATAAAATGGCGCGCTCAAAAGCCTATCTTTACGGCGGGGTGGAAATTCGCTGGTCGTGTGACCCATCGCTTGTAGGCGGCAAAGACGCAACGCCTGACAAGGATGTACTGCATTTCCCCAATGGGCTTGTCGACTTTTTGGCAGCCTCCACCGAAGGGTTGACCTCCGTCACGGCGGAACCGTTCACCGGCCGGGTAAAGCGGGAGAATGGCGGCCACGGGACGGTTGAATGGGCGGTCGGCTGGTACAATACAGACGGCTTTTCCTCTTCCTATTGTAACACGGTGCCAACGCCGGAAGGTGGCACGCACGAAGCGGGCATGCGCGCCGCGTTGACCAAAGGTCTCAAAGCCTATGGGGAGTTGGTCAACAACAAGAAGGCCGCTCAAATCACCGCTGATGATGTGATGACATCATCGGGCGCGTTACTTTCGGTCTTTATTCGCGAGCCGGAGTTTCAAGGGCAAACGAAAGACAAGCTGGCCACTGTTTCGGCCCAGAAGCTCACCGAAAGTGCGATCCGTGACCATTTTGACCATTGGCTTACGGCACAACCGCAGCAAGCTGCCCGGCTTTTGGACTGGGTGGTGGACCGGGCCGAGGAGCGACTTAAGCGTCGCCAGGAAAAAGAGGTCAATCGCCAGTCTGCGACGCGCAAACTCCGCCTGCCGGGCAAGCTGGCTGACTGCTCTCAATCCGGTGCGCTTGGCTCTGAATTATTCATTGTCGAGGGTGATAGTGCTGGTGGCTCTGCCAAACAGGCGAGAGATCGCAAGACGCAGGCCATTCTTCCACTTCGAGGCAAGATCCTGAACGTCGCCAGCGCGACCTCCGGCAAACTTGCCGCCAATCAACAGATCAGCGATCTTATTCAGGCGCTTGGTGTACGAACAGGCTCCAGCTACCGGGATGAAGACCTGCGCTATGAGAAAGTCATCATCATGACGGATGCTGATGTTGACGGGGCACACATTGCTTCGCTCCTCATTACGTTCTTCCATCAGGAAATGCCGGAACTGATACGGCAAGGGCACCTCTTTCTAGCCGTGCCGCCGCTCTATAAAATTGCACAAGGTGGCAAGACCGCCTATGCCCGCGACGATGCGCACAAGGATGCGTTGATGAAATCTGAGTTCAACGGTCGCGGCAAAGTCGAAATCAGCCGCTTTAAAGGTCTGGGCGAAATGCTGGCCTCGCAGTTGAAGGAAACGACAATGAACCGGGCCAACCGGACATTGCTCAAAGTCACGGTGCCCGAAGAAGAAGCGAAAGCAACCGCCGACTCGATCCACAAGCTGATGGGCAACAAGCCGGAACTACGCTTTCAGTTCATTCAGGAACATGCGGCTTTCGCCACGGATTTGGACATTTAGGGCTCCTTTCACGCTAATCTGCCGGTTTTTTGTCCTGTTTTTGAGCTCTTTTCCTACCTGTTGCCGGAATACAACGTGCATTGTGGCGGATTTGTTGACAATCCGCCCACAGGCGATAATGTCCGCCGCAATCCGTTGGCAGCGCCGACATAAAGCTGCCTTCCGCCGATTTGAACGGACGCCATCCGGGTGTACCCAAACGGCTATTTTGAAATGGCAGACTGATACATATGACAGCAGATGATTTGGGCACGATGCCCAACGTAACCTTCGACGATCTTGGCCTTGACCCTAAAGTGCTGCAAGCCGTGAAGGATACTGGCTATACGACACCGACGCCTATTCAGGCGCAGGCTATCCCCGAAGCGCTGAAAGGTCGTGATGTCCTTGGCATTGCGCAGACGGGTACAGGCAAGACGGCCTCATTCACACTCCCGATGATCCACATGCTGTCGCGCGGTCGCGCACGGGCACGCATGCCACGTTCCCTGATTATGGAACCGACGCGCGAACTCGCCGCACAGGTTGCCGAGAATTTCGAGACCTACGGTAAAAACAACAAGCTAACGATGGCTTTGCTCATTGGCGGTGTCTCTTTCGCGGATCAGGAAAAGAAGCTGGATCGCGGTGTTGACGTTCTGATTGCAACGCCAGGTCGCCTTCTCGACCATTTTGAGCGGGGCAAGGTTTTGCTCACAGGTGTGCAGACACTTGTGATTGACGAAGCTGACCGTATGCTCGATATGGGCTTCATTCCCGACATTGAGCGGATTTGCAAGCTGATCCCGGGCAAGAGACAGACCCTCTTTTTCTCGGCCACAATGCCGCCTGAAATCCAGCGCCTGACCAAGGCCTTTCTGAAAGACCCTGTACGCATTGAAATTGCGCGGGCTTCCTCGACAGCCACCACTGTTACGCAGACCTTGATCCAGACACAGAAGCTCGACAAGCGCGACGTGTTGCGCACGATCCTTACGAATGAAGACGTGAAAAACGGCATCATTTTCTGCAATCGCAAACGGGATATTGGCGTGCTTCATCGTTCGCTTGTGAAGCACGGCTTCTCCGCCGGGTGTTTGCACGGCGATTTGGACCAGGCGACCCGCATGAAGACCCTTGATGCGTTCAAGAAAAACGAAATCCAGCTTCTCGTCGCCAGCGATGTGGCGGCACGCGGCCTTGATATTCCAGCGGTCAGCCATGTGGTGAATTTTGACGTACCCAGCCATGCTGAAGATTATGTGCACCGGATCGGTCGTACAGGACGTGCGGGCCGCGAAGGTTCTGCCTTCATGATTGCAACCAAGGAAGATGCAAAATATCTCGGCGCCATCGAAAAGCTGATTGAGCGCAAGATTGATATTGATCCGGTCTATGGCAAAAAAGGTGCAAAGCCAGCCAAAGCTGTGGAAGCATCTGCTGACAAGGCAGCTGAGGACGCCAAGCCGGAGACGGCAGAAGCCGCGCCGAAAAAGTCACGCTCGCGCGGTCGGAAAAAGGCCAGCGATACCAAAGCAGAAGCGCCTGTTGAAACAAAAGTAGAGACAGCGAGTGAAGAACCGGCTTCAACGTCAGAAGCCGAAGAAACGCCTCCCAAGAAGCCTGTAACACGCAAGCCGCGCGCCAAAGCCAAAACGGCGAAAGCTGCACCCCAGCCAGTTGAGACAGCCAGCGTCCCTGACGCACCGGCACCGCGCAAGGGGAACAAAACGCATGATCCGTTTGAGGGTCATATGCCCGCCTTTATGGCCAGGCCGATACAGCCCCGAGCTGCCGAGACAGAAGACGCATAAAAAGAGGCCGGTCCATGACCGGCCTTTTTTATTACGTGCACCTTGCCGATTTTTCATTTGATCCGCCCTAGCCCTTACGGCACTCTTCACATCGTAATTTTACGTTACTATCTTGAGAGGGCGAGATGACACGAAGGATCAAAGGCGCTGCGCTGGCATTTATTGGCTTTAGTCTTTTGGCCAGCACGGCACAAGCGGAAGTCCCGGCGGCGCAGGCAGCACGGCTTGGAACAGACCTCACGCCCATAGGTGCTGAGAAAGCAGGCAATGCGGATGGCACCATTCCTGCCTGGACGGGCGGCCTTTCCGAGCCCCCTTCCAATATCACCTACCAGGTGGGCATGCATCACCCGGACCCGTTCGCGAGCGATCCTCGTCTCTTCACTATTTCGCCTCAGAACATGGCCCAGTATGCAGACAAGCTGACGGGTGCCAATAAAGCCCTGCTCGACATTTACGGCAGCAGTTACACGATGCCGGTTTATCAGGCACGACGTACATGCACATTCCCGGAAAACGTTTTCGCTGCCGCGCGCAACAACGCGACCGTGGGCACGCTGGCCGATGGTGGGAACGGTGTGAATGGCGCAATCATGTCAAAACCGTTCCCGATCCCCAACAATGCCTATGAAATTATCTGGAACCATATGCTGCCATTTATCAACTTCAAGGCGACACGGCAATTTGCAGCGGCCATTCCAACAGAGAGTGGCGATTACACGCTCTATACCGTTCAGGACGAAGCTATCGTCTCATGGAATGACCCGACAAAATCAAAAGCTGAAGATCTCGACAATATCTGGGCTAAATATATCGCCCATACAGTGGCCCCTGCCCGGCGCGCGGGCAATGTGACTCTGGTCCACGAAACCATCAACGCCGCCGCACAAACCCGCCTTGCCTGGCAATACAGCCCCGGCACACGCCGCGTCCGTCGTGCACCCGATATCGCGTATGACAATCCCGGCGTCAACTCCGACGGCATGACGACGGTCGACAGCCTTGGTGGCTACAATGGCTCACCTGACCGGTACGACTGGACGGTTATAGGCAAAGGCGAATATTACCTGCCTAACAATAATTATCGTCTTGGTTCTGATAAACTCAAGTACGACCAGATCGTCACGCCAAGACATATCAACCAGGAATTCGTTCGTTACGAGTTGCAACGTGCCTGGGTGATTGAGGCGAACCTCAAGCCCTCCACACGTCATGTCTATGGTCGTCGTCGTTTCTATCTGCAGGAAGACAGTTGGGGGATTGTTGCGGCTGAGCTTTACGACACTCGCGGCCAATTGTGGCGTGTCCAGGAGGGCTATCCGATGACCGCGTATGAGGTTCCTTTATGCTCTGGATCAGGCATGTCGTTCTATGATCTCACGAATGGGCGCTATCTTGTCGGTGGCCTGATCAACGAGGAACCAGCGGTCAATTTCTACGCCTCGGAACTTCAGGAAGAACGCTATACACCTTCCGCCATTCGCCGGCTCGGTATTCGCTAAACAAGGCCTCAAAAACACAAAGGGCGGCACTGACTTTCAGGCCGCCCTTCGTTATTTATCGAGAAAGACTTATTTCTTGATCTGGCTAGCCAGACGTTTGCGGGTCGCCGCACCATATGGCGGACGGAACATTTCGGCCACCATCTTCGCTTTTGCCTGAGTATAGATGGCTTTGGGATGACTGAATTCCTTGAAACCATCCACGCCGTGATACGCGCCCATACCCGACGGGCCGACGCCACCGAAAGGCAAATCTTCCATCGACACATGCATGATCACATCATTCACGGTGACGCCACCTGAAGTGGTTTTTGTCAGGACCTTGTTTTCCTCAGCCTTGTCTTCACCAAAGTAATAGAGGCCCAATGGTCGGTCGTTAGCGTTGATATAGTCGATCGTGTCGTCCGCGTCCTTGTAGGTTTTAACCGGCAGAAGAGGACCAAAAATCTCATCCTGCATGATTTTCATATCTTCGGTCGGGTTCAAAACCAGGGTAGGCGCAATCTTGTGATGCGGCTGTTGCGAGAAATCTTCATTTGCAGGATTGATCTCAACAATCTTCGCGCCCTTCGCGCGTGCATCATCCACATAAGAATTCAGCCGGTCAAAATGACGCTGGTTGACGATGGAAGTGTAGTCAGGATTGTCTTTGATCGTCGGATACATTTTTTTGACGGACTTTTGTGCTGCATCGACAAATGCATCCACTTTGCTTTCAGGTACAAAAACATAATCCGGTGCCAGGCAAATCTGCCCCGCATTCATGGTTTTGCCCGTCATGATCTTGGCGGCGGCTTCTTCAATCGGTGCAGATTTCGATACGATTACCGGAGACTTTCCGCCCAGTTCCAATGTCAGAGGGACGAGGTTTTCTGCTGCCGCCCGCATGACATGATACGCGATGGACGTCGCGCCTGTGAAAAGCAAATGGTCGAACGGCTGCCGCGAAAACGCCTCACCGACAGCCGGGCCACCCGTTACGACGGCTACTTCGGTTTCGTCATAGGCTTCGCGGAACATACGGGCCATCAGTTCTGACGTTGCCGGTGTAAACTCCGATGGTTTGATGATTGCCCGGTTGCCCGCGGCAAAAATACCCGCCAGTGGCACAAAGGTCAGATTGATCGGGAAATTCCACGGGGAAATGACGCCGACAACGCCTTTGGGCTGGTATTCGATGCGCGCTTTCGCACCAAAAAGGCCGAGTGGGAACATCACTTTGCGTTTTTCCGGCTTCATCCAGTTGCGCAGATGTTTTTTGGCATGCTTGAGTGGTCCGATGGACCCCATAATGTCTGTCAGCAGAGATTGCTCAATGCTTCTATGGCCGAAGTCGGAGGCCATGGCCTCTGCAATTTCTTTCTGATTGTCCACCAGAAGGGCGATCGCGCGGTCAATCCATTCGATGCGCCGCTCGGCACTGGGGGCGCCTTCACGAATATGTGCTGCACGTTGGCGTTCGACGATCTCTCGGATAGCCGCCCCGGCCGATGCCGAATCTTCGCTTCTGTTCTCTTCTGCTACGCTCATTTTGACCCTCCCATTATGGGTTTCCGCCGCTTTTTGAAGCGGGCCACAGTCTTTCCTGTTTTATGATGGGCTTGTTCAACATGTGATCAACCGCCATCTTAATTCGGTATAAAGGCTAGCATTCATGCGGCTGTTTCGCCAGAAAATCGGTTAATCCCCGCCAATTTCGCGTCTTTTTCCACCAAAAACGTATATTCCACCCGGTTGAAGACCCAAAGGTTTACTCTCGCGTAACAGTCGGTCCGTAGAATTTGGGTGTTGTATCCATTACGCGTATTTCGGGGGATTGAACGTGTCGTCAGACGACCAACATTCAGCGGCAGCCAGTTATGGCATGGAAGCCATGCGTCTTATGGACGAATATCAGGTTGACCCGACCCCCTCTGCCTACAGTGTCTGGTATACGTACGCCGCCGGCCAGAACCCTGCCCTCACGACCAGGATCAATGATCGACTTGGCGAAGGGCAGCCTTTCGATGAAACCTTCATTCATGAGCTGGATGAGCTCGTTAACGCGCCTCAGATCGCCCTTACGAATTCCACAACATCCGCCAGCGATCAGTTGACCGGTAAAATGGACAGCGTTCTGGAAATTATTGCGACCGCCAGCGGCGACACCAATATGTTCGGTAAAAGCATGCAAGGGGTCAGCGCCGCCCTTTCCAGTGAAATCTCGGCAGCAGACCTTGGTCGGGTTGTAGACACCGTGGTTGCGGCAACCAAGCAGATGGAGAAACGCTCCCGCGCACTCGAAGAACGCCTCACCCAGTCGAAACAGGAAGTGGAAGAACTTCGGACCAACCTGGCCCAAGCGCGCAATGAAGCCATGACCGATCAGCTGACCGGCATTTCCAACCGCAAAGCGTTTGACGAAGTCCTCCTTACACAGGTGACAGCCGCCGCACAAAATGGTGAGCCACTTTGTCTGGCGATGGCAGACATCGATTTTTTCAAGAAATTCAACGACACGTTTGGTCATCAGGCGGGGGATCAGGTTCTCCGTCTGGTTGGACGTTGCCTTGACGGCAATGTGAAGGGGCAAGACACACCCGCACGTTATGGCGGCGAGGAGTTTGCGATGATCTTGCCAAACACGGTTGTCGATGATGCCGTGAAACTTGCCAATCATATTCGCGAGACGATCCAGTCCCGTGAGCTGGTCAAAAAATCAACCGGTGAGAATCTCGGCAAGGTAACCATGTCATTTGGCATTACCCAGTTTGTACTGGGTGACACGCCCCAGACGATGATTGAACGCGCCGACAAAGCGCTTTACCGGGCCAAGGAAGAAGGCCGGAACCGCGTTATCAAATCTGACGGCGACAGCGCCGAAGAAGAGCGTATTTCTGCATGATTTTTCCGCGAGGGTGACGTCGCGCTCCCCTCGCCTTTCAACGTTTCCGTCGCGCCGGGACGCTGAATCCTTCCATCTGCCGGTTTGCCGGATTAATGTCACGCCAAACAAATTGGTGAGGACAGATGGAAACCATTCTCTATGACACCGTTGATGGCGTGGCGCAGCTCACGCTCAACCGGCCCAAGGTGCTCAACAGCATCAATACGCAGATGATTGCCGATGTGCGCGAGGCCGTCGCCCAGTTTGCCGCGGACGAAACCGCCCGTGTTCTGCTGATTACCGGCAGCGGGCGCGGCTTTTGCGCCGGGGCTGACCTTGCAGATGGCGTGGTGGGCGATGATACGATGAGCCAGGGTCAGCGCGTGGCGCACGGCATGGATATCGGTTTCAATCCCATGGTGCGGGAGCTTGCTGAAGTTGGCAAACCCGTTATCACGGCCGTCAACGGCATGACGGCAGGCGGTGGTGTTGGACTGGCCTTAGCCGGGGATATCGTTATTGCCGCGCGGGCAGCCACATTCGTGCAGGTTTTTGGTCCGCGACTTGCGCTGATACCCGACATGGGATGTACCTGGTTTGTCCCCCGTCTTGTCGGCCGCGCCCGCGCGCGCGCGCTGGCGTTACTTGGCAACAAACTCCCGGCTGAGACAGCCGCAGACTGGGGGCTCATCTATGAGTGCGTAGACGATGACAAGCTTATGGAGCATGCCATGGCCTATGCCCGGCAGTTGGCGGCTGGCCCTTCCAATGCATTTGGCGAGATAAAGAAGGCGCTTGATCTTTCAGCACACAACAGCCTGTCGGAACAGCTTGATTACGAACGCGACACCCAAGGCATGCTGGGTGACCACCCGAATTTTCGCGAAGGGGTTATTTCCTTTCTCAAGAAAAAAGAACCGGAATTCTCGGCCTGAAACAAGGCTGGTATCTGACATTAGAATGACAATGGGAGACCAATATGGAATTTGAACGCGTCAAACTGAGCATTGAAGACGGGCTTGCCACACTCACGCTCAACCACCCTGAAGTGATGAATGCTGTTTCCATGGAGATGCTCAAAGGACTGGGCGATGCCATGGATGTTGTGGAAGATCCGGCTTCACAGGTCCGCTGCCTGATCATGACCGGAGAAGGTCGCGGGTTTTGCACCGGCGCCAACCTTCAAGGACGGGCAGATGGTGACAATGCGCCATCCCGCCCTGATGCCGGTTCTGCTCTTGAGACGGCCTATCACCCCTTTCTGCGCCGACTGCGTAATTTGCATGTCCCGTTCGTCACATCCGTCAACGGCCCGGCGGCTGGTGTCGGCATGAGCTTCGCGTTGATGGGTGATATGGTTCTGTGTGCCAAGTCATCCTATTTCCTCCAGGCCTTTCGCCGGATTGGCCTGGTGCCGGATGGCGGGTCCACCTGGTTGTTGCCACGTCTGATTGGTCGCGCCCGTGCCATGGAGCTTTCTCTTATGGGAGACAAGCTGCCTGCTGAAACGGCACTACAATGGGGCCTTGTTAACCGCGTGTTTGAAGACGATCAGTTGAAAGCTGAAACGCAGACCATCGCCCGCTCCCTTGCCGATGGCCCCTTCTCGCTTGGTCTCATTCGCAAACTTTATTGGGAAAGCGACGATAATACGTATGAAGAACAAATCAATCTGGAGCGGCAATTGCAGCGCGATGCCGGACGAAGTGCTGACTTCAAGGAAGGCGTGAAAGCGTTTCTTGAAAAGCGCCCGGCGAATTTCACGGGCAAATGAGCCTCAATGCCGAGACAAAGAAAAAGGCCACTCACAGGAGTGGCCTTTTTGCTGAACGTCTGACCTGTCCGATCAGTTCTTGATGGCTGGTGTGATCGTAAAGCTCTCACCACAGCCGCAGGCATCCGTCACGTTTGGGTTGTTGAACTTGAAACCGGATGTAAACTTCTCCTGTTCCCAATCCATTTCCGTGCCGATGAGGAACAAAATCGCCTTCGGGTCGATCAAAATCCGGACCCCCTTGTCTTCGATCACTTCATCAAGAGCCGCGATATCTTCCGCATAGTCCATCGTGTAGGCCATGCCGGCGCAACCACCTTTTTCCACGCCGATGCGGACACCGACATAGTTTTTCTCAGCATTGGCCATAATGGCTTTTACGCGCTCCGCCGCGCGTTCCGTCAGTGTAACGGCCTTTGGTCTTTCTCTTACTGTCGTCATGTACCTCTCTCCAGCTCAGTACATTCAACTCAAAACATGTTCAGTGCCACACGCGCCTCATCGGTCATCCGGCCCGGATCCCAGGGAGGGTCGAACACAAGGTTCACCTCCACATCCCCGACACCGTCTACCGAGCGGATAGCGTCTGCAACCCAGCCTGGCATTTCTCCCGCAACGGGACAGCCCGGTGCGGTCAACGTCATATCGACCTCTACATCCCGCTCGTCGGACACATCGATCCGGTAGATCAGGCCCAGTTCATATATATCCACCGGGATTTCAGGGTCGTAAACCGTCTTGATAGCGCCAATCAGGTCATCCGTCAGACGGGCCAGTTCATCCGCCGGAATTGCCGAGACCGATGGTTCAGCGACAGCGTCAGCCGTCTCCGTCTGGGTTACCGTTTCCGAGGTTTCGTCCATCGGCAGATTTTCGCTCATCTCAACCACCATTTGCCTGACACTCTACGCTGAATGTTATCCGAAAAACTTAATCGCGTTTCCGATAGCCTCTGCCAGCGCATCCACTTCTGCTTTTGTATTATACATCGAAAAAGATGCACGACAGGTGCCTGTGACACCAAACCTGTCCATCGCCGGTTGGGCGCAATGATGACCCGCGCGAACGGCCACACCAGCGCGGTCGATCACTGTTGATATGTCATGTGGGTGCGCACCTTCCACAATAAAAGAGAGGATCGCTCCCTTATTTGCACTAGTCCCTACCAGTTTCAGGGAATTAATCTCTGATAACCGCTCTGTACCATAGGCCAACAGTTCCGCCTCGTGCGCCGCAATAGCGTCCATGCCGAAGCTTGCCATATAGTCGAGCGCAACCCCCAGTCCGATGGCTGGCACGATGGCGGGTGTTCCTGCTTCAAAACGATGGGGAGGCTCTCCGTAAGTGACATTTTCCATCGTCACTTCACGGATCATCTCACCCCCCCCCCGATAGGGGCGCATGCTGGCCAGCAGGTTCCGCTTCCCGTAAAGGACACCGATCCCGCTCGGCCCATAAAGCTTGTGACCGGTAATCGCCAGGAAATCACAATCCAGATCCTGAACATCGATCGGCAGATGCACAGCGCGCTGGCTTGCATCCACCAGAACCGGCACCCCTTGCCTGTGCGCCGTTTCAATCATCTCTTTAATCGGCGTAACCGTACCGATTGCATTCGACATGGCTGTCATGGCAACCAGTTTTGTACGCGAGCTGAAAAGCTTCTCATACTCTTCAACCAGCAGGTCTCCGTCGTCACTTACGGGCACCCATTTCAGGACCGCGCCTTTGCGTTCGCGCAGATAATGCCAGGGCACAATATTGGAATGGTGCTCAAGGACGGAGAGAATGATTTCATCTCCTTCCTTGATATCGGCACCAAGACTGTCTGCCACAAGGTTGATACTGTCTGTTGCACCGCTTGTGAAAATCACCTCATCCGGCGAGGATGCGTTTAAAAAGCGACGGACACTTTCGCGTGCATCCTCAAACCGCTGCGTTGCCGCGTTTGACAGATAATGAAGCCCTCTGTGTACGTTAGCGTATTCATTCTCATAAGCGTCACGTATCGCATCGATCACAACCTTCGGCTTTTGCGCGGAGGCCGCATTATCGAGATAGACCAGAGGCTTTCCATATACTTCGCGCGCGAGAATGGGAAAGTCCGCACGGACGGCATCGACATCAAAAGGCCGCGTACCTGCCCGGTCAGGATTTGTCTGTGGATTAATCGCATTCATGCGCTTCCACCTTTTTCTGCATCTGTTTCAAACCAGTTTTCCGCGCGTGCACGCAATGGCTCCCGCCCCAGTTCCTCCGGCACATTCTCCAGCACCTCAGCCAGAAAAGCAGAAATCAGAAGCTGCCGGGCTATCGGTTCTTCAATGCCGCGGGAACGAAGATAGAAAAGCGCATCCCCGTCCAGTTCACCAATTGTGCTGCCATGCGCGCATTGCACGTCGTCGGCATAAATTTCCAACTCCGGCTTGGCGTTCATCGCCGCATCGCGTGACAGCAGCAGTGCATTGCTCATCTGGCGTGCATCGCTCTTCTGCGCACCTGGCGCTACAACAACTTTACTTTGGAAAACACCCGTCGCACGGCCAGCCAGCACGCCTTTTGCCTGAGCGGCACTATTACAAGCCGGTACGGCATGATCGGCGACCATGGTCGTGTCCAAATGCTGGTCTGCGCGCAACAGATAGGCCGTGTCGCTGACGGCATTGCCCCCCTCGCCCTTGAAGCGTATGGCAGATTGCATGCGTCCCGCGCGCCCGCCCAGGGCAAGCGTTGTCGCCTTGTAGTTCGCGTCCGCTTCAATTTCTGCGAGCAAGGTTGTCAGATGTAGTGCCTGTGTGTCCTCATCCTCCACCCGCACATGGGTCAAATTTGAACGTGCCTGCAAGTTCACATGCATGAACCGGTCTGCCAGATAATGACCACCCCAACCGATCTGCGCTTCCAGCACAGACAGCGACGCGTCTTGTCCCAGTTCAACGATATGCCGCAAATGCGATGCGCAGCCATCCCCTTTGGTCGTGTAGTGGATCAGCTCAAGTGGTTTCTCAAGCTTGACGCCCGCCTTCACACGGATGACTGCCCCATCGCGGGCGCAGGCCGCATTCAGATCCGCAAGGGAGCCGATGGCTTCCGGCCCAGTTGCATCGAAAATACTTTCAAACTTGGTGCCAGCGGCCAGCGCCTGCCCCAATGATGTGATTTCCAATCCTTCCGGTAAGGCCGCAAGATCAGACAAGTCAGCGCGGAAAAAGCCGTTTACGAAGATCAGCTTCCAGCTTTCAATGCCACCAAAGGGATTGCTTCTCCCTTCAGGCGGCAGGATTGCCCCTGTTTCAGGCTGTGCAGGCTTCCAGTCGGTCTTGTCCATCAGGCGAGCGAGGTCAGTATAGCGCCACGCCTCGATCCGCCGATGCGGGAAGCCGGCATCCGCAAAACTTGCCCGCGCCGCCTTGCGACGCTTGTCGAGCCACGCCGGCTCACCCTTCGCTACGGCAACTTCCTTCAGATATGCAAGCGCGCGATCACTCATGCGGCACTCTCAACAATTCCGGCATAGCCTGTTTCTTCAAGTTCCAGTGCGAGCTCCTTGCCGCCGGAACGAATAATCCGTCCCTGCGCCAGCACATGCACATGGTCCGGCACGATGTAATCAAGCAGGCGCTGGTAGTGTGTAATCACGATCATGGAACGGTTGGGCGCGCGCAATGCGTTCACGCCCTCGGCCACCACTTTCAGTGCATCAATGTCCAGACCGCTGTCTGTCTCATCCAGCACCGCCAGCGCAGGCTCGAAGAGAGACATTTGTAACGTCTCGGCGCGCTTTTTTTCGCCGCCGGAGAAACCAACATTCAACGGACGCTTCAACATGTCTTCGCTGACATTCAGGCTCTTGGCTTTCGCCCGCACGAGTTTGAGAAACTCAACGGCATTCAGCTCATCTTCGCCCCGTGCCTTGCGCTGGGCATTCACCGCCGTTTTCAGAAAGGTCATTGTGGTCACGCCGGGAATTTCAGTCGGATACTGAAACGCAAGGAAGATGCCTGCCGCCGCGCGCTCTTCAATCGCGAGTTCGGTCAGGTCCTTGCCCTTGTAAAGAATATGACCCGATGTGATTTCATAATCTTCGCGCCCGGCCAGGACGTTGGAAAGCGTGCTTTTGCCGGAGCCGTTCGGCCCCATAATTGCGTGCACTTCACCTTCGGGAATGGTGAGCGAAATCCCTTTCAGGATTTCCTTACCTTCGCTTTTGATGGTGACATGCAGGTCACGAATTTCCAGAAGTGGCGTTGTCATTTTCTTCTCCGTCTTTCGGGCTCTGCCAGCGTCAGCCGACACTGCCTTCCAGTGAAATGTTGATCAATTTCTGGCTTTCCACCGCAAATTCCATCGGTAGTTTTTGCAGCACGTCGCGGCAGAAACCGTTTACCAGGAGAGCTACAGCTTCCTCCGCATTCAGCCCACGCTGCATACAGTAGAAAAGCTGATCGTCGCTCAACTTGGACGTTGTCGCCTCGTGTTCCAGAATGGCTGACGGGTTTTTACTCTCAATATAAGGCACAGTGTGTGCCGAACATTTGTCACCGATCAGCAAGCTGTCGCATTGTGTGAAGTTCCGTGCGCCTTCGGCTTTCTTGTGCACAGACACAAGCCCCCGATAGGTAGAGGAAGACCGTCCTGCCGAAATGCCTTTGGAAATAATCCGGCTCGACGTGTTTTTCCCCAGATGGATCATCTTGGTTCCACTATCCACCTGTTGCAGATTGTTTGAAATCGCAATCGAGTAGAATTCGCCGACCGAATTGTCGCCGCGCAAAATGCAACTTGGATATTTCCACGTCACAGCCGAACCGGTTTCAACCTGGGTCCAGGAGATTTTGGCATTTACGCCACGACAGTCGCCACGCTTGGTCACAAAATTATAGATGCCACCGCGACCTTCTTCATCACCCGGATACCAGTTCTGCACCGTGGAATACTTGATTTCAGCATCATCCAGCGCAACCAGTTCCACAACGGCGGCATGCAGCTGGTTTTCGTCGCGCATCGGTGCTGTACAGCCTTCCAGATAGGAGACGTAGGCCCCGTCCTCAACGATGATCAAGGTACGCTCAAACTGACCCGTATCCTTTTCGTTGATGCGGAAATAAGTCGACAATTCCATCGGGCACCGAACGCCCTTGGGNACGAAAACGAACGACCCGTCCGAAAAGACTGCCGAGTTAAGCGTCGCGAAGTAATTATCGGATGGTGGAACAACGGTCCCCAGATNTTGCTTCACAAGCTCCGGATATTCCTGCACGGCTTCGGAGAACGAACAGAAAATAACCCCGGCTTCCTTCAATTTGGCTTTAAAGGTTGTCGCCACTGAAACACTGTCAAATACCGCGTCTACAGCGACACCGGCCAGTGCCATCTGCTCCACCAGAGGGATGCCAAGTTTTTCGTATGTCTCCAGCAGTTTTGGATCGACTTCGTCCAGGCTTTTGGGCCTGTCATCATCGGATTTCGGGGCCGCATAATAATAGGCATCCTGATAGTCGATCTTCGGATAATGAACTTTCGCCCACTCCGGTTCTTCCATCGTCTGCCAGCGCCGAAACGCGTCCAGGCGCCACTCAAGCAACCAGGCCGGCTCGTTCTTCTTTGCNGAGATGAAACGTACCGTGTCCTCGTTCAGCCCTTTGGGGGCTTTGTCGGATTCAATATCGGTAGAGAAACCGTATTTGTACTTGCCGACAGCTTCGTCAACGGCTTCCACTGTTTCACGGGTAGCGGCCATCACTCATCCTTCCGCTGCAACAGATTGTGTTGCAGCTGTCTTCTGCCTGCCCTTGCCTGCATAACGCGCCCATGCGTCGGCAAACAATTCAAGCTCTTCATCTGTAGTCTCTNATCCAAAACTCACGCGCAGGGCACCGCTTGCCAAACCGGCTTCAATACCCATTGCCGTCAGAACGTGCGAACGCGCCACCTTGCCTGACGAACAGGCCGACCCCGCGCTCAGTGCAAACCCTGCGAGATCGAACTGCATTAAAAGCGTTTCTGCTTTCAGGTCCGGGGCGGCGAATGAAATCGTGTTTGNAAGACGCTCGACTGCGTTCCCAAAAATGACAGTCTCCGCGCTCGCCGCCTGCAACTTTGCTTCAAATGCGGCACGGCGAGCCGCCATCTCCGCCGCCGCCTGAGCCAGGTCAAGGCGAGCCACGGCTGTTGCGGCCGCTCCCATGCCAGCGATACCCATCAGGTTTTCAGTACCGGAACGACGGCCCCGCTCCTGACCGCCACCCGTCTGGCGTGCAACGATTGTATCGTCGTGCCGCTGCACCAGTGCACCTACACCTTGCGGGCCACCCATTTTGTGGGCTGACAGGGTCGCCATATCCACACCCAGCGCCGCGAGATCGAACGGCATTTTACCTGCAGACTGCGAGGCATCGGTGTGGAAGATGCCGCCTGTCTCCTTCACCTGTGCCGCAAGCTCTGCAATCGGCTGTACGACACCGGTCTCGTTGTTGGCCGACATGATGGAGACGAAGGGTCTTTCGCCCGCCCCGTCAAGCAATGAACGAAACGCTATACGATCAACCACGCCGTCGCCTGTCACCGGTGCCTGCAGAACGGGTAAGCCCGTTTCCCGGGCGGCAAGCCCGGCAGCCTCNACNAGCGCCAGATGCTCTACCGTTGAAATCAGGATTGCCGTCGCGCCCCTTGGTTTGGCTTGCGCCATAGCCAGATGGTTTGCCTCTGTCCCGCCACTTGTAAANGTGACGCCGTCTGCTTTCACGCCGAGAAGCGCTGCAACTTCGTTGCGCGCNGTCTCAACAATCGCGCGGGCCCTGCGTCCTTCTCCATGCACAGAGGACGCATTGCCGGTCTCATTCAGCACCGCATTCATCGCGGCCCGCGCCTCTGCCCGGATGGGGGCAGTTGCGTTATGGTCCAGATATATGCGCTTGTTGGCCATCACAGGTGGGCCCTTTATCGCTTCGAGGGATTGCGACCAAGCACTCTCATTTTGTCCGGTGCCTGGCAATCTTCAGGTTCTTCTAGTCGTCCCAAGTCCTTAGGACCAGAGGTCAATCCGCCACATCAAGGAAATTTGCGGGCAAATCCGGTTTACCATCTCCCTGGCGGCGAACCCGGCCAGCCATCACATCACCCAGAGATACGCTGCTCAGGAAAAGGTGAATCTGNTGCCCCAGTTCGTCCCAAAGNTCATGGGTCAGACAACGCGAGCCGTCCGAGAGGCAACCGTTCGGCGAACCGGACTTGCATCTGGTTGCGACCATGGGCTCATCCACGGACAGNATAATGTCTGAAATTCTGGTTTCGTCGAGTTCACGCGCCAGNAAATAGCCGCCACCCGGNCCCCGGACGGACTTTACGAGCCCCGCNCGGCGCAGNCGGGCAAACAATTGCTCCAGATAGGACAAAGAGATTTCCTGTCGGGAGGCGATATCCGCCAGCGAAACCGGCTTTCCTTTAGCGTGCTTTGCCAAATCTGCCATGGCCATCACGGCGTATCGGCCTTTTGTGGTCAATCTCACAATATTCTCCTTCCGCTGCCCCGTTCGGGACGAAGCTGCCCATCGCAACCACAGTTTCAGACCCTTTGGTGCGCGGCCCTTTGAAGCCGCGCTGCGCGGGCGGAGACCGCTTTATCCGGCGATCAGAACGGCTTTCAAACGATGCCCGNAACGGGATCAAACATCTGATGACCATTTTCTTGCGCAAATAGCGGTCTACTGTGGTAAGTAACGGCCCATTCCGGTCGGCCCTGCTGTACTCGGGACAGGGATTATCGAAATCGGCTGCGTCATCGCTTTCAGCGACAATCTCCGAGTTAGGTAGTCAACTATTAGGCTTTTTCAACCATTTTGTCAGCAAAAATAGCCGACAANTACTCTCGGGTTTGAGATCGTCGCCCTTTTTTGGCAGTTTCCTGCCAATATTTGAGTTTGAGGAATTAGGACAAAGATGCCGGAAGTCATTTTCAACGGTCCCGCCGGACGACTTGAAGGTCGTTACCATATCAGCCAGAAAAAGAATGCGCCGCTGGCTCTCGTGCTGCATCCGNATCCGCAGTTTGGCGGGACGATGAACAACCCGGTTGCTTTCTCGCTTTATCAATTGTTCGTTGACCGGGGTTTTTCCGTGTTGCGCTTCAACTTTCGCGGGGTTGGGCGCAGCCAGGGTGCATTTGACGGCGGCATTGGCGAATTGTCTGACGCGGCCACGGCGCTCGACTGGCTGCAATCCCAGCACGTTGAGGCCCCGCAATGCTGGATTGCCGGTTTCTCTTTCGGCGCATGGATTGGTATGCAGGTGCTGATGCGCCGCCCGGAGATTGATGGTTTCATCTCCGTCGCGCCACCAGCCAACATGTATGATTTCTCATTCCTGGCACCCTGCCCGTCCTCCGGGCTGATTGTATCNGGCAGCGTTGATCAGGTTGCCCCCGAAGGCGATGTCCTTCGCCTGGTGGAACGCCTGAAAACACAAAAAGGCATCGTGATCGAGCATCAGTCGGTTGCCGGCGCGAACCATTTTTACGACGACCGGCTTGAAGATCTGAGTGGCACTGTCGGCACTTATCTCGACAAGCGCATGGCCGCAGTAGCCGAAGCCAAAGCCGAGTAAGGTTTCTACGCTTTACGGGCGGCGGCAAACACGCCGCCCAGTTGCGGCGCGGGGACACCTGTTGTTCCCGGCACGCTCAAGGGCAGNCCTCTTCTGGAACGCACAGCGAGATAGGCAAACGCCTCCGCCTCAATGTCATCGCCGCGCCATCCCACGGCTTCGGCCGTATCGACTGTAGCGCCCAAACGCGCCTGCAACGCACGCATCANTGTCGGGTTCTTGCGCCCGCCGCCACACGCAATCCAATGATCGGGCTTTGATGCCAGATGCTCACATGCCCGCGCGACACAAGCGGCCGTGAATGCGGTAAGCGTTGCCGCGCCATCCGCCAANGAAAGCCCNCTTACAGGGNCCAGTGAAAAATCCAACCTATCCAATGACTTAGGCGGCACAACTTCAAAAAACGGTTGATCCAGCATGGCCGCCAGNATNTCATCATTTACGTTGCCTGANGCGGCAATCCGACCATCTTCATCNTAATGGCCTGCCCCGTGCTCGGACACCCAGTCGTCAATCAGGCCGTTTGCCGGGCCGGTATCAAAGGCGAGTATGGTCCCATCCGCTCCAAGCCAGGTGACATTCCCGACACCGCCCAGGTTCAAGATGGCCACCGGTTTGTCNCCTGCAAGGCTTGCNGCCAGTGCCCGATGATAGAGCGGTGCAAAGGGNGCGCCTTCNCCGCCCGCCGCCACATCTGCCGCGCGAAAGTCATACACGACATCAATNCCAATTCGCCGCGCCAGGTCGTGGCCGTTCCCCAATTGCACGGTTCGCCTTTGATCGGGCTGATGGAGCACGGTCTGCCCATGAAATCCGATGAGATCCACCTGCGCGGGTGTTAAGGCCTGCGCTTTCATAAATTGTTCGATTGCAGCACCATGCGCGTCGGTAACATGTGCTTCTGCGACGGAAATNACNTCAGGTGCCGGCGCGCGTGCCGGCCATTTGGCAGCGGCTTCGATCGCACGGCGCAGCAACGCGCGCTCCTGGGAAGAATAGGCGAATGCCTGCGAAGGTCCCCGCCGCACAATCTCTTCACCGTCGGTTTCGAGCAGNGCGATGTCGATCCCATCCATGGATGTGCCGCTCATCAGCCCAATTACCCGCATCAACTCAGCCATTTACCTTTTACCCCTGCCTTGAGACCTTGATCTTTTAGCCTCAATCCGTGATACACCCACTTCAGCCGCGCACCCAAGCGGCACTTCTACGACAAATATTGGCCGGTTCAATGAGCAGTTACAAATCCGATTTTCTGAACGTGATGGAAGAGCGCGGCTTTATCGCCCAGTGCTCCGACTTTGAGATGCTGGACAAGCAACTCTCAAGCGGCACCGTCACGGGGTATGCCGGGTTCGATTGCACGGCCCCCTCCCTCCATGCAGGACATCTGATTCAAATCATGATGCTGCGCTGGCTGCAAAAAACCGGCCATCGCCCAATTGCCCTGATGGGTGGCGGGACCACCCGGATTGGTGATCCGTCCTTCAAGGACGANGCGCGCCCGTTGCTGACGGACGAGATTATTGAACAAAATCTTGTCGGCATCCGGTCTGTCTTTGATCGNTTCCTGAGCTTCGGGGAAGNTCCNGATGAGGCGATCATGGTCAACAATCGCGATTGGCTTGACCAATTGCAGTACATTGATTTCCTGCGGGATTATGGCCGCCATTTCTCNGTCAACCGGATGCTGTCATTTGACAGTGTGAAGCTCCGGCTTGACCGGGAGCAATCTCTTTCCTTCCTCGAATTCAACTACATGATCCTTCAGGCTTATGATTTTGTGGAGCTGAACAAGCGTTTCGGCTGCGTACTGCAAATGGGCGGGTCAGACCAGTGGGGCAATATTGTCAACGGGATCGAACTTGGCCGACGTGCCGAGGGCGTGTCTCTACTCGGCCTTACCACCAATCTGCTCACGACATCCTCCGGTGGGAAAATGGGCAAGACCGCCAATGGCGCTGTCTGGGTNAATGCCGACATGTTGTCGCCTTATGATTACTGGCAATACTGGCGCAACACGGAAGATGCTGATGTCGGCAAGTTCCTTCGTCTCTTCACGGAGNTGCCGCTGGACGAGGTNGCACGCCTTGAAGTGCTCGAAGGCGCTGAGTTGAACGACGCAAAAAAAGTGCTCGCGACGGANGCCACGGCCATGGCCCATGGGCGCACCGAGGCTGACAAGGCGGCAGAAACCGCCCGCGTGGCCTTTGAGCAAGGCGCTATTAGCGCCNACCTGCCAACGGTTGAGATTGNGGNGCACGAACTNGAAGCGGGCCTTGGCGTGTTGAGCGCCTTTGTCACNGCCGGCCTTTGCGCCTCAAATGGCGAGGCCCGCCGACAGATCAAGGGTGGCGGAGCCCGCGTGAACGATGTTGCTGTTGCTGACGAGCGGGCNACACTTTCCCAGAATGACGTGACCGCTGATGGCGTGATCAAACTTTCACTTGGCAAGAAAAAACACGTACTGCTGAANGGNGTNTGAGCACACTTTGTCTTTAGGACCATCGTAGCGGCGGCAATCCAGAGCNAGGTNCNNAANCCTGCGCGCATCGCNCNTGGACCCCCGGAACAAGNCCGNGGGTGACNCNTTATGTCGANCGGGCCTTATGGATCCCGGCTNAGGCATACGCCNGTCCGGGATGACGCCTGANAATGGTTGCGATCTGGAACGAGAAACAATGGTGCCAAGCCCGGACGTGCACCATCAAAACTTCCTTCCTTTCTGTCGTCATTGCCGGACTTGTTCCGGCAATCCAGAGCCAAATCCAAAAACCTGCGCGCATCGCTCTTGGACCCCCGGAACAAGCCCGGGGGTGACACTTTATGTAGAGCGGGCCTTATGGATCCCGGCTCAGGTATGCGCCTGTCCGGAGTGGCCTTCATCAGCATTGCGAGTGCTTCGCTTTTCCACCCACTCCTGACATCTCCTGTCAGGAGTGGGTGCCCACGCTCTGGTATCGGCGAAAAAGCCACGTATCTTCTGATCACAGAAGATCAACGGGAACATATTTCCGCAGGAGGAAAACATGTCAGACGAAAACCCCAGCATCATGTCCCATGTTTCGGTGGGCACGAACAATTTCGACAAGGCGGTCGCCTTCTATGACACGGTGCTTGCGACGATCGGGGCCAAGCGCATTCTGGAGCACCCGACAGCTGTTGCCTACGGCAAGCTCTTCCCGGAATTCTGGGTTCATCCGCCACACAATGGAGGCAAAGCGAATACAGCCAATGGCGTCCATTTTGGTTTCATGGCGCGTTCCAAAGCGGAAGTTGATGAGTTCTACAAAGTCGCGCTTGCGGCAGGTGCCAGCGATGATGGCGCGGCGGGCCCGCGCAGTGACTATGGCCCCGGATATTATGGCTGCTTTGTCTACGACCTGGACGGGCACAAGATTGAAGCCATGTACTGGGACGAAAACGCGAAATAGCAAACGCCCACAAACAAGATGGCCCGGCACATTGCCGGGCCATCTTGTCTCAGTCGTCACGCCAATGGGCTTTGTCTTTCTTCGCCTTTTTGACCATTTTGCCAAACTTGCGCCCCTGGTCCCGCCGTTCGGCCAGCGTGGCTGTATTGCGCGCGTCTTCGGCTCTCAGCTTCTGCCATCGCTTGTAACGCGCCTCCTCCAATACACCGGAAGCCATTGCCGCCTGTATCGCGCATCCCGGTTCTGACTGATGCTGGCAATCGCTAAAACGACATTCAGCCGCGATATCTATGAGATCAGCGAAAACTTCTTCAATTCCGGCTTCAACCTCCGTCAATTGAAGTTCGCGCATCCCCGGTGTATCCACCAGCCAGCCGCCACCCGCCAGTCGATAAAGGGTGCGACCCGTTGTTGTGTGCCGTCCTTTCGCATCGTCCTCGCGAATAGCGCCTGTCGCGATCTCGTCGCCCCCCTTCAGACTGTTGATGAGGGTCGATTTACCGACACCCGACGAGCCGACAAAAGCAACCGTCTGCCCCCGCCCGCACCAGGGTGCCAGGCACTGGACCGTGGCCTTGTCTCGTGCATCCAGAACTTCGACGACCAATCCCCGCTCCAACTCGCGGGCTGCATCGAGGTAAGTCTCCACCCCCTCCTCGGCCAGATCTGCTTTGGTGAGCACCAGAACCGGGATAACGCCTGCCTCGTGCGCCAGCGCCAAATAGCGCTCAAGCCGCGCCACATTGAAGTCCAGATTGCAGGAGGTCACGATAAACAAGGTGTCAATGTTGGCCGCAATCAATTGTTCCGTCGCGGCCTTTCCCACAGCACGGCGCTTGACGAGACTTTTTCTCTCCAAAAGATGCAGCGGGCGAAAAGTCTCGACATCAAGGAGCAACCAATCTCCCACTGTGACCGGTGTCAGTTCACCTTCATTTGGTGAGAAAGGGGGCACCATTCGCTCAAAGCCAACACCGATGACTTCAAGTCGATTGCGATGAACAGCCTTCACCCGTGCCGGTGTAAGGTTCATCAATGCGTCTGATAGCAATTGCGATGTGAAAAAGTTGCCCCAACCCAGTTCGGCCAGGTCGGAAGTTTGTTCAGAAATTTGAGTTGTCATCTTGTAATCACCAGCTCCCGCCGCGACGTATGTCGGGCAGATAAAAACAGTGCCGGACCACGCAACGCCCGAAGAGATATTCGAGCGACAATGAAATCCGACATTCCACTGGTGTAGAAAGACAAGGTGCAGGTGGGGACACTTCGTCCCTCATCATGCCGCATCCAGCTCGTCTAACAGCGAACACCAGCCAGCTGAGACAAAAGAACAATCACAAATTTCTCCTTCCGGTTTGTATTTCGACCTGTCCGTTCGGGCTTTTGTGCAACGCCTTTCAGACAGGTGTGCGCAGCATATCGTTTTCACCTGCCAAGCTCCAGCGTGAATAAACGGCCTGCTCTTTCCTTACTCAAGACCCTGGAAGACTTAACTCAGGGGCTGGAGGGTGCCACTTGAGGCTCTTCCGGCTCCGGTGATACAGGTGACACAGGGGATGCAGGCGACACAGGTGCGGAGACCGGCGGGGTTGATGGTGCCTCTTTCTCCGGTTCCATTGTATCGCCAAACTCAAACAACCGGCGTAAAAAGCCGGGTGCCAACGCCGCCAGCGGATTGACCGTCGTCGTGGGGGCGGATGTGGGGCCTCGCATTGCATAGGTTGCCGCAAAAATGCCCTCGCCTTCGCGCCCGACAATGATGTCACCCAGGATCGGCACNTTGCCCAGAATGGAATTGATTGTGTAGGCGGGCACGACGGTACCGTTCAGGTCCATGATACCGTCCTTCAGGTCAATCTGCCCTTTCACAGTCAGGCCAAAAGCCGGACCACTCATGCGGGCGTCGTGAACNTGGAAACGTTCCGATGTCATCGTGAACGGCATGTCGAGCTTTACAAAACGAATGCCTTCTCCCTGCAGCGTGTCGGCAAAACCTGTGAGCGATCCAACCGTCAGAAGGCTTGCCAATGTCGGTGCATCGACAATCCGGTAGTTCATGACCTCCAACTGCCCATTCAGCGGGGCACCGTCTGCNAGGTCATCAAAGGTGCCGACAATAGCGAGCTTGCCTTCTCTCATATCGCCGTAAATATCCACCGCCCGGAATGCGCTTCCGGCGTCGCTGGCAATCACGGCCAGGTCTCTGCGTCCTTCGGCAGTCGGGGTGATGCGCGCGGAAAACGCATTTTCGGTACCCATCATGCCGGTCACGACCATNCGCTGCGCTTCACCATTGATTACCAGAAGGTCGACATCCACGTTCTGAACGCGGACGCCNCCATGGGTCAGGACGGATGGAAACCGCGCCGTCAGCGCTGTATCAGTCTCGCCCTTGTCGATCACCTCGTCCGCCGCTGATGCATCCTCGCCCGGTTGTTCCGCACCACCACCGCCAAAGACATTGGAGAGCACACCACGCCCGTCAAAACGCGGACCTTCGGCATGCATTTCCAGCACATTATTGTCCAGACGCCTGGCGGTGAAACTTGCTTCGGTTTCCATGCCNAGAATGACCTGAGGCAGGTTCGCCTCCAGCACATCGCCTTGCGGGCTCAGCAAAACCATCCCGTTGAGGATCACCTCCTCGCCAACCAGATTGATCTCTTTCAGACGGACACGGCCTTCATCTTCAAATCCCAGAGCAAAGCGTGCTTCCGCGCGGGAACCCGCTGGCTTTTGCCAACCGATCGTGTCCTGACGCAGCACCGCGTTCGTCAGTTCCACATACACTTTGCCCCGCAGCAAATCAGGACCTGCCCCCACGACCATGACATTTGAATGTACAGGCCCGTTGACCAGGGANGAGAGGTCAAGCCCCAGTGCCTTTCTGTCCTCGTCATCCGTGTTGTTGGTCAGTTCAAAAGTTGATGAGGGCGCATTGCCACTTTCAAAAACTTCCTGCCATTTAAGATGGGTCGCCACGCCGTTGAGGGTTACATCTCCGGCGGCACTCAGCCCTTTGCGTTCCACATCAATGACCAGCATGCCGCCATCAAGCGATACATCCTCAATAATGTCGGGCAGCATGATATCGCGTGCAACGGCACGCCCGGAGAAACCNACATCGTCCATCGTCACCGTTTTGCGGAGCGGCAGGGTGAGTTTCGCGTTTACTTCGCCATACCCTCCCACAATTGCCGGGTCCATCCCAAACCGGGAAATAAAACCCAAAGGNTCCTCGTCCAGCAATGCCAGAACAGTCTTCGTTGCGCCGGTCACTTTCATCGAGATTTCGCCGGGTCNACCCTTCACATGCAGGGCTGTCGCCGCAAAATGTCCGGCATTCAGTTGAAGCCGATCATTGGCGATCTCCACGTAGGCAGCATCCACCCAGGTNTCAAACCGGTCACCACGCAGATGTCCCCGCCCGGACAACCGTTGAAGCGGNGGCAGGCCCTCAAGGTAGTTCACCGTTGCATCCGATACCGTGAAGGTTAAGTGCATGGCATTNTCAGGCAGTTTCTCATCCCGGTCTGCCATGGCGATCATGCCGCCCTCAAACTCCAGTTGGACTTTGGCAGTGTCAATCTTGCCTGTGGAGACGTTTTCAAAGAACCATTCGCGCGCACCCTTGGCGAGCGGTTTCGGCCAGATGTCNGCAAGACGNTCAACTGAAATATTGCTGGCTTCCCCTTGTGCAAACACCAGAGGGCTGTCGGGCTGGTCTTCCACACGACCGGACAGAGCCAATTGCCCTTCCCCCACACGCAGTGACAAGGCGCTGATATCCGCGGTCAGNGCATCAAAGTCGAGACGGCCCGCAAACGAGATTGTGTCGATNTCTGACAGTCCGTCCGTAAATCCATCCACATTGAGCGCCAGATCATCCACGGTCAAAGCGACGGTTGCCCCCGCCACGTGAAAACCTTCCATCTGGTCATAGGTGACGTTGCCGCTGACACGTCCTTTGTTTTCACCGGCTGCAAATGTGAGNTCGCGAAGCAGCAGCTCATTGTTCAAGGGGTCAAGCGTCAGATCGGCTTCGAGCCCTGTTACGGGGATCGGCTTATCCCCCAAAGGTGGAAAGAGGGCCTGCCCTTCCCCGGCCTTCAATTTCAGCTCTGCCCCGAGCCAAAGCCCCGTCCGGCCGATCGTCAAGGTCCCATAGCCTGACAGGGGGGCGTCCAATACACTGAAGTCGGAGAATATGGGGGCGGCCCGCGCCAGTGCCGCNGGAACAAAGCGACTGCCGATNACGTCAAACACAATCCTGTCGGCATTGGCTTTTGCGCTACCATACATCTCCAGATCGAGACGGGCTTCACCCANCATCAAGGTTGCATCGAACAGGGCGGCCACACCTTGCGTATCTCTGGACAGAACGAGCGTCGCATCNTCTGTTCGCCATTCCACATCATTCACCTTGTCGATGAAGCGCAGTTTAGCGTGGCGCATGCCGAAACTTTGCAGACCACCGAGCAGACTGTCGGGCTCTCCTTCCGGGTCTGCCAATTGTGTGAGCATTTCTTCCAGGTCGATACTGGTCTCAATATTCTGCGGGCTTGCATCNTCTGCCAGCGCCAGTTCGATNCCGGTTCCGGCGCGGCGGATAACGGATGCTTCCACGCCGACGAGTTCAACATTCTGCAATGCGACAATGCCCTGCACGAGCGAGCGCATGCGAAGATCAATACGCACTTCCGGAATCAGGATCATGGAGGCCCCTGTTCCGTCGAGCAGTTCCGCTCCCAGGACACTTAACGCCAGGCGGCGGTCTTCCGGCACCCACAAGAGCTGGGTATCCNCAAGTGCGAGAGAGCCGGTTTCCAGCTCTTCGTTCGCGTAACTCAGAATCGTTTCGTTCAGGAAAGACAGCGACACCGGCCCCGACCCGATGCGCCATACCAGCAACCCTGCCAGCAGCGTCATCGCTACCAGGAGGAGCCCGAGGGCTTCCAATCCATATTTGATCGCGGGNCGGATCACTGTTTCGTTTCTACCGCTACTTGCTGGGCCATGGACTTGCGAGGAANAAGTTCATGCCGGTTCTTGAACAGGTTCAAGGTGGGAATATGTGCAAAGGCAAGCACCCGATCAGCGACACTGCGCCATCTGGTCCTGTTTCGAATCCTCTCCTTCACGGCATTTCCCCACCATGTCTCACAAATGTGGCACCAAGGTGTTGAAATTCTTCAAATTCCGCTAGTTTCTGGCAGACATTTTTCCCTCATCCGCGCAAACCGGAGGAACGCTTCCATGACCGAAACATTAAAAGAGGGCCAAAAGGCTCCTGCCTTCTCTCTACCCACNGACGGCNGCGGCAAAGTCCGGCTGGCTGACTTGAAAGGCCAGAACGTGGTGATCTACTTCTATCCCAAAGACATGACCCCCGGCTGCACCACCGAGGCGATTGACTTCACTGCNCTTGCACCATCGTTCAAAAAAGCCAATACGGTGGTTATCGGGGTGTCGAAGGACAGTGTTGAACGGCATGACAAGTTCAAGGCCAAACACGACCTGAGCATCACGCTGGCTTCAGATGAAGACGGCAAAATGCTGGAGAAATATGGCGTTTGGCAGGAGAAAAAGCTCTATGGGAAGGTTTTCATGGGGATCGTAAGATCAACATTACTGATCGACGCTGAAGGTCGTATCGCCAAAATCTGGCCGAAAGTCCGGGTAAAGGGCCATGCGGATGAGGTGCTCGCCGCCGCAAAAGCGCTTTAATGCCCAAAAAACCGGAAAGTGCGGCCGCATCGCGGCTCACCGGCGCACCAGACATGCCGACAGTGTCTTCTGAAGACATTCGGCAAGAGATCAGGCCGGACATCGGATCCGCGGCGGTCGCGATACTTTCGACGGCCCATGCGGCTGAAAAGGCCCGTCTTGCCCAGGCAGTCGGCGCAGCCTGGTTCCATGGTCAACTTGATTTTGCATTCAGGGCTCCCCCGCCGGACCGACCGGCCCGTCCCGCACGACCGGCACTCCGATTGCCCCGGGACATGCCCCGTCGCAGAGCGGGCGGGGTAAAAGGACGTTTTGCCCTTCTCCATGCACTTTCTCATATTGAGCTCAATGCGATTGATCTGGCATTTGATATGGTCGCGCGCTTCGGCCCTCAATGCCCTCGTGCCTTTACATCCGACTGGGTTCAGGTCGGTTCCGAAGAAGGTAAGCATTTCAACCTCTTAGCTGAACGTCTTCACCTTCTTTCCGGGCAATATGGGGACCTTCCCGCGCATGACGGATTGTGGGATGCCGCCTATTCCACCCGCGATAATATCCTCGCCCGGCTGGCTGTTGTCCCCATGGTTCTGGAAGCGCGGGGCCTTGATGTCACCCCGGCCATGATTGACAAGCTGGAGCGCGTGGGCGACCCGGACAGTGCCGATGTGCTGCGCATCATCTACGAGGATGAAAAAGGGCATGTCGCAGCGGGCAGTCGCTGGTTTACCCATGAGATTGAAAAACGCGCCCTTGCCCCTGCCGAGACTTTTCACGCCCTTGTCCGGCAGTATTTTCGAGGTGATCTGAAGCGACCATTCAACGACGCCGCCCGACTTTCTGCCGGGCTCCCGGCAGATTTCTACGAGCCGCTCGCAGAAGATTACCAAACTGTCAATAAAGAGACTTGAAACGAAGGGCCAAGGCAGACAAGAATGCTGCTGCCGCACGGTGATGGACCCGTGTGGAAAACTCGATTTTGCCGCGTCGACATTAAGGTTAATACGATATGTTAAGGTCCATCTGTTGAAATCTCATACGAATTAGGGTGAGATTAGCTTTCTCCCAAGTGGGGGGAAATACGGGGGTATTGAGGGGCATGTATCACACCATCAAACGAGCGATGGACCGTCTGCGAGGTGCGTTCGCACATTTATATGCTGAACGCCAGATTTATCTGCGCAGCCACGGTCACGTGCAATTTATCTCTCTATCGCCACTCTCACAGATCTGCATGGCTGCTGTTGCCGCCGGTTTCCTGTCCTGGGTTGCCTTCACGTCTGTGAATGTCGTTTTCAAAGAACAAATCATCGCATCAAAAGACCGTCGCTTCGTGAAAGTGCAAGCCGCTTATGAGGAGCGTATTGCCCAGATGCAGGCTTCTTATGATGATCTGAATGGTCAGCTCATTATCGCGCAGGAACGCTTTATCGCCACAACGCAGGAGCTTGAAGCAAAGCACCAGCAAATCAGTGATGTTCTCTCGCACCGTGAAGCGGCTGTACAGGGTCTGGAAAGTCTTCGCACACGGCTTGCCGATGTCCGCCCGGACCGCGCCGCCGGCGAGCGGGAGAACAGTGTGCTGATGGCGCTCTCCGATGCCCCCGGTGCGCAACGCGTGTCACGGGCTGCGCCACAAGCGCCTGTCGCCGCCGCAGTTCGCGGACAGAGCCTGTTTGATGTACTGACAGCCGAAACACCGCTGACTTTTGGCGGTCTGTTGCGCGGCTCTGTACTCGGCAATGACGCAGCGGTCGATATCGATACGCGCCTTGCCGCGCTGGATCGCTCGCAGCGCAGCCTGATCAACACGATGGAAGAAACAACGGATCGTGAAATTGAAGAGCTTGAACGCATCATCGCGATGACCGGTGTCACCTCTCCTCAGGATTTCATGGAACGCGTGGACGCCAAGCAGGCAGCCAGCGGCGGCCCTTATATCGACCTGGCTGGCGGTGAAGACCTGGCTGGTGCGAGCGCCGGTACGAATTTCACACGTCAGGTCCAGCGCGTTGCGCAGAACCTTGACCATCTGGCAGCGCTTAATTACGCCGTCGGCTTTCTGCCATTGGCGTCTCCTCTTGAAGACTTTCGCCTTACAAGCGACTTTGGCCCCCGCATGGACCCGTTCAAACGCCGTATGGCTTTTCATTCGGGGTATGACATGGCGGCGGGTTACAACACACCTGTTTACGCCCCCTCTTCAGGTGTCGTCGTCTATGCATCCCGTCGCGGACCTTATGGTCGCCTGGTCGAGATTGACCATGGCAATGGCTTCCGCACACGCTATGCTCACCTCAACAAGATCGAAGTCAAAGTCGGTCAAGAGGTGAACTTTCAAGACCTGATCGGCAAAGTCGGATCGTCTGGCAGGTCTTCCGGTCCACACTTGCATTATGAAGTGTGGTTTGACGACCAGGTAAGGGATCCGTCAAAGTTCATTGAGGCAGGAAAGTATGTTTTCACGCAACAAGGATAACGATAAAGCCACCGCAAGCAGCAGCCCGTCTACGCCTGCACCTGCGCGTCGCTCTAACGCTCGTCTGACACCGTCCATCATTTCAAATGATCTGGTGGTACATGGCAATCTCGTCGCTGGTGGTGATATCCAGATTGACGGGACAGTGGAAGGCGATATCCGCTCATCATCCGTAACGATTGGTGAGCAGGCCCATATCGCAGGCGAAGTTGTGGCTGAGGATATTGTGATCCGTGGCCGTGTGATGGGTGGCATTCGTGGGCGCCGCGTCCAGCTTTGCTCGACATGCCATGTCGAGGGCGATATTCTTCACGAAGCACTTGCCGTTGAAACTGGTGCCTTCTTTGAAGGCAATTGCCGTCATTCAGATGACCCGCTGGCAGAAAATGCGCAGGCGAGTGAGCCTCGTCGTCCGCAATCGCCACCTCAGCCGGCGCCGGCACCTGCGGCTTCTGCCAAAGTATCACGCCCGACAGCGCCCACTGACAGCCCTGTTGTGGTGAAAGATGGTAGCGTCGTCGTCAAGCGCCCTGCCGCTGAATAAGACGACACCTGAAGCACAAAAAGCCCCCGAAGCTTTCACTTCGGGGGCTTTTTGTATCCACGGAGAAGATCAGTCCAGATCTTCGACTTCGGCCGTCGTTCCTTCCACACGCGCAGCCAGTGCTGCTGCCAGAAACGCGTCGATATCACCCCCCAATACAGCGTCGGGATTGCCGCTTTCCACACCTGTCCGCAGATCTTTCACCATCTGGTAGGGTTGCAAGACATAGGAACGNATCTGGTGCCCCCAGCCGATTTCTGTCTTGTTGGCTGCTTCGGCGTTGGCCGCCTCTTCCCGCTTCTGGAGNTCCAGTTCGTAAAGACGGGCGCGCAACATGTCCCAGGCTGTTGCCCGATTCTTGTGCTGTGACCGTTCATTCTGACATTGCACCACGATGCCGGTAGGCTCGTGCGTAATGCGCACCGCACTATCAGTCGTGTTGACGTGCTGCCCCCCTGCGCCTGACGCACGATACGTGTCGATACGACAGTCGCTTTCATTGACCTCGATATCAATCGTGTCGTCAACAACAGGGAAAATCCAGACGGATGCAAAACTTGTGTGGCGCCGGGCATTGCTGTCATAGGGCGAAATACGGACCAGGCGATGCACGCCACTTTCCGTTTTCAACCACCCATAGGCATCCTCGCCCTTGACATGGATGGTTGCAGATTTAATCCCTGCCTCTTCCCCGTCATGGCGCTCAATCAACTCAACCTTGTGTCCCTTGGCTTCTGCCCACCGCGTATACATGCGCAGCAGCATCGAGGCCCAGTCCTGGCTCTCGGTCCCCCCGGCGCCGGAGTGAATTTCGACATATGCTTCGTTGGCGTCGGCTTCGCCGGACAGAAGTGTCACCACACGCTGACGCCCTGCCTCGGCACGGGCGAGCGCGAGAGAGGCTTCAGCCTCTGCAATAATCTCGTTGTCACCTTCAGCCTCACCCATCTCGATCAATTCCAGATTATCGTCGAGAGAGGCTTCGAGAGAGAGGTAGGTCTTGATGGCTTCATCAAGCTTTGTTCGCTCGCGCATCAAGGCTTGCGCCTTTTGCGGGTTGTCCCAAATGCTCGGGTCCTCCGCTTTTGCGTTCAGTTCATCCATTCTTTTCTGGGCGCTATCCCAGTCAAAGATGCCTCCTCAGCAAGGCCAACGAGTCTCTGATCTCGTCCGCGATTGCTTGCGTTTCAGCGCGCATGCTTATCTATCTCCATTCGTTTGAACGGGAAAATAGGCGCTGCCCCTCTGAAATGCAAAGGGCAATCCTGCTTTCGTTCATTCAAACTGCTAGTAGAGCCCGCCTGTCCCTGTGCCAAGAGAAGGTGATGTGTTTGTGTTGGTGATGGGCTCTCCATCCGGACCGATCGCGCCGCCCAAAGTCGGTGCGCTGTTGAAAACAGGTTCATCGGCAATGCGGGGTTCTGTTCCTTCCCGGAAGGCTTCGAGAATCACATCCCGGTCATTCGGTCCGGCAACCAGTCCCGTTTTCGCATTCACCCGCACCAGGTTGATACCCGACGGGATACGAAACGGTACCGGCGGTGCGTCAGCCAGCGCGGCCGCCATAAAGTCTCTAAAGATTGGTGCGGCGATCCGCCCCCCGGTCTCACCGCGCCCCATGGCACGCGGGTCATCAAACCCGACAAAGACGCCGACCGCGAGGTCTGGTGCAAAGCCAATAAACCAGGCATCGCGCTCGTCATTGGTTGTGCCTGTTTTACCCGCAAGTGGCCGCCCGACGGCGCGCACACTTCCGGCTGTGCCACGTTCGACCACACCTTCGAGCATGGAGACAACCTGATAGGCGGTTTGTGGGCTCAAGACCTGTGAGCGCGTATCCGGCAGTTCCGGGACGGCCTGGCCTTCCCATTGCGTGGCCTCACATGCATCACAGGTTCGTTCATCGTGGCGGAAGACCGTTGAGCCTCGCCTGTCCTGAATGCGGTCAATCAGTGTTGGTGTCACCTGTTTCCCGCCGTTCACCAGCATCGCATAGGCGGAGGTGATCCGAAGAAGTGTTGTTTCGCCCGCCCCCAGGGACATGGAAAGAACCGGCGGCAGGTTCTCATTGATGCCGAAGCGACGCGCATAGTCGCGCACGACACCCATCCCGATATTCTGCGCCAGGCGAACTGTCATCACGTTGCGGGATTTCTCAATTCCCAGACGAAGCGTCGATGGTCCATAGAATTTGTTGCTGTAATTGTCCGGCTTCCACAGCGCGAGACCGGGACCCTGATCCATAACGAATGGCGCATCCAACACCAGGCTGGAAGGGGTGAACCCCCGGTCCAAGGCGGCAGCATACACAAAGGGTTTGAACGCGGAGCCGGGCTGTCTTGTCGCCTGGCTGGCACGATTAAACTCGGAAATGTCGTATGAGAAACCACCCTGCATAGCCAGCACACGCCCGGTATGCGGATCAAGCGCCACGATCGCGCCGTTCACAGCCGGGATCTGCCGCAGCGCATAGTGTTTGGCGCTACCATCATCTGCCTTGACGGGCTCCACATAAATGACATCGCCGATTGCCAGCACATCGGATGGCCGTTTGACCTCGGGCCCAAGCGAGCGATCATTGATATAGGTCCGTGCCCATTTCATTGCTGAAAGCGGTATAGCGGATGTGGTCACGCTTTCGCTGAATGCACCGGACACGTCCTGTGTCGGCCGGAGACCAATTTTGGCTTCCGCATCGGAAAGCCCGAGTACAACGGCCAATGTCCAGGGAGCAATATCTCCGGGAATTTCGGCCTCAGCAAGTGCTGTCGTCCAGGTCGTATTGGCTTCGAGTTTGGTAACCGCGCCCCGCCAGCCGTGACGCTGGTCATATGCCACCAGACCATCGCGCAGGGCTTTGAGGGCTTTGCGTTGAAGGTCGGTGTTCAGCGTGGTTCTTACAGACAGACCGCTTTCATAGAGCTTCTCTTCTCCGTAGCGTTCGTAGAGCGAACGCCGAACCTGCTCAACGAAATAGTTTGCTTCCGTAATCTGCGCCCCAAATGCACGCGGTGTCACAACTAGTTCTTCAGCCCGGGCAACAGAAGCCTGATAGGCACTGATAAAGTCATTGTCCAGCATCCGCCCGATCACCCAGTTGCGACGGCTGATTGCCCGTTCGCGCTGGCGGAAAGGATGATAGTTGCTGGGTGCCTTGGGCAACGCAGCAAGGTAAGCCGCCTCTGCCAGGGTCAACTCGGTCAGGCTCTTGTCAAAATAATTGAGGGCAGCTGCCGCCACCCCGTAGGACCCCAGCCCCAGATAAATTTCATTCAGATAGAGTTCGATGATCTGATCTTTGGTGAAGGCCCGCTCCAGCTTCAGCGCAAGCAAAGCCTCGCGAATTTTGCGTTCGACCTTCACATCACTCGACAGAAAGAAGTTCTTTGCCACCTGCTGGGTGATGGTGGATGCACCAACCAACCGGCGATCATTCATCACGTTGAAAACATTGGTGACGACGGCGCGCATGATGCCCGTGAAATCAATCCCCGCATGGGAATAGAAATTTTTGTCCTCAGCGGCGAGAAAGGCTTCCACCACATGGTCGGGAACAGCTTCGATGGGCACAAACATGCGACGTTCGCGCGCATATTCTGCAATGAGGCTTCCGTCCCCTGCATGCACGCGTGTCATAACGGGCGGCGCGTAGTCAGCCAGATGTTCGTAGGATGGCAGGTCTTCGGACAGGCGCCACAGCATGTAAAAGCCGGCCAGCGCGGCGCCGAGGCCCAGCACAACCAGTCCCGCGAACAATGTGGCAAACACTCGCAACATATGCTGATTGGCCCCTTTTGCCTCTTTCGGCCGGTCTCTTGCCAGCCCTGTCGTTTCAGTCGTTTATTCCAGCCTCAACGGCTCTCGCATTCGTCCCTAGATTTACCACATGGCGAAGAGGCGGGGATAACCGGACCGGAAAAATTAATAAAATAGGCTCTAATTCATGCTCTATGGTTAAAATCAAAGGCCTGAGCCGGAAAAATGCCAGCCTGAGCCTCATTTAGAGGCGAATTGTGTCAGGTTGTTGGCAGATCGGCCCTTCTGGAGTTACGCCAAGGTTCCGCTCGGGCGGCGGGTTCTCAAACGGCGCTCTAATAACTGCCCTCTGCATAGCGCTCGCCAAAATAGCTATCAACGGATTTGACCAGGGTCCCGGCAACCCGACGGCGCCAGCTTGACGATGTCAGGTTCTGCTCATCCGAGCGGTTTGTCAGAAACCCCAACTCCACCAGAACAGAAGGCACATCGGGCGCTTTCAGCACCCGGAACCCGGCAAAGCGGTGTGTCCGCTCCAACAAAGGCGTGACCCCGCCGGCGTTTCTCACCACGGTCTGAGCAAACCGGACGGAGAAGTTTTTGGTTTCACGCTGGGCCAGATCGATCAGAATGTCCGTGACTTCGCTCGACTCCCCCTGCAAATCAACCCCCGCGATCACGTCGGAACGGTTTTCCTTCGCGGCGAGTGCAGCCGCCTCCTTGTCCGAGGCATTTTCCGACAAGGTATAGATGGACATGCCGCTGACCGTTCTTCTGTCGATGGCATCCGCATGGATGGAGATGAAGAGATCCGCCTGCGTGCGACGCGCAATATTGACGCGCTCTGTCAGCGGAATAAAGCGATCTGTATCCCGGGTCAGGTGAACCTCATATCGCCCGGTCGCCCTCAGCTGCTCACCAAATTCCTTTGCAAAAGCAAGTACGACGTCCTTTTCCCGTGCGCCGGACTGACCATGCGTCCCGGGATCAACCCCCCCGTGCCCGGCATCCACAACGACAATGCGCTTGCCGACCCGGCGGTCGGTTGGTTCCTGCGGTGTGGAAACAGGTGGTGTCGCAGCCGTTGGTGCGGCAATCGGTCGGCCTAGCCCCACGGACTGCGCGAATTCGGCTGCGGTAACCGGTTTCAGATCGATGACGACCCGCCGGCCAAACCCGCTCTGTGCCCCCAGAACAAAACTCCGGTCAATGGCAACCGGGCCTTTTACGTCAACCACGATACGAGAGAGCCCGGCCTGAAACTGGCCATAACGGAAACCACTGATCAGACCGCGAGATGCCTGTCCCGCATTTGCGGGCAGCCTGAATTCCACTTCCGGCAGATCAATCACCACGCGATGCGGATCAGCCAGCGTAAAAACGTTCTGCGGGGCGGCACTTGCATTGCCCGCCCCTGGTGCCCCTTCGCCCATATCAATCACGAGCCGGGTCAAAGGCCCCTGCTCGCCCAGACGAACATTTGAAACGATGGCCTTATTGGCTGCAGCCTGAAGCGCCGGCTCTGCCGAGGCGCCCGACAAAGGCACGATCATGGGCACGATCATGATTGCCGAAGAAATCAGAAACAGCATACACAGTGCATGCGCGATCACGGCGCCCGCCACTGGCTGACTTTCCGTCTGTTTCACCGCATGGATCCGGTTCCCACGCATACTCGACCGANCCTCTTCCGCCACATTGCCGGGTGCTCCNTCTTCCGGCACCCAACCTCAATCAACAATCAGGCACATACGCCCGGCCTCAGGCGACGCCATTGTGTATTGCTGAGCTTGTTCATTCACTTTTCGGAGCCCATTTCAGGGCAGAAAACCTTGAGAAGGCTTCTTGTCCGTCATTGCGAGTTTCGCCGCCAGCGCTTGAGATTCCGTTACTTTGCGGGTTCTTAGCAATTTTTCAACGTCTAATATGGTTAATCATTGGTGTGAGACCTGCAGCGCCTGATTTGGGCGATCCATCCACCATTTTGGAGACCAATCNGTCAAAGCCCCGCCGGGTTGGTAAAACCATTGCTTGCCAAGGCGGAAAGCAAGGCGCTAAAAGTCTCTCACCTATTTCGTCGACACGTAATTTGAGTCGGACCAACCGGCTAACGGGCGGCAGGAAGGTGGTTTTGGAGGAAAAACCACCTGCTCATGATAGAAACCAGAGGTTTCCGCAAGATTTTTGGGAGAAACCTTGAGTGTTTCGCTATGAGCNTCTCTGGTACAGGCCCGCAAGGCCTCGCTCTCAACACTTACCTGTCGCCGTCTCGGCCGGCTGAAACCGGCCCGTTTTAAACCCAGCGGTCGCAAAGATTGCGTACCGCTCCCAACGAACAGGTTGCCCGCGCCCGGCGGCCAATTTTTCCAGGGCGCGACAGAGAAATGATGCAGACAGCACGGCCTGAGACACTAAGCGGCAAGAGCGCGATGACCAGCAATGGTCTGATGAGCTCTCTTTCGCGCCGCGCCTCGTGCGATCTGCCCCCACTTTCATCAACTTGCCGCCACACCCACTCTGCAAAAGCCTTCAGGGGCATCCGCTCGGTGGGACGTGTTGACGGCTTTACATTGAACGCCGCCCCGTTGCGTCTCCGCGAGCCTGATATGGCTTGCCTGCGTGACGGCGTGACACGGCGNTTCGGAGATACCCCTAATGGGAAACAAAATGCTGATCGATGCCGCCCACCCGGAAGAAACCCGGGTTGTGGTGGTACATGGAAACCGTGTTGAGGAGTTTGACTTCGAATCCGAAGCCAAAAAGCAGCTTCGAGGCAATATTTATCTGGCGAAAGTCACCCGCGTAGAACCCTCGCTGCAGGCTGCCTTTGTTGAATATGGCGGCAATCGCCACGGGTTCCTCGCCTTCAACGAAATTCACCCGGACTATTATCAGATCCCGGTTGCTGACCGCGAAGAACTGCTAAGAGAATGGGCGGCTGAAGACAGTTCAGACGACGAGCCCGAAGCTGTTGAAACGCCTGCTGCTGAAGATGCTTCTTCGGACAACAATGGCGAAGAGGCAGACAGTGACGGTGAGGATGTCAATTTTGACGATACCGTAGAGGCCGTCGGTGAAGGGGATGATGCGCTGGAAGAAGCGCAACCCAAGAAACAGCGCAAATCCGCCCGCACTTACAAAATTCAGGAAGTGATCAAACGTCGTCAGATCATTCTGATCCAGGTTGTAAAAGAAGAGCGTGGCAACAAAGGCGCCGCCCTTACAACCTATCTCTCGCTNGCCGGTCGCTATTGTGTGCTGATGCCCAACACCGCACGGGGCGGCGGGATTTCCCGCAANATCACCAATGGTGCGGACCGCAAGCGTCTGAAAGCTGTCGCGGAAGGGCTGGACGTTACCGANGGTATGGGCCTGATCGTGCGGACAGCCGGTGCATCGCGTACCAAAGCTGAAATCAAACGCGACTATGAATACCTGATGCGGCTCTGGGAGAAGGTTCGCGACCTNACCCTNAAATCAATTGCCCCCGCCCTCGTTTACGAGGAAGGCAGTCTGGTCAAGCGTTCAATCCGCGATCTTTATTCCAAGGATATTGATCAGGTTCTGGTTGAAGGCGATGACGCCTATCGCGAGGCGAAAGACCTGATGCGCATGCTGATGCCCAGCCATGCCAAAAATGTTCAGCCGTATAAAGAACGNGAACCTATTTTCCAGAAGCATGGCGTGGACACGCAGCTTGACGCCATGTTCTCCAATACGGTGACGTTGAAGTCCGGCGGTTATCTGGTCATCAANCAAACCGAGGCTCTTGTTGCCATTGACGTGAATTCGGGACGCTCCACCAAAGAGCGGAACATCGAAGCCACAGCGCTGAAGACAAACCTGGAAGCTGCCGCTGAAGTTGCCAGACAGATGCGNCTGCGTGATCTGGCCGGCCTGATTGTCATCGACTTTATCGACATGGACGAAAACCGNAACAATCGTGCGGTTGAGCGCAAACTNAAAGAAGCCNTNAAGAATGACCGGGCCCGCATTCAGGTTGGTCGCATCAGCCATTTCGGTCTGCTTGAAATGTCTCGTCAGCGGATGCGTGCCGGGATCATTGAAGGTTCCACTGTCACCTGCCCGACCTGTTCNGGCTCTGGTTTGGTGAGATCTGTTGAATCAACCGCTCTCCATGTCTTGCGGGCTGTTGAGTCCGATGCCATCAAAGGAAAGCATGACAGCTTCACTGTAACGGTCTCGCCGGAAGTTGCGATCTACATTCTCAATCAGAAGCGCTCTCATCTGCTCGGNATTGAAGAGACCTATGGCGTTTCCGTATTTGTTGAGACAGACCGCGATGTTCACGGTGCCGACCACAAGGTCGAACCGGTACAGTCTCGCGGCTTGGCCAAACCAGCCCAGCACCCTGCCGNGGATGTTGCCGTCGTTGAAGATGACATCGCNGANCAGGACGAACCTGAAGCCAGCGAAGAAACAGACGCAGAGAACGAAGANAACCAGCCGAAGAAAAAGCGTCGTCGCCGTCGTCGTCGCAACCGGCGCGATGATGCCGAAGCGAACGGGCAGGATAATGAGGCTGCCGACGATGCGGACGAAGACAGCAACGCTCAGACCGACACNGCCCAAGATGCTTCGGAAGAGACGAGCAACACCAGTGACGATGAGAGCGAGGATGACGAAGACAAGCCTAAACGTCGCCGTCGCCGCGGTCGTCGGGGTGGTCGTCGCAACCGCCGGAATGGTGAGGGTGACGGCGAAACCACGGCCGAAGGAGAGGAAGGCACGGCAGATGAGACCACAGATGGTTCGCCGCCTGACGCCATTTCCGACACTGACGGTGTAACGGATAATGAGGGCGCGGCGGAAGAAGCTGAAGGGGAAGCCCCCGTCCTGATTGGTTACTCACGTAAAGCTGCGACCCCATCCCCAGAAGAGACGCCCGTAGGCGAAGTGGAAGAAGTTGCCTCAGCGGAAGAGGTATCGACCACGGCAGAAGAAACGGCTCCGGCTGAACAACCGGCCCCTGAAGAGGATGCACCTGCTGAGCAGGAACCGGCAGAAACGGCGGAAACGCCTTCAGGTCCGGCCCGGACTGGCTGGTGGCGACGCCGGAAATCAGCAGACTGACATCAGCGCGACACTAGTGTCGGCAACCAGGTTTGAAGACGGCGGGCTGCTTCGGCAATGTCCGCCGTTTTTCCTGCAAATGAGAAGCGGATAAACCGGTGTCCTTCCCGTGGATCGAAGTCCGCGCCCGGCGTTGCCGCCACACCGGTTTCGTGCAGCATGCGCTGACAGAAAGCGGTGCTGTCGCTACTCAGTTCAGACACATCCGCGTAGAGATAGAATGCACCATCCGCCGGCGCGAACGTTGTCAGTCCGGCAGCAGGAAGAGCCTGGAGTAACAAACGCCTGTTTTGTGCATAGGCGGCAACGTTGCGATCCAGTTCGGCCGTCGCCTCAAAAGCTGCTTCAGCGGCGATCTGCGACAAGGTCGGCGGGGAGATATAGAGGTTCTGCGCGAGCCGTTCGACCGGGCGTACCAGCCTTTCCGGCAGCACCATCCAACCCAGGCGCCAACCCGTCATACAATAATATTTCGAAAAACTGTTGATGATGATCGCACTGTCGCTGCATTGCAGGGCCGTGACATCGTGTTTTCCATATCCAATACGATGGTAGATTTCGTCGGAGATAAACCAGCGTCCGTTCTTCCCGCAATCATCAGTCAGGGCTTTGATNTCGCTCGAAGACATCATGACACCGGTTGGATTGGANGGACTTGCTACCAATATGCCCTTCAGAGACCCATGTTCTTCTTCTGCCTGCGCCACAGCATCAGGTGTCAGTACCCAGCCGGTTTCCGGCCCAACGGGAATGCCGACGGGTACACATCCCAATGCNTTCAACGTATTCCGGTAAGCGGGATACCCNGGCTCAGTAACCCCCACCCGGTCACCCGCTTCAAAACAAGTTAGAAAAGACAGAATGAACCCTGCCGAGGANCCNCCGGTTACCACGATACGCTCCGGGGCTACCGCGAGATTGTGATGTATCTGGTAGTAGGNGGCGATCTTTGCCCGCAGGGACGGAAGGCCAAGNGCGTCCGTATACCCTAACGCCCCCTGCCCCAACGCTGTTTGCGCAGCGTCCCGAACCTTCTGTGGTGCAGGCGTTCCNGGCTGTCCGACTTCCAGATGCAGGATCGCCCGCCCCTCAGCCTCCAGCCGATTGGCTTCACGCATAACGTCCATAACGATGAACGGATCAACACCGCTTCTTTCGGCAGGCTCCCCATGTCGCGNCATGTTACCGCCCGATGGCCTCAACGCCGAGACCCGCGCCATCCGGATCAACGCCGAAACTGCAGCTCGCAAAACCGAACGGCAAACCTTTGGGGCACGCGATTGCGTTGACGCGGGCGGAACGGTNAGGCGTGGCGGATGCGAGTGCGTCCGTGACTGACTTCCCGTCTCCCAATGTCTGGCGCAGCGTTTGTAAAACACCTGCGGTGGCTGCCGGGCTTCCCCCTGCTGCCCCGGCAAAGGCGGTNCCGCTGCTGTTCGGTCCTGTTATCATGACGGGCGCGAGGAAAGCNGATGCCAACCCTTTGACCGGGTCCACAGGTGTGGTGGCCAGCGTGATAGCGCGGCCGTGTACGGACCGTTGTGCCCCAAAAGCCCCGTTCAGGGTGACAGCACAGGCCACGGCATCCCCTCTGGCGGAGGCAACNGCAAAACCGGTTGCTCCCGTATCATTGGGTGCATTGATCGCCGCGCCNAGTTTGGCGGCTGTCTCGATCGCGATACGATAGGCTGCCTGCCCATCACCTGCCGGGGTCTGTTGCAGAGCCTCCCACAACGNCCCCGCAAACGCGCCCGCACCGGTATTTCTGGATGGCAGNTGCAATTCGGCNCCCTGCACAATCTGCTTTTGGGTGGCAGAGACGACCGGGCGGTAATTGCGCAGATCATTTGCACTCACCTTGCCGCCTGCGTCCTGAATACCCCGTGCAAGACGGTTGGCACCGTCGCCCACGTAAAAAGCATTCACCCCCTGCGAACGGATCTGACCGAGCGTGGCTGCCAGCTGAATCTGACTGAGATTTTCNAGNTCGCGCAATNGTGTGCCAGCATAGCCCGGAAGCAATTGTGGCTGGCTTGCCAGCAGGTTCCGGTAAGGTGCCAGGGCCTGCACCATGGCACGTGACATAGGTGTCCCTGTTGCCGCCAACCGCTCAGCCGGGGCCAACAGTTTTGACCATGATGTGCGCCCGTGCCGGGCATGCAACAATGCGAACCCGCGCACGTTGCCCGGGACAGCCACACCACCACCTGCGGTCGCCTCCCGCGGCAGGAACTCGATACTTTCAGTGACGCCTGTACCTGGATTGCTCGCCAGGCAGACGCCGCCCCCGCCCAGCCCCGCAGCCTGAGGCTGGGTAATGGAAAGGGTGAAATAGAGTGCCACGGCCGCGTCTGCCGCCGTCCCTCCCTGTTCAAGGACATTACGGGCAGCAAGGGANGCCTGCGGTTCGTCAGAGACGACGAAGCCGCCCGCAATAGATTCGACCGCCGCCGCTTGCGACACTCGCCCGACACCGGTCAGGCCCTTGTCATTGCGCTCCGGCCCGACAACNGCCCCCAAAGGCGCACTCGTATCCGGTGCGTCGTCGCCAAACAATGAGCCGCACCCCGTCAGGGCCAGACCCAGAATCGTGAGAACGGATACCGCTTTCAAACGCGTCGAAAACGAGCCCGCAAAACGGGCTGGACGAACGAATTCAGGCTTCATGGGAATAAGCACTTCCTTGATTTCACTTGAGCGAGCTGCGCGCCCAATTTGGTGTTCGGTGAGATTCTGGACCTTTTGCCCTCGCCCACGTGTTAACCATCAGATTATCCAATTCGTGAGCAAAGCGCACCTTTGCTCACGAGTTCGCGACTTTACCCCAGCAGAAGATTGACCGCACCCTTTTGCACTCCTAGGGTCNTAAATGAAGGGTGCCTGACGATGTCTGCCTAAATATAGCCGATTTTGTCTGGCAAAGAGGGCCCCGTAACGGAGTGGTCTTGCGAACCACTCTCCCGACACTGCCCACGCGCCGGCGGGTTGCCGGACTTTCGCGCGGGTCGAGGATATGATGGTGATCAGCTTGGCTCACAGCCCTTCGAGAAACATATTCAAAACGCGTTTTACAATGCGCCGCTTCATTGCTCGCAGCCGCCGGACGGTTGTGGTTCTGATGGCTGCCATGATCGCGTTTTCCACTCCCGCGCACGCAATCGGCCTCATCCGCGATGCTGAAACCGAATATTTGATGCGCGAGTTTTCCACACCTATTTTCAAGGCAGCCGGGCTCAACGCCGACGCCGTCAATATTCATCTGGTCAACGCCAATACGCTCAACGCCTTTGTTGCGGGCGGACAGCGCATGTTTCTTCATACCGGGCTCATANTGGAAGCTGACCGACCCAATATGCTGATCGGCGTTATCGCGCACGAAACGGGCCACATGGCCGGCGGGCATCTGTCCCGTCAGCANGAGGCCCTTGCCAGTGCCTCCACCTCCACAATCGTTTCAGCGATTCTGGGGATCGGCGCCATTGCTGTTGGCGCCGGCGATGTCGGGATGGCTCTCATTACCGGCGGGCAGACCGTCGCTCAACGCGAGTTTCTGCAATACAGCCGGATACAGGAATCATCGGCAGACCAGGCCGCTGTCACCTACCTGGATCGTGTCGGCTGGTCGGGCAAGGGGATGATGGACACGTTCTATCTGTTCCGTGGCCAGGAGGTCNTGAGTGATCGCCAGCAAGACCCTTATTTGCGCTCCCACCCCTTGTCTGNTGATCGTCTGAGCGCCCTTGAAGACAGGGTNCTTACATCNCCCTATGCCGATGTGGAAGANCCTGTGGAATGGATCCTCGCCTTCGATATGGTGAAAGCCAAACTGTACGGGTTTCTGGACCGTCCAGACCTTACCTTTCGGCGTTTCCCGGCGACAGATACAAGCATTCCCGCGCATTATGCGCGNGCAGTCGCGCACCATAAACGCGGCGACCTTGCCCGCGCCACNGCAGAGCTGGAGCCAATCATTGCCGCTCTTCCCAATAATCCATGGATCGCCGAATTGCATGGGCAGATCCTGTTTGAGAGCGGCAAAATTGTTGAGAGCATTGCCCCTTACCGGCGCTCCGTCGAACTTGCCCCCCATGCACCGCTCCTGNGGGTTGGGCTGGCNCANTCTCTTATTGCCACCGAAGACATNGCCATGNCGAAGGAAGCGCTTGAGCAGCTGGAAATCGCACGCCAACAGGACAAGGAAAANTCAACAGCCTATCATCAGGCGGCCATCGCATATGCCCGGCTTGGTGACTATGGCAATGCCGAGCTTTCAACCGCTGAACGCTTTTATGTGATTGGACAATTGCCTCGCGCTCAGCAACATGCGAAACGTGCCCAGAGCGAGTTGCCATCNGGGTCCCCCGGCTGGCTGCGTGCGGAAGACATTCTCGCAGAGCGTCCGCAGCGGCGCTAAATCCAGTAAGCCAGCATGCCTGCCTGCTNGATATCGGGCAGCGTGCGCCAGAGTGACGAGAGAGATATGAAAAGAATAAACATGCTTCCGCTTTGGGGAGCGGCATTGGTTGGGGTATTGAGTGTTGTCGGCTCGCTTTTTGTCGGCACCACTTTCGCCGTGGCAGAGGATGCGCAGCCGCGTTTCAATGCNAACGAGACCAAAGCCATTGAACAGATTGTTCGGAACTATCTCGTTGAAAACCCGGAGATCATGCTGGAAGTTTTCGCCAAGCTGGAAGANCGNCGCGAGGCCGCTGACAAAGCAGCGGCCATGGCAGCCATTGCTGAAAACAAGTCGAGCCTGTTTGAAGACGCCTACTCATTTGTCGCNGGCAACCCCAATGGCGACATCACGATTGTGGAATTCTTCGATTACAAATGCCCGTACTGCAAACGCGCTGTTGATGACATTCTGGATGCAGCGGAAGAAGATGGAAATGTCAGGATTATCTACAAAGAATTCCCGATCCTGTCGGACGAGTCCAAGTTNGCGGCCAAAGCAGCCATGGCTGCGATCTCCCAGAACAAATACATGGAGCTACACCGTGCGCTGATGGCAACCCAGGGCGCNCTGCCGGAAGAACGAATCCTGCGCATTGCGGAGGAAGCCGGGCTCGACATTGATCGACTGAAACAGGATATGGCTGACCCGGCATTGGATGATGCCATTGAGCGGACACATGCGCTTGCCCGCCAGATCGGGATTGAGGGCACGCCTGCCTTTGTTATCNGAAACCAGCTTGTACCTGGTGCTGTCAGCAANGATCGNCTGCTGGAAGTTGTGGAAGAAGAACGCACAGCCTGTGTGAACTGCTGAACGCGTCCTCGTTTCGACGTCACCAGACGAAGATCTCANAGGAAAAGCGGGGGCCTGGAAATGACTTCAGGCCCCGTTGATCAGATCAGACCCGCGACAGGAGAACTCGGGTCAGCATAGCGCTTGCGCGGCATCCGCCCTGCCAAATAGGCGGCGCGGCCAGCAGCCACCGCATTCTTCATCGCTTCTGCCATCAGGATCGGATTTTTGGCCTCGGCGATTGCTGTNTTCATCANCACGCCATCNCAGCCCAGNTCCATTGCAAAAGCCGCGTCAGACGCGGTGCCGACACCTGCATCAACCAGGACCGGCACATTCGATTGTTCCACNATCAAGCGAATGTTGATCGGGTTCTGCACGCCAAGGCCGGAGCCGATGGGNGCCCCCAGTGGCATAATGGCGACGCACCCCATATCCTCCAGCCGCTTGGCAAGCAGCACATCATCGGAGCAATAGACCATCACCTTGAACCCTTCCTTGATGAGGAGTTCGGCGGCACTGAGCGTCTCGATCATGTCCGGGTAAAGTGTCTTTCGGTCTCCCAGTACTTCCAGCTTTACCAGATCCCAGCCACCTGCTTCGCGGGCCAGGCGAAGTGTGCGGACAGCCTCTTCGCCGGTAAAACAGCCCGCCGTGTTGGGCAGGTAGGTNTATTTCTTGGGGTCCACGAAATCCATGAGGATGGGTTCGTTCGGATTGGTCACGTTCACGCGGCGCACAGCGACGGTGANGATTTCCGCCCCCGACACTTCCAGCGCGCGGGCCGTTTCTTCAAAATCCTTGTACTTGCCGGTACCNACGATCAAACGCGACGAATAGGTCTTCCCGGCAATGCTGAACGTGTCACCTGCCTCACTCTTTGAGACTGATGGGTTTGCTGTTGCTTCCGCCATTATACTCTCCTGCGCCTGCCTGCCGTTCAACCGCCACCGACAAACTGGACAAGTTCCAGATTGTCGCCATCGTGCACCGTCACATCATCATAGGTCGAGCGCCGAACAATCTCGTGATTGTGTTCAACAGCCAGCTTCAGCGGATCGAGACCGAGCTTGACCAGCAAGCCCGCAATGGTCAGCGGTTCTTCCTGGTCCTGGCAAAACGTGTGGCGTTCGCCATTGATCGTGAGTTTCAGTGGGTTGGACATGATTGCCTCTTCATTCAGGCGGAAAATCTCACATTGAGCGCCGGNATGTAAGGGNGAAGATGTCGATTTTTTTATATGAGACCAGATCTCTGCCGGGAAGCTCCCCCCGCGAAATCAGGGGCTTATCTCCTTCTCTCGACGCCCCCTGTTTAACGCGCTATCCAAGAATATAGAAAATCTAAACTGGAGGCGGAAATGAACCCTTTGGACTTTACGAACAAGCGCGTCCTGGTGGTGGGTGGATCAAGCGGGATCGGCAACGGGATTGCCCGTGCCTTCCTCNACGCGGGTGCAGACGTTCATGTGTGGGGCACGCGCGCCACNGCNGCTGATTATGCAGGTGATGACGGGTCCGACCTGTCCGGCCTTTCCTATGCCCAGATGGATGTGNGCGATTTCGCCGCCATTGAAGCCTATACACCACCCTTCACNACGCTTGATGTTCTGGTGCTGAGCCAGGGAATTGTCCTCTACAAGCGCCNGGAATTTGAGATGGCGGGCTTTCAGAAAGTGATGGATGTGAACCTGGGCAGCCTCATGGCGTGTGCTGCAAAGTTCCACGATATGCTGNCGGCAACNAAGGGATCTCTGATCACCATTTCTTCNACGGCCGGCTTCCATGCAACCCGTGGCAACCCCGCCTACAGCGCCTCCAAGACCGGGGCTGTTGGGCTCACCCGNACCCTGGGTGAGGCGTGGGCGAGCGACGGNATCCGGGTCAATGGTATTGCCCCCGGGCTTGTCGATACGAAGCTCACCAAGGTCACGACTGACAATCCCAAAAGACTTGAAGGCACATTGCGGAATATCCCCCTGAACAGGCTGGGCACACCGGACGACATGGCAGGTGTCGCGCTCTTTCTTGCGTCGCCCCTTTCTGCCTATGTTGTCGGCCAAACTATTCCGGTCGACGGCGGCCTCATTCTTTCCTGAANCGAGGGAGTTCACATGAAAGCGCTTACCAGCCACGGTAAAGGCGATATTCGTTACGAAGATTATGCTGACCCGACCTGTCATGCCGATACGGACATGATCGTCCAGATGAAGGCCTGTGGCATATGCGGGTCTGATCTGCACATCTATCACGGGGCTCAATTCACCGGCGACACAGGCTTTTGTGTCGGCCACGAGGCTATCGGCGAAGTGGCGGAAACGGGGCGTGGTGTCAAACGCTTCAAGCCCGGTGACAAAGTAATGATCTCGGCAGCGGTCGGGTGCGGCAATTGCCGCGCCTGCCTTGGTGGTCACATCAATCGCTGTGAAAACAACCAGATGGGTTGTTATGGCCTTGGTCATGCGCTGGAAGGATGCCAGGCAGAGGGGATCCGGGTGCCGATGGGCGATTACAACGCGCGCTTTATCCCGGACGGTGTGAGTGATGATCAGGCCCTGCTTCTGACCGACAATTTGCCGACGGCCTATCTTGGCTGTCTTAACGCGGACATCGGCCCCGGAAAACGGGTGGCCATTGTCGGGCTGGGACCTATCGGCCTCATGGCCGTTGAAATTGCCAAGGTTATGGGGGCTGCTGAAGTCTATGCGCTCGATTTTGTCGCTGAACGCCGGGAACGGGCAAAGGCGCTTGGGGCGATCCCTGTAGACCCCGCGCAGGCCAAAGCCCTCATCACCGAAGCCACCAAAGGCCGGATGCTGGATTGCGCGGTCGAAGCTGTCGGCGCGGATGCGAGCATCCGCAGTGCTATCGATATTGTCGGGGCGCAGGGGACTGTATCTGTGATCGGGGTGAACCAGAGCATGGATTTCAAGTTCCCGATGGGACTTGCCTTCATCAAGGGGCTCACTTTCAGGATCAGCGCCTGCTCGGTCCAAAGCCACTGGGACGAACTGATCGCCCTTGTTCAGGGCGGACGGCTCCACCCGGAGAGCGTGATTACCCATCGCATGGGCCTCAAAGACGGAGCGGAAGCATACCGTCTGTTTGATACCAAGGAGGACGGTGCGCTGAAGATGGTCATGCAGGCTTGATTTGACAGCATTTCCGGCGCTTCAAGGCATTGGCGCGGACTTCGCAAGCGCGTATAAGGGCCGAGTCGCGGCAGCCGGGTTGTTAACCTCTTGGCGCGATTGGGCCTTTATAAGAGTTGTTGAGGCAGGCGGAACACAATTTCGCCCCTTTCGACTTCTAGACAAGGACCCAGCCGGGGTATACCCATTTCAAGCAGATTTCTGCCATTTTGGGGGCTGATACGGAACGAACATGGCTAAGCCGATCTACGTGCTCAATGGGCCGACGCTCAACATGCTGGGAAGCCGCGAGCCGCATATTTATGGCTCGCAGACGCTTGCCGATGAGGAAGCCATGACGGCTGACCGCGCCAGCGCGTTCGGGCATACGATCGATTTCAGACAGACCAATTCCGAGGGGCAACTCGTCGACTGGATTCTGGAAGCTCGCGAGAAGGCCTGCGGGATCATTCTTAATGGCGCAGCCTACACTCACACCTCCGTCGCACTTATGGATGCGATTTCCGCATCCGAATTGCCGGTGGTTGAAGTCCACATCTCCAATATCTTCAAACGGGAGCCATTTCGGCACCATTCTTACGTTTCGACTGTCTCTCTAGGCGTGATCTGCGGGCTTGGTCCGATCGGTTACGCTTTGGCGGTTGAGGCGCTTTCGGATTATTTGGCCAAACATTTGGGCAGTTGAACAGTAAAGAAGGGCATTAGGCCACATGAGCAAAAAAGGTGTTGATCAGGAGCTGATCCGGGAACTTGCTGATCTCCTGAAAGAGACTGATCTCAGCGAGATCGAAATTGAAACGGATGAGCTGAAGCTGCGTGTGGCACGCCAGTCTTCCCATTTTGTGAGCGTACCCGCAGCCGGTCACGCCCCTGCGGCACCTGCTGCCGGCGCGCCGGCAACGGCTGCCCCCGCAGAGGCGGCGGCACATCCTGGTACCCTGCCCTCACCCATGGTCGGCACGGTCTACCTCGCCGCAGAGCCCGGGGCAGCCCCGTTCGTGACGGTTGGCTCAACCGTTGCGCAGGGTCAGACAGTTCTCATTGTTGAAGCCATGAAGACAATGAACCAGATCCCGGCACCTCGTGCGGGAACGATCAAACAAATCCTTGTTGAAGATGGTCAGCCGGTCGAGTTCGGCGAACCACTTCTCATCATCGAATAAGCGGGGGCGCCGCGAAACGATGTTTGAAAAAGTCCTGATCGCCAATCGCGGCGAAATTGCCCTTCGCGTTCATCGCGCCTGCCAGGAAATGGGTATTTCCACTGTCGCCGTCCATTCTACGGCCGACTCTGATGCCATGCATGTGCGCCTGGCCAATGAGAGCGTATGTATCGGCCCGGCCCCCGCGTCGGAAAGCTATCTCAACATCCCGGCGATTATTTCCGCCTGCGAGATTACCGGCGCGAACGCCGTCCATCCCGGGTATGGCTTCCTGTCGGAGAATGCCCGCTTTGCCGAAATTCTCGAAGCACACGACATCACCTTTATCGGCCCCAAGTCCGACCACATCAAAATGATGGGTGACAAGATTGTTGCGAAATCCACGGTGAAGGCGCTTGGTATTCCTGTTGTGCCGGGGTCTGACGGTGGCATTACTTCTGAAGAGCAAGCGATGAAAGTCGCCAAGGAAATCGGTTTTCCTGTGCTCTTCAAAGCGGCTGCCGGCGGCGGCGGGCGTGGCATGAAGGTTGCCAAGGACGAAGACCATCTGCTGGAAGCATTGCGCACGGCGCGGTCTGAAGCAAAGGCTGCTTTTGGCGATGACGCCATGTATGTCGAGAAGTATCTTGGCCAGCCCCGCCATATTGAGGTGCAGGTTGTTGCAGATGCGCACGGCAATGTTGTGCACCTGGGCGAGCGCGATTGTTCTTTACAACGTCGCCACCAGAAGGTGCTCGAAGAAGCCCCTTCGCCCGCGCTCAATGATGCGGGACGCGAGAAGATCGGTGAAATTGTTCGGCGGGCGATCGGCAAGCTTGGTTATCTCGGCGTCGGAACGATTGAGTTTCTCTACGAGGACGGCGAGTTCTATTTCATCGAGATGAACACGCGTCTGCAGGTTGAACATCCCGTAACCGAAGCGATTACGGGCATTGACCTGGTTCGGGAACAGATCCGTATCGCGGCCGGGCTTGAGATGAGCTTCACACAAGAAGAAGTGCAGTTTAACGGCCATGCGATCGAGTGTCGGGTAAACGCTGAAAACCCGAAAACATTTGCTCCCTCACCAGGTACCATACGCGGGTTTCACACACCTGGCGGTCTGGGTGTGCGTGTCGATAGCGGCGTTTACACGGGTTATAAAATTCCGCCCTATTATGACAGTCTGATCGGCAAGCTTATCGTCCATGGCCGCAATCGTAACGAGTGCATCATGCGTCTTCGGCGAACCTTGAACGAGTTCGTGATTGAAGGCGTTGATACGACGATCCCTCTCTTTAAAGACCTGATCGCTGATCCTGATTTCATGAATGGTGATTATCACATTCACTGGCTTGAAGAGTTTCTCGCGCGCGATTGAGGGCGACGGCCCCCATGGAGATGATTGACCCTGATATTCTTTTGCGGGCTTACGCCTATGGGGTTTTCCCCATGGGTGAAAGCGCCGCGTCCGACAAGCTTTATTGGGTCGACCCGGAAGAGCGCGGTGTCCTGCCGCTTGAGGGTTTTCATATTCCCAAACGGTTGCAGCGTACCGTGCGACGTGATCCTTTTGTGGTGACGGTTGATACCTGTTTTCGCCGCGTTATGGAGGCCTGTGCCACCGAGACAGATGAGCGGAAAGGCACCTGGATCAACGAAGCAATTCTTGATGCCTACACAATTCTTCACGAACGCGGGGCGGCACACTCTGTCGAATGCTGGCAGGGAGACGACCTTGTCGGCGGACTCTATGGGGTGTCCCTGGGACGGGCCTATTTTGGTGAAAGCATGTTCAGCCGTGTCCGCGATGCAAGCAAAGTTGCTCTTGTGCATCTGGTCGGTCGGCTGATTGCGGGTGGCTTTACGTTGCTGGATACGCAATTCGTGACCGAACATCTTGCCCAGTTCGGCGCGGTTGAAATCCCCCGAGACATTTATAAAGCCCTGCTGAATGACGCTTTGCAGGGCGAACCCGGTGACTTTTATTCGCTCGGGGAGGCTGTTTCCGGCTCAACCATTTTGCAGTCGATCAGCCAGACATCGTAGACGGGATGTTCAACCGCATTGAGCCCCGGGCTGGAGGCAAACATCCAGCCTGAAAAAATCTGTTCGGGTTCGTGCTCAATAACGGGTTCACGACTGTCCTCTTCGGCAGTCAGTTCGTCAGCCAGAGAGCGACCCACATCAAAGACTTCCACGAAGGCTGTTGTCTCCGGTGTTTCTTCCGGCGGGCGTTTGCTGCAACTGTCTGCCAACACTTCAAGCGTGCCAAACCTGACGCGCTCCCCGATATTGACTTCCAGCCGGGTGATCCGAGCGGTGATTTTGTCGAGACCGGTAAAGACGGCGGTCCGACCCACCGGCTCAGCGAGGGCGGGAGCAGCTCCAAAGAGCGCCAAAGCGGCCGCTATATGAATGAAGCGCTTCATTCAGAATCACTCTGTGCGGAGAAGATGGCCTGCCCAACCAGGCCGATCAAATCGACCGATCCCTGCGTGAACTGGATTTCGCCCCCGTTCTCCAACATTTCCTCAGAGCCGCCAGGGGTGATGGAAACGTAATTACCACCAAGCAGTCCTTCACTTGTGATCTTGGCTGACGAATCCACCGGCAGTGCGATTTCATCCGACAGGCTCATCTTCACGACAGCATAGTAATTCTGCGTGTTGAGATATTGGGCCGTCACCGTACCGATCTTGATACCAGACATGCGCACATCAGAACCTGAAGCCAGTCCGTCGATCCGATCAAACTCCGCCTGAACTTCAATTCCTTGTATACGTCCGGCATCTGTTACCGAATAGCCATATGCCATGAACGCGCCTGCAATGGCGACGACGATGGCCCCCACCAGTGTTTCGACAAAACTATTTTCCATTTCCTGCCTCCCGGAATACGCGTCCGGCTGTGGTTCATGCCGAATTCCGCTCTCTCTTGTTCAGAGAATGCCGAAAATCGGTTTGAGTTTCCCTAATAAGTGCGCCTTTTCCAAGACTTGTCTAAGACTTGTACAAACTTGGGGCCCGTTTTACGCAGATAAAGCCTGTTTATCCCGTCCGGAGAGGCTTATTCAGGCTGCCAGGCTTCGTAATCACCGGTTACGCGCGGACGATCCCCCCCGGCCAGCAAGCTTCCATCGGGACGATAAGCATAAGGCGTTCCTGTCAGATTCGGCTTGTGCGGCAAATGCCAGTCCCGCGCCTGAAAGTTTTCCTCTGTCGGGAGCGTATCCACGGTGTGGTGCATCCAGCCGTGCCATTCCGCCGGGATGCGGGACGCTTCCACAAGGCCGTTATAAATAACCCAGCGGCGGTCGGAACCGTCTGTTGTACGGTAATATTTATTTCCTTGAGCGTCTTCGCCGACACATTCGCCTTTGCGCCAAGTGTAAAAGCGTGTGCCGAGGGTCTGGCCGTTCCACCAGGTGAAGAACTGCTTGAGAAAGCTCATGGGAATGCCCGTCTTTTCCGTGAAATTTCGCCGAATATGACACCGGGAGACGCACCCGTCCAGCCCCATATGTCGGGATCGGGCCGGTTTGGAAAACCGCCGAGATGGTTTTAGAACTCTTTTGAAGAGGTGCTGCGAAAATCATTAAATGGCAATGTGTTAAGAAATTGCATGAAAAATACACGTCCATCGGCGCGATGACCAAAACAACCTTACTTCCTAGACCACCATATCCAGAGCCCCGTCACAGATAGAATAATCAGGACGATAGCCGCCCCGTCCATGGCGAGTCTCCCACCCCACCCGAGGATACGTCCCGAGTGTAAGTCCAGTACGATACGATAAAGCGGCAGACTCCCCCCTGCTTCCCGTCGTAATCCACTTAAAATTTCTCGGGGTAATGGTTCAGCACCTGACCATTTACCTTCAAACGTACTGACAGGTTCCCAATGAGCCAAATTCAAGTTGCTAGCGTAAATGCCCGATTGAGTTTTCAGGAAAATTGTTTCACCCGACCGCGCCAGAGCTTCCAACCGGCCGTTCACACCAGAGGGGGTGAAGCGCTCAACAGTTTCGCTCGCTCGCGTCAGAAGTGTCAAATGCGTTTGGTCGGCAACAACCAAGAAGTCTGGCAAGGCTACAGCGCCAACGATCCGGCCTGCAGTCTCTCCCGCCGACTTAAGATCAAGATACAGTCGGCTGTCAATCTGTGTCAGCCATTGACCGTCAAGGTAGATCCCTTCTGCCGCATCACTAATACCTGCAATGCCGTACCAGCCCAATATCCATCCGGTAGAGACTGGTATCTTGTTCATGTTCAAGCGAGGTTCATGATTGAGAAGCAACCCCGTCATTGACAATGTAATTGTGAATACAACAGCAACAACCCCTAGTCGCCGATGCCACTTCCTCAGTTTTCGCCTATTCATCACGACTATTGTTCCTGCTGTACAAAGGCATCATAGAGAAGCGCTAGCCGCACCAGTTTCGTAATTGCCCGTACAGAGAGTGTAGCGCCGGAAATACCGTCCACTCTTGATGACAACTCGTTCTCCTGTCTCAACGTCATCCCTCGGAACTGATCGGTAAAAAAGGGGTAGCGCACTTCCCATCCATGACTCTCGCGATAAATCAGAATCTGAACGCGCTCGACCTCGCCGTTTCTGATCGAAATACCGGTCGTAATCGGTTGTGTCTTGCCAATCTCATCTAGTATCCAAGCCGTGCGTCCATCGGCGTGCCAATACCTTTGGCGCAATACTCCCGCATCTCGCCGTAACACATTTCGGGCTGCCTCCTTTATCTCGCCCTTCAACCACAAGAAGGAGGGATCAGGCACACTGTTGGCAAACACCTCACTCAGGAATACATTCGGCTCCTGGAAAACCTCCGCCGACTGCGCCGGCAAAATTGAGACCACCCAAAGGGAGATGAACCCCAGCGTTACACGCATAAAACTTTCCTAACCTGCGAGGCAGGGCGTCAACAAACACCCTACCTCGTGTTTTTGGCCCTAGAATTGATATCCAAGCCCGATATTCAAGCGATTGTCTTCAGATGCTGCGGTTGGGGCATCATCAAACTGATAGTCAAGCTTGAACACGGTATCAGGTGTTGGCCAGAAATTGGCCCCGACCCGGGTTTGCGAGAACACAGAGTCCGTTGAGTCGCCCGCTGCATTATCCCATTCCGCATATTGTGCAAAAAACCCGAGATCGCCCCAGTCCGTTCCAAACCGGTAAGACGGCTCAACGTACCAACCATATTGCTCGTCACGACCAAGAACAGTAGCGGCTGTGCTATCAAGGTCCCATACAGCCCCCAACGCACGAAAGCCGATTGTACCCGGACCAAAGGCACGCTGTGCATCAATATGCCCCTCGATCAGGACTGCAGGCGTTTCCTGCGCAGAGCCTTGAGTCAGATCTTCCTGATATTGAACAGTTGCGGCCACTTCCACACCCGCCAAACCCGTCCAGCTCAGGCGACCCGTCGTTGCCCCATCGCGCGCATCGGCGTTTGCTACCTTCTGGCGACCGCTGCGGATACGGAAAGCATTTCCACCTGTTGTCGGCACCTCAAGACCTGAGTGGTACATCAGATCATAGCTAAAGCCCTCGCCCAGCTCACCGCTGATGCCGACACCAGCCTCCCACCATGTGGTTGGAATGATGTTGGTTTCCACCTGATTGCGCTCTACCCCGTAAAAGGTTGGTGGTTCATGGGTCTCGTTCAAAATACCGACCGGAATCAACTGCACACCGGCGCGCAGCGCGTGGTATTCTCCAAGGTCAAACTCAAGGAATGCCTGCTCAAGCTCAACCTCACCTTGCTGCCCTTCGCCCGCAACTGAGTGCTCAAGCTCAACTTCTGAGAAGAAGCGTACATCCTCGTTGAACTCGTGGCCGAAGAAGAGAACAAAGCGGTGGAAGTCAATTCGGTCTGTCTTTCCACCATTGTAGTGAAGTTCGCCATAGCCGCCGATACTCGTGCGTTGCCACCAGCCAGGCGTGGCTGTCGAACCGCTTGCGGCGATTGTTTCCACCGCTTCACCGGTTGCCTCGACCTTTTCCTCGGTGTTCGTCAACTTGCGAGACAGTTCAGAAATTTGAGCCTGCTGCGCCTGAATTACCTTCCACATTTCTTCCCTGCTCGGAAGATCATCAGCCAGCGCAGCTCCGGTCGGGACCGTCATGGTGGCAGCCAATACACCGATCCTCAGTTTTTTGTTGAGTTGCATTTTCATTTTCCATCGCTTTAATGTACATTTATAGTGGCCAAAATCGCCACTTTGTGCGATGCTTCTATGTTACTAATGAGAGTTATACGCAATAGCATGCCTATGGATTCGTTATATTTATGTCGCTATTGTGTCAAAATTGCTGCGCAATTTCCGTTTTACACCAAGTCCATTTTGGGCATTTTCCCAGGAGATAACTCCAGTGGCTTTGCCTCGTCGCCGCTTCCTGCAGCTTTGTGCAAGTGCATCACTCGTACCAGGAAGCGTTTTTGCGTCCCCCGTTCATGAGCCGTACCTTTGGGAAGGTACTGGCATGGGTGGTGATATATCAATCACGCTGGATGGTTTTTCAAATTTGTCGGCTGAGCGTCTGGTCAGCATGGCCAAACAGGAGTTGACTCGTCTTGAGAGTATTTTCAGCCTCTACGATGACAGTTCAGCCCTTAGTCTTTTGAACAGGAAAGGGTATCTTGAAGAGCCTCCCCCTGAGCTACTACAGATGCTTGATCTTTCCGCAGATCTATTCTCACAAACGCGGGGTGCTTTTGATCCGGCCGTCATGTCACCGGTGGAGCAGTCAGCTTTCAGTCGCAGAAAATGGTCTCAGATTAAATGGGATCGTGAGTCCATCAAGCTGCCGCAAGACACCGAGATTACACTTAACGGTATCGCACAAGGGTATACAACGGATCGTATATGCCAGTTGTTCTCCGCCGCGGGCGCTTCACACACACTTGTTAATCTGGGTGAGTATCGCGCGACGGGCCCCAAAATCGACGGCAACCCCTGGATCGTTGGTCTCAGAGATCCAAGTGCGCTCTGGCGTGTTAACTCTCATGTCCCATTGATCAACGGCGCCATTGCAACTTCTTCGAACGCGACCCCCCTCGGGGCACACATTCTCGATCCCGAAACACATGCACCTCCCAATCACTTCAAGTCAGTCAGTGTGACCGCACCGTCTGCCACCCTTGCAGACGGTCTCTCCACCGCTCTCTTCGTCTTACCGCTTGAGCAGGCAATAGACGTCGTTACGCTGAATGAACAGACAGGTGCTCAGTTTACCATGCGCGACGATCAGATTCGTTCGTACGGATTCTGGCCGAAATATGAAATCTAGATTGCTCTAGATATCCAAATCCCAGGCACTGCCCTGGGCAACCTTTTGCTCCGCGACGGCAACAGCAGCCTTGGGCAGACGCAAAGTCATCTGCTGGCGCATATGCCCTTCTTCTTCAAAAAAGGGGCGCTCATCTGCCACAATCCATTCGATGCGATGAAGCAGATTGGCCGGGGTCAGCGGTTTCACCAGAAACTGGCTCGCCCCCGCGTCAAACGCGCGCCGGATGAGGTTCGGTCGCCCATGAGCGGTCAACATGATCACGGGGATAAAGCAGGCGGGTTTGTTCTCAACCTTGCGCAGTTCTTCCAGAAAGGCGCACCCGTCCATTGGTTTCATCTCCCAATCGGAGATCACCAGGTCCGGCATACGAAAACTGATTTCCGCAAGCGCCTCGGACCCGTCCTTGGCTTCGCGCAGCTTGCACAGGTCAAACGCATGCAGGATTGTATTCACGAGTTTGCGCATGTGCGTGTTGTCGTCGACAATCAGCACATCCAACTCCTCCAGCTTTTTTCCATATGCGGTGCTGCGGGTGGTCATTTGTTCGCCTTTGATATCTTCGTTTCTTTATAGCGGCTCCTCCTTCTCAACCCGTTAACTTTGGCGAATCGAGCCGGACTGGTGTCCGATTCCGCGCTGCCCGATCTATGCCGGACCACGCGGAATCCGCGATGCCAGCGCCATTACACACAAGTCCTTGACGCGTGGTTAACACAGCCCCACAGTTTGTGTCGCACCGGAACAGCAACACATGATCTGGTGCAAACGGCGACAAGACGGCACTCACCTCTTCCCACCGTTTCTCCCACGTTCCGGCGCTTTTTTGCCAATTGGACGTGCGCGAACGATGAGTCGAAACGGGTGATGCGTGTCTCGGAGACATAATCGGGGTAACTGCGGCGGCGGTCCCCAGCAGCGGATGGAAGACGGGGGCCTAATGCGTATTCATCGGTGTTTTACGGACGAAACAAAGTCACCTTACGACGGAATCGAATTCCGCACGGTGACGAGTGAGATCAAGAATCCCGACGGCAGCACCGTGTTCAAGCTTGCTGACATTTCGGTTCCCGCAGACTGGAGCCAGGTTGCCAGCGACATCATCGCGCAAAAATATTTCCGGAAAGCCGGGGTGCCTGCCGANTTGCGCCCCGTGAAAGAAGACGATGTGCCGACCTGGCTGTGGGCGCACGAAGCCGACACAGCGCGGCTGGAAGCCTNGCCAGAGGCTAAACGTTTCGGGCCGGAGATGGATGCCCGGCAGGTTTTTGACCGTCTTGCCGGGACCTGGACCTATTGGGGCTGGAAAGGCGGCTATTTTGACGCTGAAGCGGATGCCCGGGCCTTCTATGACGAGTTGCGTTTCATGCTGGCAACGCAGATTGCCGCGCCAAACTCCCCGCAATGGTTCAATACCGGTTTGCATTGGGCCTACGGCATTGACGGTCCCGCGCAGGGCCATTTCTACGTAGACTATCAGTCTGGCGAATTGACGTCGTCTCAGTCAGCCTATGCCCACCCGCAACCGCATGCCTGCTTCATTCAGGGCGTGGAAGATGATCTCGTCAACGAAAACGGCATCATGGANCTGTGGGTCCGGGAAGCGCGNCTGTTTAAATATGGATCGGGCACCGGTTCCAACTTTTCCGCCCTTCGCGGAGAGAGCGAAGGCTTGTCGGGCGGTGGTCGTTCCTCCGGTCTCATGTCNTTCCTGAAAATCGGGGATCGGGCCGCTGGCGCGATCAAGTCCGGGGGCACAACCCGACGGGCGGCCAAGATGGTGGTTGTAGATGTTGACCACCCTGATATTGAGCATTTTATCAATTGGAAGGTGATTGAGGAGCAGAAGGTTGCCGCNCTGGTGACAGGCTCGCGCACGAACCAGAAATTCCTCTCCGCTGTCATGCGTGCCGCGCACAATTGCGACGGTCCCGCAGGCGACTGTTTTGATCCGAAGAAAAATCCNGCACTCAAGCGGGCCGTCATTGCCGCGCGTGAAGCCATGATCCCCGAGAATTATGTGCAGNGGGTTATTCAATTCGNCAAACAGGGATTTAAGGATATCGAGTTCCAGACCTATGACACCGATTGGGATTCAGAAGCTTATCTCACNGTGTCCGGGCAGAACTCAAACAACACAGTGCGCGTTACAGATGACTTTCTGAATGCGGTTGAAGCTGATGCNCCGTGGAACCTGATACGGCGCACCGATGGTGATGTCGCCAAAACTNTTCCCGCACGTGAGCTTTGGGACCAGATTGGCCAGGCAGCCTGGGAAAGTGCAGACCCCGGCATCCAGTTTCACACCACGATCAATGAATGGCATACCTGCCCACAGTCCGGCGAGATTCGNGCAAGCAATCCGTGTTCGGANTATATGTTTCTCGACAATACCGCCTGCAACCTTGCCTCCATCAACCTGATGACTTTCCGTCAGGCCTCGGGCCGCTTTGACGTTGAGGCATTTGAGCATGCATCCAAATTGTGGACTATTGTGCTCGAAATTTCTGTGCTGATGGCGCAATTCCCTTCCCGCGAGATTGCTGAACGGTCTTACCGTTACCGCACGCTGGGGCTTGGCTTTGCCAATATTGGGGGTCTTCTCATGTCATCGGGCGTGCCCTATGCCTCCGCNGAGGGACGGGCCATGTGCGGCGCGATTTCCGCCATCATGACCGGTGTCGCCTATGCGACATCTGCCCAGATGNCAAAGGAACTGGGGGCTTTTCCCGGTTACANGGATAATGCGGATGACATGTTGCGTGTGATGCGCAATCACCGTCAGGCCGCGCGCAGTGCAACCGACGGCTACGAAGCCCTCTCNACCCTTCCCGTTCCACTNGACGCGGCCAGTTGTCCNCAAGCTGATCTTGTTGAGCACGCCCGTGCAGCCTGGGATCTCGCCGTCACGATGGGCGAGCAGTATGGCTATCGCAATGCNCAAACCAGTGTTGTTGCCCCCACGGGCACAATTGGGCTTGTGATGGATTGTGACACAACGGGCATTGAACCGGACTTNGCGCTGGTGAAATTCAAAAAGCTGGCCGGCGGCGGCTATTTCAAAATCATCAACCGGGCTGTGCCGCAAGCGTTGCGCACGCTTGGTTATGGTGCCGAGCAGATTGAACGCATTGTCGCGTATGCTGTTGGCCATGGCAGCCTGAAAAACGCACCGGGGATCAACCATGACACGCTCGCAGCCAAAGGCTTCACCGCTGAGGTTCTGGAGCAGATAGAAGCAGGCCTTGTTACAGCTTTTGACATCCGGTTTGCCTTTAACAAATGGACCGTCGGGGAGGCTTTCTGCACGGACGTGCTGGGCCTGGACGCGGACGCCATGGATGACATTGACTTTGACATGCTGGAAGCCCTTGGCTTCACGGCAAAGGAAATTGAGGCCGCCAACCTTCATGTCTGTGGGGCCATGACCCTTGAAGGTGCCCCTGGCCTGGCGGAAGNGCACCTACCTGTCTTCGACTGTGCGAGCCCCTGTGGACGGNTTGGCAAGCGCTTCCTGTCGACGGAGGCCCATATTCGCATGATGGCCGCCGCGCAGCCCTTTATCTCCGGCGCGATCTCCAAAACCATCAACATGCCGAACAANGCGACGGTTGAGGACTGTACCGAGAGNTATATGCTGTCCTGGCGTCTGGGTTTGAAGGCAAACGCCCTATACCGCGACGGGTCCAAACTCTCACAACCTCTCAATGCNCAATTGCTGGAAGATGAGGCATTTGACGAGGACACGGAAGCGGATGAGGCCGCACCATCCACGCTTGTCTCACAACCAGCCGCACAGCAGGCCGCAACNCTGGCCCAGAAGATCGTTTCCCGTTCCATCGCTGCCGCCGTGCCACCATCTGCAACAGATGGCGAACAGCTNGACACGCGCGGAGAGCGCGCCAAATTGCCGGACCGGCGCAAAGGCTATACGCAAAAAGCCATTGTCGGCGGGCACAAGGTCTATCTGCGGACTGGGGAGTATGAAGACGGGACGATTGGCGAAATCTTTATCGACATGCACAAGGAAGGAGCTGCCTTTCGCAGCCTGATGAATAATTTCGCCATCGCCATATCTCTGGGCCTGCAATATGGCGTGCCACTGGAAGAATATGTGGAAGCTTTCACCTTCACCCGTTTTGAGCCCGCCGGGCTTGTGCAGGGGAATGACACCATCAAGAATGCGACCTCCATTCTCGATTATGTTTTCAGAGAACTCGCTGTCTCCTACCTTGGGCGTCACGATTTGGGCCATGTNGATCCGGCCGACCTTATGCCCGATGCGATGGGTGACGGCGCCGATGAAGGCAAGCTGCCCCCGATGCCGGCCACTGCCATCGCGTCTCCCGGCTTTGCACGGAACACCCAGCTGGCCAACCTCTATGTTGTNCGGGGTGGCGCTGCGACCCAGCGCGCAGGGGCGGTGGCTGAGAAAGTTGCNACGACCGCGCTTCTGGACGCGGAGCTTGAGGCCAGCACGATCCTTGCCGGGGCAAGTGAACAGGTTGCCGTTGCCGGTGGCGGTGGCTCATCCNCCAGAGGNGGGATCAGCCCTGTCGTCGAAGCCCGNATGAAAGGNTACGAGGGTGAGGCCTGCAGTGAGTGCGGCAATTTCACGATGGTCAGGAATGGGACCTGTCTGAAATGTGACACATGCGGCGGGACCAGCGGCTGTTCCTGACCAATCCCGTATCAGTGCTGCCAAAAGGGCCCTCAATGAGGGCCCTTTTTGTATGTACACAAGCCCCTTCCGCACTTACTCAACNTAAGGGCTTCCCGCACCGGTTTTTTCCAATGGATGATTGCACGNCGCGCATAGACCTATAGAATACGTCTCCTGACCGATATATCAGGCATNGCGTCTATCGGGCACTCAGGAAAGAAATGGCGTTTCGTTTTGACCGAGCCGAAATTACAATCTCCCAAAACGCAGGCGTTTGCCAATATCTGGTACGCCGCGCAAAAAACATCCGCCCCCGACATTCCCCTCAAAACTGACTTGCCGCTTCGAGACCTTGCCCCGTTGATGTCGCAGATTGCCCTCATTGAACTCCCGGAGGGCCAGGAGGCCCGGTACGCGCTCTTCGGGACAGGTCTGGTGGAAGATTTTGGCATGGACCTTACCGGACAAGNCCTGACGAAATCGATGCATGAAGAAACGCGCGCGCATGTTGCGNCNGAGTTTTTGGAGTTTTACACAAAGCACGATACGGNCACGCCCTTCGGCCGCTGGGTTTTCGGTACAGGCCGGGCCACCACAGGGCGCTCAGTCCATTATGAAAGCCTGACGCTGCCCTATCGCGAGCCTTCAACAGCCGAAAAACGGTTCATCATGTATGCCACGCCGCTTTCGGTGCTGACTTTTGAGGAAATACTCAACCCGGTCATCCACGAGATTGAGACCATCATTTTCCCNGCTATCGACCACCCCCGACCTGAATGGCTGCAATTTGACCCTTCCATGTCCCTCGTTCAGTCTGTTGGCGCGGAAGGAAAAATCCCACCGCCTGTCAAAGAAAGTTGATCGGATTAGNCTTCAAAAATAGACAATCATTAAGATTTAGACCCTAGGGTCTCCCCTTTCTTTAGNACGNGAGGCTTGGTTTGCGGGGACCCTCTCTTCAATCGGAACAGATCTCAGCCTTCGCTGATCTCTGGTATGAGGTCAGGGACAGCTGCGGGCATGACATTCCCGCAAAAGATGATTTTGATCTGGTGCGTCTGGCCCCCTATCTTCCCCATCTTGCCTTCACGCAACGGCGGGAAGACGGAACCCCCTACTATTATTTCTTTGGTACCGCACTTGTGCGGGGNTTCGGCATTGATATGACCGGGTGCGACGTCACGCAGAACATGACAGCCTTGGCAAAAGATCAATTCCTGACCGTTTTGCATGCTGCCGATGAGCTGGAAAGGCAGAAAATTTCTGTCAATGGGCGCTGGTTCATCGGGCCGATGACGACAAGTGACGGGCGGACAGCCTATGTCGAAGGGCTGACGCTTCCCTATCTTGGCCCTGATGGTCTCGTTCGTCGCATGACAGTCAACGATATCGTAGGTGGATTGGCNCTCGGTANCACNATCGNCGGACATGATATGAAACTTGATGGAGAAGAGTTCAACGCCCTCCAGNCTCGCCCCACATGGATGTACACCCACGCCTGATCAGTGNGATGAGCATATAGACTTAGACCTTTATATTTGGCAAAATGACCAATCTTCTTTGGGGTGATGATTGGGTTCAAAAAATGCTTCTGTCTTCCAAGACGGCTGTCTTCGCAGACCTTTGGTACAGAGCGCAAGCTGCAGCGCATGGGAATATTCCGTTCAAGCGCGATATTCCACTTCGAGACCTTGCGCCCTTAATGCCNTGGCTCATCATGCACAAACGGAACGATCAGGGACGCACGTTCTGCCTCCTGTTTGGCACGGCGCTCGCGGAACTTTTTGGCCGTGACATGACAGGCTCTTNCNTNGAAGAAGCTATGGCATTGGAAGATTCTTCGGCGCGCCAGGCGAGCTTTACGGCCTATGGTGCCGAGTTTGGCGAGGAAGCCCCCTTCTGTCGATACGTGCTCGGCAAATTCAACAGCAAGCTGGGACTACAAGTCCAGTTTGAAAGTCTCGCCTTTCCATACGTCGAAGAAGCGGATCAGTCNTTGCGNACGATTGTCCATGTCCTGCCACTCCAGACCATGACCTATGGTGACAGTTTCACGCCACAGTTTTCCGAGCAGACCGTGAAGATGTTTCATCCGATGCAGCGACGCCCGGACTGGCTGCACATGACCGCCGCNCGCAAACACGTGGAACAGCGCTAGGCAGCCATGCCCTGCGCAATCCTGCGAGTGCCTAGCAAGAGTGCCTGGAGAGGATGTTGGGGNCNCGGGAGCACCAATCCAGAGACAGTGCGCCAGCGCTNCACCGGCCTCTCGTGGCCAGGCCCCAATACATCCTGTTTTTTGACATNCTATTTTTTTGGCGCAGGTGGAATGTGCCGGATATGCAATTCCCGCAATTGATGATTGTTCGGCTCTGACGGNGCACCCATCAACAGATCTTCCGCCTGCTGGTTCATCGGNTACATTGTGACTTCNCGAATATTTTGCTGATCCGCCAACAACATGACAATCCGGTCGATACCCAGTGCGATACCACCATGCGGCGGCGCACCAAANCGGAAGGCATTCAGCATGCCGGCAAAGTTCTTTTCCGTATCCGCCCGCGCGTGACCGGCAATTTCAAACGCCTTCAACATACAATCCGGATCAGCATTCCGGATCGCACCGGAGCCCAGCTCATAGCCATTACAAACCAGATCATATTGCTGACCAAGGATGGTGAGAGGGTCCTCTTTCTCCAGCGCTTCCAGTCCACCCACGGGCATNGAGAACGGATTNTGCGAGAAGTCGATNCGGTTTTCGGTCTCGTTGAATTCGTAAATCGGGTAATCCGTGATCCAGCAAAGACGGAATACATCTTTCTCGATGAGNTCCAGCTCTGTGCCAATACGCGTGCGCGCCAGACCTGCCAGATTTGCGGCCGCGGCCTCCTTGTCGCAAGCAAAGAAAAGCGCATCACCGGATTTAACCCTGGCCTTTTCCGCCATTGACGTCAGTACATCTGCGGGGAAGAATTTGGCAATCGGGCCCTTGCCNGACAGAGCACCGTTCTCCTCCTCGAAAATGATGTATCCCAACCCTGCTGCACCCACATCCTTGCGGGCCCAATCATTCAACTTGTCAAAGAAGGAGCGCGGACGGTCCGCAGCACCCGGCGCNGGAATACNGCGCACCACGCCACCNTGGGCGATCACATTTTTGAATGCCTTGAACGTGACTTCGTCTGGNGTGAAGAATTCTGTGACATCCACGATTTCGATCGGGTTGCGAAGGTCCGGCTTGTCGTTGCCATATTTCAGCATCGATTCCTTGAAAGGAATGCGAACGAAAGGTGCTGTGTCGGCAACGCGCGGTGTTTCCATCTGTGGTGCGAANACCCCAAATGTATCACCAATCACTTTCTCCATCGCCGCGAAGACTTCCGGCTGCTCAATAAAGCTCATTTCCACATCNAGCTGATAGAACTCGCCCGCAGACCTGTCTGCGCGTGCATCTTCATCACGGAAGCACGGNGCAATCTGGTAATANCGGTCAAAGCCGGCAACCATGGTCAGCTGCTTGAACTGCTGCGGTGCCTGCGGCAAGGCNTAAAATTTGCCCGGATGAAGTCGGCTTGGTACCAGAAAATCGCGNGCGCCCTCCGGGCTGGATGCCGTCAGGATGGGGGTCTGGTAATCCAGAAAGCCTTGACCTTCCATCGAGTTACGGATCGCACGGATCAGGTGTGAGCGCAGGACGACCCTTTTATGCAAACCTTCACGCCGAAGGTCCAGGAAGCGNTAACGCAGACGGGTTTCTTCCGGGTAGTCAGGCTCGCCAAAAACCGGCAGTGGCAATTCCTGGGCCGCCGACAGAACATCGGCCCCTTTTACCANGACTTCAATCGCACCGGTTGGCAGGTTCGGGTTCACNGCATCATCGGTTCTGGCCACAACCGGCCCTTCGATGCGAATGACCGACTCTGTCCGCACGCGCTCAGCCAGNGCGAAGCCTTCACCCATGTCGGGATCGAAGACAAGCTGCGTCATGCCATAATGATCGCGCAGGTCNATAAACAGAAGCCCGCCATGGTCGCGCTTCCTANGGACCCAGCCGGACAGGCGAACAGTTTCGCCAACATTCGATTTTGTCAGTTCGCCACACGTATGGCTGCGATATGGGTGCATGTCGGTCACAATCCAGAGTTTGGCCAGAAACTTGGCCGGGACCCCCGANCTTCGAGAATCCAGCAGGAATCAAGGGCTGTCAGGCTCCGCCGACCGCCCGGTTCTGAGGCCCGAAAAGCGCATGAGAGAGGCAATTTGTCAAGGTCTGCCGGGCNTTAGCAGCCTTGTCTGCTCGCTTTCTTGGGGGGCGACAGCGCTAAAACTTTCAGGTATTAGGAGCGCCATGGAAATCATCACCACCACATCCGCGCTGGAGAGCGCCTGCAAGTTGCTCTCGAAAGCCCCCTATATCACCGTGGACACCGAGTTCATGCGGGATTCGACCTTCTGGCCGAAACTCTGCCTGATCCAGGTCGCGGGGCCTCGTAGTGAGTACATTATCGANCCCCTCGCCGATGGGATCGACCTGAGTATCTTCTACGCCTTGATGACGAACCAGTCGGTTATCAAGGTTTTCCACGCTGCCCGGCAGGATATCGAGATTTTCCACAAGGAAGCCAACGCCATTCCTGACCCGCTTTTTGACAGCCAAGTTGCCGCNATGGTTTGTGGTTTTGGCGAGTCGGTCGGGTATGAAACCCTTGTACGNAAACTGACGAATGGCAAAGTCGATAAATCGTCCCGTTTTTCAGACTGGAGCCGCCGCCCGCTCTCGGAAAAGCAGCTCAATTACGCGATTGCCGACGTTACGCATCTTCGCAAAATCTATGAGACGCTGGCCCGCGAACTTGCCGGCACAGATCGCGTCGCCTGGGTCGCAGAGGAAATGGCCATCCTGCAGAACCCGGAAACCTATGAGCAGCGCCCGGAGAATGCCTGGAAGCGCCTCAAAATGCGGGTTAAGGGCAAAAAAGCCGTGGGNGTGCTGATTGAGGTTGCTGCCTGGCGGGAGCGGCAAGCACAGGAACGGGATATGCCGCGCAATCGCATCATGAAAGACGATGCGCTTTATGAGCTTGCCAATCAACAACCCAGGGACCTGACGGCCCTTGAAAACCTTCGTGCTGTTCCACGCGGGTTTTCCAACAGTCGCTCGGCCGCAAGCCTGATCGATGCGATCAAGGCCGGGCTCAATATTGACGAGCAAGATCTGCCCCAGATTGAAGAGAGTAAACCCNTGCCTCCCGGCATTGGTCCACTGGTTGAGCTTCTCAAGGTCTTNCTCAAAATGCGTGCGGAAGATCACAACGTCGCACCCAAATTGATNGCCACGGTCTCGGACCTTGAACAGATTGCTGCCGATGATGATGCAGATGTCGCAGCCTTGCACGGCTGGCGTTACGATATTTTTGGCAAAGATGCGCTGGCCCTCAAGCGCGGCGAACTGGCNATCTCTGCCAAGGGACGCCGCCTGATCCTGACGCGGACAAATTTTTAGCGCCGCNGCCCCCTCTTTTTTTCAACCTTAATCTTTGATTGAGACTGTGATGCTAACTTAACCCTACATGAGTTAGGGGATAGTCATGGTCAANATTTCAAACTTTTCTATCAGCACACGTATATTTTTCTCNGCAATCATACCTCTTGCAGCCGTTATCGTTCTTGGNGCCTATGTCGCGCTGGATGAATTTTCGCGCTATCGCTCTCTGGACAAGCTCCAGCGCCTTGCTGAAATTGCACCGGAAATNAGCGCTGTCGTCCATGTTCTGCAACGTGAGCGCGGCATGTCGGCNGGCTACGTCTCCAATAACGGGAAAGGTGTCTGGCGTGAAAACCTCGCNGACCAGCAGGCCGCAACGGACATGCAGCTCTCGACTTCACTCCCCATTCTTTCNAATTTCCCGACTGAANCCTATGGTGAAGCGGTCAACGAGAACCTCTCGCGTGCCCTCNCCTCCATCGCGCAAATTGATGACATAAGAAGCAAAACAAACGGGCTGCGCACACCGGTTGGTGANATTGCCGCTTACTACACGTCCGTCAACCGGGCGCTTCTGGATACGATTTCCGCTATTGGCGCGCTTGCGGACAATGCNGCAGTCAAAGGCCAGACCATNGCCTATGTGAACCTTCTGCAGATGAAAGAACGCGCAGGGCTTGAACGTGCCATGGGCGCTGCCGGCTTCGGNGCGGGCCAGTTCACTGCGGATACATATGCAAAATTTGTTGCTTTCATTGGCGAGCAAACGGCCTTTGAAAACAATTTCAAAGCGTTTTCAAGCGCTGAAATGGCCTCACTTTTCAATCAGCTTGTCACCAGCGATATATCGCGGAAAGTAAATACATTTCGCGATGCGGCGTTTGCTGCCGGCCTGGAGCCTTTGCCCTCCACAATGCGAGGNACNCAATGGTTCGACGCGATATCACAGAAGATCGATCTACAGTTTGAGTTGGAAANACAAGTCTCCAACGAACTCCTGACCCGCGCGCACGCCGAAAGATCAGGCGCTTGGTTTTCTCTCATATTGGTCTCTTTGACCGTTCTCGCTGTTTTGTGTGTGGCTGGTCTTTTGTGCTGGGTTTTCGCCGGTTCGATCATCAACCCNTTGCTCGCCTTGAAAAGTGTTCTCGCGCAGCTTTCAGAGGGGTCTTATGAGATTGCTGTCGATGGAACGGACCGAAACGACGAGATCGGTTCCATGGCAAGAGCCGTGAACGTGCTTCGNCAGGCCAGCCAGGAGGCCGAAGCCATCAAGGCAGATCAGGAACGCACGCGCATTCAGGCTGAAGAGGAGAAAAAGAAGAACCTTGCCGATATGGCCAANCACGTNGAAACCTCTATCGGTGAAATGATCTCCACACTGGCTGCNGCGTCCACCGAGTTGACGGAAACAGCCCGGAACATGTCGCAACGTGCTGAGGAAAACAGCACTGAGGCAACCTCTATGAGTGAGGCGGCCGCAAGTGTGACACAAAGCGTGGAAACGGTTGCATCTGCATCCACCCAGCTTTCTGCCGCTATCCGGGAAGTTACCGAGCAAATTACCCTGGCCGCCAAGCTGACTGTCGATTCTCAATCGGCCTCGCAGCAGACGGAAGCACAAATGCTCTCGCTTGGGGATGCCGCTGACAAGATTGGCTCTGTTGTACAATTGATCCAGGAGATCGCCGAACAGACAAACCTTCTCGCACTCAACGCGACAATCGAGTCTGCCCGTGCGGGTGAGGCGGGTAAAGGGTTTGCCGTCGTGGCCGCCGAGGTGAAGGACCTTGCCAATCAGACAGCAAAAGCGACAGAAGAGATTTCCGACCATGTGACACGCGTACAGGAAGAAACGGCACGCGCCTCCACAGCCATGTCGGAAATCAATGCAATGATCGGGGAGATCAATCAGGTCACGACGGCGGTCTCTGCTGCTATTGAAGAACAGAGTTCCGCGATTGAGGAAATTTCCCGCAGCGCGGAGGTAACCGCCGAGATGAACCGAAACGTCTCCATCAGCATTACCAAGGTGAAAACCGGATCTGTTGATACGGGCGCTTCTGCTGATCAGGTTCTNTCTTCTGCCGAGGAATTGTCCGCGACATCGGAAACACTGAACACGGTCGTCAATGACCTTGTTTCATCNATCCGCGCGTCCTGAGGCGTCTANCAGGTTCAACTCAAGGTCGCCCCAACTGGCGTCCACGACATCAAAACGAGCANTGCGGATCATCGTCCGGCCATGCTCGTTTTAGCTGTTTACAATATTCAGCACNTCCAATAGTTGTATNATTAAGGCCTGATCAACCATATCGCCGCGTTCATCGCACNGCGAAANGACGAACTTTCCCATTTTAACGAGAATTTATAGTTCTCTTTGCACGATAGCGACAACGGGATATTCCAGTCTATCGGGGGATGGCATGCTTTCACGTGTTTTGAATGCAACGATCGGCAAGCGTATTTTCTTCGCCGCAATTGTTCCAATTATCGGTATTGCGCTTTTCGGCGCTTACATTTCCAGTGTCGAGTATTCGCGNTTTGCGTCGCTTAGCCGACTTCATGCACTCGCAACCGTCGCGCCCAAGATAAGTGCCGTCGTGCATGAGCTGCAAACAGAACGTGCGCTGTCATCCAGCTTCATTTCGTCCGGTGGCGCTGCCATGTGGAATGATCGACTGGTNGAGCAGGTNAAACGCACCGACGCCTTGCTGGCTGACTTTGTTCCGGAAATGCAGGCCTTCCCCGCTGCAGACTACGGGACCGCTTTCGAGGAAAGACTGGCGCTTGGTCTGACTGAGATTGAACAGCTGGCGAAATACCGCGAGAACACCCTCTCGCGCCGGACAACGATCATCAACATGTCCGAGTATTACACGCGCACCATTCGGCAGTTCCTCGACACTGTTNCAACTGCCTCTGCCATCGCCAGCGATGCAGAGATCAAAGGTCGCACAACAGCCTATATGAGCCTTCTGGAAACCAAGGAACGCGCCGGCCTGGAACGCGCCTTTGGTGCCAACGGGTATGGGGCATCAAATTTCGACAGCCTGACGCACACGAACTTCATCACACTGATCGGCCAGCAGGATTCTTTCCTGGCGGTTTTCAATGCGTATGCAACAGAAGACGAGCGGACTTTCTATCAGACAACGGTNGCCGGCGATCTTGTTGACGAAGTCGAGTACCAGCGTGATGTCGCGGTAGAGGCCGGTTATGACGAACTCTACGATCAAATCACAGACGAACAATGGTTCGACAATATCACCGCCAAAATTGACCTTATCAAAGTGGTTGAGGANCATGTGTCCGGCAATCTGATTGCCGCCGCTGACAATGCCCTGTCTTCAGCCTGGNCGACTTTGCTGGTTACCATTTTCTCTACNCTCGCCTCCCTNGCCATTGCCGGTGCCGCGTGCTGGTTTGTNGGCCGCTCCATTACGGTCCCTCTTGCTCGCTTGCAGTCAGCTATGGGTGAAGTGGCCAATGGCGCTTTCGACATCGACATTGCCGGCGCGCAACGCAGTGACGAAGTAGGAGACATGGCTCGTGNCGTCGAAGTCTTCCGCGACCAGGGTCGTGAAACAAACAGNCTGCGGGACGANCAGCAGCGNGCCGAAGAACGNGCAGCNAAAGAGAAGCGTGAAAGCCTTGAGAAGATGGCCAATGATCTTGAATCATCTATCGGCCAGATGATCGACACGCTNTCCAAATCNTCNGGCGAGCTGGAGCAAACGGCACGNACCATGCTGGAATTGGCGAGCTCCACAATGGATGAAGCCGCTTCCGTTTCCATGGCCAGTTCAAANGCGACACAGAATGTTGAAACAGTNGCCGCTGCTGCNTCGCAGCTTTCGCAGGCGATCAACGAGGTCACTGCGCAGATCAACAAATCCGCAACCCTCACAAATGAGTCCCGCGCCGCATCCGAACAGACAGATGTTCAGATGAAAAACCTTGCTGACGCCGCGACCAAAATCGGNGCTGTCATGGAACTCATTCAAGAGATTGCCGAACAGACCAATCTGCTAGCCCTCAACGCGACTATTGAGGCCGCCCGCGCAGGTGAAGCTGGTAAAGGTTTCGCCGTTGTGGCCGCGGAGGTCAAAGACCTCGCGAACCAGACCGCCAAAGCAACGGGAGAGATTGCAAATCACGTTTCCCGCGTTCAGGAGGAAACTGCGACAGCCGCACACGCCATGTCTGATATCGCCAGCAAGATCGGCGAAATCAATCACGTGACGACAGCGGTTTCGAGTTCTGTCGAGGAGCAAAGCTCCGCAACGACAGAAATTTCCCGCAGTGCGGAGGAGACAGCCGANATGAACCGCAATGTCTCAACCAGCGTCGATACGATGCGCTCTGCCGCACAACAGACCGGCGCAGCGGCGGAGCAGGTTCTGAGCTCAGCGGTCGGCCTGACGACAACAGCGGACGAACTGAGGAAGCAGGTGGGCCAGTTTGTGGCGAGCATTCGCGCAGCCTGANCCTGCACACNCCCAAAAGCAAAAAGGCCCGGTTTTTCTTACCGGGCCTTTTTTGTAGGTGCATGTCTGTTATTCAATTCTGATTTCAGGTTCCACGTTTAACGCCCGGGCCAGNGCGGCCAGTCGTTTTTCAACNACCTCACCTATAAAGGCTCGACTCTCCTTGCGGACGATCAGGTAGAGTTTNTCCGCCTCCAGCAACAAGCGCGTTGTCGGCAGAACACCAATNCTTGCAGCGGACAGGGTGTATGCCAGGCGAAGAGCGAGCCCCATCACACGCGCATGCTCATGCCCGTCTTCCGCCAATAAATGCTTCAGGTCTCCTAACGCGGCCGGCTCACTCGCTCCTTCGTGGCGGTGATATCCGATCCGCGCAAGNTGCAAACGCTCAGGATGTGTGATGCCCGTCAACGGTGCAGCCAATACCTGCTCAAACGCGTAGGCGGAGCGGTAGTCAGGATGTGCGTACCAGCCAATATCCGCCAGAATACAGGCTGCATGCCGCACGCGTTCCTGGGCGGGGGTTTCCGGCACACTCTCACTCGCGAAAAGNGTCGCCGTCCAACTCATCAATTCCTCATGATGCTCGGGAAAACGAACCAGCCTTTCCGCAAGNTCCATCGCCCCNGCAATCAGGGGATCACGCTTCCTTTCCGCTGCATCAATACGCTCATACAACAGGCCTTCGCGCACCCCGTTTGCCGATACGACAACACGGCTCACGCCGGTCAACAGGATCAGACGGCTGAGAACCAGTGCTCCCATNGGCAAAGCGGCCACACGGCGGTTTGACACGTCGGGAATCTTGGCCAGTGTCTTCGGCCCCAATTTTTCGATAAGCTGGGCAAGCTCAGCTGCCTCTGACNCGTTGATCACATAATTCTGCAGAACGCGAATCTTGTAATCNTGATGCGACATGTGGATGCGTGCGAGGTTACGCCATACGCCACCNACGGCGTAGAGTGTCCGCTTTTTTCCACCGGACAACCAATCCACCTGTTTCAGGGCATGGTCGATCTCCTCCAGGAGATCTTTGGACGTGCGACCACTACTGATCAGCCGCAAGGACCCCAGTGGCAAGCTCGCGCCAGCGGACGGGCCACCTGTTATGCCTCCGTCTTTTACATCTAGCAATTCGAGGCTTCCGCCGCCCAGATCCCCCACGATACCGTCTGCGTCAGGGATGCCGGAAAGGACACCGAGGGCTGCAAACTTCGCCTCCTCAACGCCCGACAACAGTCGCACCTTGAAACCGGTTGTTGTTTCGATCAATTGCCGGAACTCGTCTCCGTCGCTTGCATCGCGAATTGCCGCTGTAGCAACAACCTCAAACGCCGATACCTTGAGCTGACGGATCAGCGCTGCGAAGCGAACAAGCGCATCAAGTGCCCTGACTTTTCCTTCGGGGTCCAATCGCCCGGTTTCACCCAGACAACTGCCCAGCGCAGCCATTACCTTTTCGTTGAAAATGGGAACCGGATTGCGCTTCGCCCCTTCGTAGATGACGAGACGAACCGTGTTTGAACCAATGTCGATAATAGCGAACGGCTCTGATCGCCGGCCAGCCGACGCAGCGCCTGTTTGTCTCTCACTGGTGCGACGTCGGGAGATCAACTGCAGGAGGTTCATTCCTTTGTATTGACTTGCCACGCCCGGAGAGGCTGGCATTATTCATGAAGTACGTATGAGCGTTAAACGGCTCAACGCCCGCTTTACGTTCAATACGCTGATAGGTGCCATCAGGCAACATCTCCCAGCTCTGTTCATTGTCTTTCAGATTAGCAACCATGATTTGGTCGACGATCTGCTCATGAACCGTGGGGTTACTCACGGGCACCAGAATTTCCACGCGCCTGTCGAGATTACGGGGCATCCAGTCGGCGGAGGAAAAGTAAATCTTGGCGTGATCCGAGGGGAGACCGTGCCCGTCGCCGAAGCAGAAAATCCTGGAATGTTCAAGAAACCGGCCAATGACACTTTTCACGCGGATATTTTCAGACAGGCCGGGGACCCCGGCGCGCAGACAGCAGATCCCGCGCACCACAAGATCAACCTGCACGCCCGCAGAACTTGCGGCGTACAGCGCATCAATAATGATCGGATCCACCAGGGAATTGACTTTCCCCCAAATAGCCGCAGGGCGGCCGGCTTTTGCGTATTCCATTTCACGCTGAATATGGCTCAACAACCGGGCGCGCAGGTTTTTCGGTGACATCGCCAATTGTTCCAGGCGTTCTGGTTCCGCATATCCCGTCAGATAATTGAATATCTGTGTCACATCGCGCCCGATCGCCGGATCATCCGTGAACATGGACAGGTCCGTGTAAATTTTGGCTGTAATAGGGTGATAGTTACCCGTTCCCAGATGAACATAGGAACGCAATTGGCCGCCACCTTCGCGCCTGACCACAAGGCTCATTTTGGCATGCGTCTTCAACTCGATAAAGCCAAATACGACCTGAACCCCGGCGCGTTCCAGATTACGCGCCCAGACAATGTTTGCGGCTTCGTCAAACCGTGCTTTCAACTCCACCAGTGCTGTGACGGACTTCCCTGCTTCCGCCGCTTCAATAAGTGCCTGCACGATGGGGGAATCTTTTGAGGTGCGGTAAAGCGTCTGCTTGATGGCGACGACATCCGGGTCTGCGGCTGCCTGCCTCACAAACTGCACCACAACATCAAAGCTCTCATAAGGATGATGGACCACAAAGTCCTTCGCGCGAATGGCGGCAAAGCAGTCTCCACCAAAGTCCCGCACGCGTTCGGGGAAGCGGGCATTGTAAGGCGGGAATTTGAGGTCGGGAAAATCATCGACAATCAATTGGCCTGTCTGTGAAAGGCCGATCAGACCTTCCACAAGGATCAATTCATGTTGTGCGACTTCCAGTTCGCTGACCACCAGATTCCGCAATCGCTCGGGTGTGGCGGCGTCCATTTTAAGGCGGATCACGCTTCCGCGCCGGCGCCGTTTCAACGCGGATTCATAGTAACGAACCAGATCCTCCGCTTCTTCCTCTATCTCGATATCACTATCCCGCAAAACGCGAAACGCGCCCTGCCCGATCACCTCATATCCGGGGAAAAGGCGGTCCAGAAACAGGCGAATAAGGTTTTCAAGACTGATGAACCGCACAGCCCGGCTGCCTTCCACATCCGGCAGGCGAATAAACCGCTCCACCTGCTGTGGTATCGGCAGCAGCGCGTTCATCTGTTTCCCGTCCGTGATCCGGCGAAGCTGCAGCGCCAAACAAAAACCCATGTTGGGAATGAACGGGAACGGGTGAGCCGGATCAATCGCAAGCGGGGTCAGGACCGGAAAAACCTGTTCCAGAAAACGGGTCTCAGCCCAGGCAAATTCGGTGGGGGTAACTTCACTGCCTTCGATGAGCGCGATGTCATTTGCCCGCAGTTCTTTCCGCAGCTCATACCATTGCCGTTGCTGTTCTGCCATCAAGACACCAGCTGTCTCGTTCACCCGTTCGAGCTGCTGGACCGCGGTCAGACCATCCTGCGAGCGCGTTTCAACGCCCGCATGGACCTGGCCCCTGAGTCCCGCGACACGGACCATGTAAAACTCGTCGAGGTTGCTTGCAGAGATTGACAGAAAACGCAGGCGTTCCAGAAGCGGGTGATTTCGATTGTCCGCTTCTTCCAGAACGCGCTTGTTGAACGCCAGCCACGACAATTCCCGGTTGATAAAGCGGTCTGGCGATGACAGATCAATGGATTGCACCGCACGGCTCTCAGGCTCGCTGATTTGTTCGACTGGGGCTCGCTCGCTCATCAAAATCTCGCTTCCATTGGTGTTCGGGACCGTCAGGACGGCAACACATGTGCCGCCTGCATCGCGAACCAATGTTAAGCCCTAAATTTACGACAAAAATGTAACTGAGTCATGACGAGGATGTGTCGCGCCGCAGGATTTCCGCCACAAGCGGGACTGTGATGCGCCGTTTTCCAGCCAGCGCCGCCCGGTCTATCTCCGCGACCAGCTTTTGCGCTGCAGCCACAGAGCGGTCCATATGCGCAGTAAGATAGGTCAGAACCGCTTCCGATGCCATCAATTGACGGTCGTTGAAGAGCTTTTGCAACACGGCCGACAGCAGCATATCGTCTGGCGCACCGATCTCTGCAACGAGCGCCGCCCGAAGGCGGGATTGCAAGTCAGGGAGCGTTATGTCCAGANGGGCAGGCGACACTCTGGCGGTCATCAGCAAATGTCCGCCGACCTCCTTGATCTGNTTGATCAGATGGAAGAGAGCAGGCTCGGCGGTTGGGGGGAGCCGGTCTATATTCTCCAGCAGCACTGCCTTTCGCTCTGCAAGCAGGGGCACATCTTCTTCGCGCAGGGTCTCTGCCTCCGCCATGCGGGCATGGCTTCGTGCACACCAGACCTGNGCCAGATGCGTTTTTCCCGCCCCNGCAGGCCCGACAAGGACAGCCGTATGGAACGGCCAGTGGGGCCAGCGGTCCACAAAGGCCACCGCTGCCTCGTTCGCGTTGGCGATGAGAAAATCTTCCCGCCCCAACGCTTCGCGATGTGGCAGGTCGAGAGGTAATTGTGTCGAGGTCACGTTGCCGCGCTTCCCTCTTCTTTTGCAGCCTGTTCTTCCCGCTTTGCTTCAACAACTTCAGCGGCAATCTCTTCAGGAATGATGTTTCCATGTCCCTGGTAGAGTTTGCTCTGAAGATATTGTTTTGTCGCAAACCGAACCAGAACCCCCATGGCGGCAGCGACAGGCACCGCCAGCAACATTCCCACAAAATCGAACAGATAACCGAACGCAAACAGTGCGAGCATGACCCATAGAGGGTGAAGCCGGACACGCCCCCCTACCATTTTTGGGGTGAGAAAATTGCCCTCAAAAAACTGNCCGACCGCAAAGACACCAGCAACAGCCAGAATCCAGCCATAGTCCGGCCAGAACTGTACGAGCGCGATAACCATCGCCAGCAGAAAGCCCACAATCGTCCCGACATAAGGAATAAAGCTGATAAGACCGGCAATCAGGCCGACGATCAGCCCGAAATCAAGCCCCAGNAATGTCAGACTGATCCCGTAAAAGCTGCCCAGCAGAACACAGACTGTCCCCTGCCCNCGAACAAACCCGGCCAGGACTTCGTCAATCTCGTGCGCAATGGTTCGGATGGTACCCAGATGATCTCGCGGGAGAAGGTTGTCCACGCGCTCCACCATATTGTCCCAGTCGAGCAGCATGTAGAACGCCACAATTGGCGTGACGAAGAAAAGGGATGCCAGTCCCAGAACCGCGACCCCCTGCTGCCATTGCGAAGCAAGGAATGAGAGCACCCAGTTTACCGCGTCGCTTGANCCGACGGCAAACCCTTCACTCACATCGATATTCGCGTATTCCAGCAGCTTCCCCAGGTAGCCGTCGCCCGCATTTTGCATCAGCTCGCGCGCCCGGTCCATCAGGCGTGGGGTTGCCTGCAGCAGATTAATAGTCTGCTCGTACAAAAGAGGNGCAAAAAGTACGAAAGCAACGGCAAAGAGCAGAATGAACAGGAACGTGATGAGGCTGGTTGCCGCCATGCGCGACAGGCCCCAGTCTTCCAGCTTGTCGGCAGCGGGGTCCAACAGATAGGCCACTGCCAGACCCGCGACGAAAGGCAACAGAATGCCGCTCAAAGCCCAGANGAGCAGAATGAACACGGTGAAAGCAAGCATCCAGAACAAGGCTTGGCGTTGCAAAGTCATTCGGCGTTTCTCTTCTTTCTGCCGTGCGGTGCAGGCGATCAGCGGATAATGGCCAGATACCAGTAACCATCAAGGTTTGTCAGCGCGAGGTTCTGCTGTGCCANGTTCAGTTCCAGCGTGTCCACGGTTCCTGCATAGTCCAGCTCGACCTGTGCCCCCCCGGCAGAAACCGCCACGATGTTGATGGTCTTGATAGGCGGAATTTGTGCCAAACGGCTGCGAATGGTCTGCCACTCGCCGAGGGAACTGTAGGCAACAGATGCGGACAGGACCGCCCGTTCACCGGACCGCACGATGGAATTTCGCTTCCAATCCGCCTCCAANGCTTCCAGNAAACGTGCNGCCAAACGATGAGCCCCCGTCTCCGTCGACGGGGCGGCCTCACTGCCGCTCCAACTTGTCGGGGCTGCTTCCCCCGTGGGATAGGTGAGCATNCGCGCAGAAATGGTGCCCGGCGCGCTCCCAACCGTCGCGTGCGCCACAATTACGCGGTCCGCNTTGTACCGTGTTGCCAGAGCGTTCAGGGCNGCNCGNTCGCCGTTCAGNGCCTGTTCGACGCTGAGGGTCGAAATATCGCCCAGATCACCCAACGGGATTGTCAGCGGGGCNAACCCATTCTGAAGGTCCTGCCGCGCCCACGCCACGGTCCAGAGATTGCTCTCTGCCCACAGANTGTCGCCGCGTGCGTCTGTCAGTACGGCAACGAGGACAGCTGGCCTGGCCTGTGCCTCGGCGATCGGAATGGAGCGTGCAGCCAGAAGCCCCCTGANGCTTGCCGGTTGGAAGCGGACGGACAGGTCAGCCAGATAACGGGTCGCGGAGCGCTTTTCCCCTGCGACCTGAAAGGACCGGACCATGCTTTGCGCCAANGCATCGTCAACCTGTGGCAATTGAGACCAGTCATCGGGGAGGGTCAAGCGCTTGAGGAGTTGNTCNAGCGCCCTTTTCTGCCCCGTCTGTACGGCGGCGTCTCTTGCTGCCGTCGCACTTGCAGCCGTTGCATCAATGGAAATCCCGCGAACGGTGAACACATCACCCGCCCCGGCACTCCCGGCCGTTGCGACCATCAAAACCACGCCCAAGAGAATCGCCGNTGAACGGCTCCACACTCGCATTCCGACGTCTCCACACTTCATACCTGGTTCCAGCCTCACATGTTTTATGCCGCCCAGCCCCATGCAACGCACCTGGTACCGACAAAACCCCTTAAGTTGGGCGCAATTTACATCATTGAGCCNTCNCCATGAAGGAGAGAAGGCCAAAGCCGCCCTTCTTTCTCAAGTTAATCTTGCATTACTGCCCAATTTGGAGTGTTTTGGGCGCGACTTTGAGGGGTCAGACCCATTTGAGGCCTGACCGCGCCCATTTTTGAGCCATCGCGACAGCCCCATGACCCAACCGCCCGAGAAGCGCCCCAATCACTACACCTACCGTGACGCCGGGGTCGATATCGACGCGGGCAACGCGCTTGTAAAAGCCATTGCCCCGCTCGCCCGTGCCACAGCACGCCCNGGCGCAGATGCGAGCCTTGGCGGGTTTGGCGGTTTCTTCGACCCGAAAGCGGCTGGTTTTAAAGACCCTTTGCTGGTCGCTGCCAATGACGGTGTCGGCACCAAGCTAAAAATTGCGATTGATACAGGCGCGCATGACACAGTCGGGATTGATCTTGTNGCCATGTGTGTCAACGACCTGATCGTACAGGGTGCAGAACCTGTTTTCTTCCTCGACTATTTTGCAACGGGCAAGCTGGAACTCGGCATCGCTGAGCGTGTTGTTGCTGGCATCGCCAAAGGTTGCGAGTTGGCCGGGGCCGCACTTATTGGCGGTGAAACCGCGGAAATGCCCGGCATGTACGCGCCCGGCGACTATGATCTTGCCGGCTTTGCCGTTGGGGCTGTGGAACGGAATGAAGTTCTCCCCCGTGCCGANATTCAACCCGGTGATGTTTTGCTGGGTCTGGCCTCCAGCGGTGTTCACTCCAACGGTTACTCGCTGGTGCGGCGCCTGATTGCCGATCACAAAATCGGCTATGACGCCCCTTTCCCGCTGGACCCAACNAAAAGCGTTGGTGAGGTTCTGATCGCCCCGACACGGATTTATGTNAAATCTGTTCTTGCCGCGATCAAGGCCACCAACGGGATCAAAGCGCTCGCCCATATTACGGGCGGTGGCTTCACCGAGAATGTCCCCCGTGTTCTACCGGAAAACATTGCTGCGGAGATTGACGGAACCAGNTGGGCCATGCCGCCCATCTTCAAATGGCTGGCCGAACTTGGCGGCATCGAGAACGCGGAAATGGGCCGGACATTCAACTGTGGGATCGGCATGGTTATCGTGACATCGGCCGAGGAAGCAGACGCCGTTACCGCCGCCCTGCAGGCGGAAGGAGAGGTTGTTTCGCGNATTGGCCACCTTCGCGCTGGCCAGACCGGCGACGTGACCATTAACGGCAATCTGGGATCACTTGCATGAAAATCGGCATTCTTTTCTCNGGGCGCGGCAGCAACATGTCGGCCCTGATTGAAGCCTGTTCAGACGCGAACTTTCCGGCAGAGATTGTTGTTGCTATTTCCAACAATCCCGATGCGGGCGGNCTTGCCATCGCGCAGAAGGCCGGTATTCCCACCCATGTGATCAATCATCGGGAATATGAGAACCGGGAAACATTTGATGCTGCACTTGATGCCGCGTTGAAAACTGCCGGNGTTGAACTCGTCTGCAACGCAGGGTTTATGCGCATTCTCACCAATGGCTTTGTTGAGAGCTGGAAGAACCGCCAACTCAATATCCATCCTTCGCTACTTCCCGCGTTCAAAGGATTGCATGTGCATGAGCGGGTTCTGACGGCGGGTGCCCGGATCACCGGCGCCACTGTTCACTTTGTCCGTGCGGAAATGGACGAAGGCCCCATCGTTGCGCAGGCTGCGGTGGCCGTGCAGCCTGATGATACGGTCGAAACCCTCTCGGCCCGGGTTCTGGCCGCAGAACACAAGCTCTATCCCATGGCTTTGAGGCTGGTTGCCGAAGGCAAAGCGCGCGTTCAAGGCGAACGTGTTGCCCTTCAGGCGGCAGGNCACACGGAAACGGGCCCACTTTTCGTTCCGCCGCTTGCTTGAAGCAACAGTCGAAAAAGCGAGCCCGCTTTAATCTCTGAAACGAGTTGCNGCCGTTAGCCGACGAGTTCTTCGTCCTTGAAGAAATACTTGATTTCCTCGGCAGCGGTTTCAGGCGCGTCCGAACCNTGCACTGAATTTGCTTCGATGGACTCTGCAAAATCCTTCCGGATTGTGCCGGCGGCAGCGTCGGCCGGATTGGTCGCACCCATCACTTCACGGTTTTTCGCGATAGCGTTTTCGCCTTCGAGCACCTGAACAACCACNGGACCGGAAATCATGAAAGATACGAGNTCATTGAAGAAAGGCCGTTCCTTGTGAACAGCGTAAAAGCCTTCNGCCTGTGCTTTTGTCATCTGAATGCGCTTGGATGCAATGACGCGGAGACCATTTTCCTCGAAACGGGCAATGATGGCACCCGTCAGGTTGCGGCGGGTTGCATCCGGTTTAATAATCGAAAAAGTACGTTCGAGAGCCATTTGGCATTCCTTCAGTTCACGTGAAGCCTGTGCGTGGACAGGCAGGGATCATTTTCGGGCATATCCGGCGGGCCGGACGGGATTTCGCGCGGGTTATAGCGGGGCTTTCTGGTATCGGCAACCGGTGCGTGATAGATATCGCGCTTTCCAGTCTCATTCCGGTCCNAAATTCCCATGCTTCACATTAATGACCTTACCTACCGTATCGATGGGAAACTCCTGATCGACCATGCCACGGCNGCTATCCCCGGNGGGCACAAGGTCGGCCTTGTCGGGCGGAACGGGTCTGGCAAATCGACGCTTTTAAATCTGATCCTGGGCAATATAGAGCCGGAAACCGGNGGNATTTCACTCCCCAAGCGCTCGACCATTGGGACCGTGGAACAAGAGGTCGANAGCGGACCAACCAGCCTGATCGACACGGTNCTGGCCGCCAANAAGGAACGGAGTTCGCTGCTTGCGGAGGCAGAGACCGCTAAAGANCCGCACCGGATTGCTGAAATCCAGACCCGTCTGGCCGATATGAACGCNCATGCCGCGCCGGCGCGCGCGGCCACTATTCTGTCAGGTCTNGGGTTTGACGAGGCCGCACAGGCCCGCCCCTGCTCCGACTTTTCCGGTGGCTGGCGCATGCGGGTGGCCCTCGCCGCGATGCTTTTTGCCGAGCCCGACCTTTTGCTGCTCGACGAACCGACAAACTATCTCGATCTGGAGGGCGCGATCTGGCTGGAAAATTATCTGAAAACCTATCCGTATACCGTCGTTATCGTCAGCCACGACAGAGACCTTCTCAACAGATCGGTTAATGGCATCCTCCATCTGGATCAGCGCAAGCTCACCTATTATCAGGGGAACTATGAAACCTTTGAGCGGGTGCGGCGCGAAAAACAGGCGCTTCAACTTGCCCTAAAACGNAAGCAGGANGANGAACGNCGGCACATGGAGAAATTTGTCGAGCGGTTCCGTTACAAAGCCAGCAAAGCACGGCAAGCGCAAAGCCGCCTCAAGGCACTCTCCAAGCTTGAGCCCATTCCGGATATCGTGGAAAACCGTGTTCAGCCGTTCCATTTTCCCGGTTCTGACAAGCCTCTTTCTTCCCCAATTGTGAGGTTGGAAAGTGCATCCGTCGGATACAGTGATGACAGCCCGGTTCTCAAGGGCCTGAACCTGCGTATCGATCAGGATGANCGGATCGCGCTGCTTGGTGCCAACGGTAACGGGAAATCGACCTTTGCCAAGCTCCTGTCAGACAAGCTGCGCGTCGGTCAAGGCAGCTTCTTCAAATCAAAGAAGCTTCGCGTTGCCTATTTCGCGCAACACCAGCTTGACGAGTTGCGCCCGGAAGAAAGCCCCTATGATCATTTCCGCGACCTGATGCCGGATGCCACACAAGCGCAAGTCCGCGCCCGTGCAGGCTTTTACGGCTTCAGTGCGGACAAGGCGGATACGAAAGCCGGCAATCTGTCTGGTGGTGAGAAGGCCCGGCTTCTCTTTGCGCTTGCCACTTTTCACAAACCTCATCTGATGATCCTTGATGAACCGACAAACCATCTGGACATGGATGCACGGCATGCTCTNGTCATGGCACTCAACGAGTTTGACGGTGCTGTCATTCTCATCAGCCATGACAGACACCTGATCGAAATGACCGCTGACCGGCTTTGGCTTGTTGCAGACGGATCCGTACAACGATNGGAAGGCGATCTGGACGACTATCAGAAATGGCTGCTGGACCCTGCGCGGCGCAACGGTCCCATGGTGCATGTTGATGGTGACAGCGAAATTTCCAGTGACGTACAGGAGCTGAACCGCCGACAGCAACGCCAGGACGCCGCCAAAGCAAGATCACAGCTTGCGCCACTCAAGAAAGAAATCGACAAAGCCGCCGCTGAAATGGAAAAAGCGCGCGATTTTATCGCCAAAGTTGATCAGCGTCTGGCAGACGGCAAACTGTTTATCGACAAGCCGGAACGTGCGGCGGAACTTGTCAAAGGCCGCGCCGCAGCNGAAAAAGCCATGGCGCGGGCTGAAGACAGATGGCTGGAGCTTTCAGAAACCTATGAAGCNGCGAAAGCCACAGCGGACGCGTGAGGCCTAGTCAATACGATCGCCCAGGAGACCCGCCAAAATTTGTGCCCGGGTCCTGGGTCCATCATGNCCNACGACAACGGCAATCTTCGGGTTCGCCTCCGCCAGCTCTTTCAAGGCCGCCAGTTGGGACTGTGTACGCGGACGGTCCTCGCCCAGGAAACCAAGGCTCACCGCGTTGGGCCTTGGGCGAACTAAATCNATGTTGGCGTAGTTCCANGCCACGTCCCCGACGAAGAAATATTCCTGACCATCTGCCCGCTGCACATAGATGATCTGTGACCCCGGCGTATGTCCTGCCGCTTCGATCAGCACAATGCCAGGTGCCAATGCGTGGAGCGTGTCATAAACNAGAGGTTCGTACTCATCGAGCGCACCTTCTGGATAAGCCACACCCCCCCATTTGCTGAGATCCGATAATTGCCGCTCTGTAAAGCGTACACGATCCAGCAAGGTCAATGCGTCGGGATGTGACACCGCTCCGCCCAAATGATCGCCATGTTCATGTGTAAAGACGATCTGTCTGGCAGCGGTGAGTGCACTCANCAGGCGGTTGTAGACATCTTCGTCATAGAGCACGTCATCACCTGCCATAACGACGGCCTGCTCCTTGCTCAAGGACGTATCAATCATGATATGACCGTCAGGATATTCTACCTGATAGGCATAAATAACCATCGGGTTTGCGGCCCAGGCCCAGCCTGTCACAACGGCGGCACCGGGAAAGTCAAAGACGACCGGGGCTTCCGCATTGATTGCGGTCGGCATGTCGCCCGGCTGGCTTGTCGCCAAGCGTCTGATTTCTTCCAGATTAATAGCGTAGAGGTTTCGGTCCGTCCCCCCCATATGCAGGAAGAGAACATAATACGCGGCCCCCAAAATAGCGGCCAGNGCCACAAGAATGGCTGCAAANTTCTTCATCAAATACCCCCAGTAGCCCAGCTTATCCGGCTTTCTTGACCCAACCNCCTGCATCGTTCTGCTGCCAGTAGGTCACAGCATGTCCATCATTTGACAGTGTCTTCCAGTGCATTCGAGCGGCGCTGACGGCCTCTTCATCGCGACCGTCAAACATCAGAACACATCGCTGGTAAGTCTCCAAATGGGGTGGAGAGGCTCCATCTACAAGGAAAACAATATCGGCCCCGTTGGGGTTTTCTCCGTCGGCGACAAGCGCCACCGGCTGCTCTTCCAGACGTCCATCGGCGGCTGTGCCGTGGGGCAAAAAACTGTCGTCCCGGTANGTCCAGAGCGAATGTGACAAGGTGTCCACCCGCTCGGGATTTCCGCTTTGCACAACGGCTTTCCAACCCCGGTCGAGGCTCTTTTCAAGCAATGACGGCAGCACCTCTTCCAGCGCTGCCATCTGCAGGTGATAGAACAAAACTTCAGTCACTGTTCGTAATGATCCGCAACCAGACGGTCCAGCAAACGGACACCATAGCCAGAACCCCAACTTGTGTTGATAGCCGAAGGCGGAGACGACATGGCTGTTCCCGCGATATCGATATGAGCCCATGGCCTGCCATCGATGAAACGTTGCAGGAATTGAGCCGCCGTTATCGACCCGCCATAGCGGCTCCCGACGTTTTTCATATCAGCGAACGTGGAGTTGATCATCTTGTCGTAGCTTTCGCCCATCGGCATCCGCCAGACTTTCTCGTCCACGCGCTGCCCCGATGCTGTCAGACGCTCGGAGAGCTCATCATTGTTTGAGAACAAGCCGGCATAATCCTGACCNAGTGCAACCATGATGGCCCCGGTCAAGGTNGCCAGATCGATCACAAATTTGGGGTCGAACTTGGTCTGTGCGTACCAGAGAGCGTCAGCAAGCACGAGACGCCCTTCCGCATCTGTATTGATGACTTCGATTGTTTGCCCATCTGCCGCTGTCACGATATCNCCGGGNCGCTGCGCGTTGGCGTCAGGCATATTTTCGACCAACCCCAGAATACCTATCGCATTGACTTTTGCCTTACGCGCCGCAAGNGNGTGCATCAGGCCGGTAACACAGGCGGCACCGCCCATATCGCCCTTCATGTCTTCCATACCGGCGCCAGGCTTCAACGAGATGCCGCCAGTGTCGAAGCAAACCCCTTTGCCAACAAAAGCAACAGGNTTTTCTTTCGGAGCGCCACCTTGCCACTGCATGACCACGAGCTGACTTTCGCGAATGGAGCCCTGCCCCACCCCAAGCAAGGCCCCCATGCCGAGCTTGGTCATCTCCTTCTCACCCAGTACCTGAACCTTAACGCCGAGCTTTGAAAGCTCTTTTGCACGTGCTGCGAACTCTACCGGATACAGCACGTTGGCCGGCTCGTTGACCAGATCGCGCGCCAGACAAACACCATCTGCAATTTTTGACAGCGGGCCAAACGCGCGGCGGGCCTTCGCTGTCTCCTGGCNCATGAATGTCAGTTTGGTCAGGCGTGTTTTGTCCGCTTCCTTCTTCTTTTTCGTTTGATATTTGTCAAACTTGTAAGCGCGGAGNTTCGCGCCGAAGGCCAAGTGTGCGGCGGCATCTTCGGCAGATACACTGCCGGTNTTTTCAAGATCGAGGATTGCGGTTGCTATCTTGTCCGGTGTTTTGTCCAGATAGCCGGTCAACGTTCCCCCCAGGGTCTCGAATACGTTCACCGTCAGGTCCGCCGGTTTGCCAAGTCCAACCAGCAATACCCGGTCTGCAGACACGCCCTTGGGAGACAAGAGATCGACAATCTTACCCTTTGCTCCTTTGAAATCNGNNGCCTTCATGGCGCGTTTAAGCGCGCCTGCGGTCTTTTTATCCACATCTGCGGCTGTGCCAGACAGAGGCTTGCCCTCCAACACAAAAAGCGCCAATGCACCGTTTTTCGGCAGGGCGATGTCAGNAAAACTCACATTCATGGGCAACGTTCCTTGATGTTCTCACAAATTTTTCTTCGGAATGGCGGGTTTCCGCCACTTCCTCCCATGGTTAAAATGGATTAACCATTCATTCTTCAGATGCAAGCTATCCTAGTCTTGTATTTGGGCCTAGGGCATCGCAGAAAAATATGACGATTTGGTCCTAACGACCAATGAAAGGTTACAAGCATATGGTCAGCGGCNTCACCCGCTATATTCTCGTTCAGGCCACAGGCCCGGTGCTGCTNGCCACACTGGCGCTCACCGGCATTATCTGGCTTACGCAGGCACTTCGTCTGCTGGATGTGATTATCGGACAAGGGCAGTCTGCGGGGACATACTTCCTGCTTACCCTGCTCTCTGTTCCCAGTGTCCTTTCACTGGTTCTCCCGATCGCGCTTTTTATCGGTGTGCTTTATGCGCTCCACCGTCTGTTTTCCGACAGCGAACTGGTCGTGATGTTTGCCGCGGGGATCAGCCGTTGGCGTGTTGCCAAAGCCTTTNTNATTCTGACAGGCTTTGTGAGCTTCCTNATCTTGATGATCAATCTCTTTGTTGCACCTGCGGGACTTCGGGAGGTTAAGCAGCGCCTCTATGAAATTCGGGCTGACTTTGCGAGTGCCATGATACAGGAAGGCTCTTTCAACAACCCTATGTCGGGACTGACGGTTTACGTCCGCTCCCGAAAACTTGATGGAACGATTGAAGGNATTCTGGTTCACGATAACCGGGTACCGCTCGAGCCTGTGACCTATATGGCGGAAACAGGCAATCTTGTCTTCGCCAATAGCGGGCCACGGCTTGTGATGTATAACGGGAATATCCAGCGTTCCAACAAGACTGACGGCAACACGGCTATCAGCCTCCTCTATTTCGACAANTACACGTATGACCTCTCCCAGTTCGCCTCCGGACCTGAGGACAAATANTATGAAGGTCGCGAACGTTATCTCAATGACCTTCTCTGGCCCGCGCCGGATGACATTTACGCGACCAATTTTCGTGCCCGTCTGCTGGCGGAGGCTCATGACAGGCTCGCAGGTATTCTCTATCCGTTTATGTTTGTGTTTGTGGCTCTTGCCAGTTTGATCGCTGCCGAATTCAACCGGCGCGGCTACGCGTTCCGCCTGACTGTTTCNGGCATCATTGCGCTGGGCGCGCGCTTGTTTTCCCTGCTCCTGTTCAACATCACCATTTCCTACCCTTCTGCGGCAATCCTGATGTATCTGTTTCCCGCACTTGTCTGTGGGTTGGCTGCGGCCGTCATTAACGGTGTGCGCTTTGACCTTATGCTTGCCGGGATGTGGGACAGGTTGCGCGCCCTCGTCTCCACTCCCCCGAAGGAGGCGTAAGACATGCATATTTCCTGGACGTTTACCGGCTATTTTTCACGCCAGTTTCTTGTGGCTGTCGGGCTTTCATTTCTGATTTGCCTGACCATTATTTTCCTGGCTGATTTTGTCGAGATCATGCGGCGGCTGTCCAACAAGGAAAACGGTGGTGTCGGGATCGGCCTCGCTATGACACTGTTGCGACTGCCGACATTGGGATGGGAGGTCATGCCTTTCGCTGTTCTGATTGGCGGCATGGCATCCCTTTTGAAACTCAACAGAAACCAGGAACTGGTCGTCGCGCGCGCAGCGGGTGTCTCCGTCTGGCAGTTTCTTATGCCGGCGATTGTTGTGGCCTTCGTTATCGGCNTTGTGGCCGTCACGGTTTACAATCCTATCGCGGCCACGCTGATCGGCCGTTTCGAGCACATGGAGTCCCAATATATAAAGGGGCGGGCAAGCCTTCTGTCCGTTCAACAAACNGGGTTCTGGCTTCGCGAAGCAACTGACGAGGGAAAGTCGGTCGTGCACGCGCTGCGCGGGAACTCGCTTGAGGATATCCATCTGCTCGACGTGATCATTTTTCAGTATTCTCTCGATGACGNATTTGTTCAACGCATTGATGCGCAATCTGCTGTGCTTGCACCTGGTGCGTGGCAGCTCACGGACGCATGGGTTTCAACCAGCGAAGGACATCCGAGTTTTCACAAAACCTATTTGCTGCCTACCGAGCTACAGCCAGAGCGGGTTCAGGAAAGTTTCAATCGCCCCGAGACCATCTCGTTCTGGAAGCTGCCGGAATTTATCGATGTTGCCGAGGAGGCGGGCTTCTCCGCCCGGAATCACCGAATTCACTTCTACTCCCTGCTCGCCAGTCCGGTCCTGTTTTGTACGATGGTTTTGATTGCGGCAACCTTCTCCATGCGCATTTCACGGCTCGGGNGGGTCGGNCAGTTGATTGTGGCGGCTATTTTTGCGGGTTTTATGCTGTTTTTCCTTACCCGTCTCTCCCTTGCATTGGGTAATTCTGGCATACTTCCGGCTATTCTTGCTGCATGGGCGCCGGCATTGATTGCCATGCTGCTGGGACTTTCCGCTCTTTTCCATTTGGAAGATGGCTGATAGACAGNGCGGTATGTTGTCGCAATCGGCTGAANCTCGGTTCAGCCTCACGGTTCTGCGTGAAATGTCACGTATATGTTTGAGGGTTTGGGGGACGTACATGGCGGGAGCGCCCATAAGTCAGGTTTTGACTGCCGCGCAGACGGCGTTTGCCATTCTACTCGCTACAAGCAGCGCGGTCGCGATCGTGCCCTNACAGGCACTTGCAGAAGAAGACCAACAAACGGCAACAGAAGAAGTACTGATGCAGGCAGATGAGCTGTCTTACGATCAGGCATCCAAAACAGTGACTGCGACGGGCAATGTTGAGGTGGCATTCTCTGACCGTGTCATGACAGCCGACAAAATGATCTATTACGAAGAGACAGGTGTGGTCCTCGCCTCTGGAAATGTCGTGCTTGTAGAACCGACCGGAGAGGTCATTTTTTCAGACAATGTCGAGTTGTCCGATGAATTGCGAGCCGGTGTCGTCGACACTCTTCAGGTATTGATGATTGATCAATCCCGGCTGGCCGGGACAGAAGCACAACGTCGTAATGGCAACGTTACGACAGTTTACAAGGGCGTCTACAGCCCTTGTGATGTTTGTAACGAGGAAGGGAAAACGACACCGCTTTGGCAGATCAAAGCGTTCCGGGTGATCCACAATCAGGAAGAGCAACGGATCATCTATGAGGATGCTTTCTTTGAACTGTTCGGCGTTCCCATTGCCTACATCCCCTTCTTCTCTCACCCGGACCCTACTGTTGACCGGCAATCGGGTTTCCTTGCGCCTTCTTTTGGTGTCTCAAGTGACTTGGGCACCTACTTTCAACTGCCGTATTACTGGGTGATCGCGGAAAATATCGACGCAACCATTGCGCCAACTTTCATGACGAAGGAGAGCATTCTTTATGAAGTCGAATATCGGCATCGTTTGAACTCCGGGCAGATGGAATTTGATGTTGCGGCAATCTGGCCGGACGACAGCGTCGCAGGGACACCGTCAACAGAGTCCTTTCGCGGGAGTCTCTTTTCTTACGGTGACTTTCAGATTGATGAGAACTGGCGTTGGGGGTTCAAAACTGAACTGACAACGGATGACACGTTTCTGAGACGTTTCAATCTTTCGGATGAAACCGACCTGACGACAACGGCCTTCGTTCGGTCTGAAAACGGACGTAATGAGTTTTCTGCAGAGACTTTCTATTTTCAGGGTCTGCTCAGCACAGACAATCCACGCACAACACCTGTGATCGCGCCCCTCCTCAACTATCATTATGAGTATCCTGAAGATGTTGCAGGCGGCACTGCAACTGCCGATATCAATGTCCTGGTTCTCAACAGAAATGACGGGGCCGATTCGCGACGGCTATCGCTTGACCTGGGTTGGAATGCCGAGACTATTCTTTCGACGGGTGAGGTCTATTCGTTCTTCACGAGCGCACGAGGCGACCTCTATCACACTGACAATGTTCTCCTTCCGAACGGGTCTCTTTCCGACCCGACAACGGTTGGGCGTATTCTGCCGACTGTCGGGGCGGAATGGCGCTGGCCTCTGGTTCGCACTGCGGGAACAACACGGCAAATCGTAGAGCCTATTGTTCAGCTGATTTATGCCCCCAATACCGGACAGAGGGACGAAATCTCGGATGAAGATTCTCTCAGCTTCGAGTTTGATACGACCAATCTTTTCGATCCTTCGCGTTTTGCAGGTCTGGACCGCTGGGAGGGTGGTGCCCGCGCGAATGTCGGCTTCCGCACCTCCGTGCATGGGGAGGAAGGCGGGAGTGCGTCATTGGAGCTCGGGCAAACCTACCGCCTGAGAGAAAACAATACGTTCCGTACTGCCTCCGGTTTGCGTGACCAGGAATCTGATTATGTGGGCCGTATAGCGCTCGAACCGTCAGACAAGTTTATGGTTGAGCACAGGTTCCGCCTGGATAAGGATGATTTCACGTTCCGCCGGAACGAAGTTGACGCCTACGCGTATATAGGTGATTTCAGCACCTCACTCGGATACGCCTATCTGGACGAAAGCTTCTCTACAACCCGGAGCGCACGCGAAGAAATTCAGGGCAGCCTTGGCTACCGGCTCACGGAATATTGGAGAGCCAACGCTTATACGCGGCACGATATTCAGCGGGGCCAGACTGTCCAGAACAATATCGGCCTCACCTATCAAGATGAATGTATGACAATGGGGCTTGCCTTCAATCAGAACTTCACCCGAGACCGTGATATTGAGCCGGAAAACTCAATTATGTTCACCATTATCCTCAAGCATCTGGGCGGGACGCAATTCTCTTCCGCGCTTGGCGCCGCCGAGTAAGAAACTACAATCAACAGGTCGTAAAATCGCCCAAATCGGCCTTTACCAATCATCAGGATATTTGCGGGGCCTCGGTTGATAGATGCCTCGAAACGAGTATTCTAACAGCCTGTATTCAATGAAAAATCAGGCATTTTGCCGGATCATGAGGCCCACCCTGACCACGCTTGCATCATCTTCACCCAGATTTCCCGGCCCAGGCTCGCTTCTGCGGTCCTTCTTCATCAAACAGACAGGCGCAATCGGCGTCGCGCTGATGCTCGGCTTCTTTGCGTCAGGGCCCGCTACCGCCGCTGGCGACGTACAGGGTATTGCCGCCATTGTGAATGATTCCGTTATTTCCCGCTACGACCTCGACCAGCGCGTCCAGCTTGTCATGGCGACGTCGGGCATTCAGCCAACACCGGAAAACATTGAACGTATTCGCGAACAGGTCCTGCGATCGCTCATTGATGAAAAACTGCAGATGCAGGAAGCGGAACGGCTGGAAATCGAGGTTCAGCAGGAAGAAGTTGATTCTGCCGTTGATGGTATTTCACAGCGCGCTGGTATGACCCGCGACCAAATCCTGAGTTATCTCAAAGGCAATGGCGTGGATGAGGTCGCCCTCTATACACAGATCCGTGCGGATACAGCCTGGAACAAGGTTATCAGTGCCCGTTTCGCGCCACTGGTTGAAATTGGCGATGACGAAGTTGCCGAAGTGATGCAGCGTATTTCGCAAGATGCAGAGCAGGTCCAGTATCAACTGGCCGAACTCTATCTGGGTTTCGACAACCCGGCCCAGGAGCGGGAGATGAGTGTTGGTGCGCAGCGTCTTGTGGAACAGATGCGTGCCGGGGCTCCCTTCTCTTCCGTCGCGCAACAGTTCAGCCAGGCTGCATCCGCTGCGAATGGTGGCGATATTGGGTGGGTGGCAGAAAGCCAGCTGACGCCAGAAATTGCCAATGCGATCCGCAACATGTCTGTTGGTACAGTCTCAGATCCTGTTCGGACGCATAATG
>PAZY01000017.1 GCA_002715765.1 Rhodobiaceae bacterium | reverse complement strand
TCCAGATTAAGATGGCCCAGGGGGCAAAGCCCGGTGAAGGTGGTCAGCTACCGGGTCACAAAGTGGATGCGGTGATTGCCAAGGTCCGCCACTCGACACAGGGCGTGGGTCTCATCTCCCCGCCCCCGCACCATGACATTTACTCAATCGAAGATCTGGCACAGCTGATCTTCGACCTGAAGAATGTAAACCCGCGCGCATGGGTCAGCGTCAAACTCGTATCCGAAGTGGGCGTTGGCACCGTTGCAGCTGGCGGTTCCAAAGCGCGCGCAGACCATGTGACGGTCTCCGGCTATGAAGGTGGTACAGGCGCAAGCCCTCTGACCTCCATCAAGCATGCGGGCAGTCCTTGGGAAATGGGTCTGGCAGAAACACATCAGACTCTTGTCATGAACCGCCTGCGTGACCGTATCGCGGTACAGGTGGATGGTGGCCTGCGCACAGGTCGTGATGTCGTCATCGGGGCGCTCTTGGGCGCTGATGAATTCGGCTTCGCAACAGCCCCGCTGATCGCCGCCGGCTGCCTGATGATGCGCAAGTGTCATCTGAACACCTGCCCTGTCGGCATCGCCACGCAGGACCCGGTTCTGCGGAAGCGTTTCGTCGGCACGCCAGAACATGTTATCAACTATTTCTTCTTCGTCGCAGAGGAAGTACGCGAACTGATGGCAGAGCTTGGCTACCGCTCGTTCAACGAAATGATCGGCCAGATGCAGATGCTCGACAAACGTCGTGTCATCAATCATTGGAAGGCGAAAGGGCTCGATTTCTCGCGGCTTTTCCACAAACCCGATGCACCAGAAGGTGTGGGCATCTATCGCACCCGCGATCAGGAGCACAATATCGACAAGGTTCTGGACCGCAAACTCATCGAACTGGCACAGCCAGCCATCAATGAGGGCAAGCCCGTTTCCGTCGACCTGCCGATCGTCAACACAGATCGTTCAGCCGGCGCCATGCTGGGTGGCGAGATTGCACGCCTGAAAGGTCATGAGGGCTTGAGCGACGATCTTCTGCACATCAAGCTGAACGGCACCGCCGGTCAGACTTTCGGTGGCTGGGTCACACGCGGCGTAACCCTGGAACTTGAAGGCGAAGCGAACGACTATGTGGGCAAAGGCCTCTCGGGTGGTCGCCTGATTGTCTACCCACCAAAGGAAGCTGCCCAGATCACACCGGAAGACAGCATCATCGTCGGCAACACTGTACTTTACGGTGCCGTTGAAGGTGAATGTTATTTCCGCGGCGTCGCGGGTGAACGTTTCGCCGTCAGAAACTCCGGCGCGATTGCCGTTGTGGAAGGCGCAGGTGACCATTGCTGCGAATATATGACAGGTGGCGTGGTTGTGGTGCTGGGTCAGACCGGCCGTAACTTTGCCGCCGGCATGTCAGGCGGGATCGCCTATGTGCTGGACGAAGACGGCATGTTTGAGAAACGCTGCAACATGTCGATGGTCGATCTGGAGCCTGTGCTCGCAGAAGAAGAGGTCAACGCAGACCGGAACCACCAGGGCGGTGATCTTGCCACCCATGGCCGGGTCGACGTAATGAGCGACATGACGCGCTTCGACGCAGAACGGCTTCGTCAGCTGATCGAAAACCATGCGCGCTACACCAATTCGTCGCGCGCACAGACCATCCTTGCAAACTGGGATGCCTATTTGCCGAAGTTCCGCAAAGTGATGCCTGTTGAGTATCGCCGCGCCCTTCAGGAATTGGCCGCCCAACGCGAAAACAATGTACAAATGGCAGCCGCGGGAGAGTAATCATGGGAAAAGTTACCGGATTTCTGGAAATCGACCGGCATGACCGGACGAACAAGCCCGCCGCTGACCGCGTTAGAGGCTACAACGAGTTCGTCATCCCGCTTGGTGAGGATGCGACCCGCGAACAGGCAGCACGCTGCATGGATTGCGGGATCCCCTTCTGTCACAATGGTTGCCCCGTCAACAACCAGATCCCTGACTGGAACGATCTCGTTTACCAGGGAGATTGGCAAACCGCGCTTCTCAACCTGCATTCAACCAACAACTTCCCAGAGTTCACAGGCCGCATCTGCCCGGCACCGTGCGAAGCCTCTTGTACGTTGAACCTGATCGACCAACCGGTCACGATTAAAACCATCGAATGCGCCATTGTGGACCGGGGCTGGGAAGAAGGCTGGATCAAGCCGGAACCTGCTGCACAGAAAATTGGCAAAAAAGTCGCCATCGTAGGTTCAGGCCCCGCGGGCATGGCATGTGCTCAACAATTGGGGCGCGCGGGTTACGATGTTCATCTCTACGAGAAGAACGCAAAGGCTGGTGGCCTGCTGCGCTACGGCATTCCAGATTTCAAAATGGAAAAGCACCCGATTGACCGCCGCGTTGAACAGATGGAAGCAGAAGGCGTAACCTTCCACTATAATGCACATGTCGGTCAGACGATCAGCGTTGCCGATCTCAAAAAGGAATATGACGCACTGATCGTCGCCGGCGGATCAGAGCATCCACGCGACTTGCCCATCGAGGGCCGCGATCTTGCGGGCGTACATTTCGCGATGGACTTCCTGCCTCAGCAAAACCGCCGCAACAGCAATGAAGGCCTAGGCAATATTGAACCCATTATGGCTTCGGGCAAGCATGTTGTCGTAATCGGTGGTGGCGACACGGGCTCTGACTGTATCGGCACATCGGTACGCCATGGCGCGCTATCCGTCACACAGCTTGAGATCATGGCGATGCCGCCGGAAAAAGAAAACAAGCTCATGACCTGGCCGGACTGGCCGTTGAAGCTGCGCACATCCTCTTCTCACGAAGAAGGGGCGGAACGTGAATTTGCCGTGATGACCCAGAAGTTCACAGGTGTAGACGGTCAGGTCAAAAAACTGCATTGCATTCGCGTTGATGAGAAAATGCAGCCAATCCCCGGAACAGAATTTGAACTGAAGGCAGATCTTGTTCTGCTGGCCATGGGTTTTGTGCACCCCGTCAAGGAAGGCATGCTGACCGATCTGGCCCTTGAGCTGGACCCACGCGGCAATGTGGCGGCAGACACCGCGACATATCAGTCAAGTGACGAGAATGTCTTTGCGTGCGGCGACATGCGCCGCGGACAGTCTCTGGTGGTCTGGGCAATCCGTGAAGGCCGCCAATGCGCCCGTGAAGTAGACATCTTCCTGACGGGCTCAAGTGTCCTGCCGCGCTAAGCCACTACTCAGGACCCGGACGTTTCCAGAACCGCGCCACGCAAAATGCTGGCGCGGTTTTCTGTTTCGGCCGGCATGCTTTCTCCGGAAAGGTGAACCCCGTCAAGTTCCAGCCCCACAGCATCCCAGCCGGTCTGCATAAGAGCGGCAACCTCTCCGCGAATGTCCTCAAGCACCCCCGCCACACCATGGCGAACCATTTCCTCGTGCCAGGTTTCGGACATCACGATAATGGTGTTTTGAACAGGACCGACAGAAAGCCCCTGAACCAGTCGAACAAGTCCCTCGCTGTTGAACAACAGGAGGATCAGAACGGAAATTATCAATGTGCGTGTCACACGCCGCACGGCCCCGCGTGTGGCGTTCTCTGCCCTGAGGTCTGCACGGGAAAGCGTTGTCCAACCTTCCTCAAGCGCACCAAGATCCTCAAAGCGTTCCACCACGCCTTCCATCTGTATCTCTGTCATCGCGTTCATGAGACCCTCAGAACTGGAAATAGATGAACGGCGCGACACCTTCCGGTGCCACAGCCCAAATCAGAAAAACGGCAAGACCAAAAACAGGTCCCAGAGCGGGTGAAGGTAAAAACTTCATGCCTTTACCCACAATACGGTCCAGATGGGTTGGCGTAAAATGGAATGCCAGCGCGCCCAGAATAAGGACCACCAGGAAAGGTGTTACGTGCTGCACCGGCGTCGACCAATCCCCAAGCCCCATCAAATAATTGAAGGCGAGCCCAAAACTTTCTGCCCGGAAAAAAATCCACGCGAAACAAACCAGATGGAACGTGACAAACACGCCAACCATCCAGCTGGCACCATCCGACAGGCGCGTCAGAAAATGGGGAACATCCTCCTCCGGCGGTGCAAAGCGGGCAAACTTCGCTTTTGCATAGCGCTCAATCCCCAGCATCGCCCCGTGGAATGCCCCCCAGAACATGAAAGTCCAAGCCGCACCGTGCCAGATCCCCCCCAGAAACATCGTGAGAAACAGGTTGCGATAGGTGTTGAATTCACCCTTCCGGCTCCCACCCAGCGGGATATAAAGATAATCGCGAAGCCATGTGGACAGCGAAATATGCCAACGCCGCCAGAATTCCTGTAACGAAGCAGAACGATACGGTTGATTGAAATTCTCGTTGAACCGGTAACCGAGCAACGCAGCGATCCCGATTGCAATGTCGCTATAACCTGAAAAGTCACAATATATCTGGACAGCATACCCGTAGACACCAACCAGCAGGTCCAGCGCGCCGAATGCATTCGGATCGAAAAAGACTTTGTCCACCAGCTCTGTCGCAAGGTAGTTCGCAATCACCATCTTCTTCACAAGTCCGGACAGGATAAGCGTGACCCCCAGCCCCACCATCCCCTGGGTGAGCTTGGGCGTCCTCTCCAGTTGCGGCATAAAATCATGCGCCCGCACAATGGGGCCTGCGACAAGCTGGGGAAAGAAGGAGATGTAAAGACACACATCCAGCAAAGACCGCTCCGCAGCCACCTCCCGCCGGTAGACGTCCACCACATAGGAAATCCCCTGAAAGGTGAAAAAGGAGATCCCNACAGGCAGGATCACTTCAAGGAACGGCAAATCACGCTCCAGGTTGAGCGCGATGAGTATCTCGTCAAGGCTCTCCAGAAAGAAACCGTAATATTTAAAGAAGCCAAGCACAGACAGGTTCGCAATGACGGCCAGACCGACAATGATCTTGCGAAGACCATCTCGCCGGAGATAGCCCAGCGAACGCCCAAACAGATAGTTCGCAACAGACGAGACCACCAGCAGCCCGACAAAGCGCCAGTCCCACCAGCCATAGAAAACGTAGGACGCCCCAAGCAAAAACAGCTTGCGCAAATCCATCGTCCGCCGGAGCTCCCAGCTCACGGCAAAAACAATCAGAAAAAAAACGCCGAATTCAAATGTCGGAAAAAGCATGCGCTTTTCGGCCCCCAAATCACTCCATGCCAGCCTCTTCTATCGCACAGATAAAAAAGCCCGAAGCATGACAGGCGATTGTCCCGTGAGTGGACACAGAACTCAATCTTAGGCTGATATTTACCTTAACGCGCACGGCACGCNCGGGCCTCATAGCCCTNCATAAGGGCAAGCCAGAGCTTGGCAGCCACATGTGCGGCCCCCGCCGGTGTCAGGTGAACATGATCACCATAAGCAAGCGGCGGCTCTTGAAAGGCCATCACATGGACGCCACACGCCCCACCCATGGCCGCCGCCCCGTCCCAATAGGCAATTCCCTGCCCCGCNGCGACCATCGCCTGCACACNGCGCACAGCCGCCAGGTTTGGCGGCGCGTGCCAACGNGCCAGACGCGGATCACGCGCGGCGCTCATCTCGGCATAGGTCGCACGCTCATGAAGCGCCANCTCCCCACATGGCAAGGCCGCACNCGGCGCATCATCGANCGGGCGGCGAGAAGCCGCCCAGCGNGGCAANCGGGCACCATCGAAAGCGCCGATCACCAAAAGGCTCGCCTGNGGAGCTTGCGCACGCAACCACTCAACCCGCTTGCGCATCATCTGCCNGTAAAGCACGGGGTTTAACGCATCATCAAACCCTTCATTCGTCCCAAAACCCAGNATAATGAGATGNGGCGGGCGGGCCGCAAGCTCCGCCGTCACCAGCGTGGGGTCAAACCCGTCCATCACNTTCAAGGTCGCCCCGGAAAAGCCCTGTGCTTCGTAAAGAATGCCCGGACTGTCTGTCTCACCTCCCCAGCCAAGCAAGGCAACGGGGCCATCCCCGACCGGACGCACACGCACAGAACGCACGGCGCCCCCCGCCAGCGCAATCTCGACAGGNGCGGGCACNCCTGCACTGGTGGGATACGATCCGGCCGGTACCCCATTAAGCTCAACAGACAACGAACCACCGCCTGGTTGCTCCAACAATTGAAGGCGAACGACGGACAAAGCCCCTCTGTCCTTGGTGGAAAACGACATCCAGTCATCCGCTGAGGCGCTTTCAGCCCGAAAGCCTGTTAATCCAAAAGGACNAACCTGACGGCCGGTNTTGACGGAAAAAAGCGTCCATCCGTCGCTCATGGCGAAGCTAAAACCCTGCCGGTGATAATAAGGAAAGGCCCGTCCGGGCGGCATCTGTCCGCGCCCGGCATCGCCAAAGCGNGTCGCCATCAGCGCCTGCAAGGCGCCCGAAAAATTATCCCCCGCAACATGACTGTCCCCCAGATGCAGCACACGAACTTGNTCCAACTGCCCTTGCTCCAGCGCGTGAAGCGCATCGTGAAAATGGCGAANACCGGGGTCCGGCTGCCCTGCCTCGGGGCAAGGAGAGCTGGCACACGCACTCAACAGAAAAACAAGAGCCACAACACCCGCCAGCCNCNGCCCCTCAAGCTGATCGAGGGCAAAACAGGCACGCCCCCTCGCATATGCAGCCCCGCGCGTCAGCGGACCCGTCAAAGACGCGGCCAACGCCAATCATCCGCGCGGCCTGGCCGCAGGACAGGGGCAGGTGTCGTCTTGTCATGAGAAGACGCCATCAAGGGGGCGACCTCAACCTCTGAGCGGGCCTCTTCTGCCGGCATAGCTGCCTGCACAGGAGCCGTCACCGGCTGCGCCTGACCAACCAANTGTCGGGTGCCCGGCAAAAGCCCCTGGTCCCGGTCATCAATCAAATCATCCGCCACAACAGAAGCCAGCACCTGATAGCCTGACAAGGTGAAATGGATACCATCATCCGCGCGCAGCAAACGGCGCCGTCCCCGTGTATCAGGTCCATGTGCCTGATATGCACCGTTCGCATCTGCCAACTCATCCCATGTCGGGATAAACGGGATACCGTTGGCGGCAGCCCGTTCCGCATAAATCTGATTAAAGTANTGCATATCGCCCCCAAAGCGTGGGCTGCGCATCACCGGAAGACCAATCCAGTANACCAACACGCCCCGGTCTTTAAGAGACTGCGTGAAACGGTCAACCCGCTCCTTGTAGGCCGCTTCCCACCCGGCNGAACGTAGCCGATGCCGTCTCCCCCGATCATCGACCAGCNCCTGCCGGTCATTGGTGCCGATCATGACAACGGCAATATCAACCTGTTCCTGGTCCAGAACCCGTTCCACTTCGGCGTTCCANTCAAAATAGTCGCGGCGGACAAAACCGGTGGAAACCTTGGATCGCTTGATCACGTTAAAGCGGCCGTCTGACTTGAGTGCGCGGTAAAGCCCCGCCCACAACCCGTCACCGAGCGAATCCCCCAGAACCACGACATTCATCACCCGGCCCCGATCAACCGGTACATCGCGCCGGTCTGGAATGGGTGCCATTTGCGCAGGGTCATCTCTGTGTTGTGCTGGCGGCGCCGCAACCGGGGCCAAAATACCAATCGGACGGCCCGTCTCTGCCGGCACNTCATTCAGATTGGGACGCAGATCAATAGCCGCACTGCGCTGGCCCGGCACACCCGTGCCCTCCATCGCGGGACGCACAAGCGGGACAGGCGCGCGCACACCGTTCACCTCTGTGTCCGCCCGGGCAGGCCAGACAATAAGGGCTCCGCCCAGGATCAGAAAGACACCCAACGCAAATCGGAAAAACCATTTAAATTCAATACTCTGTGCCCTCAACGCCCCGTCCCTTAACCNTATGAACGCCTACCCCGTCCCATATTGGAACAGGTGACGTCCGAGATAACAAGTCACAGTTTAACCCTGCACACCCCATGCCGTAGCNAGACAACAAAAAAACGCCCCGCTTCAGGAGCAGGGCGCTTTCAATCGTACGAGAAGAAGTCAAACCGTCAACAAAACGTGGTCAATGGCCNGCTTCCGGTTTTGTCATCAGCTCAACCAGCACACCACCCATATCCTTCGGATGGACGAAAATGATCGGCACACCATGGGCCCCGATGCGCGGTTCGCCCGTGCCCAGAATGCGGGCCCCTTTGGCCTTCATCTCGTCACGTGCCGCGATAATGTCATCCACCTCAAAACAGATATGGTGCTGACCACCGGCGGGATTGTTTTTCAAAAACCCATGGATCGGACTGTCATCGCCATAAGGTTCAATAAGCTCAATCTGCGAATTGGGNAGATCGACAAAACAGACCCATACACCCTGTTCCGGCATGGNGAATTTTTCGCCTATTTTCGTCGCACCCAACACATCGCGGTAGAGTTTGATGCTGTCCTCGATTGATGGTGTTGCAACACCAACATGGTTGAGCTTTCCGATCATTTTTGGCTCCAAATCTGCAAGGTTAGATTAAATCGACAGGGTAAGATTAGCCCCGAAGAACGATCTCGATACAAGCNCGCAACGGGTCAAACAGCCGTCCGCAGAATTTCTGATACGATCCGTTCAAGATCGTTAAGCGACGCACAATGCACTGCCCGGTCGCAATGCGGGCTGAGTTTCCGCATTTCGCTGTCACCCGTATTCCACAGGCTCTTGCCTTCAGGGTTCAACCACAGCACACGACGGGCCCGGTCGTGGATCTTATCAAGAATATCCGCCCGCGGATCCCCGAAATTGGAACGTCCATCTCCCANGATCAGCACCGTCGTACGATGGTCAATATCATCAAGAGCCATCGCCTCAAAATCTTCAAACGCACGGCCATAATCGGTAGACCCGCCGCCATGGCGACTGAGAGCGGTCGAAATAGCCTCTTCGATCTTCTTCTCACCGAACAGGTCCGTCACCTCACCCAATTGGTTGGAGAAAGCAAAGGCCCGTACCTTGGGCAGGACTTCCGTCAGCGAGTACAGGAACATCAAAAGAAAGGTCGCATATTGGGCGACAGACCCCGACACATCGCAAATTGCAACCACTTTCGGACGGTCCACTTTCGTCTGCTTCCAGGCGATGTCAAACATCAGACCATCGAACTCGATGTTCTGACGGATCGTGCGTCGCACATCCAGCTGNCCCCGGCGGGATTTCTTCTTGCGCCGCGAGTTCAGCGAAATAAGCCGCTTCGCCATTTTACGAACCAGCGCCTGCATCAGCTTGAAGTCACGCCGGTCAACATTGGCGATATTGATCTTGGAAAGCACTTCTTCCCGCAACTGCCGCCCGGCATTCGCGGTATAAAGCTCCAGTTGGCGCTCAACATAATCGCGCACCTCCAGCCGAAAGGCTTCGCGAAGCTCACGAAGCCGCTCAGCCCTCNCCTCCCCCGGACCGCCTGCTCGGCTCAACTGGTCAATGTTCGCGTTCAGCCCGTCGAGCCCCATAGCCTCCATAATCCGGCGGGTAAAAAGACCACGCTGGGTAAAGAGCCGGATCCTGTCTGCGCCCGTTTCGCGCCCGGCNGCGGCAAGCTGAGCTTGCAATTCGACCGGGTCNCCACTCTCGAGCAGAGTTGTCAGGTCACGNGGCGCACCACCATCAACCATTTCACCTTCGGCACTCTCTGCCGTTTCAGCGGATCCGCCTCCGCCCGANCCAGGTGCACCCGGCTGACCGGACTGTCCGGGCTGGCCCTCACCGCCTTCTCCCTCTTGTCCGTCCCTGTCCTCATTGTCATTGTCAATGTCGGCATCGGCANCGGGGTCAGCCTGGTCCGGGTTCTCCGCATTTTCTGCCTGACTGTCTGACGGTTTGGATGAACGAAACTGATCAAATGCGAAAAAGCGNTCAAAACACTCATCNAAAGCGGATTTCTCTTCTTCCGTCTTCGCCAGTACCTGACTGAGCGAATCCTTCAACACCTGCCGGTCGCCAAACCCGACAAGTTCCGCAACACGACCCGCATCCACACTTTCAGAGATCGACACGCGCACATCCTGCGCGCGCAATGCCCGAACAAAATTGGAAAGAACCTGGCTCATAAGCAGCAGCCTCCGGATCGTCTATTCAGCAGCCGATTTCGCCTTGGACGTCAGCATGTTGATTTCACTGTCCAGATTGTCGATATCATCCTGGAACTTGAGCAGGATATTGAGCGTATTGCGCACCATATCCGCATCCAGCTCCCGCGCGTGCAAAAGAACAAGTGTCCGCGCCCAGTCAATCGTTTCACTGACGGCAGGCACCTTCTTCAATTCAAGCTCACGAAGCCCCTGCACAAAGGCAATAAGCTGCTTGCGCAAACCTTCTTCAACTTCAGGCACACGTGCTGTGATGATCCTNGTTTCAAGGTCTGCATCCGGGAACGGAATATAAAGATGGATGCAGCGGCGCTTCAACGCATCGCCAATCTCACGCGTATTGTTGGACGTGAGGAATACGATAGGCGAACTTTTCGCCTTGATGGTGCCAAGCTCCGGTACCGTAATCTGGTATTCAGACAGAAGTTCCAGCAGGAAAGCTTCAAACTCATCGTCGGACTTGTCAATCTCGTCGATCAGCANAACGGACCCTTTTTCCTCCCACAACGCCTTCAAAAGCGCGCGTGGTTCGAGAAACTCTTCCGAGAAAAACGTATCGTCAAACTCATGCAGGCGGTCCATGGATTCCTGAAGTCCATGCGCACCCTCCATCAGGTCACCCAGCTTTTCTTTCAGAACCTGGGTGTAAAGNAGCTGCTTGCCATACTTCCATTCGTAAAGCGCTTTCGCCTCGTCCAACCCTTCATAACANTGCAGGCGAATAAGCGGCAGCGAGAGGAACTCGGCCGTCGCTTTGGCAAGTTCTGTCTTACCCACACCGGGAGGGCCCTCAACCAGNATAGGTTTGTCCAGATTGCGGGCGAGGAAAATGGCGGTCGCTAGATGCTCATTACAAATATAACCGGAGCGTCCAAAGCCATCTTGAATGTCTTTAATCTCTTGGCGAGGGTCTGTCACAGGGTCACTCTCTTCAAACGTCAATATCAGGTTGGCGGCAATGTATCACAGGCGACAGACCGCGCACCCTTTGAATGACAGAAAATCACCTCAATGATTTAACGCAGCGGCAACCGCCNGTTCCCCCTCAATCGTCCGCTTTCAACAGNCCTTTGGCACGTATCGCACGCCATGGGCTGGCACCNGCAAGCACCAACAGTCCGGCAAGAATGCCGAGGTTCTTAACGAAATTCTGCGTCTCNTGTTGCGCNTCAACCCCGGTAAANTTCCAGAAATCATGCAGCATGGCATTGATGACCAGAATATAGAGCACAAACCCAAGCGAGGTGAGCCGGACATAACGGTTGGTCATCAGGAAAAGAGCCCCCACCACCGTCACGATCCCNGCCACCAGCAGCAAGGGCGAAGCAAACGGCACACCATGATGCTCCATCAAGGCCAATTGCTGCGCGGGGGCGGCAANTTTGAACAGGCCCGGCAGCAGGAAATAGAGCCCCAGTANAACGCGGCCAAACGCCATCATTGGATTTGAACGGGATGNCGTCATCATCAATGCCCTTTTCCTCACAACATGCAGATTTCAACCTATAGCAGATTCTCTCATGNCCCGTCGGGCCGATACCCAAATTCTGCGTTCAGGGATTCTGAGTCCTTGGTCCAGTGTCGAGTGTCGAGNGCTCGAGNNTCGAGNNTCAGGGCTCAGGNTCAGGCTCAGGATCGCCGGTTTGACGCCGCGGTTCCCTGATGAAAAGCAAAAACGCCCCCCTGTTCATCCTTGAACTGGCACTTGAGCGCGATCTGGTTACAATCGCGTCCAACCAAACGTGAATAACAACCGGGAGGCTCTCCATGGCCGCAATCAATGAAGTAACCGATCTCACGAATGAGGGCGATATTGCCGTCCTCACGCTCAANTCTCCCCCTGTGAATGCGCTTTCCGCCAATGTNCGCGAAGGTATCCACAAAGGCATCAAGGCCGCCATTGACGATGCAAGCGTCAAGGCCATCGTCCTCATTTGCGACGGCCGCACCTTCATCGCCGGCGCCGACATCACAGAATTTGGCGGCAAGCCAAAAGGNCCGAGCCTTTTTGAAGCGCAAGCCATGATCGAAGATGCCCCCAAGCCTGTTGTTGCCGCCATTCACGGCACCGCACTCGGTGGCGGTCTGGAAGTCGCGCTCACCTGCCATTACCGCGTCGCTGTTCCATCCGCCAAATGTGGCCTGCCGGAAGTAAACCTCGGCCTGCTGCCAGGTGCTGGCGGCACACAGCGCCTGCCGCGCATCGTGGGCCCGGAAAAGGCACTCGAAATGGTCACAACCGGCCAGCATGTTGGCGCGAAAAAGTGCCATGAGATGGGTCTGGTGGACGATATGGCCGCTGAAGGCAATCTCCGCGCGGATGCGATTGCGTTTGCGCAGAAAGTCGTCGCAGAAGGCCGTCCGCTGAAAAAAGTGCGCGACAGCAACGAAAAGGTCGAAGCCGCGCGCGGCAAGCCGGAAATCTTCGACAATGTTCGCAAGGCCATTGCCCGCAAGACACGCGGCTTCCTGGCGCCGGAATACAATATCCAGTGTATCGAAGCAGCCGTGAACCTGCCGTTCGATGAAGGCATCAAGGTCGAGCAGAAGCTCTTCCTCGAACTCGTCACCGGTTCTCAGTCAGCCGCCCAGCGCCATGTTTTCTTTGCCGAACGCCAGGTCTGGAAAATTCCGGGCATCGAGAAAGACACACCGCTTATCCCGATCAAGAAAGTCGGTGTCATCGGTGCAGGCACCATGGGTGGTGGCATTTCGATGAACTTCCTGAATGCAGGCATTCCGGTCACCATCGTGGAACGCGACCAGGCTCCGCTTGACAAGGGCCTCGGCATCATCCGCAAGAACTACGAGAACACAGCCGCCAAGGGCCGCATCACGAAAGATGATGTGGAAACCCGCATGGGGCTGCTCTCTGGTTCAACGGACATGAACGCGCTCGCAGATTGTGACCTTGTCATCGAAGCCGTGTTTGAAAACATGGATGTGAAGCAGGACATTTTCAAACAGCTCGACAAGATCTGTAAGAAAGGCGCGATCCTCGCGACCAACACGTCGGCCCTCAATATTGACGAGATCGCCAGCGTGACGAGCCGCCCGGAAGCCGTGATCGGTCTTCACTTCTTCTCGCCGGCCAATGTCATGCGCCTGCTCGAAGTGGTGCGCGCCGACAAGACTTCAAACGAGGTGATTGCGACATCCATGGATATCGCAAAGAAGATCGGCAAGATCGCAGCCCTCGTGGGCGTTTGCCCGGGCTTTGTGGGCAACCGCATCCTCGCCCAGCGCCAGCGCGAGGCCAACAAGCTCATCATGGAAGGCGCAATGCCATGGGATGTGGACCGCGTGCTCTTTGACTTCGGTCTGCCGATGGGCCCGTTTGCCATGTCCGACCTTGCAGGTCTTGATCTGGGCTGGCGTCAGGAAACCTCCAACCCGGATGGCGTGCTGCGCGACCGGCTGGTGGAACTCAATCGTCGCGGCCAGAAGACAGGTGCAGGCTTCTACGATTATGACGAAAACCGTAAAGCCACACCGTCCAAAGTTGTCGAAGACATCATCATCGAGTTTTCCGAAAAGACGCAGCACAAACGCCGCGATGTATCGGATCAGGAAATCCTGGAGCGTTGCCTCTATCCAATGATCAACGAGGGCTTCAAAATCCTTGAAGAAGGCAAGGCGATCCGCGCCAGCGACATCGACATTGTCTGGATCAATGGCTATGGCTTCCCTGTCTATCAGGGCGGCCCGATGTTCTATGGTCAGCTTGTCGGCTTCGACAAGGTGCTCGCCAAAATGCAGGAGTTTGAAAAAGCCCACGGGCCTGACTTCAAACCAGCGGCACTGCTGGAGCGCGCTGTGGCAGAAGGCAAGAGCCTCGTACAGCTCGGCTACTAAACCCCCGCCGCATAAACGAAATCAGGGCGCTCTTCGGAGCGCCCTTTTTGTTGGCCCACGCCACCCCAATCCGTCATTGCCAGGTCCACTGGTTTGACTTCGCCAGCCCGACAACAAACAAGTCCGAGCATCGCATTTCCCCCAGCGTGTCATTGCCGGACTTGTTCCGGCAATCCAGCAAGCCTCTCCACTCGCGCAAACGCTCCATGGACCCTCGGAACAAGTCCGAGGATGACGCCTGAGAATAAGCACGCCCCTGAACCCCAAACACAGGCTGTCACCCCGGCCTTGAGCCGGGGTCCATCTCAACGCTGAAATCTGCCGCCCCGCACCATGGATCCGGCTCGGGCTCCGCCCGTCCGGGATGACACCAGAGCATTGTCACTATCGGATGCTTAGTAAAAGCGAACTCTCCCAACCCGTCATTGCCGGGCTTGTCCCGGCAATCCAGTAAGCTCCTCCAGCGCGACCACTTCACCCCTTCACCGCCCTGAGCGTATACATGAACGGCAGGTTGGGTCTGCCAGAAGGCATGGCGTAGAGCCCGTCGCCGCGCTCCACCAGAAAGTCCCAGCCCTTCACCATCGTCGCATCATGCTCGGTGAGCGAGGTAACGCTGAGGCCCGCGCGCACAAGCGCCGTCACCACCGCGCCGAGCGAATGGTTCCACTGCACAGTCTCCGTGTGCGCAAGTTTGTCATCCCCCGCATACGTCTGGTCATTCACGAGGCGAAGCCCTGCCGCATCCGTGAAGTAATCGTAAGCCGGCGTGAAATCCTCGCCCCAAATCCATTCGAGCGGATGAAACTCCACAAAGTAAAACTCACCGCCGGGCTTCAAGAGCGACGCCACCACCCGCGCCCAGGCATCCACATCCGGCAACCAGCAGATTGCCCCGATGCCGGAATAGACAATGTCATAAGTCGCACCAAGCGCGTCAGCCGCATCATAAACATCGGCCACTACAAACCGCGCTGGCACGTCAATCTCGCGGGCAATCTGCGTCGCCGTCTCTATCGCCACGCTTGAGAAATCAAGCCCCGTCACGTCTGCGCCCGCGCGCGCAAAGGAAAGCGTATCCAGCCCGAAATGGCATTGCAGATGCACGAGAGACTTGCCCGCGACATCAAGCTCCCCCAGCTCTCCATGCACAAGCGAGGAGCGCCCGGCCTTGAACCCCGCGACATCGTAAAGCCTTGAGTGCGCATGGATTGGCACGCGCTCGTCCCAACTCACCCGATTGAGCTCCCGCCAATTATCACTCATTGCACCTGCCTCCTACCCCACACCGATTGTCATTGCCGGATCCCAGGACCTGGCTTCGCCAGCCCGGCGACAAACAAGTCCGGCAATCCAGTAAGCGCCTCCGCTCAGGGAAAGGCGGCGTGGACCCTCGGAACAAGTCCGAGGGTGACAACGTCTATAAGGAAACACAAACAAAAAAGCCCGGGTGCAGGACACCCGGGCTCCAAACGTAAAGGTAAAAACGCCTTAGGAAGCGAACTTCGCCAGACGGTTGCGGATAATGTCTTCCGCGCCATGCACGATGCCTTCAACAAGCTCTTTACATGTCGGAATGTCGTGGATGAGACCGGCAACCATGCCGCAGCTCCATGCACCGGCATCCATCGTGCCTTCTGACATGATCTTCGGATAAACGCCGCCCACATATTCAGCGATATCTTCAATCGTCGTGGCATCGCCTTTTTCTTTTTCGATCGCCACAATCTTCTCAACCGCTGCGTTATTGAGCACGCGCTCCGTGTTGCGGAGCGGGCGCATGACAAGACGCGTATCAAGCTCGCTTGCCGCGATGAGCGCGTCTTTCACGTTCTGGTGCACAGGTGCTTCTTTCGTTGCGATGAAGCGTGTGCCCATATTGATGCCATCGGCACCAAGTGCCAGTGCGGCAGCAAGCTGCGACGCTGTGCCGATGCCACCAGAAGCGACGAACGGCACTTTCAGCTCTTCCGCCGCACGTGGCAGCAGGATCATGTTGGGAATATCGTCTTCACCCGGATGGCCACCGCACTCAAACCCGTCAACGCTCACCGCGTCACAACCGATACGCTCAGCCTTCAGCGAGTGGCGCACGGATGTGCATTTGTGAATGACCTTGATGCCCGCTTCTTTCATCGCCGGCAGATAAGCTTCCGGCGAACGACCGGCGGTTTCCACAATCTTCACGCCACCTTCGATGATCGCCTTGATATAGCCCGGATAATCCGGCGCGGCAAAGCCCGGCAGAAAGGTAAGGTTCACACCGAACGGCTTGTCGGTCATCTCGCGGCAACGCGCGATCTCTTTCGCCAGATCTTCCGGCGTGCGCTGGGTAAGACCGGTAATAATGCCGAGCCCGCCCGCATTCGACACCGCCGCCGCCATTTCAGCGAAACCGACAAAGTGCATGCCACCCTGGATCACCGGATGTTCAATCTCAAAAAGTTCTGTAATGCGTGTTTTCATAAGCCTCTCCTGCAATTCTGTCCGGCGCAAGAAGGGGGCGCCAGCTCTGATACCATTCATTGTTGGCGGGGATTATGGTCAAAAGGGCCAGCTTCCGCCAGCCCTTCTCATGCTTCTGGTCTGTACATAGATGAAGAGGTCTTTGCGCATAAACGGACGCGACGTCAATCCATCAACGCCGCAGCCGCGCCAAAACGCCCGACGTCGGATATCCGTCCGCTGGCAGGCCGACAGAAACCTGCCAGGCGCGCAAGGCATCCCGTGTATTCGCACCGATAATGCCGTCCACACCTTTCGTGTCATAGCCTTTCTCGGTCAGCAGGCGCTGCATCTCCTGCCGTGCCGCCGCGTTGAGCGGTTGCTCGTCTTCAGGCCAGGCAGCCACGACCCCGCGCCGCCCTCGCAACTCGTCTGCCAGAAGGTTCACCGCAAGCGAATAGGATGTCGCATTATTGTAACGCAGCACCGTGCGGAAATTCTGCTGCACAAGAAAGGCCGGGCCCTTGTATCCCGCTGGCAAAAGCAGTGCCGAGCGCCCCTCATTCAATGCTTCACCTTTGATCCCCTTGACGCCAAGCGCCGCCCAGTCGCTATGGGCCTTTGAGAGGCTCATATCCGCAAGCGCATAGTTGAACCCGTCGGGCAACTTCACTTCCTGTCCCCATGAGCCCCCTTTTTCCCAACCGGACTGACCGAGGTAATTTCCCGCAGACCCCAGCGCATCGGGGATCGAATGCCAGATATCACGCTTGCCATCACCATCCGCATCGACAGCAAACGCGTTGAAAGTTGTTGGAATAAACTGCGTGTGTCCCATAGCGCCCGCCCAGGACCCTGTCATCTGGTCCGCAGGGATGTCGCCACGCTCCAGGATTTTGAGCGCCGCCAGAAGCTGCTCGCGCCCGAACGCGGTCCGGCGGCCGCTATAAGCAAGGGTCGCCAGCGCTTGTGTAACACGGTGCGTTCCCATAAACGCCCCATAACCGCTTTCCAACCCCCAGATTGCCACCAGCACATGCCGGTCTACGCCATAGGTCTCTTCAAGCCGGGCAAGTGTTGCCCGATGCTGCGACAACATATTGCGACCGTTCACAACGCGTGTGTCGGATATGGCAGACGAAAGATAATCCCAGACGGGTCGCACAAATTCCGGCTGGTTATTGTTGGCCGTCACCACCTGCACATCAGGCACAACCCCGCGCATGGCACCGTCGAAGGTGCGCGCGGAAACCCCTTGTGACAGCGCTTCCACCCGAAATGCAGCAAGCCAGGCCTGAAAAGCCGGGTCAGCCTGACCAGGTGGTGCCTTGGGCAACCGGCTTTCCGCGGCCACCCCCGTCTGTGCACACGCCCCAAGGTGGGCCGTCAAAACAGCCATCAAAACGACAATAATTCGAAACATGGTCTTTTCCTGCCCCGCGAGACATAATCCGCTAACGGTTTTGCCCGACAATAGTGCCCATCTGAAAAAGTGCGACAATTGAAAACGAATATGGCGAAATGATAGCTGGCGAACAAAACTTCATCATAAACTTTGCAAACACCCTCCGTTTGCCTCGAAAAGTGCTACCGGTGCTGGCCATTTTGACTCTGGCCGTCATTACGCTCTCGCTCTGGCCTGATAACTGGATGAGCTATTTCTCCAGCACCCGCTATGAATTCGACAAAATTGGACATTTTTCAGCTTATCTTGTGCTGTCCGCTCTGACCGTTTCCTTCGCAACAGGGCCAAACGCCATCTGGATTGCAGCCCTGCTCTGGCTCGGTATCGGAACGGGGCTTGAAGGGCTGCAATATTTCCTGCCGCACAGATGGCCATCTTACTATGACCTTGCGGCGAACTTTGGCGGGGTCCTTGTCGGCACAAGTATCGGATGGCTCATCGCCTCACGCACCCTGCGCCGCAACGCACATCACCCCGACAAACTGAAGGCTGAAGACCGTACCGTGGAGAAACTCGACCTCGATCAAAAGATCTGAAAGACCGCCGCTCAAGACCCTTCAGGCACACGCCCATAAACGTCATCAAAACGCACAATATCGTCTTCCCCAAGATATGAACCTGATTGCACTTCAATAATGCTCAAAGGTTCACGGCCCGGGTTTTCAAGCCGATGCTTGGTTTCAAGCGGAATGTAGACAGACTCATTTTCTTTCAATGTCTGCACCTTGTCACCAACAGTAACCAGCGCCTCGCCCTTCACCACAACCCAATGCTCTGCTCTCTTGTGATGCAGCTGCAGCGACAGAGAGGCACCGGGATTGACCATCAGATGTTTCACCTGGTGACGCTCACCTTCATCCAACCCTTCATAATACCCCCAGGGCCGATAGACACGCTTGTGAATGTGATGTTCGGTGCGCCCCGCCTCTGCCACTTTCTGCACCAGTGCTTTGACGTCCTGCACACGGTCCCGCGGCGAGATCATCACCACATCACCAGTCTCAACAATCACCAGATCCCGAATACCGACAGCGGCCACGAGATTATTTTCTGCCCGGATATAGGAATTTTCAGCATCCACGGTCAGGACATCGCCCGAGATCACGTTACCCGCCTTGTCCTTGCCACCAATTTCCCACAGCGCAGACCAACTCCCAATATCACTCCAGTCCATATCAACGGGGATCACAGCCGCAGAACGGGTATGCTCCATCACCGCATAGTCAATGGAATCCGAAGGGCATTTCGCAAACGACGCTGCCTCCAGGCGGAAAAAATCATTGTCGCGGGACCCCAGCGTTACAGCATCGCGCACATGCTTGGGAATGTCAGGACAATGCGTATCCATTTCCCGCAAAATCGTCTCGGCCCGGAACATGAAAATACCCGCATTCCAGTAATAACCACCCTCATCAAGATAAGTTTGAGCGATCGCCGCCGCAGGTTTCTCGACAAAGGTTGCCACTTCACGCCCGCGGCTTTCGCCAATCGCAGCCCCTTCGCGAATGTAGCCATAGCCGGTTTCCGGCGCTGTCGGGATGATGCCGAAAGTCACCAGGCGTCCATCGCGCGCAAGTGCCGCCCCGGCCGACACCGCAGACAGAAAAGCCGCCTGATCACCAATATGATGGTCTGCCGGCAAGATCAGCAAAATAGCATCTTCGTCTTCCTGAAGTGCAATCTCCGCTGCTGCGGCTGCCGCGGGTGCTGTATTGCGCCCTTCGGGCTCCAGTACATGCGCAAGGGGTTTCAACCCCATCTCCTGCATCTGGGCTGCAATAACGAAACGATGGTCTTCGTTTGAAATCACCATGGGGGCCGCAAAAACAGCCGGGTCCACCACGCGCGCCGCGGTTTCCTGCAACATGGCTCTTTCAGACACAAGCGGCAGGAGCTGCTTGGGATAGAGAGCCCGCGATGTCGGCCACAAACGCGACCCGACGCCACCCGACAAAATCACTGGAAATACCTTCATGCACCCTCAAAACGGCTGATGGTTCGGCCCAAATACCCTACCCTATAAGAGCGAAGGAACGCGCCAGATCACAAGAAGACCACCTTATCGCATCCGCAAAGCCCCCGTGAAGCCCGCAAACCTGTTTTGCCGGATCAAAATCCGCATACTCGTTAACACAGCGCCCGCCCTTATCAACATTTGGGTCACAAACCGGACATGAAACCGATATAAATCAACTGCTTGTTGAGTATTCCGTTTCACAATCGACACAAACGGACGCACAGTCCAGAACAAGAAACCGGCAGACACGAGAGGCACCCCGTGACATCCAGAATCCGCAAAGTCGTCTTTCCTGTAGCTGGCCTGGGCAGCCGCTTTCTGCCTGCAACAAAGTCCATCCCCAAGGAAATGCTGCCGGTCGTCGACCGTCCGCTGATCGACTACGCTGTTGAGGAAGCCCGCAACGCCGGGATCGAACATTTTGTTTTCATCACCGGCCGCGGCAAAGGAGCTATCGAAGATTATTTCGACCACGCATTCGAACTGGAAACAACGCTTGGCGAGCGATCAAAAGAATGGGCCCTCAAAGCCCTCTCCTCCACCCAGCTCGACCACGGGTCTGCAAGCTTTGTGCGCCAACAACAACCGCTTGGGCTGGGTCACGCTGTCTGGTGCGCCCGTGATATTATCGGCCATGAAGCCTTCGCAGTCATTCTGCCAGATGAACTCGTCCTTCACGAGCGCGGTTGCCTCGCCCAGATGGTGGATGCCTGGAACCAGAAAGGCGGCAACATTGTCGCCGTTGCCGAAGTTCCCGAGCCGCGCGTCAATCAATACGGGATTGTAGCCCCCGCAGCCGACGATGGACGTATTGTCGAAGTCAAAGGACTGGTCGAAAAGCCCGACCCTGCGACCGCCCCTTCCAATCTTGCCATGACCGGGCGTTACATCCTCTGCCCGGAAATCTTCAAACACCTCCAGAACCAGCGCAAGGGGGCCGGCGGCGAAATTCAACTGACCGACGCTATGGCCGCAACCCTCGGCGACGTTCCGTTTCACGGTGTTCGCTTTGACGGGCAACGGTTCGACTGTGGCGACAAAGCAGGATATCTCGCCGCCAATATCGCTTACGCCATGCGACGCGACGACATCACACCACGCTTGGCGGAGCTGATCCCGGACCTGAGAACCTACAAACCCTGAACGGATACCGGGGTGAGGCCAGGCGTTCTGCCGACCTGAACGATGGAACTTCCTGACAAACAGAACTTAAAGCGCAGAGCGAATGCGAACGCCAATCGTTTCCCGGCTGAAACTGTCGCCCACAAGGTTGGAATCGCGTTCCTCGTACCCAACAAAAGCACCGACGGAGAAATGCCGGTCGATCAGGTAATTGATCCCGAGGTCATAGACATAGATCTCGTCTTTACGGTTTGACCCTTGGAAGTTTTCTTCCGCATAGGCGATATCCGCACTGGCGACAAGATTGCGCATAAACTCATGATCAATACCGANCCCCGCCTGCATCCGCTCAAAGGATGACGCACTGCCCGAGCTGGTATCCTCAATGGAACTGTCAGCGGAAAACCGGAGCGTCGTCAAAGGCGTCACAAACCAGTCGACAGAAGCCCCGTACGCAATACCCGACGCCGGTGCAAAAACCGGATCATCAAAGCTCTGTTCCTGATACCCCGCAAATACCTCACCACGGGCCAGAGAACCAAGTTCAAAACGGGAGCCGGCAACAATCTGATATCCATCCGAATCCCGNTTGAGCGCAACTGTGGGNGGTGTCTGGTCATAGTCACGTGTATTGTAGGTGCCACGCAGGAAAACAACCGTATCTGCCACCAGTTCGTAACCGATCTCTACCGCCACTTCGAGCAGACTTCTGTCACGGTCATCATTGTCACTCACCCCACCGCCAATGAGAGGCGTATCGTCAAAATCAAGCTCGGNNTAGCTNGCACTGATGTCACCGCTCAAGCGGTTGAACGTCTGCCGAAGCCCNATGGAGGCAACAGCCTCTGTAAACACCGTCGGCTCCGCNGCATTTCCCACAGCATCGGTCGCCCCACGTTCTTCACTGAGCGTCGCGTAGGCAAGACTGCCGCGCAAGCTGGTGTTGCGCAAGACATCCAGACGACCGGACACAGCCGTACGCCAATCTGTGGCGTTTTCATCATCATGGCGTGCATAGAGGCTCTGATCCAGATCCGCCTCAAACCGGAGTTCGTGGNTGGCCCAGTCCGAAGTCAGGCTCACATTGGGGTTGATATTGGTAACAACATCATCACGCGGATCTGTATTCGTCGCAAAAACATTGCTGTCATAGGTCTCCGTCACCTCAAGCGAGGGACGCAAAACAAAACTGCCTAACCGGATGCCAGGCGCTGTGTAGGCCTCATATTCCCTTTCCGCGACCCCTTGCCCGCGTATGTCTTCCGCCCATACAGGCACACCCGCACTCAGCAGGAAGACAGCCATTCCCGCCCAAAGCAGCCCCCCTGCCCTTCGCATACCGACAGGCCCGCTTGCGCGAACGCATTTATGTGAGATTCCTGGCCCCATACTGCCAGAATGCGATTAAATGGTTACCGGAATGCAAACATCCGCCAGATGCCAAACATCCCCGGCTCGTGTATAAGCCCCTCCTAAGGCAACCAGACTGCCCGATCACCAGCCCACCGAACCGAAAGGCTTGCCCAAACGATGACTGACACGCACCCGCACCTGAAAGCCGCCCGGCGCACGCTTGAACTGGAACAAGCCGGCCTGAAAGCCCTCTCTGCCTCCCTGGGCACAGAATTTGTGGCGGCGGCTGATCTGATGGGCAAGGTAGCAGGTCGTATCGTGGTCACAGGGATTGGGAAGAGTGGTCATGTCGGCAAGAAAATTGCCGCGACACTGGCCTCCACAGGCACGCCTGCACAATTTGTCCATGCAAGCGAGGCAAGCCATGGCGACCTGGGCATGATCACACAAGCAGATGTGGTTCTGGCCCTGTCCTGGTCGGGCGAAACTGCAGAACTCAGAGACCTCATCCATTATGTCAAACGGTTCGCCATACCGATGATCGCGATGACGTCCGGCGCACAATCTGCGCTGGCAACGGCCGCCACGATCCCGCTTATCCTGCCCAAGGTAGGCGAAGCCTGTCCAAACGGCCTCGCGCCCACCACGTCCACCACCATGCAACTGGCACTGGGAGACGCACTTGCGATTGCCCTGCTGGAGAGCAAGGGGTTTGACGCCAATGATTTCAAGAACTTCCACCCCGGGGGCAAACTCGGGGCTGCCCTGACCCATGTCTCGACCATCATGCACAAGGGAGCGGAACTGCCCCTCGCCAAACCGGACATGCCCATGTCCGAGGCACTGGTGGTCATCACACGCAAGGGCCTCGGCTGTGTCGGAATAATCGACGATGAAGGTCTGCTGATCGGCCTCATCACCGACGGTGACCTGCGCCGCCACATGGGCCCGGACCTGTTGACCCGAACGGTCGGTGATGTCATGACCCGCTCGCCCAAAGTCCTCTCACCGGACACATTGACCGCAGAAGCCCTTAATTTCGTCAACGAAAACAAAATCACCAGCGTATTCGTCACCGAAAACGGCAAGCCTGTAGGTCTGGTTCACCTGCATGATTTCCTGCGGGCAGGCGTCGCATAACACATCTTTCATGTGTGAAATGAACAACCTGATTCGAGTGGCAGGAAAAACATCTCTCATTGCGAACGTGATTGACAATCATTCTTAGAAGCACTATCTCTAGTTGCGTTCGACAATGACTGGCACTCGCATGTACGCTTGTATCTGTAATGCAATCAATGACCGCAAAGTTTCCGAGGCAATGGCTGAGGGAGCATCATCTGTGGCTGATATTTTCAAGCATCACGGCTGTGCCCCGCGCTGCGGGGCCTGCGTCTCCCACTTGCGCAATCAATTTGTCGACGCATCTCAATCGCAACTGGCTGCCCCGACGCTGACAGATCTGCCAATGGCAGCCGACTGATCTTTATTTTTACCATTGTCTTTTAGGCTCAACAGCAGGATGGTCGCCCAACCAACCTGACTTTTGGAGGCAAAAATGCGTGGTGACAGCAAGGTCATTGAATATCTGAACGGTGCACTTCGACTGGAGCTGACAGCAATCAACCAGTACTTTCTGCATGCGCGCATGTTCGATAACTGGGGTCTGAAACGTCTCGGTAAAATCGAGTACGAAGAATCCATCGACGAGATGAAACATGCAGACACGCTGATTGAGCGTATTCTCTTTCTTGAAGGCCTGCCCAATCTGCAGGATCTGAACCGGCTTCGCATCGGCGAAGACGTCAAGGAATGCCTGGAAGCAGATCTCGCTGCGGAGCATGACGGCCATAAGTTTTACAAAGAAGCGATCGGGTATTGCGAAAGCGTCTCGGACTACGTGTCGCGTGAGATTTTCGAACGCATTCTGGAAGATGAAGAAGAGCACATCGATTTCCTGGAAACCCAGCTTGAGCTGATCGAACGGATCGGCATCCAGAATTATCAGCAGTCCCAACTGGGCGACAGTGACAGCTAAAGCCTTCCTCCTGTACTTACCCCCAAAGGCCGCGCTTCCTGGTTCGCGGCGTGCCTTTCGCGCGGGACACAGGTTTACTCCAAGGTCCCTTATCGGACCGAGGGTTGCCATCAGATGCATAATCCGGGTCAGACCTGTCGGGGTCTGACCCGTTTTCATGTCGGCGGCCAGACGTGCGGCCATCAAAGATCTGTAGGGCAGCAGCTTGCCAATAGGCCACACCGCGCCGCTTGAACAGCGGAAGCAAAACCATCCCTGCTATAAAGCCGGCGACATGGGCACCAAACGCAACCCCGCCCCCCTCGGGCGAGGAAACAGCCGCACTCACAAACTGAACGAGAAACCAGATACCCAGCACCATAACTGCCGGAACGTAAAAAATGCGAAAGATGGGGATCGGCAGCGGCAGGAAAAGTACCCGCACGCGCGCATGAGGATAAAGCAGGAGATAAGCCCCCAACACACCAGAGATTGCGCCACTCGCACCGATCATAGGCACCTGCGACATCGGCACCAACGCACCATGCCCCACTGCCGCCGCCACACCACAGCACAGGTAGAAGACCAGAAACTTAAGCCGCCCCATCGCCGCTTCAATATTGTCGCCGAATATGTAGAGAAAAAGCATATTCCCAGCGAGATGGCCGAACCCGCCGTGCAAAAACTGACTGCTGATCAGCGTCAGCACTGGTGGCACCATGGGCACCCCGGACGCCGGGCGATCAAACAAATGCGCGGGCACAACACCATAGGCCAGGAAAAGCCCGGTCATCGCCTTTTCCGACAGAGAGAGCTGCCAGAGAAAGACAAGAATACACAAACCGATAATCCCCCAGGTAACGAGAGGAACCTGGCGAACCGGGTTTTCGTCTGACAACGGGATCAAAATTATCCTTTCAGTACAGAGGTTTGACCAAAGCCGTTTGGTTAACGCGGTTTCAGCCCTCCCCTGATGAGACCAGTCCTGCCTTCAGAGAGGCATCCCTACCGGCAAGTTTGCCCTCAAAACCAGGATACTCTAACAAAAGAGTGAGATGACGGGCGAAATAAGGAAAACTATGCCTGAGCAACGTAAGTACAAAGCCGAGAGGGCCGCACAGCGAGTGTAGAGGCGCTGAAAAGAAGGCACTGAACAAAGCGGCACCCGACACAAGGCACCGAAAGCAAAACAAAGGGTCGACAACAGACCCGTATGAGCTGACTTCACAAATGGGGGGTGAACATGGCATCGAAACAGAAATGCCGCGCGNGCAGCGCAGAGACCATCNNACNATATCAGCCAAAGAAAACCACGCTGGCAAGCAAAGCCGCATTGCTGCGTCTGACCCTTCTTGGCACAGCCTCCATAATGGGGNTCAGCGTGACCACTGCCACCGCAGAGGAAGTACGCCTGAACGATCTGGTCGTCACCAGCACNGGCGTCGGCACGGAACGGGCCACCCACGCAGGCAACATCACCAAGCTCGACAAACGCGAGATTGATATAGTGGGTCCGGCCGCCCCCAGCGAAATTCTCAACAGAGCGCCCGGTACCTTCATCCAGCAAGGTTCCGGACAGGAGCACCTGACCGCGATACGCTCACCTGTTCTGTCGGGGGGCGCCGGTGCAGGCTCCTTTCTCTACCTTGAAGACGGCGTCCCTTTCCGCGCTGCCGGTTTCGCCAACGTAAATGGCCTGTTCGACGCCGTCATCGAAACCGCCGACAGTGTCGAAATTGTGCGTGGTCCCGGTAGCGCCCTTTATGGCTCAAACGCCGTTCATGGTCTGGTCAATATTCTGTCTGAAACCCCNAGCACGACAGCACAAACGCGCGTTCGCACCTGGGTTGGGCCCCATGGCAGCAAACAATTCAACGGCACCACAACAGGCGGAACAGGCAATCATGCTGCCCGGCTCAGCCTGGTTCTCAATGAGGATAATGGCTACCGCGACGACAGTGGCTTCGGCCAGCAAAAAGCACATCTGCGCTACGACTACCGGGCTGGCAATGACTATATCCGCGCAACCTTCGCCGCNCAGAACCTGAACCAGGAGACCGCCGGCTTTGTAGAGGGAAATGATGCCTACCGTGTCGACGGGCTGCGCAAGTCAAACCCCAACCCCGAAGCCTATCGCGATGCCTGGTCAACACGCCTGGCTGTCCGGTGGGAGCATGACTTCAGCGATGGCACCACGCTTGCTGTCACGCCCTACGCGCGTCTGAACCGGATGAATTTTCTGATGCACTTCCTGCCTGGCCAACCGACAGAGACAAACGGNCACTGGAGTAGCGGNGTACAGACCGCCTACTTTATGGACCTGGAAGGCGGACATCAGATCATCGTCGGCGCTGATCTGGAATATACGGACGGCTTCCTGCGCGAATTCCAGACAGGNCCCACCACGTTTGGTGTTTTCGTCCAGGGTCTCCATTACGACTATGACGTTGAAGCCGCCGTTGCAGCCCCGTTCATTCANTCCGTCTGGTCTGTGAGCGAGGACACAAAACTCACTGCCGGCGCACGGCTGGAATATACCCGTTATGACTATACCAACAACGCACCGGACAACACCGTGGGCAGGTTCCAGCGCACACCCGATCGCGTTGATGAATTCTTTGATGTCACACCCAAACTGGGCNTCACCCACGCATTCGATGAAAGCCTGATCGGCTTCGCGAACCTGGCGCGCGGNGCACGTGCGCCTCAAACCACAGACCTTTATCGACTGCAAAACCTGCAAGTACCTGGTGAAGTGGAGAGCGANGAAACTGACAGCGTAGAGATCGGGGCACGCGGGCAAACCGGCGGACTGACCTANGAAGTCGCTACCTACTATATGGAGAAAAGCAACTTCTTCTTCCGCGACAGCGCCGGCCTCAACGCCCCCAACGGCGAAACAGAGCATTACGGCATCGAGGTGGAGGCAGCCGCACCCATCGGCTTTGGTTTCGACCTTGCCGGNAGCGCCACCTACGCTGTTCACAAGTTNACCTTCAACCGCCCCGCAGCGGCNGCGTCAAACAGCATCCGGTCNGGGGATGACATNGACACAGCCCCCAGAACATTGGCCAGTCTCCGCCTCGGGCGCGATTTCTGGAACGACCGGCTAAGAGCCGAACTTGAATGGGTTCACGTCGGCGACTATGCCGCAGACCCGGGCCAGACCTCCATCTACGAGGGGCATGACCTCCTGAACCTCCGCGCCAGGTTCACCGTCAATGAAGGGTTTGACCTTTACGGGCGTGTAACCAATNTGACAGACGAGCGGTACGCCGACCGGGCCGACATTATCGTGCGCGGTGGCACCGCGACGGAACGCTACTTCCCCGGCGAAGAACGGGCTCTCTTTATCGGGGCTGGTTTCCGCTTCTGACAGACCGTACAGACCGTNCCCATCGCAAAAAACTGGCGGTGGGCACGCCGGATGCTTAGTTTAGCTTCATGGAAACCGAGGTAAGTCTTGAACTCTGGCCTTTTCTGGTCGGCGCCATCAACCTCTTCGCTGCAACTTTTGCCGCGGGGCACGCCCTCCTGACAAAACGCGACGTTCGCGCCGCCATTGCCTGGCTCGGGGTCATTATCCTACTGCCCGTGTTCGGTTGGGCAATCTACCTCGTCTTGGGCATCAACCGCATCGCCCGCCGCGCGCAGGAACTGCGGGCCGGTGTGCATACAACCGGCGATCTGGAATTGCCGGACAATGCCCCTCCGACACTCGCCATCGCAGACGGTGCCGGTGGTGAGTGGATGATGCGNATGACCCGCATCGGGCGCAAGATTGCAGACACCCCTTACACGCTCGGTAACGACATTCGCCTGCTTCGTGATGGGGANGAAGCCTACCCCGCCATGCTGGAGGCCATTGGCAACGCCAAGAATACAATCGCGTTATCAACCTACATTTTCAACAACGATACAGCCGGCAAACGCTTTCTGGCTGCACTCAAGCAAGCCCATGAGCGCGGNGTNAAAGTCCGGGTTTTGATCGACGGCGTAGGGGCCTGGTATTCCTTCCCATCCATGATCCGCAGGCTCCGGCAGGCCGACATACCACACGCCCGCTTTCTGCATTCATTCCTGCCGTGGCAAATGCCTTATCTCAACNTGCGCAATCACCAGAAAATTCTCGTCATTGACGGGCAAAAGGGTTTCACCGGTTCCATGAATATCGCGGAAGGCAACCTGATTGCAGAGNGGCCAAGACACCCGATCCACGACTACCATTTCGCCGTTGACGGGCCCGTGGTCTCCCACCTGATGGCTGCCTTCGCTCATGAATGGCGCTTCTCNACCGGNGAAATCCTCACCAGCGAACGCTGGATGCCGCAATTGCAAAGCCGCGGCCAGATCGCCGCCCGTGGACTTCCCGCCGGNCCGGACATGAGCCGCAACACTATTCGCTGGACAATTCTTGCCGCACTAACNGAGGCCCGCGAGCAAGTGAGAATTGTCACGCCCTANTTCCTGCCCGACGCGGAGTTAATCACCGCCCTCTCCCTCGCCGCCATGCGGGGTGTCTCCGTCGATATCGTNCTGCCGGGTAAAAACAATCTCGCTTACATGACCTGGGCAACCCGGGCGCTGCTCGACGAACTGATCCAGGCGGGTTGCCGCATCTGGAAATCGACAGGTCCCTTCGACCACGCCAAGCTCATGACCGTGGACCGGAGTTGGAGCCTGGTCGGATCTGCCAACTGGGACCCGCGCAGCCTCCGCCTCAACTTCGAATTCAACCTGGAATGTTACAGTGTCAATCTTGCTGCGGAACTCAATCAGGCCATCGACACGAAAATTGCCACCGCCACGGCCGAAACCGCAAAATCCCTTAAAAATCGCGCACTTTCGACCAAACTGCGNGACAATATCGCCCGTCTGATGTCGCCCTACCTCTAGCCCGGCCATTTATTTCAGCCGGAGCCAACCTTTTATTAGCCTATCCNCGGTAACACTGGAGTGGGATAAAAGGACAGGTGGCACATGTTGTTCTGGAAGAACACAGCTCGGCGACTGGCGAGAAGCGCATACGCGCTTCCGATCTGCCTTGCTTTTGCCGGCCTCACAAGCCTCGCCGTCCTTCATGNGACGCCAGAACCAGGCGACACNGCCTTCACCATTATCTTTCCCCCCGGCACGCCGTTCGAGGAAGTCGCTGTTCGCCTCCAAAAAGCGGGCGCACAACTTCTGGGCCCTGGTGCACAGGACAATATCGTCGTCGCGCGTCTCATCAATTCACACCACAAAGACGCCCTGAGAGCTGAGGGAGCATTGTTGTTCCTGTCAGCAAACACAACGTCATTGTGTGTAGATACCACCACCGGAACTGAGAACCGAGCCTTGTAAGGGATGATCAGGGCAAGAGGGGAAACNATGAGTACAATCGATCAAATTCGTGAAAGTTCATACCGCTACCTGCTGGCATTTCTAGGCCTTCATATTCCGGCCATCGCTCTTTTGGGTTTCTTTTCCGGCAATGCATGGATCGCGGCAACCATCGTCGCGGCAGCAATCGCAGGCGCGGCTTTTGCGACACAGCGCCTGACGGGCAACAGCCCGGCCCTTCGCAATGCGATTTCGATCGCCCTGATGCTTCAGATCAGCCTGTGCGTCTATCAGTTGCGGGGGACATCCTTCCAGATGGATGCACACCTCTACTTCCTTGCGGGCCTCGCCATTCTCATCCCGATGGTTGATTTTCGCGCCATCATATTGGCAGCCGGGCTGATTGCCGTCCATCATCTGGGGCTGAACTTCCTACTTCCCGAGGCCATCTGGCTTGGCGGATCCAACCTGACACGGACAGCCATCCACGCCGCCATCGTGGTACTGGAGACCGGTGCTCTCGTTTACGGGATCGACCAGATGCGAACAGCGTTCAAAGCATCCGACGCAGCGATTGAACAATCAACGCAAGCACTCGCCGAGACAAAGCGCCTGAGCGAGGAAAGTGATACGCTTCAGAAAAAAGTGGCTGCCGATCGGGCAAAAGCAATGAACGACCTTGCAGCCAGGTTTGAAGAAACCATCGGGCGCGTTGTGGCCTCTGTCACGGAAGAAACAACAGCCATGCGAAGTGCCGCCCAGGCCATGAACATTCAGGCTGAAAATTCTGTCGGCGTTACCGAAGTCGTGGCACGCTCATCAGCAACCGCCACAGAAAACGTGAACCTGGTTGCTGCAGCGGCGGAAGAAATGTCCGCCTCAATCCGGGAAATCGCCAATCAGGTCAGCCAGTCAACCAGCATCGCCGAAAATGCCGTCGCAGAAGCCTCAACTGCCGATACGCGCGTCCAGACCCTTGCAGAAAACGCGGGCAAGATTGGCGAGATTATCAGCCTCATCACCGACATTGCAGAACAGACCAACCTGCTGGCCCTGAACGCAACCATCGAGGCCGCGCGCGCAGGCGAAGCCGGCAAAGGGTTTGCCGTTGTGGCCTCCGAGGTTAAAAGCCTCGCCAGCCAGACGGCCAAAGCAACAGACGAGATCACGGCCCAGATCAACTCAATCCAGTCAGCAACCGACGAAACCGTGAGCTCGATCGCGGCCATCCGCAACCGGATTGAGCAGATGCGCGAAGTCAGCGGCACTATCTCACAAGCGGTAGAGGAGCAAGCTTCCGCAACCAATGAAATTTCCCAGGCAACCGTGCGTGCCTCGGAAGGATCAGAGGAAACCTCCCGGAACACGCAATCCATTCAGAGCAGCATTAGCGAGACCAGCAGTTCCGCGCAGAGCCTGGTCACCAGCATTTCAACCCTGGGCGGGCATACCGCAACGCTCGACAAAGAAATGCAGGCTTTTCTGCAATCAATCAGAAGCGCCTGACATGACATAAATGACAATCAAAAGGCCCGGACATCAAATCCGGGCCTTTTTTGTCGGGTTGCCAGTAAGGCTTCTCAATTTGGGCTCTCAGTTTGGCTCTACGTGCAGGAGCACCCCATCCACGGACCGAACAGTGACACTCGCACCAACCTCCACGTCCGGGCCGACCGCCTGCCAGAGCGTATCTCCCACCTTGATCTTGCCACGTCCATTGCGAATGGCCTCAACCACAACAAACTGCTGCCCAACATAGGACTGGCTTCGTTTGTTGAGGCTCGGATGATCACTCTGATCACCATCCTTGTTCGACAAACGATAACCGGTATACGCACTCGCCACCGAAAGAACCGCGAAGATGGCAATTTCCCATTGCCAGCTCATGTCAAAGACAAGCCCGAGCGCACCAACCACAAGAGCGGCACCCGCAAGCCAGATCAGAAAGACACCCGGCAGCACAAGTTCAAGCGCCGCAAGTCCCAGCGCAATAATCCACCAGGTCCATTCTCCCCAATTGTCAAAAAAGCTCTCCATGCCTATTCCTCCAATCAGACGTCGGGACCAACCCGCGGCACACTACCCGATGCCCCACTGCGCTTCGCACCGTCCGCATCACTTCCAAAGGCCTCACGGGCAATTTCCGTAATACCGCCAATCGCCCCAATCACGGACGACGCTTCGAGCGGCATCAGAACGAGCTTCTGGTTCGGCGCGGCCGCGATCTTCGCCAGCGCATCCACATACCGTGTGGCGACAAAGTAATTAATAGCCTGCACATCACCAGCCGCGATCGCCTCGCTCACCGACCGTGTTGCCTCGGCTTCTGCCTGGGCCTGGCGCTCGCGTGCCTCAGCATCGCGGAATGCAGCCTCACGCCGTCCCTCCGCTTCCAGAATGGCACCGAGCTTCTGACCTTCCGCCTTCAGAATTTCGGACTGACGATCTCCTTCCGCCTCAAGGATGGTCGCACGTTTTTCCCGTTCTGCCTTCATCTGGCGGGCCATCGCATCCACCAGATCGCGCGGCGGATTGATGTCCTTGATCTCGATGCGCGTCACCTTGATCCCCCAGGGGTTGGTCGCCTCATCCACCACCATCAGCAATTGCGCGTTGATCTTGTCACGCTGAGACAGAAGCTCATCCAGATCCATACTGCCCATAACGGTCCGCGTATTGGTCATGGTCAGGTTCAAAATGGCATATTCAAGATCGTGCACTTCATAGGCAGCGCGCGCCGCGTCCACAACCTGATAGAAAACAACCCCGTCGGCTGTCACCATCGCATTATCGCGGGTAATCACTTCCTGGCTGGGTACATCCAATACCCGTTCCTTCATATTCATCTTGGCGCCAAGACGGTCAACAAACGGCGTGATAATCGAAAGCCCTGGCTGCAAACTCTTTGTGTATCGCCCGAAACGCTCAACTGTATAGACATGGCCTTGCGGCACCATCACCACCGCCTTGATGATGAAAATCAGCGCAAGGAACAGGAGCACAAGGACAAAAATAGTACCGCCAGTCATGGGCGAACCTCCTAGAGTACATGAAGAAGAGTTCACTATATGGGATTCCGACCGGCATGCCCCAAAAAAGAACGCGGAGCCCTTCTGAGCTCCGCGTCCTGTCGGATTATTATTTGATCCCTGTCCGGAGGCACCCTAAAGCCCCAACAGAAACTATTCAGTGCCGCCAGGGCTCCACCAGGATCTTGGCATGTTTCTCGGGATTGGCCAGCGCCGAGAAGGCCTGTTTCACGCCGTCAACGCCCACCTTTTCCGTGATCAAAGGCTCAACCTTGATCTGCCCTTCGGCAAGGAAATGTAATGTCTGCGCAAACTCTTCCGGCGTGTAACCCAGCACAAATTGCAGGTTAAGCTCCTTGTTGATGGCAAAGAAGGGTTCCAGATGATCCTTCTCCATGCAGACACCTACCACGACAATACGCGCCGCTTTCGGCGCCCCTTCCAGAATCTGCTGGATAATGCCGGGCACACCGACGCATTCGAAAATCACACCGGGACGCAATTGTGGCCCCAGCCCGATCATCGTCATCCAGTTTTTCGGATCATAACCTTCGGGTGAGGCCTCTTCCTCCCAACGCTTGTAGGGGGAGGAAACAGCGGGATCGAGCACAATGTCCGCGCCCATCGTCTCCGCGAGCTTACGCCGGGCTGGCGAGAAGTCGGACGCAATAATCGGATGCACCCCCGCAATCTTGAGCCCAGCAATGACAGCGAGCCCTACAGGCCCACAACCAATAACCAGCGCCACATCTTCCGGTGTCAATTGCGCCTTCTGCACGGCATGCCACCCCACAGCCATCGGCTCCGTCAACGCCGCATGGTCCGTTGAAAGACCATTGGGCACTTCCAGCAACATGGCCTCATTGAGGACCATCTGTTCGGCAAAACCACCGGGATAGTCGTTGGAATAGCCAACGCCCTGGATCCCCTTGTCAGACAGCGCAAGCGGCATGGAACACACACGCGTGCCGGGCTTCAGCGTCTTCTCCGTTCCCGGTCCATGGTCCAGTACTTCTGCACAAAACTCATGTCCGAAAACAATGTCACGCTTTGTATCCATCAGGTTCTGGCCACCAGAGCGCTTCACCGCATCCACCATCTTGTCTGCATGATGAAACGCATGCAGGTCCGACCCGCAAATCCCGCAGGCAAGGGTCTTCACAACAACCTGCCCTTCAATTGGTTTGGGTTCCGGCAGATTATCCACCACCAGATCACCATTTCTGAAAATCGCTGCGCGCATTCCATCCTCCTCAATAAAACTAGACCGAAGTCTATTTTTTTAAAGAATGGACGACAAGCCTCTTCCACACGAAAGTGAACAAAAAAGGGGCGGTAACCCGCCCCTTTTAAAACCTGCCGTCCGGTATTTTACGCAGCCCAGCCTTGAATACGCGCCGCTTCTTCGCGAACCCGCTCCGGCCCGCCGAGCAATTGACGGTCAAGCCCGATCCGCTTGAACCAGTAATGAAGACCGACAAGGTCAGTAAACCCCATCCCCCCATGGACTTCCGTCGCGGTACGCGCGACAAACCGGCCCACCTCGCTCAGATGCGCTTTAGCATGACACGCCATCACGCGGGCATCTGCAGGCACGGCACCTTGCGCATAGGCAGCATACCAGACAAGAGAGCGACACGGTTCAAGCTCCGCCGCCATTTCGGCACACAGATGTTTGACAGCCTGGAATGATCCGATCACCCGGCCAAACTGTTGCCGCTCTTTGGCGTAGGCAACGGCTTTTTCAATCATCATGTCACCGGCGCCGAGCGTATCCGCCGCCAGCATGATCCGCCCCGCGTCAATAATTTCAGCCGTCACGTCAGCGGTCCCGCCGGGCAAGGGCGACGCCTGCACGTTGGTCAACTGCAATTCCGCCACAGGTCGGGTCAGATCAATTGTTGTCAGGTCAATCCGCTTGAGTCCCTTCGCCTGCCCCTCTACGAGGTAAAGCTGCCCGGAAAGGTCTGCCACAATGAAAACATCCGCAGCAGGGCCATCAATCACAAACAGACATGTCCCGTTGAGCTGCCCGTTCTCGAACCGAAGCCCCGCACCGTCGCGGACACCAATCACCTCGCTGACCCCCACACCGGCAATCACCTCGCCACTGGCGAGCTTCGGCAACCATGCATCTTTCTGAGCCTCGCTCCCCCCTTTCATCAGGGCAAGGGGCGCCATGACCGCGGTGCCGACATAAGGAAGCGGCGCGACGTACCGGCCCATCATCTCCGCCATCAAAGCAGCCTCAAGAAGCCCCAACTCCAGCCCGCCATAAGCCTCTGGCACCAGCAGGCCTGCCACGCCCAACTCACAAGCACCTTCCCAGATGTCGCGAGCAAGAGGGGCGTGTGCCTCCGCTGCTTTGCGCACATGATCAAGGGCGGATGCTTCTTCCAGATAGCGACCGACGGACGTCTGCAGCAATCTCTGTTCTTCCGACAAACCGAATTCCATTACCGTGCCCCCTCTTTCTTCATCGCCTTTGGTTCTCGCGGCATCCCGAGCCCACGCTCCGAGATAATGTTTTTCTGGATCTGCGCCGTACCCCCGCCGATGATGAGACCAAGGTCAAACATGTAGGACCGCTGCCACCGTCCGTGCTCTCTCAAGTGCGGACTGCGTTCGTAGAGCACACCCAACTCCCCAAGGGCATCAATAGCCAGCGCGGCAAGTTGGTGGTTCAATTCACACCCCATCAGTTTAACCACCAGACCGGCAAGTCCGGCGCTCTCGCCCTTGGCACTGGCCGTCAGCAGGCGCAGACCGTGAAACTGCATGGCCACCACGCGGGCTTGCAGCTGCAACAGACGATCCCGGAACAGCGGATTATCAATCAACCGCTCTCCGGACAGGGTCTCCTCGTGCATCAGGTTGACAATGGCTGCAAGACGCGACCCCGCCTGATTGGGGTCGCCCAGCATACCGCGCTCATGTTTTAGCGTGGCATTGGCGACAAACCAGCCCTGCCCTCGCTCAGCAACGATCTGCGTCTTGGGGACGCGCACATCGGTAAAAAAGACCTCATTAAATTCCGCATAACCCGTCATCGTCATCAAGGGACGAACTTCAATGCCCGGTGTATCCATCGGGAAAATCAGATAACTGATCCCCTCGTGCTTGGGTGCATCAGGTTCTGTCCGGACGAGGCAGAAAATCATATCCGCAGATTGCGCGGTACTGGTCCAGATCTTTTGCCCGTTAATGACAAAATCGTCCCCGTCTTCAACGGCCTTTGTCTGCAGACTGGCGAGGTCGGACCCTGATCCCGGTTCAGAATAACCCTGGCACCATACGATCTCACCATTGAGCGTGCGTTTGATCCAGGCCTGCTTCTGTTCTTCGGTTCCCAGCTCCAGCAAAGTTGGCACAAGCATGGACACACCCTGATTAGCAAGTCCGAGTGGCATCCCCGCCTTGGTGAACTCCTCCGCAATGATGCGTGATTTCAAGATGTCGGGCTCTGCCCCATAACCACCATAGGCCGCCGGAATGGTGCGGGCCGCGTAGCCGTTTTCGATCAGCAGCTTCTGCCATCTTTGCTGATCTTCGGAGGGCCGTCCCGACCCAAACCGTTTTGGTACATTGTCGCGATTGGCTGCCAGGAATGCCTGCACATCTTCGCGAAACGCCTCATACTCTTTGCTGTAGGCAAGATCCATCGAACGTCTCCCAAATTATCTGTCACTAACTGACAAACTTGTTTGGCAGAGTCCTAGCACTGCTTTGCTATCATCGTCACGCCCGGCGCGATGCAGTTTTTTTACGCTACGGAAACAGCACCCGAGACGTCGTCCGCCGAACTGTCCATAGCCTGTCCCGACTTCAAACGTGACGTAAAAGAGGAAACCTGCACCGGCGCACCGAAGAGGTACCCTTGCGCCTCTTCACAGCCCATGGACAAAAGACGCTGCCGCTGCTCTTCCGTTTCGATACCTTCAGCAAGTACGGCAACACCCAGATTGCGCGCCAGATCGATAATCAACTGCGGGATCGCATGGGTATTTTCATCATCCGTCATATCCATCACAAAGCTGCGATCGATCTTCAGCCGTTGAACGGGAAAACTCTTGAGATAGGACAAGGAGGAATATCCCGTCCCAAAATCATCGATGCTGATCTTGATACCCAGCGCACGAAGCCGTCTCAGAACGCCGATAACATGATCCACATCATGCATCATCGTCCCTTCAGTTACTTCGATTTCCAGATATTTAGGGGAAACCCCGGTATGAACAAGCGTCGCCGCGACGATGTCGGTAAAGTCCGGACGGCGCAAATCGAGCGCGGAAACATTGATCGCAATACTGATCGGATCGAGCCCCGCATCAAGCCAGGTGCGAAGTTGACGACAGGCTTCCAGCAACACCCATTCCGTAATATCGCAAATCAATCCGTTCTTCTCAGCAACGGGAATGAACCGGTCCGGCGGCACCATTCCCCGTTCCGGATGTTTCCAGCGCAGGAGCGCTTCCGCACCGGAAATACGGTCAGTGCGTAAATCCACCTTGGGCTGGTAGTAGAGAACAAATTGCCCTTCCGCGAGTGCGGCACGCAAATCCCGTTCAATCGCCGCCTGTTCCATGATGCGAAGCTGCATTTCATGCCGGTACATCTGCACACGGCCCCGCCCATCCGACTTGGCGCGATAGAGGGCAAGATCTGCATTCTTCATCAAAAGGTCCGGCTCGCGCCCATCTTCAGGAAACGTGGTAATGCCGACACTGGCCGCTGCATAAACCTCCACGTCACCCAACTCCAGAGAGCGTGTCATCCGGTCCATAACTTTCTCAGCAAACTGATACGCTTCGGCCCGACTGTCCTGCCCCACATGGACGGCGGCAAACTCATCTCCGCCCAAACGGACAATCAGCGCCTTGTCGCCAAGAACTTCGCGCAGAATTTGCGCCATCCGTATCAGCAAGGCATCGCCAACATCATGACCATAAGTATCATTGATACTCTTGAAGCCATCCAGATCGAACATCAACAAGGACGCGTGCAGGCGTTCCCGTTCGGTATATTCAAGGATCTTCGGCAGCTCTTCTCGCAACAAGGTCCGGTTGCCGAGCTCAGTCAGACTGTCTTCCCGCGCCTGCCGCGCAAACTGATGCGCCGTCTGTGTAGCGGTCGTAAAGGAGCGTAGAATATTGCGCGCGAGCGCACCGAACTCGTCCCGCCGATGGGCAAACGGCATCATCGCCGGCATGTCAACAATCTCGGAAAGGGCAATCGCTTTCATCTTGGCAAGTGGCGCGAGAACAACATCATAGATGAGCTTCGACACAATCAGCATGACCAGCGTGAAACCGACAATCAGGCTGACAGCAAGCTTCTGCACGATGAGCGACGACAACGCCGTTGTCGTGGCTTTCGTCAACCGAACATAGATAAGTACATCATCATGATGACCATGTTCGGTGCTCTTACAGATCACACGCTGCCCGTAGCTGACATACTCACCGCTCTCCAGAATTTGCCCCGCCGGCAGATAACCGCGGCGCAAGGCATCAATCTCCGCTGACAGGTCCGTGTCCAGCATACCGTCCACATGAGGAACCTTGATCCCTTCCACACGCCCGGCTGTAATGATCCCGGTGGAAATATCAACAATCAAAAGCTGGTCAATATCTTCCTCTTTCTCGAGCATCTCGATAAAGCGATCAACTTCAGCCGTTTTATGGACAGCATGCAAAACAGACACGGCACTCCCCGCCACCTGTGCCGCCCGATTATTGACAATGGTTTCCTGATACCCGGAGAACAAAAAGAGGAAAAAGGTAGTCAGCGCGCCACCCGATGCCGCCATCAACAGCGCAAGCGGGATCATGACACGCCAACGGACAGAGATCTGATCACTGTATTTTCCGAGCCATCTCACAGCACACCACCCTTCAATCTGAAGAAGAGGTGCCCTGCCAGGCAATGATGGACACGAGGTACGTGCAAGAGCGAAAGGGCAATGTGAAACCACACACCAGCATCAGCCACAAGCAAGGACAGACAGTCGCGCACAGAACCCTGCCCGCCCCTTTGCCGATGCTGTTTTTCCTTAGGCGATACAAAACCAAACAATGAGATAACCTGCCCCGATATCAAATACACGCCGCGCGCACGCCGACATGCCAGAACCATGGAACTGGGGCACATAAAACTTCGTTACAGACAGCAAGTCTGTGCCGATCAAAATGAGGCTTAAGTTAAATTTTTCTAAAACACCTGTGCCAAACAAAAACGGCGCCCCGAAGGACGCCGTTTTCAGCGATCAGATTTGTCGAATTAGGCAGCGCTGTAACCCAGAACAGCCTTAACTTCGAGGAATTCTTCAAAACCGAATTCACCCCATTCACGGCCATTACCCGACTGTTTGTAACCACCAAACGGCGCACCAAAATCAGGCCCGGCACCGTTCAAGTGAACGTTCCCGGTGCGCAGCTGTGAGGCAACGTCACGGGCATGCTCAATGCTGCCGGATGAAACGTAACCGGACAGGCCATAAACCGTGTCATTGGCAATAGAGACAGCTTCTGCTTCGTCCTTGTAAGGCAGAATAGTCAGAACCGGGCCGAAGATCTCTTCCCGTGCGATCGTCATATCGTTCGTCACACCACCGAAAATGGTGGGGCGCACGAAATAGCCCTTGTTAAAGCCTTCCGGACGACCGGTACCACCAGCAACAAGTGTTGCCCCTTCGTCGATACCCTTCTGGATCAGATCCTGGATCTTGTTGAATTGAACTTCAGAGACAACAGGGCCAATTTTCACACCTTCGGCGAACGGGTCACCAACTGTAACTTTTTCTGCCGTGGCCGCGGCAATCTTCAGCGCTTCATCATGCTTGGCAGCCGGTACGAGCATGCGTGTTGGCGCATTACAAGACTGGCCGGAATTGTTCATCACGCCCATGACACCACCGGCAACAGCGGACTGCAGGTCGGCATCTTCCAGAATGATGTTGGCCGACTTGCCACCCAGTTCCTGCGCCACGCGTTTTACGGTCGGGGCCGCAGCTTTCGCCACTTCGATGCCTGCACGGGTGGAGCCGGTAAAGGACATCATGTCCACGTCCGGGTGGGCGGACAATGTAGCACCCACTTCGATACCATCACCATCAACCAGGTTGAAGACGCCGGCAGGAACACCAGCCTCGTCCATGATTTCGGCCAGCAGGTGTGCGTTAAGTGGTGCCACTTCCGACGGCTTCAGCACCATCGTGCAACCGGCAGCCAGCGCCGGGGCAACTTTACAAACGATCTGGTTGATCGGCCAGTTCCACGGCGTAATGAAACCACAAACCCCGACAGGTTCACGCACGATCCGGGTCTGACCACGATCTTCTTCAAATGTATAATCTTTGAGAATTTCCAGCGTCTTGGCAAAGTGACCAAGCCCCGTTGCAGCCTGAGCTGCCTTGGACAACCAGATCGGTGCACCCATTTCCTTGGAAATCGTCTCGGCAATCTCGTCATACCGTGCCTGGTAAACACCCATGATCTTCTGCAGCAAGGCCATGCGCTCTTCACGCGTGGTGCGAGAGAAAGCCGGGAAAGCCGCTTTCGCCGCAGCAACAGCCTTGTTCACATCGGCAGCACTGCCCATGGAAATGGTGGCAAAAGCCTCCTCGGTCGCCGGATTGATCACGTCACAGGTTTTCGGCGTCGCCGGGTCTACCCATTGGCCATTAATATAGAATTTTGTTGTGTCTTTCATGACTTCCTCCGTTGAGGCCTTCCTGAGGGATGGCAGCCCCGTATCCACATAATGAAGTATCCATATGATGAAGTATCCATATGATGAATCAGGGCTCTTGGTTATACGCCACGGACAAAGGCCCGTCGGCTGTTTTTAGCTGGGCCGCATAATAGCGGCCAGCCCCCCTTGCGGCCAGCCATTTGCCAGACAAATTTGCGGAATTTCAGGCCAAAGTGATCATCCGGGAGAACCATAGTGGCTCCCCGGCCCTACCGCGTGCGATTTCCCGTTCTTCCAGAAACCGCTATACTCACCCCATCATCATTTCAGGTCAGCTCTTCTGCNGACCAAACTCACGAGTTTCAGACCAGTGACCCACCAAGCCATGCCGCCAGCTGACCTGGCAGAGGGCCCGTCGCCCGATGCGTTGCGAGAAGCTGAAGACGCTTACNATGCGCAGGTAAAACGGGANTTACCGCGAAATTATGCGGCCAATCTGGTGCATGGGCTTCTGGGGCAGACCGGGTTTCGTCTGATCCACGCGCCGACATTCCTGCCAGCCTTTATTTTTCTCCTCTCCGGCTCNGAACTGGCTGTAGGGGTAGCACTTGCCGCACAGCATTTCGGGGCAGCCAGCTCATCCCTCCTCGGGGCCACCNTGATCGAGCATCGCAAAAAGGTGATCCCCATCGGTTTTGTGATCGGCGGCCTGATGCGGGTCCAGGTACTGGGACTTGCCCTTGCAGGGCTCTTCCTCGAAGGAACGGCCGCGCTTGTGACNGCCTGCATTTTTCTGGGCCTCTTTGGTTTCTTCAATGGCATGCAGGCAGTCATCTTCAACTATATGATGTCCAAGGTCATTCCTGTCTCGTTACGCGGGCGACTGACGGGACTGCGCAACTTTCTGGCAGGTGTTACCGCTTCGGGTGTGGCTTATCTGGGCGGGAAATATTTCATCGAGACNAACGCCCTCGGCAATGGCTATTCAGCCACCTTCCTCACTGCATTCGTCCTCACGTCCGTCGGGTTGGGCATGTTGGCGCTGGTCAAAGAGCCGGAGCCGCCAACAGTGCGCGCCCAGGCGGGCTTTCTCAGCCGGTTGAGAGAAGTACCAGGCCTCATGCGCGACGACCCCCATTTCGCGCGCTTCTTTATCGCCCGGTCAATGGGAGCGGTCGCCACAATCGCCGTTCCTTTCTACATCCTCTTCGCCGGCAGAAGCGTNGGNCTCAGCGGTGAAAATCTGGGCATTCTCTCGCTCGCCTTTCTGCTCTGCCAAACAGCCACCAATCTGGGATGGGGTGCCCTGGCAGATCGCTACGGCAACCGCCTGACATTCATGGCGTCCCTGATTGTGTGGATACTTTCCACACTGCTCCTGTTCATCTCCACCGAGATTTACGTTCTGGCACTGGTCTTTGCCGGTCTCGGCGCGGGACTGGGCGGCTTCCAGATCTCGTCACAGAATATGGTTCTGGAGTTTGGTTCACGCCAGGACCTTCCCATGCGAATTGCCATCTCCAACGCGGGAAANTCGCTCATGATGGGGGTCGGCCCCCTGCTTGGCGGGGTGGTGGCGACCTACCTGTCCTATTCCNCTGTTTTCGGGTTCGCCATCGCCTTCATGCTGCTCGCCCTTGCCATGGTGGCCTGGTTTATTGAAGAACCCCGACACCGCCCCACTGCCTGNGACCGGCCTAGCGGGTGGCCGCAGCCTCAACCGCCGACCAGACGCGCAACATATTCCCGCTCCACAGCTTTTGAATATCGTCCGCACTATAACCACGACGGACGAGCTCTGCGGTTACANTGCCGGTCTCCGACGCATCTTCCCAGCCGACAACACCACCGCCACCGTCAAAGTCCGAGCTGATGCCGACATGGTCGATGCCAACCACCTGAACAGCATGATCTATATGGTCGACAAACTCAGACAGGGTCGCCCGCGGAAACCGAACATTGATCTCCGCCATGCCCTCCTTGAAGGCGGCAAGCTGTCCGTGCGCCAGATAGGAAAAGCGCGCAGCCCCCTGCTCGTGTGCAATACGGTTTCGCAAGGCCAGGGAAGCCGCAATACGCCCGGGATCCGCCTTCACATAAGTAGAGAAAGCCACGATCTGAATAACGCCACCTTTTGCCGCAACCGCTTGCAATTGAGTGTCNCTCATATTGCGCGGNTGGTCCGCAAGTGCACGTGTNGCCGAATGAGACGCAACCACCGGTGCATCCGATAACGCTGTCGCCTCCATCATCGCCNCNTCGGANATATGCGAGACATCCACCATCATACCCAGGCGGTTCATTTCGCGCACCGCTTCCCGCCCCAGCGCCGAGAGACCGCCATGCTCCTTTTCNTTGTCCCCAAGGTCGAACCGCGGCATGGAACTGTCGGCNAGGTCATTATGNCCGACATGGGCAAGGGTCATGTAGCGNGCCCCAAGATCAAAATATGTTTGCAGCAACGAGAGNTCGCGACCGATCACATAACCATTCTCGATCCCGATCATCGCAACCTTGCGACCACTGGCATGGATCGTCTCAACCTCCGACGGATGCATCGCAAGACCAATACGGTCAGAATAAAGCTCATCGGTCATCCGGTGGATCGCATCAAACTTGACCAGCGCATCCGCCTTTGCCCGCGCGTCATTTGTCTCGTTGCGTGCGGACTGCCCGACATAAACAATAAAGAAAGCCGCATCCAGCCCNCCTTCTTCCATCTTCGGCAAATCCACCTGCAGNCGGGTGCGCTGCCCCGGATCATGAGCTGCAATCCGCGTATAAGTCGGCGGAATATCAACGTGACTGTCGAGCGTCAGCAGATCACGATGGAACGCAGACCCGCGATAAGCATGGCCAGACGTCCTTTCTTTCGCCGCCTCAACCAGCNCACCCGCCAGCCAGACAGGAAAACCGACAAGAGCCACAGCAGATACGGTCGTGAACAGTTTCCAGCGCATGAAAATCTCCTTTGCAAAAAGCTCGCACGCTGAACCCGCATTCGCAACCCCGCGCTCGCCCTCTTGCAGATACACACGCACAACCCCACATTCAACCATCAAGACAAAGCGGGAGGAACGCACATGAACCATGAAACCAATCTGGCCGTTATCATCGGCGTTGGGGCATCAAACGGGATCGGTGGAGCGCTCGCCCGCCAGTTCGCCGCGAAAGGNNCACCTGTTCTCCTGGCAGGCCGAACAGAATCCAAACTGAAAACATTGGCCGACGAAATTGCCGCCCAGGGTGGCAAGGCTGATATGATTGTGAGCGATGTCACGAAAGCAGAAGATGTCAAAGCGATCTTCGCAAAAGCAACGCAGATCGGCCCTTTGGGATCCGTTCTCTATAATGCCGGCAACAATGCCATCATTCCNTTTTCGGATCTGACAGCANAACAGTTTGAGCAATTCTGGCGGGTCTGTTGCTTCGGGGCCTTCCTGACAGCAAAGGAAGCCATGCCGCTTCTCGCACAACAAGGACNAGGATCCTTCATCGTCACCGGCGCATCCGGCTCAATGCGCGGCAAGGCAAAGTTTGCCCATTTCGCATCGGCGAAAGCGGCCCTGCGCAATCTCATTCAATCGCTCGCCCGTGAATATGGACCTGCAGGGGTGCATTGTGCCCATGTCATTATCGATGGTGTGGTCAACGGCGACATGGTGCGCAACCGCTTCGGTGAATATCTTGATCAGTTGGGGGATGAAGGCGCGCTGGATCCGAACGCCATTGCGGAAACATTCTGGCAGATACACCAACAACCCAGAAGCGCCTGGACCCAGGAGATTGACCTTCGTCCCTATAAGGAAAACTGGTAAACCGCGACACNCAGATGAGACGAGTNGCCGCATGGCNCTTGCGCCCGTCGCTTGCTAGATTATCTGCGTCCATATTGGCAATGTGCAGGAGCACTGAGATGGCAGGCAGACCCTTCAGAGAACCTCTGCATCCAGACATCGATCACACAATGGTCGACAAGCTGGTCCGCACTTTCTACACCCACATTCGTGCAGACGAAACGCTAGGGCCCATTTTCAACCGCCGNATTGGCGATGAATGGGAGCCTCATCTGGTCAAAATGGTTTCTTTCTGGTCGTCCCTCACCATGTTGACGGGCGAGTANAAGGGCCAACCCATGCCNGCTCACATGCGTCTGAAGGAAGTCCGGCCCGAACATTTTGACATCTGGCTCCATCTCTTCAGACAAACCGCACAGAATGTCTGTGGACCCACCATCGCACCGATCTTCATCGACAAGGCGGAGCGCGTTGCCGANAGTCTGAAACTNGGCATGTTCTTCAAACCGGTTGAAAAGCGCGCGACCCCCTGAGATCCGAAACCCTCAGGTGCGGGCGACGGCCAGCACGGCTGCTGAAATATCCTGCATAAAAATGGAAGCCCTGCCATCCGCGCGGACGGCNTCTTCCCCTTGCAACAAAGCCCCATCCAGAAGCGACGTAATCACACGGACNCGCCTTTTTTGCTGCGCCCCGGACAAACCCGGCTGGACGGCTTTCACAAAGGGNAACAACGCCGCATAAAAACTCGTGTANATCTCATCGCGCAAAGCACGAAACCGCATCTCATGCAGCGCAAGAAACGACATCACCGCATAGATTTTCGCCCCATCTGCCAGCCAGTGGGAAACAAGCGCCAGCGCGACCCGNCTCAACGCTTCATCTGCCTGTATGTCCTNCCCNGCAATCTGAGAAAGGGTCCCCAGATTGTCATCAAACTCCTGACGAACCACCGCCTCAATCAGGGCTTCTTTGGTTGGGAAATAGTATTGCAGATTACCAAGCCTCATTCCGGCCTGGCTGGCAATTTCGCGTAAAGAGAAACGATCATATCCGGCCTCCACCAAGGCCTGACGCGCAAGGTTGACGATCNTTCTCTGACGCGCCTCTCCTTTGGNTTCCTGTTTGGCCATGCTCTCGCCCCATCATTGCACCTTGACGTCTAGCTCCATTGAAATTATAGGTCAATGAACTATTTTAGGTCTTTGACCTATTNTGGAGGAANCAATGGACATCCGCACAAGAGACCAGATCGCAAAACTTGACACCTACCACTCAACCCCCATCGAAGCCGCCCGCGCCCTGCCAATGGACATGTACANCTCGGAAGAGCTTTACCAGTGGGAACTGGAGCACATCTTTCGCAAAGACTGGATTTGTGTGGGACGGACAGAACAGGTGGAAAAGCCTGGNGACTACTTCACGCTGACCCTGGCCGACGAACCCCTGGTGGTCATTCGTGGACAGGATGGAAAGCTTCGCACGCTTTCTGCTGTCTGTCGCCATCGCTACATGAGCGTAATCGAAGGTCAGGGGAACACCCAACGCTTCATGTGCCCCTATCATCGCTGGGTCTACGAAATCGACGGCACCCTGCGCTCTGCCCTGCACATGGAGAAGCCTAAAAACCCGGACGGAAGCGACTGCAAACTGCCTGAATTTCACACAGAAACCTGGCTCGGCTTTGTCTTCGTTTCTTTGGCCACCAACCCCCAACCCTTCGCACCGCAAATNGGCGGGGCCGAGAAAATCATGGCACCATATGAAATGGAAGGCTGGCGCCTCGCCGTCGCTTACGACGACATATGGGAAGGAAACTGGAAGCTGGGAATCGAAACCGGGCTTGAGGGCTACCATATCGAAGGACTTCATTCAGATACGTTCGCCGGGATGATGNCCTCACGCGGTTGCCATTTTCAGGCCGCCGGCGATTTGTGGAACGTGTTCCGTCTCGACATCAACTTCAACCACCCNCTCGGCGCTTCATCCAGNCCGTATGCCGAGAAAATGGGGGGTGATGAACTGACCTCCGCTCCAACATTGTCTCTTTATCCATCCGTCAACATTTCCTGCTCTCAAGGCAATGCAAACTGGCTCACCTTTCTGCCACTCAGTCCGGGNCGCAGCAGGGCCATTGGCGGCTTTCTCGTGCCCCCTGCGGAATATGAGCGACTCCAGAACGAACCCGAGGAGCTGGACATGACCCGGCAATTGATCGAGGAGATTAATCGTGAAGATGCTTCCGCCATGATTGATCTNCAGAGAAACGCCCGCTCTCGCCACGCCGTTCCCGGCCCGCTCAATATCCGTGAAACCGCCTTGCTTCACTTCTATCGCTACCTCGCCACACGGCTCGCCCAGCCCCGCCATTCCGGTGAACAATAAAGTCNNGTNNCNGNCNCANGCNCAGATAAGCAAAACGGGGCGGTTGCCAGAAACAACCGCCCCGTTCAGACANAGACACCGCTTGTCAGCCCAGAACTTCCAGACCAATCAGAAGGATCGCGGCCCATGACACAAGATATACCGGGGTCCGCAGGTATGGCACAGCCGCAATATAGACTGCAGCATGTGCAACACGCGCATAGAAGAACAGCGCCGCCAGGGAAGCGACAGCTTCCCCCGATACGCCAGCTGTCGCCCCGGCCGCGACAACCACGGCGATGAAAGCTGGCATGGTCTCAACCATGTTGAGATGTGCACGCTGCGCGCGCTGTGCCCACAAAGGAGGTTCCGGCTGCTTGGCCGGGTAGCCCTCNGGATAATTGTTCAGAAAAGNGGGCAAGCCCCACACGAACACGCGGGCCAGAATGTAAGGCGTCCAAAGCAGAACCGTCAGAACGCCACTCGCCGCAAGGTAATGATATGCAGTCATTGTTGAATTCCCAGTCTCAAAGGGTGAAGTTAACCGGCAAAGCCGCCATGAATGGCCTCAAGCTTGTTGCCGAACGGGTCCCGTACAAAGGTCGTGTAGACATTTGGCAGCGGGTATGCCGGACGTGGCCCGGGTTCGCCTTCGCATGTACCGCCATGCGCAAGGCCAGCCTTGTGAAANGCNTCAACAGCTTCACGGCTGGGGGCGACAAANCAAATGTGAACCCCGTTACCCGCTGTCGCAGCCGCACCATCATTGGGCAGCATAATCAGGAATTGCGGAGCATCTTTGCCATAGGCGGCGAAACCGTCCGTCGCCGCAAGGCAGGACAAGCCAAGGGCCTCAAGGGTTTTGTCATAGAAAGCGCGGCCCGCGGCAATNTCTTTCACGCCAACGCTCAGATGGTCGATAATATTCATGTCTCTCTCCTGCTAAAAGCACGCCCTGAAAGGGGTCTCGGGTGGTCTTGAGGGCGCATGTCATGGAAGTCATGGAACAAGGGAAGGAAGGCNCAACCGGCGCCTTCCCAACCAAGCCGGTCTCAAAGTCAGCCTCAAAGCTCAGTGGCAGCCGTGTGCTGGATTTTCGCCCAATTGGCCTCAGCCTTGGCAATCGTGCCGGCCCGGTCCTTGTTGAAAGCTTCAAAGATTTCCTGGCTCAGGAAGACATAAAGCTTGCCATCCATCACCGCAGCAAAACGCGGGTCACCATCAAACTTCTTGCCGACAGAGACACCAAAGGTGCAGAANCCGCCATTCTGAGGCAGATACTTGTCGGCATTCGCTTCAAAGGTCTCCGCATTGGCAGCACTTGAGAAGTAATAGGCGACACCGTCATGCACGACCGTGTGAGCCGCCGTCCCTTCCAGGCGGTTGCCAAGATCAATGAAAGCNACAGGGTCAACACCATGCANACCAAGCGGNGCACCAGCCGCCGTNAGACCGGCAGATGTATTGTTCTCATCAACCGCCAATGCGGGGGAAACAGTCGCGACAGCAGCAAGCGCAATCGCAGCAAAAGTAAGAGCTTTNGACATATTCAATCTCCTGTAGAGAGGGGGGGGGGAAGGGAAAAGCCTTAGGCCAGCACCGCGCCGGCCGTCCGGACATGCGGAAAATCAATCTCTGTTCCCGCAACATGGTTGAAGTAGTTGGTGAAAACATTGAGGGCGACATGGCCCACAATCTCGATCAGNTCTTCATCGGAAAAACCGGCATCACGAGCCGCCTTCATGTCGCTGTCTGTGACATTGCCNCGGGTCTTCATGACCTTTGCCGTAAAGGTGAGTGCCGCCTGTGTACGGGCATCTGCCGAACGGGCTTCCAGATTGTCTGAGAGTTCTTCAGCANCAACGCCGTGCNGCCCGCCAACTGCGGTATGAACCGATGCGCAATAGTCACAACCGTTCGCACCGGCAACAGTCAGCGCAATTTGTTCGCGCAGTTTGGCAGAAAGTTTGCCTTTACCAAGTGCGCCGGAAAATCCGAGATATCCGCTCAAAGCGGCATNGGACCGGGCCATCGTACCGAGAATGTTCGGCACGCCACCCATTTGTTGTTTCACTGCTGCCAGAAGCTCGGCAGTTTCAGCAGAAGCATCAGCTTCGTTCAGGCGTTCGATGCGTTGCATGTTACCTCCAAAAGAACGTCATTGTTCGTCGAGAAGGTACTTGCGCCGTGCCGGACGATTTATCAATCGATCGCCATCAACTTGGGATTTAGAGCAAAGTTTTTGGGACGCTATGCGAAATATGGAGAGATTTCCGCATNAAACTCAGACGGCAGCCTGCCTGTATTTGGTCGGCGCGATCCCGAATTTTCCTGCAAAAGCCCGGCTGAACGCCGCCGAAGACTGATACCCGGTNCGCACCGCTACTTCCTGTACGGAGCATCGGCTTTCATCCAGCAAGGAAAGAGCTTTCTGCAAACGCCAGTCGGAGAGGTAAGACATGGGGCCCATGCTCACCAGATCGCTGAACCGTTCGGCAAAGCGGCTCCGCGACATACCAACCTCACTGGCCAGGCGTTCAACCGTCCAGGATTCAGCCGGCGCTTCATGGATCAGATGCAATGCCCGCCCGATCTGCGGATCACGGAACGCTTCCAGCACAGACTTAAGTTCTTCACTCTGCCCGACACCGACCCGAAGAAGTTCGATAAAAACAATTTCAGACAATCGGGTGACAGAAGCCGCCGACCCGATNTCATTGGAAAAGACACGCTGCACCACAAGGCGCAGCATTTCATCGAGCAAGGGATGTCGCGCCCTCAGNGAGGCTTTGGTCACCAGAAAATCAGGCAAGGCGCGAAGCAAAGGATGGTCTGCCCCCGGACGGAACGTGTAATGCCCGCACACCATCTGCATGGACGCTTGCGCATCCCCTTCCCCCACAACCAACACCCCCTGGCCATCATATTTGACGTCCGAAAGAACGGTTTCAAGCCGCGAGGGCGGACGNCCGGCCTCGTCCGACATCACATGGGAACGCCCCCTGGGCACGAGGATGAGATCACCGGCCGCAAGCTCCACNGTCTTCCCGTCCGGAAAACTCATATGCGTGGTTCCTTGCACCATGAGATGGAAACGCGCCGCCTGCCCAAGCTCCGGCACCGTCACCGACCAAGGACCGTTAAAGTCGGTCCGGAAATAAAAGGCACCCTTCAGGCTCAGCGTATCNAGAATATCGTCCAGCACGTCCATTTTGCATATCGTCCCGTCAANTTTGCCGGAGGATACGCTATCAGGTCTCTGTTATACCGAAACCCCGGNGNCGTTCACATTCGCGCGACCCCTCTCCTTATCCTCGATCCCCCCTGGGCGACCGTGTGAACAGACGCGGAAAACCGGGAAATGACNATAAAAGCCACCCTGANGCGTNTCAGTTTATCCCCCNGTTNAGGCTTCCGGCATAGACTGNCCCATCGCGGCATGCGAGAAAATGACATTGCCCTAACGACCATTTGGGCCCTAACGACCATTTGATCAACGCCCGGCGCGAGGCACAACACGAAGGATACACATATGGTCGAAAGCTTTGGCCCCGGGCTCATCATCGCACTGATTGTGGCAATCGGCATTGCTGCCCAATGGCTATCCTGGTGGTTAAAACAACCGGCCATTCTGATGCTGCTACTGGCAGGGCTCATTGTGGGGCCGGGCCTTGGCATTTTGAACCCCGANGAACTGTTTGGCGACTTGCTCCTGCCCGCNGTATCGCTCGGNGTTGCCGTCATTTTGTTTGAGGGGAGCCTGACCCTCAAATTCTCCGAAATCCGCGGTCGCGGACAGGTGGTCACCCGCCTCATCACCATCGGCGCTGTTGTTTCGGTGCTCTCGATCGCCATCGCGGCCTGGGCGCTTGGTCTGTTCAGTTGGGGCCTGGCGCTCCTGTTTGCCGCTCTTGTCTCCGTGACCGGNCCAACGGTCGTCATGCCCATTCTGCGCGCCGTCCGCCCGCGCGAGAGTCTCGCCAACATCCTGCGCTGGGAAGGTATCCTGATCGACCCNGTCGGCGCACTGGCCGCTGTTGTGATGTTTCAGCTGGTCGTCCTGGGGCCGGAACAAGCATCTGACCTGTGGCTNGCGGCTGAAATCTTTGCAGTGGGTATCGCCATCGGGACGGCAGCCGCCTTTGGATTGGCGGTGCCGTTGCGCCGACATTCNCTGCCTGACTACCTTCATAATGTCACCACACTGGCAGTCGTCCTGTTTGCCTTCGCCTTGTCCAATCATCTTGCACATGAAAGCGGACTGCTCGCCGTGACGGTGATGGGCGTCATCCTGGCGAATATGAAAAACCTCGATACCGAAGACATTCTGAACTTCAAGGAAAGTCTCACCATATTGCTGACCTCCGTGCTTTTCATTGTATTGGCCGCACGCATGCCGTTGACCGGATTTGACGCGGGCTGGNTGCCAACCACATTGCTNCTGGCCTTTATCCTGTTTATNGCCCGCCCTCTCGTTGTCCTGTCCGCGACTATCGGCACCAAGCTCCCCTGGGGGGAACGCGCCGTACTCTCATGGATCGCACCGCGCGGCATTGTGGCCGCGGCAGTCTCCGCCCTGTTTGCCCTCCAACTGGAAGCCAAAGGCATTCCGGGCAGCCAAAGTCTTGTGCAACTGACCTTTGCCGTAATCGTGGTAACNGTCTTTCTGCAAGGATTGAGTGCCGGCCCCTTTGCCCGCTGGATGGGCGTTGCCGACCCTGAAGCGCGCGGCATTCTCATCGTGGGCGGCAATCCGTTTGCCCATGCTCTTGCCATGAGCCTGAAAAAGCAGGATCTGAACGTAATCGTCGCCGACACGTCCTGGGAGCAAATCCGCAAAGCCCGTATGGCTGGGCTGAAAACCTATTTCGGCACCGTCGTCTCCGATGATGCGGACAGACGGCTTGACCTTGTGGGGATCGGCAATCTGCTGGCCCTGTCCCGCCGCGCACCGCTCAACTCACTGGCCTGCCTGCGTTATGCCTCGGAATTCGGCTCCGCCCATGTCTTTTCCATTCGCATCGCCGATCAGGCGGAACGCGCAACCACGGCGGGAGGGCGCACCCTCTTTAAAGAGGATGTGACGCTGGAAATGCTGGAAGAAAAAATCGCTTCCGGCAATTACGAAATCAGGGATACACAACTCACCGACGAATATGACTTCCAGAAATTTCTGGAAACTCAAAGCGATGAATGCATTCCGCTCTACTCGGTCAAACCGTCTGGTTCAATCGCNCCGTTCGCAAACGACAAGACGTTCAAAGCCGGGCCGGGTTGGCGTATTGCCTATCTCGACAAGAAACTCCGCACGACNNGCGAAGAACAAAAACGCAATAGCCAACACTAGAAAACATCTGCGGGNCGTGCTTCTGCCGGCAGATAGTCCAGCAGGCAGCGTTGAAAATGTTCAATGGGCGCTTCCGCGCCCGCCCCTCGCGCCAGCGCGCCCACCCGGTACGCAGGTGACATCAAAGAGCGCTGCATTTTCTCGCAGATCCANACATCTTCCATCTGGAAGTCACCCGATTCNAACGGGTGTTTCTTCCATTGCGCCGAGCTGATGACCCCGCGCGCCTTNTCATAACCTTCCATGTCGCGAGCACGCCCATAACGCCCAAGGGANCCTGCAGGTGCCCAGGTCCGCGCCTTGAGCAAGGTCACCCCGGCAGATACCGGGACAAGCTGCGATACCGTCACACCATAAGCACTCGGCGTCACAATCGTCGAAGGNAAAAGCATATAGACCCCGCCATATCGACCTTCGTCCTGACTGTCGATCTTCCGTGCCCACAAATCACCCAACATGCTTTCCACAAGCGTAGGGAGCGCCCGCTTTTCGCCCTCACGTTCAGTGGAGTACCAGATCAGGTTCTGGCCATGCGCGACCCATACATTGGCATCCGGGAAAAGAGAGCCCAGCGTGTTTTCGTGCAGATAGGCCAAATGGTAACCGTCAATTGCGTTCTCATAGAATACCTTCCAGTTGCACTTCATCTCATAAACAATTTCATCCCCCGGATGAAGCTTGGCATCGGAAACATCGTAGGGCCAGGCTGCGTCCGCGAGGCCGCCCAACCATTTATCAAAAGACAGGTCAGGTTCTGCATCCGGATGAACAAAAACCAGCCCCTTGAAAACGCCGAGAGATGCCGGCAGCAACCCCAGCTCAGCTTTGTCGATATCTGGAAAACAGTCCTGCTGGTTCGGCACCCCGCGCAAACGGCCCTCCAGATCAAAAGTCCAACGATGATAGGGGCAGACGATCGTGCTCTTCAGTTGACCGCATCCTTCCAGAAGTTCGGTCCCCCGGTGGCGGCAAAGATTGTGATAGGCGCGAAGCTCTCCCTGCCCGGTTCGTAAAACAATCAGCGGCGACGTGCCCACCGTCAGTGTCAGATAGTCCCCTGGATGAGCTAATGCATTAACCGCACCTGCAAATGTCCAGGCCTTGTTGAACAGATGCTCTCGTTCCAGCGCGAGCCAGGCTTCGGAAATATAGGCTTCGCGCGACAATAATTGTTTTGGCCTGTCGGGCAACACATGGGCAAACGACATGAACAACCTCCTTGGAACGATGGATAATTCCACGAAAGTCTATTTATTATCTTTTTTGATAATTTACAAGTGGGCAGATTTCCCCACCTCGCCTTAAGCTTCCAACTGTGCCACCAGCATCATAGCCGCGCGTCGCGACGCACTATTCAGCTTGTCGAGCTTGCCCAGTGGAGTCAGAGATTCCGTGTTGAAATAAAGCGCCACCAACCCCGCCGCGACGGCCTGCACATCTTCCTCAGGCCGCGTCGGATATGTGTTTACGAGAAAGCTCTCAATCTTTGACAGGAAGTCATTGACCCATTTACGCATCTTGCGGGCAATCGCNGGATCCCGCTCAGCCGCGCCGATAAGCGCTGCGGACACGAGCACCATGGTCGTATCTCCATACCCAGGGCCAAACAGCCGGTCGACAAATATCGGCCCAGCCCCCGCATCCGGTAAACCCCCAAACAACGCCTCCAAAGCCTGCGTTGATTGCTCGACAAACCGCTTGATCAGGGCCGCCTGCAGATCTTCGCGATTGCCGACATTGTGACGAATGAGCGCACGCGCCAGCCCGGCTTCCTCTGCAACCCGTTCAAGAGTAGCCCCTTCNAGGCCNAAAACCGCCACACAGGCCTCATAAGCCGCTAGAATTTGCGCCTGACGTTCTTTCTTGAGACTTGGTCGAGCCANGGCAACCTCTTTTTTATCAAACTTGATAANTTAAACAAAACCACCTACATGAGGGAAAGCAGATCCAGAGCCTTCCCTGGGTCTTCCTCCAGGGTCTTTTCCCNGGAGCTTTCCTGTCGGAGTTTGCAATGGAATTTCTATCACAGCATATAGATCAACATGTCATTGAATACTGGGAAACCCTTATTAATGACTGGTTCTTTGTNTTTGCNTTCGGCTTGCTTGCCATCGAATTTGGTCGCTATGCCGTGCTCAAGCGCCTGAACTGGCAACTCGTGGGCGACACAATCACCAACTACATCACGCTGGCTTTCTTCATTGCCACAAGTTACGTGCTGTTTGGCGCACTCTACGTTGGCGCCTATTTTTACGCGGCACAATTNTCCTTCTTTGAAATTGACATCAACCTCCTGACNATCGCTATCGCCATCATTCTGGCTGACCTCGTCTATTATTGGGAACACCGCTTTATGCACCGGGTCAATCTGGCCTGGGCCACACACACAGTTCATCACTCGTCGCCACATTTCAACATCTCGGTCGCTTACCGTTTTGGGCCGCTCGACGGNTTCTTCCCNATCTTCTTCCATGTGCCACTGGTTCTGCTGGGGTTCGACCCCTTTCTGGTTTTCTTTGCNGAAATCATGGTGCAGATCTATCAGACAGCGCTTCACACAGAGTTTTTCAAGAAATTCCCTCGCCCTGTTGAAGCTGTTCTGAACACACCGTCGCATCACCGTGTGCATCACGGCTCAAACGAAAAATATCTGGACGCNAACTATGCCGGAATTTTTATCATCTGGGACAGGTTGTTCGGCACCTTTGTCGAGGAAGACGAACCCGTCGTCTATGGGCTGGTCAAGCCGATTAACACCAACAATCCTTTCATGGTGTTCCTGCACGGTTTCTGGCGCCTTTGGGAGGACGTATCCACCGCACCGGGCATAAAGGCCAAAATCACGAGCCTCATCGCCCCGCCCGGCGGCTTTAGCAAAACATCCCCATCCNCCAAGCAGATATCGTGAGACCAAACATGATCGCCCCAACGCGCGCACGCACTCTCGCCGCCCTCACTTTCACCCTGGCTTTCATGGCAGGTGGCGCCCTGCTTGCCAGCACAATCCGCCCCGCGAACCAGCCCCCTGCCACCCGACCGTCAGCGACAGTNAAACCGACCCCATCCTTTTCAGATGAAAAGACCATGGAAAATGAGGAAACCGCTGGCGAACCGGCCACCTTCGNTCACCTGACGGTGACGATAGACGGTGTCCGCAGCAACAAGGGAAAAATNATTATTGCCATCTTCGACGACGCAACAGCATTCGACACCCAGGACTACACACAGATAGTCGATTATGCGGAGATCAAAGCGGTGACAGGTCGGACCTCCCACGACTTTCAGTTACGCAAAGCAGGGCTGTTAGCAATCAGTCTTTATCATGATGAAAACAGCAATGGCNGTTTCGACCTGTCAGGNGAGGTGCCGGACGAAGGCTACGGCACATCCGGGATGGAAAGCCCCTATGAAACCCCAACCTTCCAAAACGCGCAATTTTCAGCCGGTGGCAAAGCAAAAACCCACNTCAACATCGAGATGCACTATCTGAACGNGCNTTGAAAAGAAACAATCCATTNTGTCAGGANATTATGAGCTGCCTGCGCCTAAAGCCATTCATCCGGGTTGAAAGGGCCAGGCCAGGCAAAACGTTTCAGGTCAATCCGCCCACTCTTACTGAAGACAATCTTTTCCCGGCGCAACCTTCGGGCCTGCAATTCTTCACCACCGTCTTCCGCGCGCAGACTGATCCGGCCTTGCGCGTTCACAACCCGGTGCCACGGCACACGGCGGGCCTGCGCTCCGTTCAGCGTCCCCAGCGCATGCCCGACTTGCCGCGGTGTCANCCCTGCCAGACGGGCAAGTTGGCCGTAAGTGGCGACCTGACCCTTCGGAATCTCCTCGATCAGCTTNTAAAGACGGGTGTAATCCATGCCCGCAAGTTTAACCGATAANACAAGGGCACACTGCTAAACAATCCGTGTCCCCTACAGAACAATCTGTGATTGCGTCACGAGAGCGGCAAGCTTGCCGTCTTCCCGGTAAATCCTGGTCTCCCAGACCGTGAGCTTTCGCCCCTTATGGACCGGCACGGTCACTCCTTTAGCCACCTGCCCCAAAGGCACAGCCGCAAGGAAGTTGGTCTTGCTCTCCACGGTTGTTGTCGCTGCACCGGGAGCNAGATTAAGAAAGGCCCCCANCGCCCCCAGCGTATCCGCAAACGACATGATCGCGCCGCCATGCAGAATGTCGGGCATGGTACAAAGCTCCTGACGAACAGGCAGATGTCCTTCAATCCGATCCGGTGTTGCAGAAAGGATCTCGATACCCAGATATTTCGCATAGGGAAGCGGGGCCGCGTTCAATCGCGCAGCCCAGNCTTCTGTCTCTGATCCGGTGTCACTCATGGCAGGCTCCCAAACATCATGTACAGATTGCACAAAGCAATAGGTCAAGCATATGTCTGGAACGCCNGTGAGAGGGAGCCAGTTCCGTCNNTCGCCCCGGTGCCAGTCGCGTGGCCCGGCGGGANAACGCNCTCAAGAGNCCCCCNCCGGCAAAAGAAAACACAAAGTCTTTTAGAGAGAAAAAGCTTTCTGGAAAGCCGGTCGTGCACTCACCCGCTCAATATAAGCCTTGATATTGGACATCTCGTCGCTCACACAACCAAGCCGCCCGCTCATGACAAGCGCGTGGCCAAGCATCGTATCAACAGCGGAGAAATCACCAATCAGATATTCTTTCCCCTCCAGCGCGACATTGACAGGCTCAAGCGCTTTCGCAAGCAACCGCTGCGCCTGCCCCAGCGCAACAGGGTCACGCCGGTCCGGCGGCAACAAAAGCGTNTGCACGACAATCGTATTGACCGGCGGCATCACCATCCCCTCGCAATAGTGGAACCATTGCAGATAGGCAGGAAACCGGGGATCATCAACAGCAGGTTTCAAACCACAATTCTTGTGGCGCTCCAGAATATATTCAGCGATGGCGCCACTTTCAAAAATACTGACATCACCGTCTTCCAGCACCGGCACACGCCCCAACGGGTGACGCTGGCGATGCGCATCCGACTTCAGATCCTTCGGGTGAAAATCCATGCGGTTCAGCTCATATGCAAGCCCCAGCTCCTCCAGAAGCCATGCCGTGCGTGACGCTCTGGAATTGGGCGCAAAATGTAGTTTCAGCATATCCTGTTTTCCTGTTCTTTCCTTATGCCTGCCGACGATGCGGCGATTACCACCATTCTACACGAGAAGCGGCGCGCCCCGTCAAACAACAAGCCCAAACAACAAAAGCCCACCCGGCCAAAACCGGATGGGCTTTCCAGATAACTCAACCGCCAGCATGAAAGCCGGATATCCGGCCTTCAAACAGGTGAGAAATCAATTAGGCAGCAGACAGATTAACCGCTGAAGACTTGCCACGTGCACGATCAACTTCGATTTCGTAGTTGATTTTCTGGCCGTCATTGAGACCGCTCATGCCAGCGCGTTCAACAGCGCTGATGTGCACGAACACATCCTGTCCACCTTCATCAGGTGCAATGAAACCGAAGCCTTTGGTGCTGTTGAACCATTTTACTGTTCCTGTAGCCATGATGATCTTTCCTTTCGATATGATCATTAATCGTCACGATTGACGAACGCATTTCGCCGCTGTCAGACAGCGACAAATTTCTTCTTTACTGAACTTGATCTCGAACGGGACCGGGCACCGCCACCGGCAGCCCCACCCCGTTTCGATTGTGCTTGTGCTGCATTCCCGTCTCTGGTCCCGTCAGCGGCTTTCGCGCCATCGGACTGATTGGGATTACGCCGCCGGGAACGTGCCTTGGGTTTAGGCGTGTTCCCCGCATCAGGACGTCCGGCAGAACGGGGGCCGGAGCGCGTACCGGATCTCTTGCCAGAACCTGACTTCTGGTTGGGACGCCGATGACCATGTGGCTTAACTGCTTTTTCCGCCTGATCTGACGCACCGTCCAACTCAGGAGCATCTTCACCCGCAAGCCGAATCCCCGTCAGTTTCTCAATGTCACGGAGCAACCCCCGCTCTTCAGAGGCACACAGAGAGATCGCAATGCCAGTACGCCCGGCTCGCGCCGTCCGCCCGATGCGATGTACATAAGCCTCCGGTACATTCGGCAACTCATAATTCACAACATGGGAGACATCATCGATATCAATCCCGCGGGCAGCAATATCGGTAGCCACCAGAACAGCAACCTGCCCATCGCGAAAAGCTGCCAATGCCCGCTCGCGCTGGCCCTGGCTCTTGTTGCCGTGGATCGCGGCAGCAGACAAACCACCTTTTTGCAGAAACTGATTGACCCGGTCCGCGCCCCGCTTGGTGCGCGTAAAGACAATAGATCTCTCGACTTCACCCGCGCTGAGCAGACGCAACAGATGATCCCGCTTCCCGCCCGCTTCCACATGGACAACCCGTTGCTCAATCCGCTCAACCGGGCGCGACACAGCCGCCACCGCAATCTGTTGAGGATCGTTCAGGAAATCATTTGCAAGGCTGCGAATTTGAGAAGGCATCGTTGCCGACATAAGGGCTGTCTGGCGCTTTTTCGGCAATTTGCCCATGATCTTGCGAATAGCGGGCATAAAACCGAGATCCAGCATCTGGTCCGCTTCGTCCAGCACGACCGCCTGCGTCCGGTCAAGACGCAAGGCCCCGTTCGTCAGATGATCCAGGAGACGCCCCGGTGTCGCGACAACAATGTCCGCGCCTGACGCCAAAGCCCGCACCTGTGCGCCGGGCTTCACGCCACCGACAACCACAACGACAGACACCCGCATAAACCGGCTGTAATTACGTATATTCTCGGCGATCTGAGAAACAAGTTCGCGCGTCGGCGCAAGGATCAACGCACCGCAACTTTTCGCGGCCGGGCGCTGCGCGGTCTCGGCGATCTGGTGAAGAAGTGGCAACACAAAGGAGGCGGTCTTACCCGTGCCTGTCTGCGCAATGCCGACAACATCATGCCCCGCCATCATGACCGGAATGACCTTGGCCTGAATGGGGGTGGGATTGGTATAACCTTCGGCCTTTATGGCCTTAAGGATTGGCTCGGCAAGTCCGAGCCCTTGAAACTGGTCCAATAATATCTTTCAGCGAACTTTGACGAAAAAGGACATGCCTCTTCCGACAAAGACCAACAATTTTTAACTGGGAGCTTGCGTAGATCAGCTGCCAAAGGTTACGCACCAAGGTTATTTGCCTATCAACAGGCTGTCCAAGGGGCACTCTTCAAGACAATGATCGATACGACGGTTGGCTAGAAGCGAGCATTGCTGACGAATTTTCACCATCCACGCGCAATGCATCAGGATAGAAACCACGTTTCCCCCACCTTGGCAAGGGAAATAATTCACGCGTGCCGACTTATGGCTTTTGCACAAGCTCCCAATCTTTTTGCCAAGGCTCCCGATTTCGCGCCGGCTTATTGATAGATCCCCCCATCAGACGCAATTTCGTTCCCACGGGAGGGTACTCAAACGCGTTTGATAAAAGCCCCCCGCATTTACACCCGGAGGGAGATTTCCGTGATTAACAAGAAACTCATCGCGACGGCCATTCTGGCCACATCCTTCGCAATGCCTGCCATTGCTGAAGAACCCATGAACGACCTGGAGATAGCACACACAGCCTATACAGCCGGTCAGATCGACATTCGCTACGCGCACCTTGCGCTCGCATTGTCTGAAAATGAGGAAGTCCGCGCTTTCGCCGCCACCATGGTCCGTGACCATAGCGCCGTGAACGACGCTGCAGGGGCTCTCATCACAGAACTGAATGTCACCCCACAGGATAATGGCCTCAGCCAGGCACTGGTTAAAGGCGCTGCCGAGAAAGTGGAAGAACTTGCCGGCCTGCGCGGCAAGTCGTTCGATTGCGCCTACGCCACCAACGAACTGGGTTACCACCAGGTGGTCAACCAGACGGTTGAAGGCAACTTCATCCCGAACGTCACAGTTGAACCATTGAAAGCCCTGCTTGTGGACGCACTGGCAACCTTCAAGCAGCACGAAAAGCATGCTGAAAACATGGTCAGCCAGTTGAGCTGCTCATAATGCAGCGGTTAACCCGCAGAGAGGTCAGCGCCCTGTTGGGTGCTGGCCTCCTGGCCCCGCTTGCGGCGCAAGCACGCGCCGCCGACGCTAAAGACACGCGTGACGCCAGCAGCGAGGACCACAATGCCCAAACACATGTGATTGATATTCGCAGAGCCACCTTCGAGCCCGGGACACTGACGATTAAAGCCGGGGATCACATCACCTGGGTCAATCATGATATCGCGCCCCACACCGCGACGGAGATGGAAGGCGAGTGGGACACAGGCGCCCTGAAGCGCGGGGAAACAGGCACTCTCACCTTCGATACAGAAGGAACCCACGCTTATTACTGCGTCTTTCACCCGCACATGACGGGCAAAATCATCGTCACCGCCTAAGCGACAGAAACAAAAGAGCCGCACAATCCTGACTGGATCGCGCGGCCCTTTGTTACATCTCGCAAGTGTCAGAAAATATCTGACTTACCAGAGATCATATTTCTGAAGCTCCGCACGGCCCACCACCATGTGATGCACTTCATCTGGACCATCCGCAAACCGCAGATGGCGCATATCGGTATAAAGTCCGGCCAAAGGCGACCATTGGGAGATACCCGTCGCGCCATGCATCTGGATCGCCTGATCGATGATCAGGCAGACTTTCTCGGGCACCATGGCTTTAACAGCACTGACATAGACACGGGCTTCCTTGTTGCCAAGCACGTCCATCGCCTTTGCTGCCTGAAGCACCGCAAGACGCATCGCGTTGATCTCGATACGCGCCCGCGAAATCACTTCCACGTTCTTGCCAAGCTTCGCAATCGGCTTGCCAAAGGCTTCGCGCGTGCCCGCACGCTTCACCATCAGCTCAAGCGCAATCTCCGCCTTGCCAATTGAGCGCATGCAATGGCGGATACGGCCCGGGCCCAAACGAACCTGCGAAATTTCAAACCCGCGACCTTCGCCCAAAAGAATATTTTCTTTCGGCACGCGCACTTTGTTGAACCTAATATGCATATGCCCGCGCGGTGCATGGTCTTCACCAAACACCTGCATGCCTTCCAGAATTTCAACACCAGGCGTGTCCGTCGGCACAAGGATCTGGGACTGCTGACGGCTGGGCGGCGCGTCAGGGCTTGTGCGCACCATCACGATCATGATCTTGCAGCGCGGATCGCCGGCTCCGGAAATATAGAACTTCTCGCCATTAATGACCCACTCATCGCCATCAAGCACGGCGCTGGTGCGAATGTTCTTCGCATCCGAGCTGGGGATGTCAGGCTCAGTCATCGCATAGGCGGAGCGAATATCACCATTGAGAAGCGGCTCTAGCCACTTCTTCTTCTGCTCCGGCGTGCCGACCCGCTCCAGCACTTCCATATTGCCCGTGTCAGGCGCGCTGCAATTCAGCGTCTCAGAGGCAAGTGGAGATTTACCCAGCTCCACCGCGATATAGGCATAGTCCAGATTAGTCAGGCCGGACCCGATTTCGGATTCCGGCAGGAAGAAATTCCAAAGACCGGATTCCTTGGCTTTGTTTTTTGCCCCTTCCAGAAGCTCAAGCTGGCGCGGATGCCAGCTCCAGCGATCCTTTTTCTCACCGTCAAGCTTGCGAAACTCCTCCATGATCGGATCGACATTCTCGGCGATGTGCTTTTTCACAGCATCCATCAGCGGCCGAGCTTCATCCGACATCGCGAGGTTAAACAGATCAGCATTTACGTCTGACATAGCATTTCCCTTGTTATGAAATTTCAATGCCGCCAGCCTAAGCGGTCACAGACCAAAGGGAAACAGGAAACAAAAAAGCCCCCGATGCATAAACATCGAGGGCTTCTCTTTGGTTGCGGGAATAGGATTTGAACCTATGACCTTCAGGTTATGAGCCTGACGAGCTACCAGACTGCTCCATCCCGCGTCAGGTGCTCCCACATTGCTGTGGAGAGCCGGACTTATAACAGCTTTGTCAGATTTGTGAACCTCAAAAACCAAAGATTTTCGGGATTCTTCAACTTTCCAACGATTTCTGTTGTAACGCCCTTGTGGTCTCTGCATGGCCGAGCGTGGGCGACCATCCGGGCGGCTGAAACAGGTGGCCCATAACAGCGGAAAAGCTGGGCGCCGCCTTGATATCACGCGCCAGCGCGACCCATTCATGAAACGTCGCGCGGATCGGGTTGCGGGTTTCCAAAGGGTGGCGAATGCCAAAAACCGGCGCCTCTACCTCCGGCGCATACGTGCCAAACAGACGGTCCCAGATGATGAACGTGCCCGCATAATTCTTGTCACAATAATGAAGGTTCGATGCATGGTGCACCCGGTGGTTGGACGGCGTGTTGAGCACATGCTCGAGGAACCCAAGCTTGCCCACATGCCGCGTATGAAGCCAGTACTGATAAAGGTGATTGAGAGAGAGAAGCGCGACCACCATCAGCGGGCTGATGCCAAGCAAAAGAGCAGGGATCATGAACACAGGCTCGAACCACGCTTCCACAAAGGACGAACGCAAAGCCGTGCCGACATTATATTGCTCACTGGAATGATGGTTCACATGCGCGGCCCAGCCAAGCCGTACCTCGTGAATGGCCCGGTGATACCAATAGAAGAGAAAGTCGACGACCAAATAGGCCGCAAGGATGAGGGCGACACTGCTCGACCAATCCAGATCAAAGATCGCAAACTGGTGAACCCAATAAAACGCGGCGAGAACCGTCGCCGCTGACACCGCAATCACCAGCGCATAGAAGAGCCCCATCGCGACGGAGCAAAGCGAATCCTTAAGCTCATAAAACTTGCGCCCCAACATCCATGTCAGCCCCACCTCCCCCAGAATGAGGGCAAGCAGAATACCGATCTGGTCCACATCGCGGATCGCCAGCAACCCTTGCAAAAACTCCAGCATCGCTCAATCCTTTTGCAAAACAAATGTTATGCAATAAATAATACAAAACATCCGTTGTGTAAAGACCGGACGCGAGTAAAATCCGCCCATGCCAAAAATCATCGATCACGACGAGCGCAGACAGGAACTCATTGAGGCAAGCTGGGCGGTAATCGCCGCAGAGGGTCTTGAAGGGGTCACGATGCGCAAAATAGCGACCGCCGCAGGATGCACCACCGGACGGATCACACACTATTTTGCAGACAGGGAAGCCCTCATCCTGGCGGCGCTTTCCGCCGTCAACGCGGCGACCTCCGCCCGGATCGATGCTTTATTGCAGCAGGACAAACCGGTCTTTGAGCGGCTTCTGGCGGCGGCCCATGAAGCTCTTCCGCTTGATGCCGCGCGCCTTCTGGAATGGAAAGTCTGGATTGCCTTCTGGGGGGCGGCAACCGTGACAGCAGCGCTATCAGGGGTGTGATGGCGGTCAGCCATTCCTGTTGCCGGCTTTCATTTTCTTTCGCAAGGGCAGGGGT
>PAZY01000016.1 GCA_002715765.1 Rhodobiaceae bacterium | reverse complement strand
ATTCCGTCAATATCCTTCTGTTGACATGATTGTCATCGACAGCAAGCACACGAAGCTCGCCAAATATGTCCGGCGTTGTGCCAGACAGGGTGGACACACTGCTGTCCTCCGACAATTGAAGATCAACCCAGAAGACGGACCCGCGGCCGTCTACGCTTCGCACCCCGATCGTGCCCCCCATCAGTTCGACCAGCTCTTTCGATATCGCAAGCCCCAATCCCGTTCCTTCGTAGCGCCGGGCGCGCGACGTGTCGGCCTGCTCGAACTTCTCAAAGATATGGTCAATCTTATCCTCGGGGATACCGATGCCGGTATCTTCAATCTCAATATGCAGCGAAACCCCACCCCCGGCGCGTTCACCCTGCACATTGACAAACACATGCCCATACTTGGTGAACTTGACAGCATTGCCGATCAGGTTTGACAGAACCTGTCGGATACGGCCTTCGTCACCCACGACCCCTTCCGGCAGGTGGGGCGAATAGCGGACGATCAATTCCATATCCTGTGCCGAGGCCCGTGCCTGCATGGTGGCGGCCACCTCCCCCACCAGACGACGCAAATTGAAGCCGGATGAACGTATTTGCATTTTCCCCGCTTCAAGTTTCGAGAAGTCGAGAATGTCATTCAGAACTGTCATCAGACCGTTGGCGGACGAGAGTACCAGATGGGCGTATTCGCGCTGGGCAGCATCAAGATCGGTGTTCATCAGCACTTCTGTCATACCGATAATACCGTTCATGGGGGTGCGAATTTCGTGGCTCATGTTTGCGAGAAAGTCAGCCTTTGCTTTGGCAGATACTTCTGCCCGCGCGAGCGCTGTTGCCAGTTGTGCGTTCAATGCCTCCAGCTTGTCTGCGCTCTTTGCCTTTTGATAGACAAGCCTGCTGTCGAAAAGGAGCCCGGTGAAGGCAAGCAAAGCCATTGCCGCTGACACAATGAGAACGCTGAAGGTCAGAACCTGCCTGTCCATGACCAAGCCAACAGGTTCCGCTGCAAAAATTGGCAGGAGTGTCAGTGCGGTCATTCCCGTGAAATGCAACAGCACAATGGCGAGAACGAGACAAAGCGTTGCCGCGGCCAGCCAGACCCCGCCCGCTTTGTGCTCCATGAGCCAGAACATGCCGGTGCTGAAGACGATGGAGAGAAGGATTGAGGCACTTACATATGTACCATCCCAGATGATCTGGGCGCCGACCCCGTAGGCTGACATGCCCACATAGTGAAGCGCGGAGATCCCGCACCCCATGAGCAAGCCCCCCACCCAGAAGCCGATATGACGGTTCAACAGCAATACCGCGCTGTAGGCAAGCGCCGATATCGCGACCCCGATCACACCGGATCCCAGTGTCAGCAGACCATCGATGCCCCGCTCAATCTGGTATTCATAAGCCAGCATTGCGATGAAGTGGGTGGTCCACACGCCAGCGCCTGTGACAATGGCTGTGAGGGCCATCCATATCCAGCGCCTGCGGCCTTCGCTTTCCCGCGTCCGACGGAACATCTCAACGGCTTCAAAGCTGATGAGCACGCACATAAAGGCCGCTACAACGACCAGACGCCAGTCGTGTTGAACGGTGATACAACTGAGAACCTGAAGCATCGGTAACCTTGAACGGAAAAATGACCATTCCCTGTTTACATCGCGATACTTTAAGTCCCGTTAATGGTCATTAAGCACTGCCTTAAAATGCGGCAAATATGCCCGCAGGTCAGGTCGTTAAGCGAACCGGGCGGGTGTCCGCCTTGCTGGTCTCTGACGGGCCCAATATGGGTGCACGTCCTCACTTTCGCCCGAGGCCCCGGCCTAGCGGACATTCACCTATTTCCCCTCAAGGACGCTCACTTTTTGCATTTAAATAAACTGGTATGTTTGACTTACAGAGTAAATGCTGTTCTTCTTGCCGGACGGGAGGGCCGCGCCATGCGAAACCAGTCCACGTTTTATCTTGTTTCGGGTATACGAAAACCTGGTTCCAGCGTACGCCGGCTCGGCTGCATTGCCTCTCTGACAGGCTTTCTTCTGGGCTGTGCCAATCCCTTTTCTCCCCCCAGTTCCGGTGCACACAGGATAGGGGGCGACACTCAGTCCTTCTGCCCAACCACAACAAAAACCGAGAATGGCCAAACCATCACGGTTCTGGATTTTACGGCGGTCAGACTGAAACAGTTAGACGGCCAGATGTGCCGGGCCGCTTTCATTCGATCCTTGTTTGCCAAACGGATTAGTGACCTCAGCTGGCAACAACCGGCGGCTGATTTTCTGACCATAGGCTCCGGCGTCGCTGCGGCCTCTGCTCTTGCGTTCGACTGGAGTGACGATGTGCTCAAATTTACAGGCATTGTTGCCGGCACCAGTCAGGTGACCAGCGCTTATGTGAACACCGCCCAAAAGGGACTTATTCTTAACCAGGGGATCAACCGGCTGAGTTGTGTGGTCAATGTTTCCATACCCTATTCTGGCGCAAATGCCGGCGGGTACGCGCAAGCAGATGTCGATAAGGCCACACTCCTGATCTCTGAAGCCATCAGTTCAATCGTTGCGGATACGGACAAACAGTATGCAGGGAGTTTCGCCGCACCGAGTTACGCCTCCATCATCTCATCTATCGGCAGCTTTGTGACACCACAACAACTGATGGGAGGCGTCACGCCTGTCGATTTTGAGAAACTGAGCCGAGATCTCGGCGTGTGCGTAACGAAGGCGTGATAGCAGATATCAAAAGAGGTAGCGGCCACGCGAAGGCTGCGCGGCACAGCGCCCGGTGTGGCATCTGCCTCCACCTAAAGGGGAGCGGAGCCACGATCATCGCAAAGTTGTCTTTCGGCTTCAAATCACGATGGGGTTAGCGAATAAAGCTCATACTGGCGAAGCTACATACGCGGACAAACCCCAACCAATCAGCGAGATGCTTGTTTCGGGGTGATGTGATAATGCCTTCCTCCGCCAAATTGTGCTTTGCTCAGTAGACCGTTATCCTCGTCCTGTTTTTCCGAAATGGGGGTAGCATGACCTTTGAGAGAGCAGTTTCGCTGCTGTTTTGGCCAGTGCTAGGCGTCGCTAGTTTGATTTGGGGCCTAGTACTGACCGATACCTTTGCACTCAATTGGCCGACTATACTAGACACAGTCGAACGCTACGATGGCGTCCTTGGCGCAACAACGACGGCAGTAGGTTTAGTCGTCGCTTGGATGCTTGGGAAAAGGCAGGCCGAAGCACCATTGATGGCAGAAAGGCAGAAGAATTTCGCGGCCGCCCGGGTCGCGTCAAGCCGTTTTTGCAGAGAACTGGATGCATTCGAGGCTAAAATCCGGATAATTGTTTACCTGATCGAAAGGACCGTTGTTGAAATCGCCCGGCACCCAACGGAGTCTACAACATATGCGGAAGATCGCACCGTCCATCTACGAGACATTCACAAGGATTTTTTGAGTTCTCTCCCTTCGTTTGGCCACGCCGAACGGGAGTATCTAACCTCTCTAGAAATTGCGGAACCATCGTTGTTTCTCATAGCCAAAAGTGTTGTTGATGCTTCCCAGGATTTTGAACGAACCCGTGACGCGTACCAGGTGTGGAAATCTAGCTATTTTCCTAACAATGGAATGATCTGGGTGCCACCAGCTCTCATTCGGTTGTGCGATTTTATCGCTCTTTCAAGTAAATTCAGAGCAGGTACTTCAAAAATATTTCCCGACACAAATCTACATAGCAGGGACTCGCACGAACGGGATTTAGTCCTGTTGGCGACTAAAATTCGTACTTGGGCCCGCAAGGTTCAAAATGAAATGCAAGGAGAGCACTCAACGAAGATTGCCGCGGAACCAAATGACAGTTAGTGCAAAAACCAAACGTCGCGCTACTGCTGTCGTCTGTCTCTACCTAGTTGGGTGAAGATGCGAGTATCTCTATGGGCCCGCTCAGACTCAAATCACGATGGGGTTAGCAAGCGACGGCAGTTCAAGCCGCAAAGAGATACAATATAGTCATTCAAAAGGGGAAAGTGGTGGTGCCCAGGGGCGGGATCGAACCACCGACACTGCGATTTTCAGTCGCATGCTCTACCAACTGAGCTACCTGGGCATCCGGCGAAAGCAGTCACTTTCGCGAAAGTCCGCGGTTTATAGGCGATGGCGTGCGGGCTGTCCAGTGCCTGAAGGATGAAAAGCCATGAAATTCAGGCTCTTTATCCCCTGTTCCACAAGGCGGCACGCCTTTTTATGTCTCGTCGCCCTGCCCACCCGTTTGTGCGCCTGTGTCCTCGGACCAGTCATCCTGTTCCTCCGCTGCGGGGATCACATAAGCGCCCTTCAACCAGCGGTTCAGATCTACATCTGCACAATGTTTGGAACAGAAAGGATGGAATGCAGGCTGGGTTTTCTTCCCGCAAATGGCGCAGGGCCTGGATGGCCTCAGAGGGGTTACATTGTCGTCTGACATCCGGGTCTTCTATCCAAAGAGGCTTCAGGGCCGCTGCGGCCCTACATCAATCTGTTCGCGGTCGAAGCCGCACATCGGCTCCAGCCGGACAGGCCCCGCCACGCGGGCCTGAAGGCTTTCCACCAGGCGTGGATGGCTCTCCTGCAACCAGGCAATCACATCATACGATGCCCGCGCAGAGATGGGGGCACCGGGATAGCGGGCTGCAACACGTTCGATCGCGCGGAGCAATTCGTTTGCGACGGTGCCACGCGTTTTCATGCGTGGTCGCCCGTCTCCGTAAACCGGTTCCGTCAGCAGTTTTTCCAACGGTTCGCGCACGCGCTTTCTCGTCATCTCCACAAGGCCGAATTCGGACATGGCAGAGACCTGCGTTGGTACCCGGTCCTTGTCGAAGCCTTCCTGCAGCGTTGCGAGCACTTTCTCGATGTTCGCCGGATCGTTCATATGGATGAAGTCGATCACGATGAGGCCACCTGTCCCCCGCAACCGCACCTGATCAACAATAGCCTGCGCAGCTTCAATGTTTGAGCGTACTGAGGTTTCTTCCAGTCCGGTGGCTGCGGTATAGCGCCCGGAATTTACATCAATGGCCGTCAAAGCCTCCGTTGTCTCGATGGTTATCCATCCCCCCGACGGCAATTCGACACGCGGATCGAGCGCCTGCTCTATCGCCCCGTCAATATCATACTGATCGAACACCGTGCCGGGCCCATTGTAGAGTGAGACACGTTCAGCCATATGCGGCATGGCACGCTTGCAATAGCGGATCGCCTCATCATAGGCGGTTGCATCATCTATCTGGACCCGCGCGGTATCCATGCTGACAAAATCACGCATGGTCTTCGCCACGGGATCAAGATCATGAAAAACAACGGACGGTGGCGATGATTTCTTCTGGATCGCCCGTACTTCCGCCCAGTCGTCAGCGAGCCTGCGGGCATCCTCCATCAAGGCTTCTTCCGTCATACCCATCGCGGCCGTTCGCACGATGAAACCGGCAGGCTCCCCCGTCACGCCCATCGCGTTAAAACGTTCCGCCAGACCAGAAACCATCGCCGTCAGCCGCTCCCGCTCCATCTCGTCGTCAATGCGGCGCGACAGAACCACGCCCGACTGATTGGGGACCAGGACCAGCAGTCTGCCGGGCAATGTCACATTCGCGGAAAGGCGCACGCCCTTCTCTCCGATCGGGTCTTTCACCGCCTGCACGAGGATGGCTTCTCCCTCCGTCACGCAGGAGCTGATAGGCGGCAGCGTGCGTTCGTCGAGGCCGGTCAGTTCGCAAAGGCAGCGAGCCTCGCGGGCGCCCAGAAAACCGGCGCGCGACAGGCCAACATCCACGAAGGCGGCCTGCATGCCCGGCAGCACGCGCTGCACACGGCCGTAAAAGATGTTTCCCAGCAGGGAATGTCCGGCCCGTCCGGTCTTTACCTGCAGGTCGTCTTCGCTGGTACGTTCCAGAACAAGTTCAACAGGCGCATCGCCGTCCATGACGGCCACCCGGATCTCACCCAGACCCACATTGATCAATACTTCGTCTGCCATACGTCGTTTACGATGGGCCTCGACCCGTTCCCCGGCTGTCACATCCAATACACGTTCAGGCACAAATCAACAGACAGGTCGCTATGGCCAAACATGCGCCGCGCGGCAACAGGCTCACGCAACTTGCCCCTTCCCCCAAAAGAGCCTGTAAATACTAACACTAACGTCAGGAACATGGGTAGGGCGGAAAACCCATTCCCTTTAAAAGGTTGACGGTCTCATACAGGGGCAACCCCACGACATTGGAATAGGAGCCGTTCACGCTGCGGATCAACGCAGCTGCCCGGCCCTGGATCGCATAGCCCCCCGCCTTGCCGTGCCATTCCCCGCTCTTCAGGTATGCTTTTTGGTCGGCCTGGGAAAAATTGGCGAAAACAACCCGTGTCATGACGGTTTTTGTCGTCTGACGCCCCGCTGTCACGAGCGAAATACCGGTATATACGCGGTGAGCGCGCCCTCGTAACAAGTCCAGGCACTGCGCGGCGGTTGCTTCATCTTCTGCCTTGGGCAGAATACGCCGTCCACAGGCAACAACCGTATCGGCGGCCAGCACAAAGGCTTCGTCTTCACGGCGGGCAATGAAGGCTGCTTTTTCCCGGGCCAGCCGTTCAGCATGGACCCGCGGCAGCTCCCCGGCGTACGGGATTTCTTCTATGTCTGCCGGGCAGACCGCATCGGGCACAATGCCAACCTGCGCCAGGAGTTCAAGCCGACGCGGGCTCGCGCTCGCCAGAACCAGGCGAACCGAACCCGTTTGTGTTGCTGATTGTCTGTTGATGGTTGCGTCAGCCATTTTCTCACCTGTCCAACGCACCGCCGAGCCGGGCTCTCCGATGTGTAGCGGAGCGCCTATTTGTAACGGTAGGTGATCCGGCCTTTGGTGAGATCATAGGGGGTCATTTCCACCAATACCTTATCCCCTGCCAGCACGCGAATGCGGTTTTTGCGCATCTTGCCTGCTGTGTGGGCAATGATCTCGTGGTCGTTCTCGAGTTGCACTCGGAACGTTGCGTTGGGCAACAGTTCTACAACCGTTCCCGGGAACTCAAGAAGCTCTTCCTTCGCCATAATCGTCCTTTTTCAAGTTGGCCGGAGAATGCGCAAGACCGGTTCGGAAATCAAGCCATTAAGCCCAAATGACCCGTCAAAGTGGGGCATTTTCGTGGATTTAGCGCATTTCTCGCGTCAAATTCTATACATGTCGTCGGTGAATGACCCTTGTCCCCTCACACACCGGGTTTTGCGGCCTCGCCGAAGCGACGTTTCAGACGTCCGATCAGGTCGTCTCTTAAATGGCGATACGCCGCGAGCCGCTGCGCCCGGGCGCCACCGGCTTCTGTCGGATCTATCACCGGCCACAGCTCGATCTCCACCCCGTCATTCGCCATGACCCGCTCCGCTGTCGCCCGCGCCTCCTCTGTCAGCGCGATCACGAGATCGAAAGAATGGTCCTGCAAATCGTCCAGCGATTTTGCGTGATGAATTTTCCGCGTATATCCGATCTCGTCCAATACTTCCAGAACGAACGGATCCAGCTCACCACACTCCACACCGGCACTATCCACAAACATGGAAGTGCCGTAGAGATGTTTTGCCAACGCCTCCGCCATGGGTGAACGCACGGCATTGAGTGTGCATGCAAACAGTACCGCGCCGGGCCGGGCTTCGGCCTCGTTCTTCGCCTCTCCCCCGTTCATGGTCAGGCCTTGATGTGGAGAACGCAGATCAGCGTGAACAGCCGCCTTGCCGTGTCAAAGTCGACAGCAATTTTTCCGTCCAGCCGTGCCTTCAGCAGCTCCGAGCCTTCATTGTGAAGACCCCGGCGTCCCATATCAATCGCTTCAATCTGAGCGGGCGCAGCTGTTTTGATGGCATCGTAATAGCTTTCGCAGATCAGAAAATAGTCTTTCACAATCTTGCGAAAAGGTGTCAGCGATAACATCACTTTGGCATGTTGTTCATCCTCGCCGGTGCGGATATCAAACACGAGCCTGTTTTCCTCCACCGACAGGTGAAGGCGATAAGGCCCGACTTCAGAGCCTTCCGGGCGGAATGAATTGCCTTCCAGCAGGTCGTAGATTGCGACCTTGCGTTCATGCTCGATGTCGGGAGACCGGCGCACGACCGTACTCTCATCGAGCGTAATCTCGATAAGACGGAAAGGGTCTCCTTCCGTTGTGGCGGTCATATCCGTGTTGTCCACGCGTGCCGCCCCCTGACTGTCGGTTCCGTGCGTCATGTCGCCACTCTAACCGCTATTTTTTGAACTGGCGAGAGGCACGCGCGCAAAGCCACCTGAAATGTAAGCAAGGCACCCTTCCCGCTCACCCCCGGTTAAGCCGGATTGAGACTGATTTACCATGAGCATCCAGCCCTTCTGCGGTGGCAAGCTTCACCGCCGCCGGACCGATTGCCGCCAGCGCGTCCGCCGAGCAGTTCACAATCGAGGTGCGCTTCACAAAATCCATGACCGACAGGCCGGAGGAAAAACGCGCAGACCGGGCGGTCGGCAAAACGTGGTTGGTACCTGCGACGTAGTCACCGATCGCCTCCGGCGTATAGCGACCCAGGAACATGGCACCCGCGTTGCGGATTTTCCGCGCCAATGGCTCAGGATCCGCCACCGCAATCTCCAGATGTTCCGCAGCAAGGCGGTCCACCAGCGGCACGGCCGCGTCCAGGCTTCCTACCAGAATAATCGCCCCGAAATCGTCCCAACTGGCCCGCGCGATCGCGCTGCGATCCAACTGGGCCAATTGCGCGTCTACCGCCGCCGATACACGTTCGGCGAAAGCACGGTCGTCTGTCATCAGAATGGACTGCGCCACGGCGTCATGTTCAGCCTGGCTTAACAGATCAGCTGCAATCCAGTCCGGGTTGTTTTCCCCGTCTGCCAGCACCAGAATTTCCGACGGCCCTGCGATCATATCGATCCCGACCGTTCCGAAAACCTGTCTTTTTGCCGCCGCAACATAGGCATTGCCCGGGCCGACAATCTTGTCCACCGGCTGGATCGTTCTGGTGCCATAGGCAAGTGCCGCCACAGCCTGGGCACCGCCCACGCGGTAGATTTCACTCACGCCCGCAATCTGTGCCGCGGCCAGGACCAGATTGTTCATCACGCCATCCGGCGTTGGTACAACCATGACAATCCGTTCCACACCCGCCACTCTGGCAGGCACGGCGTTCATCAGCACCGAACTTGGATAGGCTGCGGTTCCCCCCGGCACATAAAGACCGACGGCCCCAATGCTCGTCCATTTTTCGCCCAGCTCCACCCCGTCGCTGTCCGTGTAGCGACGATCCTGCGGCATTTGTCCTTTGTGAAAGGCTTCAATCCGCGCGGCGGCCACGTTTAATGCATCAAGCGTTTCCCGGTCGCAGGCCTTTACCGCAGCTGCGATCTCTGCCGGCGTGACGGCCAGCGCGTCTGCGGTCAGCGACTGGCGATCGAAACGGTTTGTATATTCGAGCAGAGCCTCATCACCGCGTGTTCGCACGTCTGCGATAATATCGTGGACAACCTTGTTCACGTCTTCCGAAACTTCCCGCTTTGACGTCAGAAAGTCGGCAAAGGCGGCTTCAAATCCGGGCTCTTTCGTATCCAGCCTGTAGGTCATCTTGTCGGTCCGCTTCGATCGTGCTTGGAGGGGAGGTACTTGGTGGGGAGATCAAATTCCTGGGCTTACCCGGTCTCATGCGAGGGAAGATTGGGTGTTTCCCAGCGTCCACCCATGTCTGCCAAATGGGCCTCCAGTGCCTCAACATCAATACGTATTTCCCCGTTGCCGGAGAAGGTCAGGACGATTGTACCACCGGGGGCATCCCTGCCGGGTTCAAAGCTGATCGTCAGCAGGTTCAACACGCCATCGGGCCTGTCTTGCGCAATGTTTCGGGCTTTGACGCCTTCAACCTGATCGAAATGCAGGCCGGTTCGTGCCCGCAAATGGGTCTTGCGACCGGGACGTCTGGTCGCCTCCTTGCCCATTTCGTTTTCCCAGCAAAACCGGTTCATCACCAGTGCTATCCGGCGCGTACCCGGCAAATAGGCAACATCTTTCACCAGCAGAACAGCATCCTGCAGATAAGCCGCCATCACGGCCAGATCATCACTGTCTTCAGCACTCAGTCTCAGATCGCTCATAATGTTCCAGATTGGTGTGAGTTTCGTTCCATCACGCATGCCCTGTCAGACACTGCCTGCGCTTCATACACGATTGGGGGATAAATGGCACCCCCAGACGAGCTGCACAATGGGCCGCACAACGGGCCGCACAGAAGAGCGGGCCAACCACCCGGCCAACATGGATCTTCAGTGCTTCAGGCCTTCTCACGCCAGATTTCAGCACCGCACGCCCGGAGTTTTTCTTCAATCCGCTCAAAACCACGATCCAGGTGGTAAACACGGTTGACGATGGTTTCACCTTCTGCAGCGAGCGCTGCAATAATCAAGGCAGCCGACGCCCTGAGGTCACTTGCCATGACAGGAGCGGCTGTCAGCCGCTTTACCCCGTGGACCAGCGCCATGTCGCCATGGAGAGAGATATTGGCGCCAAAGCGGGCCAGCTCCTGTACATGCATGAAGCGGTTCTCAAAAATCCGCTCCACAATTTCGGATTCACCATCCGCCAATGTCATCAGGCTCATGAACTGGGCTTGCAGGTCTGTCGGAAAGCCCGGATAGACTTCCGTTACCACATCAACGGCGCGTATGGGGCCTGCTGTACGTTCCACTGTCACGCGATCACCCGACACATCCACCCGTGCACCCGCAGCCCGCAGAACGGAAAGAGCAGCGTCAATCGTTTCCGGCACCAGGCCTGTCAGCGTGATCGGGCCCCCTGTCATGGCGGCGGCAATGGCGAAGGTTCCGGCTTCGATCCGGTCCGCCAGAACACGATGATTTGCCCCGCCCAGCTTTTTCACACCTGTGATGCGAATGGTATCTGTCCCCGCCCCTTCGATCCGGGCGCCCATGGCCGTCAGGCATGCAGCAAGATCCCCCACTTCGGGTTCCCGGGCCGCGTTCTCAAGCACGGTTTCACCTTCGGCGAGCGTTGCCGCCATCATGAGTGTATGGGTTGCGCCGACTGAAACCAGTGATGAGCGGAAATGTGTGCCCTTCAGACCGTTCCTGGCCGTCGCATGCACATAGCCATCGACAATCTCGATGCTGGCGCCCATGGCCTCCAGCCCTTTGATGTAAATGTCCACCGGCCTGGCACCAATGGCACACCCGCCGGGCAATGACACACGCGCCTCCCCAAAACGGGTCAGAAGCGGCCCCAGCACCCAGAAGCTCGCGCGCATCTGGCTAACCAGCTCATAAGGGGCTGTCGTTGAGGTAATATTGGCCGCATTCAGGCGGAGCCCTTGTCCAAAACTGTCCGCACTTCCTTCAGAAAATTCGGCTTCACACCCCAGTTCGGTCAGCAGGCGGATCAGGGTTCGCACATCTGTCAGACGCGGTACATTGTCCAGCAGCACATCACCCTCTGTCAGCAGGGCTGCCGTCATCAGCGGTAGAGCCGCATTTTTTGCGCCGCTGATCGGGATCACACCGGAGAGAGGTTTGCCACCTTTAATGTGAAGCGTATCCATGCGTTCCGTTTGCCTTTCCGGCTTACTGAGGTCGATCATCGACCGTGATGAAGACCCCGATGGGGCTTTGGCGGGCCCGGAGCGTCGCCCAAGATTGGGCAAAGGAAAGGCCGAAATGCTCTTGTCGTTAAGAGGGGTGGTTAAGGGCAGGCTCAGACCGGGTTATCGTCAGACTTGCGACCGCGGGCCTGGGCTTTGCGACGGCGAAGATTGGCGCGAAGGGCTGCGCCCAGACGGTCTTCTTTCGATTCGGGCCCTGGTCTGGTCTTGCCGGCGGACGGCTTTGCCGTGGTCGCACCCTGCGCATCCCTGTTCTGGCCATCTCTAAGGCCTGCGTCTTGATTGCTTCTGTCTTGATTATTTTTGTCTGGCCCCGTCATCGTCTCGCCGTTCATTGTCTCTCGGTTCGCTGTCTCACTGTCCGTTCGGCCGGGCCGCCCGCCAACCTTTTTACAGGGATTTAACGGGCTGGCTGCTATCAGAGAGGCTCGAGATGTCGCATGTGGCCGGGCTGTCCGTCAACTTGGGGGCCAAGCATTTGAGAACCTTCGTTTTTTCGCGCTGGTTTCAGGGTGCTTTCTGGACAATCTGCCCTTGCGCGACGGGGTGGCCTGTGGCACTTTCCCCGCGCTTTCGAGGGGTCCCCCCGAACAAGCCTTCGCTGCCGTAGCTCAGGGGTAGAGCACTCCCTTGGTAAGGGAGAGGTCGAGAGTTCAATTCTCTCCGGCAGCACCAGTCACCCCCACTTCATCCCATCCAGCTTTCAAGCCGATTTCCGCTGGCAAAGGCTGCGCGTGTGATTACCCCGTTCAGGTGATTGGCTGATTGTGCCAGATAGTCATGCCCCAACCCTGCAACACCAAACGGGCAGGCAAACGCGGCGGCTGTGAGCGATACAGGCGGTTGCCCATCTACCGCAAGGGTAAGTGATCTTGTGCTGTGATCAATCAGCCCCAGGGCGCGGTGCCTGCCACCATCATTCACGCCGTTGCCCGCATTCGCGCCACCTTGAAACGTGCCCCCCTCATCGTAGACCGCCAAGGTCAGTGAGGAGGAGGGTTCACTCAGATAGAGCGCGACACGGTTCGCCCGGCTCATACCGTGATCAGCGGCCTTTTGCAGGTAGAGAAGATGTTTTGAAACGCCCGTCGCGACGGGTGCCCCCTCCCANTCCACAGCAAATGTCAGNAAGGGGTTTGACGGATCATNCCCTTCAAATGGNGTCCCGCCGCTNCCTGGNACCAAATGCGGCCGACAGGCCTCCCGCACCATGAGTGTGCCGCTTGTCTGCAGGTCGGGATTGATGATCGGTTCAGCAGGCCAGCTTGTCGCCTGTACAAAGTCGAGCAGGATCGATTTTCCATCGCTCACGGTTGCACCGTCCGGGTAGATGTAGATTTTAACGATCCCGCTTTGGGCATCATTGAGGGTTACTTCAACTTCGGTGAATGCATCTGTCCTCAACCCGGTCAGCAATTGCAGGTGGGTGCCACTCACCACGCCGGGGCCGGACCTTATTCTTGAGGTCTGGGCAAACCAGCCCGGACCTGACTNATATAGACCGAAGTTCAGCTTGTCGGCCGTGTCTGCCTTGACGCGGAACACTTTCTTGATCCGCCTGGCNGTCACGGATGGCAGCGACGTGTAGAGCGCTGAACTGGACTGACCACTGGCGCCGGTCACCCGTGCCGCGCTGACCGCCCCGTCTGCCCCGAGCGCCGCGTTGGGGATAATTGTCGCGCCGTTCTGCAGGCTCCAGGTTGAAAACTCATCCGACGCACTGACAAGCGGCGTTGCCGGACCATAGACGTGAAGCCCCCGGCCTGTGCGTNCCGGCGTGGCCGCAGGCAGCGTCGTGAGCCACCCTTCGGGGTCAGCCAGTANGATCGGACTGGCGCGGGTATCCGAGACGACCGCGTTCAAGGTCAGTGCGGCACCGTTNGCAAAATAGGCTCCCTCTTCGAAGTCAGCTGCCCAGTCCGCCCCCGGGAACATATCGCGTATTCCCGGTCGATGCCCGGCANGCGGCGCAATGCCGAAGCCAATATCCAACATTATGCCAGCCCCACGATGTCTGTGGCGGTTGTGCCAGTCCCCTCCACCCCCACTGCACGGACCGCCAGCACTGCTCCGCTGCTCACGTTCTTGAAGGTCACCGTGGCGCCGGCTTTCATGCGGACNACCAGATGCCCCGCNGTGCCGACATAGATCGCGCGGGTCACCTGGGCGAGGTCTGCGCCATTGGCCGGTGTTACCGGGAAGGCGTCTGTTGCCGGGCTTTCCAGGCCGGTTGCATAAGCATCAAATCTGTCCATGTGATTTTCCTTTCGGGGGTTAAAATGAAGTACCGGGNGCATGCGTGACATGCCCTCTTATCTGTTGTGTCTGCTGCGTCTGTTGTGTCGGCTGTATCNGGCCTGCCTGCTGTGCCAGNAGGTTGGCGATCAGGTCTGTTTTGGCGGACGATCCGGCGCTGGAACCGAAATAAAAATTTCCGATCGCCACAACCAAAGACCCCAGCGCACCCAGCATCACATTGAGCGGGGCTTCGGAGCCCGGTGGGAGTTTCGCAAAAATCATCGCCGTCAGGATNCCGAAGAAACCCGCAAGNGCGGCGCTGGCAATCAGCCCCGGCATTCNGTCTCCGGTCTTCACCTGGCGTTCGCGNGCATGAGCCCGGTCACGCGTGGCCAGATGCTCCAGATCCACTTCAAGCTCTTTCATCTGCCGCTGGAATATGAAATCTGCCTGCTTCAGCTTCCGCAGGTCTTCCGGCGAAGCTGCCAGTACCGCCTGNTCAACGGCCTGAATGTCCGCTTCCCCCGCACCGTTCTGCCGCTCCTCCCCCCACAGCGCGGTTGCAATGCCACGCACAGCCACGCCCGCCATCGGGCCCGCCAGGGCTGTCGCAAGGCCTGGCGCCACACTTGCCACGATTTTCTGCCACTCCATCTTTTTCCACTCCACGGGCCTGCTCTCCTTTGCTGCCAATCGACAGAAAGATTAAGCGCACGCACGAAGGCGGGGATAAGTGGATGATTTTTTTGAANCGCCGCTTTTTAAACGTCAGCGTCTTTGCAAAAAAGCTCGTGCAACAGGTGGATAAGTTGCACCACTTCATCACTTGCAAGCGTATAGAAAATTTTCTGNCTCTCACGACGGGTCGAAACCAGCCCATCGCGACGCAACCGCGCCAATTGCTGCGAGAGGTTGGANTGACTGATGCCGATCCGGTCCTGCAGGTCGCCCACCATCAGTTCACCGGCATGCAGCTCGCACAGCACGCGCAGTCGATGCGGATTGCTCATCGCATTGAGTAATTGCGCGGCTTTTTCCGCCTGATGAGGCTTTACTTCTATATTCATGTTTTCTAATATAACTTAAATGCCGAAGGCGATAAAGGAGTTTGATGTGCTGACCGATCTTACGCCAGAAGATGTGAAATCCAAGCTGGATGCGCATTCCATCNTTCTGATTGATGTGCGCGAGCCGAGAGAGTTCGCGGCGGAGCGCATTCATGGTGCCTTGAATTTTCCACTCTCCACATTTGATCCGNCCTATCTGCCGACAGGCGGACCGACGATTGTCTTCCAGTGCGGCACCGGCAAGCGCTCAGCCATGGCCGCTGACAAGGCGTCTGTTCACCTTGGTGGTGAGACTGCCCATCTTGCAGGCGGCATCACGGCCTGGAAGCAGGATGGTCACCGTGTTGTTGCCATTGATCCNGAAACCGGCGCCGTGATTGATCCTGGAAAATAACCTCAATATGGCGTGTCACCATTGATGGTGATGCGATGCATGCGCCGATGGCGCGGCCAATAATCTGCGACCGCGTAATGCTGTGTCACGCGATTGTCCCATACCGCGACCGACCCTTTGGCCCACGTGAAGCGNACCTGAAATTCCGGCACCTTCACCATGTCAAACAGGACATCCAGGATATGGCGGCTCTCTGCTTCATCCATTCCTTCGATATATTGCGTGAAGGTTGAGTTGACGAACAGTGCCTTGCGCCCCGTCACCGGGTGTGTGCGAATAACAGGGTGTGAACGCGGCGGATATTTTTTGAGGATTTCCGCGAATGAAGCTTCGTCTTTCGCATTGTCATAGTCGGATGCGCCATACACTTCGATCGAATGGACGGCCCGCTTTCCCTCCAGCGTCTGTTTCAGATCCTCCGACAAAGCATCATATACCGCATACATGCTTGCCCAGAGCGTGTCTCCGCCGCAGTCTGGAATGTCCGCCCCGTAAAGCACCGACCCCATGGGTGGCTTGTCGCGCCACGTGACATCCGTGTGCCAGATATTTGTCACCGGTTTCCGCGCTTCGTCATTTTCAAGGACAGACACCTGGGGATGTTCCGGTATCTGATCGAAAAATGGATGTGGTGGTTCAAGCTCGCCAAACTGGCGGGCAAAGCGAATGTGGCTTTCCGGGTCCAGTTCCTGATCACGAAAAAAGATGACCTGGTAAGCGTGAAGGGCCGCTTCAATTTCCGCGAAGGTGCCCTCCCCAATCGGCTTGGACAGATCCACACCGTGTATCTCTGCCCCGATTACCGGGTTTAATTGCCGCACATGAATGAGATTGTATTGCATGGGCTTTGCCTCCTGCCTCCCGTTATTTGACAAAAGGCTATGCGCTCACCTTCTCCTCTCCCAATTCTAATAAGACATATGTATCATTCACGTGATGAATAATACGAGGCAGCACCATGAACTTGCGCAATGTGGACCTTAATCTTCTGACGATTTTTGATGCCATCATGACGGAACGCAACATGACCCGTGCCGCCGAACGGGTGGGGATGACCCAGCCAGCAATTTCGAACGCTCTTTCCCGTCTGCGTGCCCTGACGGGCGACCCTCTTTTCACACGCACGGCAAAAGGTATGGTCCCAACCCCGCGGGCTGATGCGCTGGCCCAGCCTATTCGTCAAGCGCTTGACCTTGTCCGGGCGGGCCTGACAGACGCAACCTCCTTTCATCCCGATACGTCCAAACGCAACTTCGTTGTAGCGATGGGAGATTATTGCGAAGTCGTTTTTCTGCCGAAGATCATTTCCATATTGTCTGTGGAAGCGCCCCATATTCAGATCACAGCCCTGGCGCCTGCCGGCTCCACACTTTCAAAAGAAATGAAGGATGGCACGGTCGATCTTGCCTGGGACACGCTCCCGATCGACAGGACGGGCTATGTGTCCGAGATTGTGTTTGATGATCGTCTTGTCTGCATCATGGCGCGAGACAACCCACTGGCGCAGGCCCGGACACTCAGCGCGCAGGACTACGAAACCGCCGCGCATATCCGGCTGGATCCAGGACACACCTATGTGCATGCCTTTGACCGGTATGTTCGTCATCTGGGTATTCACCGTCGCTTTGCGGTCGAAGTCAGCCGCATTATTCCGATGGGGTATATCGCAGCCGAAAGCCAGTATGTCGCGACAGTTCCCTATCACCTCGCCCTTCGATTTGCGGAAACCCTGCCGATCGCCATCAAAGAGCTGCCACTCGAAATGCCGCGTTCGCCGGTTTATCAAAGCTGGTCTGAAACGCTTAAAGATGATCCCGGCCACAGATGGTTCCGGAACCGGCTAAAAGAAATTCTGCGCGCACCAACGATGGCGGGCTGACCGGAAAGAGGTACGTCAAATGGGTGAGCAGCGCATCAGGGGCGGTTTTGCCCCTGGCTCATCATAGAACGTGTCGATCAGCTCCCACGCCGCCTCTGCGCTTTCAACATAGGTAATAATGTCAAGATCAGCGGGCTCGATAACGCCTTCTTCGACCATCGCCTCGAAGTTGACCACCCGGCTCCAGTATTCGCGGCCAAACAGCAGCACGGGCATGGGTTCAATCTTGCCCGTCTGAATGAGGGTCAAGGTCTCAAACAGTTCGTCCAGCGTGCCAAAGCCGCCGGGGAAAATTACCAGCGCTTTTGCGCGCATCAGAAAATGCATTTTGCGCAGCGCGAAATAGTGGAACTGGAAACAAAGTGCCGGCGTAATGAACGGATTGGGTGATTGTTCGTGCGGTAAGGAAATATTGTAACCGATCGACACCGCCTCTGCGTCCGCGGCCCCACGGTTGGCGGCTTCCATGATCCCAGGCCCGCCACCGGTTGCGATTACAAAGTCCAGTTCGGTATTGGCATGCGCATTTTCCGAAGCGATCCGGGCGAAGCGGCGAGCTTCCTCATAGTAACGGGCACGGGCACGCACACGGCCTGCCCGTTTAATGGCAAGTGCTTTTGCGTTTTCATCCTGCAGCTCGTCCGCCGCCCGCACGGCCTTTTCATACGCGCTTTCCGCATGTTCAGGACTTGGGACACGCGCAGATCCGAAAACCACAATCGTCGAACGAATATTGTTTTCATCGAGAATGAGATCGGGCTTCAACAGTTCGAGTTGCAACCGAACGGCACGCAGATCATCCCGCCGCATGAACGTGTCGTCATCATAAGCCAACGCATATGACGGCGACCGGGTTTGCGGTGTTTCAGACCTGACCTTCTTGTNATCTGCTTTATTCATCTAGAACACCAATGGCTGGTGGTGGAGGCTGGGCAGAACGTAACGGGCAAAAAGATCGCACTCTGCCGCATGCGGGTAGCCTGACAGAATGAAGGCTTCGAGACCCATCGCCCGGTAGNGCTGAAGCTNCGCCAGCACCTGATCCGGGTCTCCAACGATCGCCGCTCCACAGCCCGATCGTGCCCGTCCGATACCGGTCCACAAATGCGCTTCGACAAAACCATCANCATCCGCCTTGTCTCNCATCTCTGCCTGACGCCGGACACCCTCCGACGTGGCGTCGAGNGACTTTTTGCGAATGGCCTCGCCTTCCGCATCNTCCAGCTTGCTCATAAGATGCTTTGCATAGGCACGTGCTTCNGCTTCNGTTTCGCGCACGATGACATGAACCCGGTAACCGAAACGCAAAGTGCGGCCCTGGGCCGCCGCCCGTTTCCGCATGTCTTTGAGAATAGCTTCCACATTTGGCTCTTCGTCGGGCCACATGAGAAACACGTCAGCGGCTTTTGCCGCCACATCACGAGCATCGGGTGACAGGCCACCAAAATAGAAAGGTGGGCACTTACCGCTCACCGTCCTGATACGAGGTGGCTCCAGCGTCAGTTTAAAGTGTTCCCCCTGATGCTCAAGCGCCTNCCCCGCCAGGAGGGTACGGAGGATTTCCATGATTTCCAGGGTACGNCCATACCGGGACGGGGAGGCCAGCGTCTCCCCCGGCATGTCGCTTGAGATGATATTGATGTTGAGCCTGCCACCCAACATTTGATCGAGGCTTGCCAACTGACGCGCCAGCTGGGGCGGCCACATCTCCCCGCACCGCACCGCAAGCAGTAACCTGATCTGCTCCGTCAAGGGTGCCATGGCAGCGGCAAAGGCTGTCGCATCGATGCCCAGTGCATAGCCGGAGGGGAGAAGAATATTGTCAAACCCACCATCTTCCGCCGCGCGCACTATTTTGGNGCAATGATGAAGCGAGCTTTGCAAACGTNGCTCCGGCACGCCGAGATATTCATAATCNTCATCGCAGAGCGCAGAGAACCAGGCGACTTCCATCGGCATATCGCTGTCATCTTTGCTCATGGCAAGCGTTCTCCCATTGCAGCCTGCAGGATGTTGTACCAGTCCTGCCGGGTCATCTTGACCTTGAACGCATCAAGCGAGCGTTCAATGCGCGCCNGCGTCTGTGTACCGATAATCGGAATAATGCCAGCCGGGTGAGCCAACAGCCAGGCAAGTGCCACNGCATCCCGCGACACATTTTGCGCGGATGCGCGTTTATCCAGTTCGGTGNGCAATGCCATGCGGCCGGGCGCACTATCATCAGCGGTCGCACCCAAAAGCCCGCCCGCAAGGGGAGACCATGCAAGAACAGCCACCTGCCCCCGCATGGCNTGATCGATGACCCCGTCAAAAAGAGGCCCATAAACAAGACAGGACATTTCCGGCTGATGAGACACAAGCGGAAAATCCAGATAGGCNTGGAGGGCCTCAAACTGGGCAGGCGTGTGATTGGACACCCCGACATGAGCAATCTTGCCGTCCNCTCTCAGCCTCGACAATACACCCGCNACNTGCGCGGGATGGGTCAACAGGTCCGGCCGATGGATCTGGTAGAGGTCAATACGCTCTATCCCCATCCGTTTAAGCGATCCCTCGCACGCCTTTGTCAGATAATCCGCTGATGAATTATANGGTTCCCCGATCTCAATCCCGCCTTTGGTTGCAATCACCATCCGGTCGCGGATTGACCGGTCGAGTTTCAGTGCCTCACCGAACAATTGTTCGGCGTCACCTGCTTTACCGCCCCCATCGACCCCGTAAATATCGGCTGTATCAAAGAGCGTCATGCCGCACGCAAGCGCAGTATCAATTTTTTCCCGCGCGNTAGACGCATTGGTACCCGCNAAGCGCCACATGCCATACGCCAGCGGGAAAACATCAAGGCCGCTCTTGCCGAGCGGACGCAAATCAGAAGTAATAGGCAAATAAGTCATATTTCCAGTCATGATGTTCATCAGGGAATGAGTTTAGCCAGTCGGCCCCGCTTGTCACTAGAGAGGTTTCACACATGAGCACGCCGCTTCGTTACGGGATTATCGGCACAGGCATGATGGGCATTGAGCATATCATGAACATAGAGATTGTGGACGGTGCCCGNGTGACGGCCATTGCTGACCCTCACGAAGGATCGCGTGACTGGGCTCTNTCTACGCTCAAGCNTGACAAGAAGGCCCGCGANGAAGTTGCCGTTTTTGAAGATCACCGGGATCTCCTGGCCTCCGGCAAGGTTGACGTACTTGTGATTGCCACACCGAACTTCACCCATGCTTCCGTTCTGGAACCTGTCTGGGAGACAGGTTTGCATGTTCTGTGTGAAAANCCTTTATGCACGAATGTTGAGGATGCAAAGGAAGTCGCACACCGGGCNCAAAGCCACAAGGGGGTTTTCTGGGTCGGGATGGAATATCGCTATATGCCACCTGTCACACGGTTTGTGAGCCATGTGCATGGTGATGCGCTTGGGAAGCTNCGGATGTTCTCGATCCGCGAGCACCGNTTCCCTTTCCTCAAGAAAGTCGGGGACTGGAACCGGTTCAGCCGCAACACNGGGGGTACGCTGGTGGAAAAAAGCTGCCACTATTTCGACATGATGCGCCATGTGGTGCAGGCGGAACCCGTTCGCATCTACGCAAGTGGTGGCCAGGANGTAAACCATCTGGACGAGATTTACGACGGGGAGACCCCGGACATTCTCGACAATGCTTTCGNGATCGTTGATTTCGACAATGGGGTCCGCGCCGCGCATGATCTTTGCATGTTTGCGGAGGCATCCCGCAACCAGGAAGAACTCTGCGCNGTTGGTGACAAGGGTAAAGCGGAGTGCCTTATCCCGGAAAGCAATATTGTGGTTGGTACGCGGGAGCCACGCCAGGTTGAGACCATNCATGTCTCCGTCGATGAGAAAGTGCTCAAGGCAGGTTATCACCACGGCGCGAGCTATTATCAGCATCTCGATTTTCANGCGGCCATACTCAACAATACCGCACCAAAGGTCAGCGCTCATGATGGTCTTCAGGCCGTTCTTATGGGCATGGCCGCGCACCGNTCCATAGAGGAAGGCCGGCCTGTCATGATGTCCGAGTTTGGAGTGTGATNCATGAATAGCGATGAAGGCATTGCCGCCTGGCAAGAGCGAATTGATGTTTCNCCTTTTCAGCGCTGGNTGGGTTTAANAGTTGCCGAGGTCGGACATGGCACGCTCACCGTGACATTACCATGGAGGGAGGAACTGGTTTCCAACCCGACACCGCCCACCGTGCATGGCGGTATTCTGGCATCGGTAATTGATCTGATGGGACTTTATACCGTGCTGACGACAGGCAGCCTCTCGCTCGCCACGGTTGATCTGCGTGTCGATTATCATCGCCCTGCCGGTGTGGGGGAGNTGAAGGCGGAANGCCATATCATCAAACTGGGCAGCAAGGTCTCCACCGCGGAAACAAAAATCTTCGACGCGAATGACAAATTGCTGGCCTCCGGTCGTGGCGTCTACCTCATGGCTTAAGTGCTNAGCTAAACGATATGCAGGATCGGCTACAGCGGGTTGACAGGCAGAACAACTTGCCGCCATAGTCGGCGCGAACCTTTGAGGAGACGGTCCATGTGCGGACGAATGAACAACAAGTGTGAGATGATTGGCATGCCCATGCCAGTACCTGTCCCGCTTGTACCATCCGCCTAACGCAAGACCTTTCTCTTCCCGCAGAAAAGAGCCCGGTTTTGCCGGGCTTTTTCTTTTCTATCTCCTCAGGTTCTCATATGTCGCATCTTGTTCCCCATCGTTTGCCCATNATCATCATCCTGGTTGCCGCCAATATGCTGGCACTTGCGGCGACGGANCTCTATTTGCCATCCGTGCCTTATCTGCCGGCGATATTTGGCACCGGGATCGAGCAGGTTCAGTTCACACTCGCCGCTTTCAGTGCAGGCTTCGCCATCAGCCAGATCCTTTTCGGGGCGGCGGGCGACCTGTGGAACCGACGCTGGATACTGGTAGGCTCCATGGCGGTTTTCGTTCCCGCCTCCTTTTGGTGCGCCACCGCGGAAACTGTGGAAGGGCTGATTGCCGCCCGCTTTCTGCAAGGGTTTGCGGCAAGTGCGTCCGCCACGCTCACCGCACCCATGATCAAGCCCCTGTTTGACGAGGCCCGGGCTGTCCATGCGCTNTCTGTGATTGGTGGCATCGACGCGATTATCCCGGCGCTCGCCCCCATTCTGGGTGCATGGATCTTTGCCGCCTTCGGATGGGAGGCGAATTTCTGGGTGATTGTTCTCGTGGGGCTGCCGCTTTTTATTGCGGCCATTTTCTACATTCCAAACGACCGGCCGGAGAGCCATCACACNTCCATCTGGCCTGTTATGATGGGTTTCTTTGCCCTTCTCAGGCATCGGCAATTTATGGGTTATGCGGTAAGCCATGGCCTCTCCCTTGCCGGGCTTCTCGCCGTGGTCTTTTCGGCTCCCACGCTCATTGTGGAACATATGGACGGGGGGCCACGCGAGTATGTTTATGTGCAGATCAGCTGGGTTGCGACTTTTCTCATTGCCGCAAACGGCACTGGCGCATTGGCGCGCCGCATGACGCCTGACAATCTCATCTGGTGGGCTAATTATGTGCAGATCATCGCCGCAGCAGGCCTGCTTCTCTATGCNCTTCTGTCGGATGCTCCCACCTGGTGGGGGTTGGCACTTGGCGGCATTCCCTATTGTATCGGCCTGGGGCTGNGCGGGGGNGCCGGCTTCTCCCGCGCGCTTGATGTCGTACCGGATTATGGCGCGCGCGCGTCCTCGTTGATTATCTTTTTCTCAATGGCTTTCACGGCACTGGCGACCGGCGCTGTCGCACCGTTTATCGACCATGGCCTGTGGAGTGCAGGGGCGGCCATGCTTGCTCTCTCNCTTGGGGCGCTGGCCGTTCTGCCGCTCATCAAAGCCCCGCGCTGAGGGTCGGTCAGGTGGTCGGGTTTCCGTTGAAGTCCACCCAGCATTTGCGCTTCGGGTCCATGAGTTTGCATTTGCGGACAATATCGAGATAGCGGGCAAGCGTGATCTTGTAGGAGATCACATCATCACCATAGGTCCGCAGGATGGCGGCTTGCGCTGCCGGCACATTATAGATCGGCACCGTCATGTAAGCATGGTGGGCTGTATGATCCATCACCTCCTGATAGAGCGGGAAAGCCTTTTGCAGTGCCCAGGGCAGGATCACATCGGTACTGCCTTTGATCTGTGCTTCGTAGTAGGACCAGTCATCTTCGTTTTCGAACCAGAGAATGTCCGGGTGTGTGTGTTGAAGATAGATNGATACAGAAATGATCCACATGCCGATCACAAAAGGAACGACCCAGCCCAGCAGCACCGACCCCCAGAAAGTACGTGACGGGTCNAGCATCGGGCCAATCAGACCGATGGCTGTGATGAGCGTTGCGACACTTAGCAGCATGAAAGCAATGTCAGGGGCAAAACGGCGCCACTTGTTTGGCGTGTCCATCAGCAATGGCAAACCGGCGCGTGTGAGCAGAATGCCCCAATAATAAAAAGTCAGCCCGCCGAAAGCAGAGCGCTCGAAGCGTTCGTAAGCACGACGGACAGGACCTGCCTTGCGATAATCTTCCAGGGTCATCGGCTCCCATACACCGTCTTTCTTCAAGACATTGGTGTAGCGATGATGGGTGACATTGTGCGCCTCTGCCCAGACTGAGCGTGAATGGGCTGGAAAAATGAAAGCAACACGCGCCAACCAGTCGTTCAGCACGGTGCCCGGCGCAAAGGAGCGGTGNGCCGCCTCGTGCCCGATCAGATACAGAAGGCCGATTGCAAAACCGTTCAACAGGCAGAAGCCCAAACTCACCCATAACGGCCAAGGGGCCAAAATGCCCAGCATGGATGCAAAGTAAAGTGCCAGATGGGAGAAGAACANCACCAGCGCCCGGCTCATCGACCGTTTCGAGATNATCTTCATCTCATCCGGTGTCATCCACTCGGCCGGATAGCCGGTGCGACCGTCTTGCGTTGCCGTTCCCGGATTTCGCCTCGCTCCTGTNCTCACATCAACGCTTGCCACAATCCTACTCCTGAACTCACAACGGCTAAACTTCTCNTCTTAGTCTAGGAGCGTTTTGAGGCTGAGGCAATCAAACCAGCGGTTTACCCCGCGCGGAGCGTCGCCAAGGCGGATATCTGCCGGCCGTTCCCGTCAAAATTGGCGGGTTGAAGCCAGGCTTCAAAGGCGGCCTGCACNCGCGGCCATTCATAATCCAGCATGGAAAACCAGAGCGTGTCGCGGTTTTTGCCCTTGACCACCTGGTCCTGACGAAACGTGCCTTCAAAGGAAAAACCAAAGCGCTCAGCAGCGCGAGCGGAGGCCTTGTTGTTTGCGTTGCACTTCCATTCGTAGCGACGATACCCAAGATCCTCAAACAGGTGCCGCGCCATCAGGTACATGGCCTCNGTGGCGGCGGGGGGACGTTGCAGCTTTGGAGAGAAGACCACGGACCCCACTTCCGCACTGCCATGCTCCGGGCGGAGACGCATGTAGGACGACAAACCCAGCACCTCCCCCTCTTNCCCGTCCGGTCCTTGNGGGGCGCGGAACGTGTAGGTGATCCAACCNAGCTTTTCGTTTGCGAACGTGTAGAAGGCGCTGAGCGCGGCCGCNTCGTCAAAAGGGCCTATCGGGACATGATCCCANAAATGCGCCTGCTCTTTCAGCCCGACCGCCTGAAACAAGCCCTCACCGTCGCGCGCNGCGTCATAGCGTATNGCGGACATGAAGCGCCCTTCCAGGCGATCTGCCTGTGGCAAGGGACGGGGNGTCCAATCGGCAAGGTCAGTCATTTTCATTCCGCTTCAGATGGATGCGCATGACGCCATAAAGCGGTTTCAATGGCCCTTCGTCAATGGACCAATCTGTCGCGAAGGATGGGCCAATTCTCGTGCGCAACGACCTCGGGTCAGGCCCGGGATGACAATCTGAGACNGGGCTCTGACCCGGCGTCCCCCGGACCCGCCTCGAATGCGACACGATATCAATAGGTACACTTCAATCGTNTCGCATTTCCGTTCTCGCTAAGCGTGCTCACACGTACAGTGATAGATGTCTTCAAACGTATTGATCTTCATGATGCCCTCAAGAGCCTCCGTTAGCGGCACATCACGAATGTCGAGATCCACAAGGTTCATTACGCGACTGGCCCAATGAATATCAATCGGGTGAATGGACGCGGCGCGCAGGAGCTTCATTTCCAGCTGACCAAAACCATGTGTGTCGAGGTTCAACAGATACGCAGATTGCTGGCGGGCGGAAATGATGCGGGGCCGCGAAACCTCGCATGTTTGAATGGCTTCAAGGACACCGCCCCAGCATTCGTTCGCCTGTTTTTGTGCCTGCTTCAATCGCTCAACAAGTGCATCCCGATAGGCATCTTGNGCCGCGAACGTCTCTTCATCTNTGAACTCCGCCGCTGTATGACGCCGATGAACAGTCTGCAAGATCGCCAACTCAATCATGGCGGCTTTCCACTGTGCCTTTGTGGCCGCCAACAATCGGGCCACAACATTGTCACCCGGTGCCGTNTCAAAAAGATTGAGGCAATCCTTTGCNGTAAAATCACGCACACAAAACGGAATGTAGGGTTCGTAAAGCTGACCGAAATTGAGATCGATCTGACATTTAATCGGGTCGCATGATGTTTCAGCCACGATAGAGGCAATNATNGATGCCTGAATGTATTCTTCCACCGGCAACGGNTCCAGCGCACCCGCGCTCGACAGCAGTGCCGCCTGTGCAATCTTCCAACGTAATTGAGGTGTGAAACGCGCCATGACATATCTCCTCATTTCTAAACCGAAATGACTATTATATCATTTTACGCGCCCAACCTCGACTCACGCAGGTTCACAGGAAAACGGGTGCCATCCTTGGCAGGATCATGAAAGCAGGCATAAGTCCCGGACTCATGAGGCGGTACAACGCAATCGTGAGTCAGCATGGCCCCCGGCGCGAGGCCGGGGCGACGGTATCTGGGCTGATGATCTGTGCACGACAACACCATCACATGCCATGCCCGGACTCGTTCCGGGCATCCAGCGGGGCGTTGTTTCTTGCGCTCGAGGCTTCTGGATTGCCGGGACAAGCCCGGCAATGACAGGCTGGCTTAGAGATCAGTCGAACGCTTCGTCCCAGCTGCCAAGGGTTGAGGCTTTGGAATATTCCGTTGCACGGTTTTCAAAGAAGTTTGCGTGCTCAATGCCGTTCAGCATTTCGTCCATCCATGGCAGCGGATTTTTCTCCACGCGGTAGATGGGCAGCAACCCCAACTGAGTGAGACGACGATTTGAAATCCAGCGGATATAGGATTTCACGTCTTCAGCTTTCAGCCCTTCGACGGCGCCCATCTCAAACGCGAGATCGATAAATGCATCCTCGTGGGTGACGACCGTTTCGCAAGCCTTGTAGATGTCTTTCTGCAGTTCGTCGGTCCACAGTTCCGGATTTTCTTCGATGAAAGTGCGGAAGAGTTTGATCGCGCTTTCGGTGTGAAGTGACTCGTCGCGGGCCGACCAGGTGATGATCTGTCCCATGCCCTTCATCTTGTTGAAGCGCGGAAAGTTCAACAGGATCGCAAAGCTTGCAAAAAGCTGCACGCCTTCCGTGAAGGCACCGAAAACAGCCAGTGTCTTGGCGATATCGGCCTTCGTCTCGACACCCCATTCCTGCATATAGTCATACTTGTCCTTCATCTCCCCATATTTGAGGAAGGCTTCGTATTCACTCTCAGGCATGCCGATCGTGTCGAGCAGATGGGAGTAGGCGGAAATGTGCACCGTCTCGATGTTGGAGAAGGCCGCCAGCATCATCTGAATTTCTGTCGGCTTGAAGACGCGGGAATAGTGACGCATGTAGCAATTGTTCACTTCCACGTCTGCCTGCACGAAGAAGCGGAAAATCTGCGTGAGCAGATTGCGCTCGCCCTCGGTCAGGACTTTTGCCCAGTCCTTCACATCGTCCGCAAGCGGCACTTCTTCCGGCAGCCAGTGAATACGCTGCTGGGTCAGCCAGGCATCATAGGCCCATGGGTAACGGAAGGGCTTGTATGTGGCGCGTTCTTCTAGCAAGGACATGTCTGTCCGCCTCCTGGCTTCTATTCTTCGCTACTGCGTTGTCGTGCGACTATCTCGTGGCTCGTCAGATCACGTCCGTGATGAGACGAGCGCGTCCCTCACTGGCAGGCGAGGCACTCATCATAATCGTTCATCTCGGCCGGGTTTACTTTTTGCGGTTCGTTTTTGGCGAGACGGCTTTCGACAGCTATTTCAGTCAAGGTGCGGAGCGGAATGTCGGCTGCACCACTGGCTTTTGCGGCCGCACTTGCTGCGTTTGCCGCTTCCTTCGCCTTGTGGGAGCTGTCGCTCTCCGCGCGCTGAATGGAGAGCGAACGGCAATAGTAGAGCGACTTCACGCCTTTCTTCCATGCCTGAAAGTGCAACTGGTGCAGATCGCGCTTGTGCACATTCGCCGGCACGAACAGATTGACAGACTGTGCCTGGTCGATCATCGGCGCGCGGTCGCCCGCATGCTCGATCACCCAGCGCTGGTCGATTTCGAAGGCTGTCTTGAAGACATCTTTTTCTTCATCCGTAAGACAATCCAGATGTGCCACAGAGCCACCATTGGTCACAATGGATGACCATGTGTCATCGTCATTCAGGCCTTTCTCCTCCAAAAGCTTGCGCAGGTGACGGTTGCGCACATTGTGCGATCCTGACAGGGTTTTGTGCGTGAAGCTGTTGGCGGCAATCGGCTCGATACCCGCAGACGTGCCACCACAGATGATGGAGATCGACGCGGTTGGCGCGACGGCGGACTTGTTGGAGAAGCGCTCCATGATGCCATAATCGGCAGCGTCCGGACAGGCACCACGTTCTTCCGCGAGCTTGCGCGACGCGGCTGATGCCTGATCGTCAATATGCTTGAAGATCTTCTTGTTCCAGACTTTGGTCATCACCCCTTCAAACGGGATCATGTTTGCCTGCAGGAAGGAATGGAAGCCCATGACGCCCAGGCCCACTGAGCGCTCACGCGCCGCAGAGTATTTCGCCTTCGCCATCTCGTCGGGCGCGCGGTCGATAAAGTCCTGAATGACGTTGTCGAGGAAGCGCATCACGTCTTCGATGAAGGTTGGATGGTTTTCCCACTCCGCATAATTCTCGACATTGAGCGAAGAGAGGCAGCAGACAGCCGTGCGCTGGTTGCCCAGATGGTCAAGTCCGGTCGGCAGGGTGATCTCTGCGCAGAGGTTTGATGTCTTCACCTCAAGGCCCGCCAGCTTGTGCTGCTCGGGGCGCGCATTGTTCACGGTGTCCTTGAAAATCATGT
>PAZY01000015.1 GCA_002715765.1 Rhodobiaceae bacterium | reverse complement strand
TTTCCGTTTCGACGGCGTCACCACCCGCCGCGAGCAGGGTCGCAAGATAAACCGCGAACCCGGCTGCGGAAGGATCCCGAAGGCCTATGGTCGCTGCAGTATTGTCATAAGACTGCATGCCAATGAGATAGGCGGCGTTTCGACCCAGTTGGGCGGCCTCCCTGTCACCGATCAGGCGCACAAGCTCTGGCAGAAGGGAACGAATATACTGAACAGAATAGTTGCGACGGGCTTTGATAAGCCTTTCCGGTGCCCAGTCCACGTCCGGTAGTTTTTCCGGGTCCATATCGGGACCGTTTTCATCAAAATGAAAGCGCAGCTTTTCATGTGGTCCAAGTGGGTGCTCCTCTTCAATGAAATACCCTTCCAGATAGGGGTCGCACTGGGTCGTGATTTTTGTGCAGACGAAGCCCAGACGATCATTGCCAAGTGAGGTACCGCATTGTGAGTGGAAGGCGCGCATGAATGCCTTGCTCATGTCGTTGGGTACGGCGCAGATGGCTGCTCCTTCCCATATCCACCGGGGCGGCAGGTAGCGCACCCATGCCTTTTTATCGCTCTCTGGAATAAACTCGCATTTCACACCACCAACATGATTGGCAAGATATATGTATTGGGCGCACGCCACAGCGTCCGGCAGGCCTGTCAGGCCAAGGCTTTTATGACCGGCGACAAACTTCTCATGGTGCTGAGTACGAAAAGTACGGAACAGAAGTTCAACACCCAGTTCCTCACTCTTTTTTTGAACGACATAAAGCAGCAATCCGGTCAGAAACCGCTGGTGTAACGCGGCCGATGCGCGCCAGCCACTGATCTCAATGGTCTCGTTGGAGGTCATGTTTTCCGCCCTTCATTGATCTTCGTCAAATGATTGGGGCGGAGATTGAACCATCCTGTGGATCAACTGCAAGCGACAATCCCGGCGGGACACAAGACAAACAGAGAGTAAAAAGCATGGAATCCATTTGTCGCGACCGGATGGCCGCTGCAAGACTGATGAAGGAATATGGGCTGGTGAGCGAGGGTGCAAAGCGCATGTTCGCGCTCAGCCGTTGTTCGGCAGCGTCTGACTGTGCGCATCGCTCATCATGTCACATCATGCTGGAGCATGTGTGGCAGGCCGAAGAACGCACCGCCACNCATAGCCCGAANCAGGTATCGTGAGGTCAGACGCCGCGGCGGACGCGCTGTATTTGCGAGGGTAAGACACGCGGGGNGCGGGTCTCCCCGCGATCATCGCCCATCGCGCTGGCGACAAGCGCCATAACATGCGGCTCCGCGGTGCTTGCCTTGCCTGATTGGAAAGGCGGCTCCGGTGCATACTCGATGGCGAGCTGGAGTGCCTTGGCATAATCGTCGTTGGTGAGCTGGGCGGTGAGATGCAGTCCCATATCTATTCCAGCCGAAACGCCTGCCGCCGTAATGATGTCGCCATGGTCAACCCATCGCGCCTCAACGGGTATCGCACCATAAGACCTCAACACATCATATCGAGCCCAATGCGTGGTCGCCTTGCGACCTTCCAGAAGCCCCGCCGCCGCGAAAATCAGGGACCCGGTGCAGATGGATGCNTTTACCTTCGTTGTCGCCGCAATTTTGCGCACCCAGTCCATTTGGTGCGGATCATTGCGCACGGCTTCGTCAGCGAAACCGCCGGGGATCACCAGAATGTCGGCACTCTCGACCTCATCAATGCCGAGCGGGGCATAAATGTCGATGAGCCCATTGTCATTGGCAACCATGCCNGCCTGTTTGGCNACAAACTGTACATCGGCGCCTGGAATGCGNGCCAGGGTTTCAAACGGGCCAACCGCATCAAGAACGGTGAAACCGTCATAGAGAAAGAAAACAATACGCATTTAAACGTCCTTTCCATTTGTTCAGAAGAACGTTAGGTCAGATTAGGTTTGGCAGAAATGATATTNTAGCAACAAAAACAGCCAANCCCATCAGGCCTTGTAATCTGGACGANGCTTAGTCGCTTTTCTGCGTAAAAGCNGCGACAGCGAGCACGATCAGCGCAATCAGCACGCCGACAATCGCTGCAGAGAACAGGGTGAAGGTAAGTGTGTTCCAGTCAAAGCCGGTAAACGACAAACCACGGCCGCCTGTCAGCCCGGAGACAAAAGAGGCNAGAATGTTGCCCCATCCGGTGACAAGAAGCCCCCAGGTGATCAGGCCGGACTGTTTGGCAGAAATAGTGAGCTGTTTGGCAGACGCGGCNATCGCAAACATCATCATACCGTTCAGCGCGCCCTCCAGATGCGCCATGCGCCACGCGCGTAAGGACTCAACAGCTTCAGGGGCGCCCGTTGCCGCGTCCGCGATGGCCCAGACAAAGGGGNCACCGGCAACCAGGCCGAGAATGAAAATCAAGGCGCCATGGCCAATCAGCAAAGCGTGATGTCGTGTTGGCATTGTATTCCTCCAATGATGCTCTAACGTGTGCTCGGTTTAACAAAGGCCGGACAGGTTTNTGTCCGGGAAACAGGGAGACTTCCGATGATCGGTTACGTAACACTGGGTTCGAACGACCTGGAAAAAGGCGTAAAGTTTTATGATGACCTGATTGGTTTCATGGGTGGCAAGCGCCTCTTCAACATGGATCGCATCTATTTCTGGGCGGGCGCTGACGGGGGCCCGATGCTCTCTCTTTGCCGTCCCTATGACGAGAAGACGGCGACAGGTGGCAACGGAACGATGGTCGCGCTGGCGGCAAAGTCGAAAGAAGATGTGAACAAGTTCCACGCCAAGGCGCTTGAGCTTGGGGCAACGGATGAAGGTGCACCAGGTGCGCGGACCGACAATTTCTACGGTGCGTATTGTCGGGACCTGGATGGGAACAAGCTCTGCTTCTTTATCATGGGCTAAAGCATTTCCAGGAAAANGGGTCACCGTTTTTCCGTCCGGAAATGCGCCAACTAAATANGCCAAAGCATTTCCAGGAAAAGGGGTCACCGTTTTTCCGTCCGGAAATGCGCCAACTAAATAGGCCAAAGCATTTCCAGGAAAATGGGTCACCGTTTTTCCGTCCGGAAATGTGCAAATGAATGCGGGGCGGGGGCTCAATAGGCACCCGCCCACATATCCCAATTGCGGGAATAGCCGGGCCCCGCAAGGGCAAGAGATGGAGCCAGGCCCACCATGCCAGCCGTCAAGCCGGAAAAATGTGTCATCAGGCGGCATTGTCCCCAATTCAGAAAGCGATAGCGCGCCAGTGATCTGTTCATTTCGGGAACGGGGTCGCGTCCGCAAATGATCGCTTCGGCTGCCGCTGTCNCCGCAACCGCAGAGCGCGCCATCCCGTCGCCGGTGATGATCGGTGCACCACCTGAATAGATGTAGGAGAGATCCAGCACACCTTGCTGTCGGTTCTGCAAGCCACGCCATGGCAGGCACGGCACGGAGGCACGCCCCATCGTCTCTGCCATGTCATGCGGTTCAAGCCCGAGGGTGTTGCCAACGCCCGTAATCTCGTCCGTCAGGCACGCATACTCATGGTCCTTGTCAAATGAGCCTGTCTTTGCGACGCGGTAGAAAATGCCGTAATAGCGAGCCAGCGGCGAAAGCGGGTCCTGGAATGGATAGAGCACGGCCATGTCGAGCCCGCGGTCCCGGTGCACAAAGGANCAGAAGGCATCGTGCCGTTCAAGAATGCCCTTCNAAGCCCGGCNCTGGTCGGTGAATGTCATTTGTGCCGCAAGAACCATTTCTTTGGGTGCNGGNGCCTGCCAAGCGACCGCCGCATTGTCGAGAAGTTTGGGGCGGGCATTGACGATAAGGGGAGCCTTGCCAGGCGCAAGAGTACGCAATGTCGGGAGATCGTTGATGTCGTCACCAATTTGCCGAACGCCCGCCTTGGTCGCCAGTGAGACAAGAGCGCCCGCAAGCCGGGAATTTCTCACGCCATAAGCAAGTGGTGCGTTTTCGCTTCGGTCGTGTCGGACGCCCGTATTCGTCATCCATGTACCGGTTTTCCCCAGTCGATAAGTGTGGCCTTCCTTTACCGCAACAGCAACTTTCTGCCGGTATGTGGTCGCAAGCCTCCAGTCTGGTCCATAAANTTCTGTGAGAACGGTCTCGCGGGTTGTACCTAATGCTGCGGCATAATAGTCCACGGACCGCGCCCGCAATGTAACGCCGTTAATGAGGCGGCGGCTTTCTGCGACCGGGGGCGAAACCATGACAACCTTGCCTGCAAAGNCTGAGGCCCGGTTGAGCCGNGCTGCCATCACCGCTGCCCCAATGCCGTTGCCGACAATGACAGCACTGTCNTAAGCAACGGGCTTGGAAGGGGGTGTCCGGTTGGTCCACAGCGGCAAATGCGCGTCCCGCCCTTTGATGGAAAGCGTATCGAGCATGCGGAAAATCTCCAATTAGAGTTATAACTCTACATATTTAGAGCTTATACTCAAAANCAGATCCGTCAAGGTTCAAAGANAAGTCAAGATAACGGCCCGGTTGAAGGATATGGACCGATGGTAAAAGTAGCGAAGTTGNAAANAAAAGCCGTCTCGCGGGGGGCGGCAACGCGCAGTCTGATCATGGAAACCGCATTAAGCCTTTTCAACGAAGGCAACGCGGCAGATGTGAACACGAACCAGATCGCAGCCGCAGCCGGTATCAGCCCCGGTAACCTCTACTACCATTTCCGCAACAAGGAAGAGATCATTCGCGCGCTTTTCCCCGAGATACGGGAAGCAATTGTTGAACCGCTTACCTATCCAAAGGGCGAGCCAATCTCGCCNGCACGAATGGCAGCAGACTATGTAAAGGCCATAGAATTGCTATGGCGCTATCGCTTCTTTTTCGCCGACTTTGTTGGGCTGGGCCGACGCGACCCGGAATTGGCAGATGCGTTGCGCAGCCTGCAGGATGAAACCATCGCCACAATGTTCGCCATGTTTGAAGATGTCATGGCNCAAGGAGACATGGTGAAGCTGGATCGAAAGACGCTTGAGCATCTGTCGCTGAATTCGTTTCTCGTCTGGTTCAGCTGGGTGTCGTTTATGGATCGCAGCTCGGATCCGCGGACGAAACGGGAGGAGAGGCTGGCCGATGGGGCTCTGGCCTGTCTTGCAATCGCCGACCCCTATTTCACGCCCGCTTATCGCGCTGCGGTCCATGAAGCGTTGAACAAGCTCATGAAACCGCAGCGGAAGAAGGCGAAAGCAACAGGCGGCTAGTNTCTAGCCGGCCAAAGTGCATTTGCCATTGTTGATGACGGTGACGTTGCGCGCTTTCACCTTTGCGGTGAAGGACAGCACGTTCCCGTCCTTCCATGCGTCAAGCGTAATGGTTTCACCNGGATAAACAGGTGAGGAAAAACGCACGTCAAAACCTGTGATTTTCTTCGGATCATAGTCACANACNTTNGTNATGATCGCGCGGCAGCATGTACCATAGGTGCANAGNCCGTGNAGGATCGGCGCNGGGAAGCCNACNGCNTNNGCNAAGTCNGGNTCNGCNTGNANCGGGTTNCGNTCCCCNGACAGGCGATAAAGCAGNGCCTGGTCCGGTCTGGTNTCCGCNTCAAANGTCATGTCGGGTGCACGATCAGGGATCGNGTGGGGCACCGGTGCGCCGTCGGTCGGGCCGCCGAAACCACCATCACCGCGTGCAAAGGTCGTGGATAGAAGCGTACAAAGTGCTTCGCCCGTTGCCTTGTCGCGAATATTGGTTTCGCTCGCGATCACAGCCCCCTTGTCTTTGCCTTTATCCCAAGCACCAACAACTTTCGTATCAACCAGAATGGTGGCNGCNGCNGGNAGNGGNTTGTGCATGGTGAGTTTCTGCTCGCCATGTACAACCATGGCNTAATTGATACCGCTCTTGGCCATTGCACCGGCGCCCCAGGCAATCACGGTAGACATGGTGGGCACCGTGACCAGGTCTTTCTCATAGACGAAAGGCAGTTCGCGCTTGTCGAGCGCGTCGCGGCCAAACCCGACCCCTAGTGCGTAGAGCATGGTCTCCCGGTCGCCATAGGAAAATTCCTGACCTTCGGTCTTTAACTTCATCAGTTCTTCGTAAACGATTGCCATATCTGGCCTCCCTTTGATGTTTGNAACAGCAAAGCGCGAACAGAGACCTAACGCAAGAAACCAGATGAAATTGTGAGGGGAGGCAATCGGGCGTCAGCCTTTGAGGCCGTCCAACGCTGCGTCAACCCAGTGAGCGCAATCGGTTGTGCTCACATCTTCATGGGCAACCAGAATGCGAAACCAGAAGGGGGCAACCAGCATTTCTTCGAGAATTTCCCGGTTAACGCCCGCACGGATATCTCCTCGGGCCAAACCCCTGTCAATAATGGTGCCCAGAACGCTTTTGCGAAATGAGGTAAAGTGTGCGCACACCTCCTCCTTGGTNGCGGGGTCACTTTGTGCTTCCGCAAACATGCCGGTTGCGGTCGCTTGTGCAGCGTTTCGCGACATCATGGAAAGTAATTGTTGGAGATAGGCTTTGAGGTCGGCTCTCGTATCGCCCGTATCCGGGTCGGCCAGTTCCTCGCTCAGGACATCAAAGAGATCCAGCAACAAGGCCGCCTTGGTGGGCCACCAGCGGTAGAGCGTTGTCTTGGCGGTTCCCGCATGGGCCGCGACCCCCTCCATTGTGACATGGGCATAGCCGTGATTTTGCAAAAGCGTCGCGGCAGCCGACAATACTTTCTCCCGTGTCTTGGGCGGGATGGCGCGGGGGGCCGGAGCGATTCGTATCAGATCAGTCATAGCTACTATCTAGCATGTTTAGNACAAAACGTATCGTATCCATTGACGATACGATACGTAGTGTTTATGTTTTGTGANAGCTTTTNCAGAGGAACCATCCAGCCATGTCGACCGACATCACGATAGCGACCCCGCTTGATCTGCCTTGCGGCGCGAAACTGCCCAACCGTATCGTCAAAGGTGCGATGACCGAGGGGTTGGCAGATCCGTTGAGTCGGGCAACGCAGGAACACGAGGTGCTCTATCGTCGCTGGTCGCAAGGTGGTGCCGGCATGCTGCTCACAGGTAATGTGCAGATCGACCGCCGCTATATGGAACGTCCGGGCAATGTCGCCATTGAGGGCCCCCAATCAAACGAGGCGTTGGCGCGGCTTGCCGCTTTTGCCGAGGCGGGGACGGTGGCGGGCAATCACCTCTGGATGCAAATCTCCCATGCGGGACGTCAAACGCCGGTATCGGTGAGCAAAACACCGGCGGGTCCCTCCAATATTCCCGTGGGTCTCCCCGGCAAGAATTTTGGTGTGCCAAGAGCACTGTCTCACGACGAAATTCTGGACATCATCAAGCGGTTTGCGAACGCGGCAGGCGTGGCCAAGGCAACAGGCTTCACCGGCGTGCAATTGCACGGTGCACATGGCTATCTGATTTCCGAGTTTCTGTCGCCGGATGTGAACAATCGCACAGACGGGTGGGGCGGTTCACTTGAAAACCGGGCGAAACTTCTGCTCGAAGCTGTACGCGCCACGCGGAAGGCTGTCGGGCCAGACTTCCCGATCAGCGTGAAACTCAACTCTTCCGATTTCCAGAAAGGCGGNTTTTCGCAGGAGGATTCCATTCAGGTGGCCCAGTGGCTGGAACAGGAGGGNCTGGACCTGCTGGAAATTTCCGGTGGCACCTATGAGCAGCCGAAAATGATGATGGCTGACAAGGTCACAATGGATGAAGCGAAAGCCATCAACATGCGAGCCTCGACCATCGCGCGGGAAGCCTACTTTTTGGATTATGCCCGTGACATTCGTGCCGCAACAAAACTCCCGCTTCTGGTCACGGGCGGTTTTCGTTCCGTGGAAGGGATGAATGCGGCACTCCAGTCTGGTGCGACAGATGCCATCGGGCTCGGTCGCCCGCTTTGCTACGATACAGACCTGCCGAAACGGTTGCTCGACGGTACGTCAAGCGAGGCACCGCGCATTGAAGATGAGCTGGCCCTGGGGTCCGGTCGCCTTCTGGGGCAGAGCAGTCCTTTCAAAATGGTGCGCCTCATCAATGGCATGGGGGCGGCAAACTGGTTCATGTATCAGTTGCTGCGCATGGGCCGCGGGCAGGAGCCGGACATGAAACTCGGTGTATTCGGCGCGTTCCGCAAGCTGCAGGGCGAAGACCGGAAAGCCGGGGCTGCGCTTAAACGATAAAGCATTGAACAAATACGAACGTTCAACTGAACGGGTTGGCGGGTGTTTTCTGCCAGCCCGTGCCCAACTCGTGCTATGACGGGCNTCAGGCTTTGACTTCAGGAGACCGTTCATGAGCACATCTCAACCCGCACAAGCACCTGTCGCCGCTGGCGGCGTATTTGAATGCTTCAATGTGAAAATCGAAAACCACATTNCGCACATTCGTCTTGCCCGCCCACAGGTAGCGAACGCCATGAACATGACGTTCTGGAACGAGCTGCCAGCCATCGTCAAAGACATTAGCGACAATGCGCGGGCCCGCGTGATTGTGATCTCAGGTGAAGGCAAACATTTCACTGCCGGTATGGACCTTGCTGTCTTTGGTNGTGGGGCAGANCANTCNCANATNGANGCNGGNCGNCGTCGCGAACGCTTGATGCAGACCGTGCTCATGCTGCAGAAAACTTTCTCTTGTCTTGAAGAAGCAAGGATGCCAGTGCTCGCTGCCATTCAGGGCGCTTGCGTCGGTGGCGGTATGGATTTTGTGAGTGCCGCAGACATGCGCTACTGCACAAAGGAAGCTTTTTTNAGCATCGCAGAGATCAATATCGGCATGACGGCAGATGTCGGNACCTTCCCGCGCATGGGCTATGTCATGCCGCAAGGTCTGGTGCGCGAGATGGCGTTCACCGGGCGGCGCATGATGGCCGAAGAGGCAAAAGCCTGTGGGTTTGTGAACGAGGTTTTCGAGACCCATGAAGCCATGATGCAGGCCGTGATGGGCCATGCAAAAGAGATCGCATCCAAGTCACCTTTGGCCATCTGGGGCTCAAAGGAAATGCTGAACTATGGTCGCGATCATTCAGTTGCTGATGCGTTGAAGCATATTGCTGTCTGGCAAACAGGCATGTTCCAGCCNGGCGATATGGCCGAAAGCTTCACCGCGCAGCAGGAAAAGCGTGCGCCGGAGTTTCAGGAGCTGATGCCGGTCCCAAAGCGTTTCGATAATCTTTGATTATTCGANTGACGTTTGTTTGGGCGCGCCTGTTTGTCTAGCGCGCGCCCAGCACCTTCCAAAGGCTCGTCGCCGTCATCACAGGCTCACCATTGACCGTGTAGCTNGCTTCAACAAAAAGCACTGAGCGTGTTTTGCGCACAAAGCGGGCTCGCGCCTCCACCAGGTCACCAAGCTTCGGNAAACTCAAAAAGCTCGCNTGCAAGGATAGAGTGACGCAAGGGGTATAGTCATTGTCCCAATACGCCGTGCACCCCATCGTCGCGTCCGCGAAGGTCATCATCTGACCTTCATGTACATGCACACCGTCATGGCCCAGATGCTGCGNCCCTACCTCAAACGCAANNACCCGCTGTCCCTCCTCATCGCGCTCAAAAAAAGGGCCGANGAATTTCTCAAACGGATCAATCAGGTCTTGTGCATGAAATCCGGCAGGCGCGCTCATGCGGGTTCACCCAGACGGTAGACACCGGTTGCCGACATCATCATCTTGCCGTCNGCCGANAGTTCAACAGCGGCGAAGGCGACAGTGCGGGTCCGTCTTGTGATGGTAGCGCGGCCCACCACATCCGCCCCCACAGGGCCAGGGCCGACAAAATCGCAATTGACGGAGAGCGGCGCACTGGTGGCCCCATCCGCAACACGCCGCACCAGGGTGGACAACGCNCTGGATGCGAGTGTCATCATCATGCCGCCATGCAGAAAGCCATCACCGTTCAAATGCTGCTCAGCAATGGTAAAGTGCAGCACTGTCTGACCATCCTCCTCGCTGAACGAGAGGGGGCCCACATATTGCTCGAAGGCGGATGTTGCTGGCATGAACGTAAACTCCGTATCACTGAATACCCAATCGGCTCATTTTGGCGAGCGTTGGCATCTGTGTACCCTTAGATAGAGAGAGAAGAAAGAGCATGACAAGTGGTCTTTGGCAGGCGCGGGGAAAAATATCCCTGACAAGCGGCGGTTTTTCCGTTCATGAGGTGACGCACAAAGTGGCCGGGTGGCTGAATGACGAAGGGGCACGCGAGGGTCTTCTGACTGTTTTCATCCGCCACACATCGGCCTCTCTCCTCATCATGGAAAACGCAGACCCCGATGTCTTGGCAGATCTGATGGATGCACTGAAGAGGCTGGCTCCGGAAGATGATGATCTTTATCGACATCGCACCGAAGGGGCGGACGACATGCCGGCGCACATAAGAACAGCTCTCACCCAGACACATCTTTCCATTCCGGTGACAGAAGGACGGATGGACCTGGGCACATGGCAGGGCATCTGGTTGTTGGAGCACTGCGCTCAGGCGCAGTCGCGCGAACTTGTCCTTCACTATGTGGGGGAATAGTTCGTGCAGGACGGGGCCAGAGTGCAGAGTCAGAGGGCAGTGTCAGAGGCCCAAGGGCGGAGCTGTGAGCATCAAGGTCGCCATCCCCAGAAGATGAGCCAGATATTGTTCATCCGTCAGGCGTCTGTCGCGTCCCGCCTGTCGTGCGGTGTAAACACGTTCACACAGGCTGCCAATGGTGAACGTCATCATGTCGCGCACTCTCTGCTCCCAATGAACCGGGTCAAGGTCAGGTTGTTGGGTGCGGCATAGCTGGATAATGGCGACCGCTGTACCGTCATGCTTGCCATGCCAAAGGGGTTGATAGCTGGCACCTTGTGCGGACACGATTTGCGCCAGAAGCAAGATGTAGTTCTGCCAGGGCTCGTGGGCGATCACCATGTGAGCGAGCGGCAGTATCAGAACGCGAACAAGCTCAGCAACGGGCGGGGTAGTCTTTTTTGTTGAAGCAGTACCTTGCGTCAAAAGCCCGGCGAGAGCGTCGGCACGCAACCGGTCCAGATGAACCATGCGGTCATCCAGAATGGCCTCTAACAAGCCTTCCTTATTGTCGAAATGGTACCGGATAGCAGACGTGTTCTTCTGGCCGGCCCGGGCGTTGATATCCCGAACGGACACAGCCTCAATGCCGCGCCACCCCATCAATTCCTCACCAGCTAGAAGCAGGGCCTCCCGTGTTTTGTCTGTCTTCTTCTGCACCATCGAGTTCTGAACCATTGAGTTCTAGTCATTCCAGGTAAGGTTGTTCATGAAGCGATGAAGTTTTTCATTATCGCCTTCAACCTGGACTTCAGGCAAGTCAAGCACGTCTTCCCACGGCATGTGGCCGTCACTGATAAGAACCAGGGCCCGATGGTCGAGCCTGAGCGTGGCATCGGCTTCTCGCAAAGTTGGGCGTTCGTGGATCATAACGCCATGCGTGAGTGTCATAGGGTACGTTTCGCCTCGGTCGGTAATGACAAAGGTGACAGAGAGGGCATCATCCGACGCCTTGCTTTCATCGGCGCGGATACGCAAGCGCTGAATGAAGGCAGACGAAGGCCCGGCTGCGGCAATGTCAGGGATTGTCGGGCCGGTGAAAAAGGCTGACTCTCGGGAGAGAGCCTGCCCGGCAATCACTTTCAAACCAACTTCGCCGAGCATAAGATCCGCCTCCGACAAAAGGTAGTTTCGCTCATTGGCGCTGTCACTCTGATACGCTATCGCGCGGAGCGCATTGGCTTTGACAGAGAGGGCTGCATCGTTTGTCGCATCAAGAGCCAGCAATTGTGTCGCAAGGCTTGCCGCCCAGCGATGCTCGCCCGCATCATAGGCTTGCGGCGCAGCTGCAAGTGTTGCGTCGCTTCCGCCGAGTGCTGCGATAAGCTTCGAAGCATATTCTTTTGGCGCCAGGGCGATCAGATCGAGCGTGTCGCCGCTATACCAACCCATTTCCTTGTTGTAGACGCCGCGTACGATCCAGTTGAGGCGGTGATAATAATCTTCGAACGCTTCATTGCCCATAACGTGAGCGGGAACACGCAAATGGGCGGCGATCTCTGCGGGGTGTTTGCGTGCGTTAATCTGGCGAAGCGTCTCATCCATAATGTAGCGTGCGACCAGATGTGTGCGGTCAATCAGCTCCGCAACATTCTCCGTACCATCGACGGGGAGTCCATGCCCGCCAACCAGATGCCGGGCGCCAAAATCGCGAAAGTGATTGATACTGGCGATATAGGCTTCAGCACTGCGGCCTTTTTCATATCTCGGGGTCGAAAGGATCGGATAGGTGTGCGTGCCGACCACAGTATCCCCGGTCAGAAGAACACCGTCCTTCTCAATCCATGCGGCGATACCGTCGTCGAGATCGCCTGGCGCATGGAAGAGACGTACAATCACGCCGCCAAGGTCGATCTCTACTTCCTCGTCAAACAGATGTGTTGGCGTGATGTAGCTCACCGTCCCGCCCATGGACACAACAGGTCCGCCGCCAGACCCGATAGTGCCGTCAATGCCTTCAGGCAGGATGAGGCCGAGCTGCTCGACCGCGCGCAGTCGGAACACGGCGCTGGTGGCAGAGTTAATGTCTTTGAGATACCGAAGGGCATTCCGGTGGGCGTAAACAGGAATGGCGCTTCCGTCAGGCGCAAAGGCGCGCACGCCGCCCGTATGGTCACCATGACCATGTGAGTAGGCAATACCAAGGATCGGTTTGTCGGTCTGCTTGCGAAACGCCGCGAGCGCCAGTTCCGCTTTTTCAACGCGCATGCCCGTGTCAAAGATAAAGAGCCCCTTGTCGCCTTCAATCATCACGATGTTGGACATCGTGTAGCCATAGGCGACGACCACATGCTCGCTCACCCGGATGAGGCGGGGTGGCTGAAAGACGGACTGATGTGCCAGCAGTTTTTCATTTACCGAGGATGCTGGTCGCTCAACAGCACCGGCGACAGACCCGCCCGGCAAGCTGAACAGGAAAGAAAGACCAAGAGTTCCCGCGATCAAACGCAAGGCGGAACAAGAAAGTAACGGACGTAGGCAGGGCATGGGCGGGTTTCCTCAAAAATACAAATGTATTAAAATGAAGAAAAGGCGGGCTGTCAAGGAAACCCGGCAGGGGTCGGCCAGATCAGCGGCCCTCTTGTGAAGGGCCGCAGGAAGGGGTCTGGTTTTTGCGGGTCAGATCGCGCTGGTAAAGCCGCTCAGGCTCGCACCGGGACCCAGATCACCATCAGGGTCGAGATCCAGCGCCATCATGCGCGTGGGGACGCCAAGTTCGTTGAGACTGTTAAAGACAGCCATGGCACGCGCGGCATCCACGCCAGCATCAACATCGCCGTCCAGACCTTTGGCTCGGATGGTGATGGCAACGCCCGCATATGTGCTGGCTTCATCAGCAACAGCCCCGAGCAGAAGCAGCGCTTCTTCACTGGGGGTAACGGCATCGGCGGCAAAATAGACCGGAACAGAGAAGGTCTCCGTATCTGCGGTAAACTGGCTGATCCGGTGCAGGCTTGAATGTCGGACTTCAACAAGAATGGACGCTGGGGCATCTTGCACCGCCGACGGTGCGCTGGGCACCGGCGCTGCTTTCAGGGCCTCGGCTGGCATCATGGGGGCGTGCGTCACAGGCGTATCGGATGCCAAACCAGCCGCCGACATCCCCAAAAGTGCTGAAAAACCTGCCACTAGAGCGAAAATGGGCTGACCGGACATAAGTGCCTCCTGTGTATTTTGACGGGGAAAACCCCAAGAACACTGCTAATCTGGACAGAAAATGGGGCTGGGGAAGGTTCGTCCCGTGTCCCCGGCGCGGCCAAAATAAGGTATCTTTGCGGCGTTCGCGTCGGCGTCGGCGTCATAGGGCCGGTTTCACCCTGTTCAGGTGTGCAACAGTGCCGCGCGAAATTGATTCCCAAATCATCGCTGAGGTGTTTATGGTGCGGGCCAACCGGCCTTCATGCCTTAGATTCCCCGACGAAAAGGGGGTGTTTTGGGCGTTTTGACATGGACCCTGCCAGCAGGGCGTGCCAGAAGAAGGCAAGCAATGGTTCAATAGCAGGGAGACTTTTATGTCGAGAGAAGCTGTCATCGTATCAACTGCCCGTACCGGTCTGGCCAAATCAGGTCGCGGCGGGTTCAACATCACGCATGGTTCCGCCATGGGTGGCCATGCCATCAAGCACGCGATTGAGCGCGCAGGCATCGAGCCTGGTGACGTCGAAGACGTGATCATGGGTTGCGGCAACCCTGAAGGTGCCACCGGCATGAACGTGGGTCGTCTTTCAGCGCTCGCAGCTGGCTGCCCGATCACCACATCAGGTACGACGGTCAACCGTTTCTGTTCTTCGGGTCTTCAGACCATTGCAATGGCATCCAACGCTGTTGTGAACAACGGTACGCCAATTGCCGTTGGTGCCGGTGTTGAAAGCATTTCGCTTGTTTCCATGGGCGGCATGAACACCAACCACATCACCGAAGAAAATCTGATGGCTCAGTATCCAGCTCTCTGGATGCCAATGATCGAGACCGCTGATATCGTGGCCAAGCGCTACAATGTGTCACGCGAATATCAGGACGAATATGCACTCCGCTCGCAGCAGCGCATCGCCGCAGCTCAGGCCGCTGGCAAGTTCGACGATGAAATCGTTCCGATGAAAACCAAAATGAAGGTCTTCAACAAGGAAACGAAAGAAGAAAGCATCGTTGATTACGTTGTGGACAAGGACGAGTGCAACCGTCCGACAACAACACTTGACGGTCTTTCAGGCCTGCAGCCAGTTCGTGGCGAAGGCAACTTCGTCACCGCAGGTAACGCATCACAGCTTTCAGACGGCGCGGCCGCTGTTGTTGTGATGGAAGGTGCAGAAGCAGCCAAGCGCGGCATTAAGCCGCTTGGTGCGTTCCGCGGTTTCGCTGTTGCTGGTTGTGAGCCAGACGAAATGGGCATCGGTCCGGTATTCGCAGTGCCTCGCCTTCTTGAGCGTGCTGGCCTCAAGGTTGACGATATCGACCTTTGGGAACTGAACGAAGCCTTCGCATCACAGTGCCTCTATTCACGTGACACACTGGGCATCGACCCAGAGAAGTACAACGTGAACGGCGGGTCGATTGCGATCGGTCACCCATTCGGCATGACGGGTGCACGTTGCGTGGGTCACATCCTGCTCGAAGGTCAGCGCCGCAAGGCAGAAGGCCAGAACGTCAAGTGGGGCGTTGTCACCATGTGCATCGGTGGCGGCATGGGTGCAGCAGGTCTCTTCGAGATCTTCTGATCCGTCTCGTTCATTCGAGTTTGAAAGGCCGGGCTATGTGCCCGGCCTTTTTTGTGGCCATTTGGGCGTCTTCGCTCAAAGCGTAGCTGCAAATTTCCGAAAGCCTTTGGCAAATCGCTTGGGCTGTTCGAGGAACGCTGCGTGCCCGGCGCGAAAAACGGTGAGCGTTGCATGGGGCATTGCATCAATTGCCGGTCGGCATGCCTTGAGCTGGATGAGCTTGTCTCTCTTCGCCCAGGCGAACCAGACAGGAAGCGTAATGCGTGCAGCATCCGCCCGAAGGTCTGCATCGGGCATTGAAAAACTTTGCCATGCATCCCGCAGCAGGGGGGACATGTCGTACCCCGCTTCAATGATGCGTTCGCGCTGTGCCGCCGCCGCCCGCTGGGGGAGCACGAGCAAGCGATAATAAAGCCGGTAGGCAAAACCAAACCAGCGCGCCCCCTTTGCGCCGGCGCCAAAGAACCGCGCCATGAAGCCGATTGCACGCCGAACGGAAGGGGTAAGCTCGACAAGCCCACCAGGGTTGCAGAGAACGAGCGCCGCAAGCCGCGAAGGATTGTGCGAGGCGTATTGGAGTGCGGCTGCCCCGCCGATGGAACATCCGACAAGGATAACGCGGTGAAGGTCGAGCTGTGCCAACAACTGATCGAGAATATCTGCATAGCGGGTGGCGCTCGTGAACACATGATCGGGGTCCGACCTCCCATGTCCCGGCCAGTCCACCCGGATGACCTCAAAACGATCACTGACGACTTCTGCGAATTTCTCAAAATCCCGTGCGCCATGGGCAACTGCGTGCAGGCAGACAACAGGCTGACCGTGCCCGCTGCGCTCAAACGCGATGGAGACACCGTCGATGGTTAGACGCTGATGTGCGGGGGAAACGCCAAGTTGATCACGCATAGGGGAACCTCAAACAGCAAGAATATTAATGTGATATACATATCACAAAGGATGTGAGTCAAGCCTTTTGCCGACGGCGGGCTGCGACATCCCATTGCGCCCCATGGCCAAACAAAGGTAAGACCCGCTTATGGCGGACGAACGCACAAAAAAGAAAAATCAAAAAGGCGAAACGCGCCAATTGCTGTTGGCAGCGGCGGTGGCTGAATTTTCCGCGCCGGGATATGCTGGAACCGACACCAACAAGATCGCGCGCCGTGCGGGCTTTGCGCCGCAGACCTTCTATCGCTGGTTCAAGGACAAGCGCGAAATATTCCTCGCCGTTTATCAGCAATGGGAGGAAGAGGAGGCAGCTCTTCTGACCGAGCTGGCACGCCAGGGGGCGCCGGCCGCGCGGCTTGTCGAGGCCCTCATTGATCACCACAAAAACCACCGGAACTTCCGGCGTGCGTTGCGGCAGCTATCGTTAGAGGATGATCATGTGCGCCGCGCCCGGGCGGAAAGTCGTCGCAGGCAGCTGATGAGGATCGGCGGAAAACAAACCAACGCAACGAAACTTGAAAAGCTCGCCGTAGCCTTGCTTGAAATTGAAAGACTGAGCGACGCAATCGCAGAAGGCGAGTTGGACGATTTAGGCGTTGGCGCGGGGGCTTGCCTTGAAGAACTTGAACGCCTGATTGAAAGCATGGAGTAAACGGGATGCGGTATTTTGATGATTTCGAAGTCGGTGAAAGTTGGCCGATTGAGGCAACCTACACCATGAGCGAAGATGAGATCATCTCGTTCGCTGAAAAGTGGGACCCGCAACCGTTTCATGTTGATAAAGAGGCAGCGGGGAAATCCATCTATGGCACATTGACTGCCTGTGGTTCCCACATTCAAAGCGTGGTGCTGAAGCTCGCGCAAGCCCTGCCGCACGAAACTGCCGTGCTTGGGGCGCTCGGTTATGACGAAGTGCGCTTCCACAAGGCGGCAAAACTCGGCGACCGGCTTTCCCTCACTATCGAGTGTATCGACACCAAACCAAGTTCCTCAAAGCCCGACCGTGGCATCGTGAAAAATCGACACATCCTGAAAAATCAGGATGGCGATACCGTGTTCACGCAAACGACGACCTTGCTGATTTCTCGGAGTCAATAATTGCTTGAGCAAAGAATACAGAGTCATTCGGACTTTATTCGGTGGCTTGATGCCTTCTTAGATGGGAAAGATGTTCCGTCTGAAGAAAGGGTTCTCCTGGCGGGCAGTTCTTTTGACCTTGTGATGGAGTATCAGAAGGCTATCGTGATTCTAGTGAACAGCAAGATTCACGGTCCGGCATTTGCGATGATGCGGTCCATTCGCGAAGTCTTCGTACGTGGTGTTTGGTTAGCAAAGTGTGCAACAACCGATCAGGTGCGGAGTGTTCGTGATGGCGGGAAATTTCCGAGGACCGGCACTATGATCGAAGCTATAGAGAAGACTGAATCCTACTCCGGCGGCCCACTCTCGAAAATGCGGAAAGAGACAAGAGACTGGATGCACGGCATGACTCACGGAGGCATGGAACAAATCGCGCGCAGGTTTTCGGGCGTTACAATTGAACCTGTGTTTGAAGAGAATGAATTGGTCGAACTGTTGGACTTTGCGTTTGCTCATGCAGCTCTCTCCGGCATTGAGGTTTGCGGGCTAGCAGGAGATGGTGAAGGCGCGTTGGGAATACTGGAAAAGGTAAAAAGCCTGACCCGGTAATCTGATCTCGGCCGTTGTTTGCCCAAGAAATTGTCCAATTGGAATTTGCGATGGTGCGGAGGCTTAAAGCCCCAGCACCAGCTTCGCCATGATATTGCGCTGAACCTCGTTTGAGCCGCCATAGATGGAGCCTGCCCGATTGTTGAGATAGGCGGGCACGGCAGTGAGCGCCTCCGCCGGGCCAATCGGCGCGACATTGGAGCCGGTCTGGCGGGCTGACATCTGGTCCGGTGCCGCATAATACTGGATGGCTTCGACAGCAATCTCATCCACCTGCTGGCGAAGCTCTGTTGCCTTTGTCTTGAGCATAGAGGAGGCAGGCCCCGGGTTCTGCCCCGCATTCATGGCGGATAGAATGCGGTGCTCGGTAAACTCCAGCGCCTGAATGTCGATCTCAAGCGCGGAGAGTTTTGCCGCGAAGTTACTGTCTTCCATCAGGTTGGAGCCGGTTCCCGTCTGTTCCTTGCTGGCCAGTGCGCGCACTTTCTGAATGCCGACCTCAAGCCCCGGCGCGGCGGAACCACCACGCTCAAACTCAAGCAGATACTTGGCCACCGTCCAGCCGTCATTTTCTTTGCCCACAAGGTTTTTCACCGGGACGCGCACATCGTCAAAGAAGACCTGATTGACCTCATGATCGCCCGAAAGCGTGATGATCGGCTCAACCTTGATGCCGGCTGAGTCCATGTCGATCAGCAGAAAGGTAATGCCCTCTTGCGGCTTGCCACTATTGTCTGTGCGTACAAGGCAGAACATGCGATTGGCAAAATGCGCATGCGTCGTCCAGATCTTGGTGCCGTTGATGACATAATGATCGCCGTCCCGCACCGCCTTGCACTGGAGCGAGGCGAGATCAGAACCCGACCCCGGCTCTGAATAGCCCTGACACCAGTAATCGTCACCGGAAAGGATGCGCGGCAGGTAAAAATCTTTTTGTTCCTGCGTGCCAAACTTCATCAACATTGGTCCGCACATGCGAAGCCCCATCGGTGAAAGATGCGGTGTTTCCGCCCGCGCGCATTCAGACGAAAAGATATATTTCTGCATGTCGGTCCAACCGGTCCCGCCATACTCAACCGGCCAGCTCGGCGCGACCCAGCCCTTGGCATGTAGTACTTTGTGCCAGCCGATATTGTCGTGATACTCGGTGAAGACGCTGGTGGTGAGCCGNCCCCCTTCGCGCATCTCTGCAGTCAGGTTCTCGTCGAGAAAGGCGCGCACCTCTTTGCGAAAGGCGGCATCCTCAGGCCGAAGGTCGAGGTTCATAATTCAGACTCCAGAAGAAAAACAGGGGATGGGGGGCGTGTTGAGCCTTAAAGGCCCAACACTGCNTTNGCCATAATGTTGCGTTGAACTTCNTTNGANCCNCCGAAGATCGTGTTTGCGCGGCCATTCATNTAGCGNGGGACAACCATCAGCGTGTGATCCGGGCCCACAGGNGCCACATTCGAGCCCCATGTACGCGCTTCCATCACATGTGGTGCGATATAATNCGAAATAGCCTCGACACCAAGCTCNGTNATCGTCTGTGTCATGGTCGAGCCCCGCAGCTTGATCATGGAGGCAGCAGCGCCCGGGTTCTGCCCCGCTGAAAGCTGCGACATGATACGGTGTTCGGTGAACTCAACCGCCGTTACCTCGACATCTGCTTCACTGATCCGGCGTTTGAAAGCGGGATCGTTGATAAGTTTGTCGCCACCAGCGGTTTCTTCACTGGCAATNGACTTCAGACGGTTGAGNGCGTTGCGCAGGTTNGCACCGTGCGCAGATCCGCCACGTTCAAACTCAAGCAGATATTTGGCCACCGTCCAGCCATTGTTTTCCGCACCAATGCGGTTGGCTTTGGGCACACGTACATCATCGAAGAAAACCTGATTGACTTCATGGTCGCCGGAAATGGTGATGATGGGTTCGACCTTGATACCCGGCAGATCCATCGGGAAGACGATAAANGAAATCCCTTCCTGCTTTTTGCCTTCACTACTGGTGCGCACCAGGCAGAACATGTGGTTGGCAACATGCGCGCCTGTCGTCCAGATCTTGGTGCCGTTGATAATGTAATCATCACCATCAGAGACGGCTTTGGTTTGCAGCGAGGCAAGGTCGGAACCTGAACCGGGTTCGGAATAGCCCTGGCACCACCAATGCGTGCCATCCAGGATTTTCGGCAGATACTTCGCGCGCTGTTNATCCGTGCCATGGCCCATCAATGTTGGTCCCACCATCGAAAGTCCCATGGAACTGACAGTCGGCGCACCNGCGGCAGCACATTCAGATGCGAAGATAAATTTCTGCATCACCGTCCAGCCCGTCCCGCCATATTGTTTGGNCCAGCTTGGCGCGGCCCAGCCGCGTGCATTCAGAATACGTAGCCATTCCACCCGCAATGGATGGTCCGTCAGAATACCGCTTGTCAGCCGCGCATGAGCTTTAAGGTCATCTGTCAGATTCTCGTCCAGAAAAGCCTTCACTTCATCGCGGAAGGCCGCCTCTTCGGGTTTCATCTCCAGATCCATTTTCTTCTCCCCATGTGCCGACAATAGGTCTCTTGGACATTGTCTTGTTTTTATCAATTGTCCCCAGATTAGCGGACCTGCGCATCCGTGCAACTTTGTGTTTCCAAATAGGGGTTTCGCCTTTAGACCGCTGCGTCAAAAGGCTAAGGTCAGCTTAGAAAACCACATAAGAACACGAGGGAGTCGGACAAAATGGATTTGGACCTTAAAGGCAAGCGCGCCATTATTCTGGGCGGAACACGNGGNATTGGCCGCGCCATAGCAGANCTTTTGGCAGATGAAGGCACCAATGTTGCGATCTGTGCCCGCAATCCGGATCAGGTTGCNGACGCCGTCGCGGCGCTGAAAACCAAGGGCGTGGACGCACATGGCGGATCTGTTGATATCGCAGATGGTCCCGCACTTAAAGCNTGGGTTGAAGAGGCGGCGAAGTCGTTGGGCGGTGTAGATGTTCTGATCTCCAACGCCAGCGCACTTTCGGCNGGCAATGCTGAGGAAAACTGGCAGGCAGGCTTCAACGTGGATGTCATGGGCGCNCAGCGCTCGATCGANGCGGCCTTGCCACATCTCAAAAAATCAGCCGCGGACACNGGNGANGCNTCNATCGTNATNATNTCNTCNGTNTCNGGNGCNGAAACGAGTAACCCCAACGCCTATGGNGCCATGAAGGCAGCGCTCATCCATCTGGCCAAAGGNTATGCCAAGCAATTGGCAGGTGAACATGTGCGCTGCAATGTGGTCTCGCCCGGTACGGTCTACTTTAAAGGCGGTGTCTGGAACATGATCGAGGACAACATGCCTGCCGTCTACAAGGACGCAATGGAGCGAAACCCGATGGGCCGCATGGCAACACCTGATGACATTGCCAATGCAACAGTGTTTCTCAGCTCGCCACGGTCAAGCTTCACAAGTGGGATCAATATGGTGGTGGATGGGGCCTATACCGGTCGNGTCAACTTCTAGGCAAGACNTGCTGGCAGGGGGGCTATTCCTGCCAGCGATCAGCTTCATGTGAAAGGTTGGAAAGCACTTGGTCGAGAGAACCAGGTGCGATCCCCCGGTAGAATTTAACAATATCACGAATGATCAACTCAACTGTTTTGGCAGCGTGTTGGGGAGACGCGGTCATGCGCTTGGCAGCAGTCACAATAGCAAAGCGAAAATACGGCTTTAGCCCGCTTTCAATGTAAAGCTCGTTAAGTGCATCGCTTCCGGCTCCCTTGAATGCGGCATGTACNTCTTTTTCCNTTTTGCCGGTCAACACCTGAAAGGCGGCGATGGCGAAACCAAGTGACCCATGACAAATCATACGCAGCATAAGGGAGGCGGTAATGTCTCCATGGGTTTTCAGGTGCGTCGCCAGCGGAACAAGCTGGGCGGCGGATGATTGTGTATCTGTTGCCTGGGCGAGCGCATCTTCCTGGGCGGCTTTCACGATNTCATCTGCCATNGAGGGNGGAAGCGAATAGGTCTCGATCAGTTTTTGCCGTACGTCCCGGCACAATTGCCGCTCGAAAACATCTGTGAGCACAAGCCGGTGGCANGTTTCGACTGACTTGCCAGGCAGGTCGTCGCGCGCGGCTGCCAGCCACAACATGTTGGCATCAAGGTCTNAGCGCGAAAACAGGGCTTCAAACCCCTCATCAACAATCGTGGCACTCTTGTTGCCCAGCACGGTTTCGACCGCGACCGCATGGCCATCGGACAGAAGCTTGGTGGAGACAGGCGCCGATACACCCTCCCGCGCGGCGATGGTCGACTGCACGTCATGCTTGTCCGGATCGTCCAGACTGGCGTCAATGAGGCTGATCAGAAAGGCGTCGCTCAGTGCGGCTGAATGNCGAAGCATNGGCACCGCAACATCCGCCACATCAGAGGCCAGTGTCTCCGCAAGCTTCGGTGGCAGAAGCGGGTATTCGGCAATGGCTCGCGCCAGGGCCGCGCGAACATCGACAACCGCATCACTGCTCAGGGATTGGAGAATGTCATGNGCCTGTTGCCTGTGCAGATCAGGCGTATCCGCTTTGCCGACAAGTGCCCCGATAGCATTCACCACCGCGATCCGGTCGCGGCTCGACAATGTCGCTGCGTCCCGGGNCGCATGATCTTGGGTCGCATCTGGGTGCGGCCTATCATTGCCGGACTGTTGCATGAGCACCTCCACATGTGGAAACAGCTTAACGTTTTGCCCGTTAAGCACAGCTTAATATTGGCTGGTGTGGGGACCTCTGCTGCGGGGCCTGTCATATAAAATTCGCACTGAATATCTCAGGTTTTGGGTAGTTTCGCGGCACCCCACGCCAAACGGAGATGGCAATGCGCTTTTATGGTTTACAGACTCTTACCGTGTTAACACTTCTGGCAGGGCCAGCTGTCGCGCAAGAGCCGCAGGACCGGCTGCAGCTCCGGTTGCTGGGAACATATGAGACGGGCCTCTTTGATCAGGGTGCTGCGGAGATTTCNGCCTATGCGCCTGTCGCGCAGCGCCTCTATGTCGTCAACGCGGAGGCAGTAGGCCTCGATGTGCTCGACCTCAGTGACCCGTCTTCCCCGACCCGCATCNGNCATATTTCTTTGGCCGCTCACGGCGGCAGNGTGAACTCCGTNGCGNTTTTNGAAGGCAGCGTGGCTGTCGCGGTTGCCGCAGAGCCCGCCCAGCAACCGGGGAAGGTTGTTTTCCTCTCCCTCGACGGAGAAACAAGCGGCACAGTCGAAGTCGGCGCTAATCCCGACATGCTGGCCTTCACCCCGGATGGAGCGCGGCTTGTCGTGGCAAATGAAGGGGAGCCCGATGATGATTACAGTGTAGATCCGGAAGGATCTGTCAGCNTCATAACCGTCGCTGACATGAACGTTACGCATGCACGCTTTGACACGATCACCGATCTGCCCGCGGGCATGCGTATCGGTAAACCCGGTGCGNGCCTCGCTGCGGACATGGAGCCGGAATATGTGGCCATTGCNGAAGATAACAAAACCGCCTACGTGACCCTCCAGGAGAATAATGGGATCGCGGTGGTTGACCTTGAAACAGCAACAGTCACCCGTCTTATGGGGTTGGGTTACAAGGATCACAATGTGCATGCGCTGGATGCATCCAANAAGGATGGTGGGCGTAACATTGTCACNTGGCCCGTCAAAGGCATGTATCAGCCGGATGCCATNGCCGCCTACGAGGTGTCGGGGCAAACCTATCTGGTGNCCGCCAACGAAGGGGACGCGCGGGACTATGACGGATGGTCGGAAGAAGTGCGGGTGGCCGATCTGACCCTGGATGAAACCGCATTCCCGAACGCAAAGGAATTGCAGTCCGATGGAGCACTGGGCCGGTTAAAAACCACATCAGCAATGGGGGACGTGGATGGTGACGGNGATCATGATGAGATCTATGCCTACGGTGCGCGTTCTTTCTCCATCTGGTCAGCATCCGGTGAACAGGTCTATGATTCAGGCGACCAGTTGGAGCGCATGACCGCAAAGCGCCTTGGGGACAATTTCAACGCCAACAATGATGAGAATGAGAGTGGGGACAACCGCTCTGACGATAAAGGCCCTGAGCCTGAAGGGGTCGTGCTNGGCAAGATCGCCGGACGCACGATTGCCTTTATCGGTCTGGAACGTGTGGGCGGTGTCGCCAGCTATGATGTAACTGACCCGACAAAGGTGGAATTTCTGGGCTATGAAAACAATCGGGACTTCACCGGCAGTGCGGAAGCGGGCAGAGCGAAAGACCTCGGGCCGGAAGGGTTGACCTTCATTCCGGCAGCACAGTCACCAAATGGCCGGGATCTGCTGGTCGTCGCCAACGANGTAAGCGGATCAAGCTCGGTTTTTGAAGTCACACTCAACTGACTGACTGGTGTGTCTGTTGCGTATGTTTGCGTTGCGTAAAACGGCCCGGTCATATTGACCGGGTCGTCTCTGCCGCGGACGTTAATCTAAGCGTCCAGTCCAGACTGGATTGTCAGGTCTTTTATGATGCCGTCTTTCAGGCTGTAGACAATNCCATGCACCGACANTTCTTTGCCCGCCTTCCAGGCATTGCGCACNATGGTGGTGGCACAGATGTTTTTTGCCTGTTCGACGACATTCAACTCACAAAGCCGATTGAGCTTCTCTGTTGTATCNCCAATACNGTCAACTTCTCCGGCATGCAGACGGTGGACGGCCCGGATGTGCTGTAGCCAATTGTCAATCAGCCCGTGGTCACGATCATCCATCGAAGCGGCAACCCCGCCGCACCCGTAATGTCCGCAAACGATCACATGTTTGACNTCAAGAACTTCGACCGCGAACTGCAGAACGGACANACAGTTCAGGTCCGANGGCACCACCACATTGGCAATATTCCTGTGAACGAACACTTCTCCGGGAGGCAGGTCCAGTATCTGGTTGGCTGGTACGCGGCTGTCAGCGCAGCCGATCCAGAGGAATTCCGGGCTTTGCTGCTTGGAGAGGTTTTCGAAAAAATCCGGATTGATCTCCTTGATCCGCGCCGCCCAGAGACGGTTGCGCTCAAGCAATGATGCGATATCAGTCATACGGCACTCTCTTTAACGGGACTGTCCTTGATGATGGGAGCTTTCTTAGACGGTTCAGAAACGTGTGGCTATATTTTCCGNACNCTAAATTCCTGCAAATCGGTCTGCGGCGCGCACCATCACATCCACAATCCCCGGTTCCGTTGCGGTATGGCCGGCGTCCGGTACAATATGTAACTCACCACTGTCCCACACTTTGGCCAGTTCCCACGCGGTGAACATCGGTGTNACCACGTCATAGCGCCCCTGAGCAATCACGCCGGGAATCCCGTTCAAAAGATGAGCCTGCCGGATCAACTGGTCCTGCGGTTCAAAAAAGCCGCGGTTCATGAAGTAATGGCACTCGATCCGGGCAAAGGCGAGGGCNAAATGGGGATCATCAAAGCGGCTGACCCGCGTCGGATCTTCATAGAGAGAAAGCGTCGTACCTTCCCAGACAGACCACGCCCGCGCGCAGGCGATTTTCTCTTCCTCATTATCTCCCGTCAGACGCTTGTAGTAGGCGGCCATCAGNTTACCGCGCTCTGCTTCGGGAATGGGGGCCACAAATTTTTCCCAGGCATCGGGAAAGAGCGCGTCTGTTCCCTCCTGATAGAACCAGTGCAGTTCCCGCGGGCGTAACGTGAAAATACCCCGCATAATCAGCTCGGTCACACGGGCGGGATGGGTCTCGGCATAGGTAATGGCGAGGCACGACCCCCAGGAACCCCCACAGACCTGCCAGCGCTCAATACCCAGATGCGTACGCAAGCGTTCAATGTCGTCGACTAGATCCCAGGTTGTGTTTTGGTCCAGCGAAGCATGCGGGGTTGAGCGGCCACTCCCGCGTTGGTCGAACAGAATGATTCGATAAGCCTCAGGGTTGTGGGTTCGCGCCATGGTCGGGTTGGAACCGCCCCCCGGCCCACCATGCAGGATCACCACGGGCTTGCCGTCGGGGTTTCCGTACTCTTCATAAAACAGCGTGTGGACGGGCGAAACTTGGAGTGTCCCTGATGTGTGTGCGGTAATTTCAGGATAGAAGCTGCGCCGTTCGCCGTCGGAGGGTAGATTGGTCTGGCTCATGGGTGATTTGCTCCTCGTCCTATGCGCCCTCGGAACGTCCTGGTGCGCGTGAAAAAATTCTCTCCAGATGTGCCTGAAAAATTGCGCTGTGAAAACAGGTGGTTAAGCTTTTATTAACCAAAATTTTCAGACCGGCTTCCTACTAGCTGTTGACGCACGCGCACCTGTGGCTACTATATCTGGACGCGCTGCGCAGTGCTGGGGTTGGCTCTGGGGCGTAGCGAATTCACAGAATTTAGAGCGTTCTGCCACGCGTATTGGGGCAGTCAGGATTGCGCACATGCGTGTGCATGAAGAGGGATTTTTGTCCGTTTTCGGCGGCGGCAACGGGCGAATGAGGCAAGAAATGCAGGGGCAGGCGACAATGTTCAATGACACGTCAAAATTGGGCGATCTTTCCGAGATCGAAGCGACCGTTTCGGCGATTATCACCGGTGAGCGCGCAGCTGTGCGCCGGGTGAAGGGCGAAGAGACAGCGGAACCTGAAATGCCGTTCGAAGCGGCAGATCAAACCGTGCAGGTCAAAGGTCACGGGTCTGTAAAGGTGGATCGCTCGCGGGACGCACTGTTGACGGATTTTGGCAAGGCCACCTTGAAGGACCGGTATCCGATGCCGGGCGAGAGCTTTCAGGACCTGTTTGCCCGCGTGGCGTCTTACTATGGTGATGACGCAGAGCACGCGCAGCGCCTTTATGACTATATTTCCAAGCTCTGGTTCATGCCGGCGACCCCTGTTCTGTCGAACGGCGGCACAGAGCGTGGTTTGCCCATCTCCTGTTTCCTGAACGAAGCGAATGACACGCTGGAAGGCATTGTCGGCCTGTGGAACGAGAATGTCTGGTTGGCAGCCAAGGGCGGCGGTATCGGCTCATACTGGGGCAATTTGCGCTCCATCGGCGAGAAGGTTGGCGGCAACGGCAAGACGAGCGGTATCGTACCTTTCATCCGCGTGATGGACTCACTGACCCTCGCCATTAGCCAGGGCTCGCTCCGTCGCGGCTCGGCTGCGTGCTACCTGCCGGTGGACCACCCGGAGATTGAAGAATTTATCGAGATCCGCCGGCCAACCGGTGGCGACCCGAACCGCAAGGCGCTCAACCTGCACCATGGCATTCTGATTTCCGATGCGTTCATGCGCGCGGTGGAAGCTGATGAAGAATGGGCCCTCCTGTCGCCTAAAGACAAATCAGTGCA
>PAZY01000014.1 GCA_002715765.1 Rhodobiaceae bacterium | reverse complement strand
GAAACTTGAGAAGGCGACTTTCCATACGCAGGTAACACAAGTCGCTCTCGACAAGGCGGGACCTNACGGGATCGACAAGGTTGCGTTTTTGATTTCGACTAACCCCGGTGCACCGCTCGGGCCGTTGATCAAAATTGCCTCGGGGGGGGAGTTGTCCCGCTTCGTGCTGGCTCTCAAGGTTTCTCTTGCGTCAGCCGGGGCGGCTTCGACCTTGATCTTCGATGAGGTGGATGCGGGTGTCGGTGGTGCCGTTGCGGAGGCTGTCGGGACGCGTCTTGCGGAGCTTGCGCGTGCGTTACAAGTGCTTGTGGTCACGCATTCGCCGCAGGTTGCAGCNCGTGCNGGGCGACATTTCCGGATCTCCAAGAATGCGTCTGGCGGGACTGGAAAGAAAGCTGCGAGCGTTGCAACCCGGGTTGAAGTGCTGGACGATACCGCGCGGCGTGAAGAGATTGCACGTATGCTCGCCGGCGCAACGGTGACGGATGCTGCCCGTGCGGCCGCAGATCAGCTGATCGGTGGGGCACGATCATGAATACAGCGGAGCGGTCGGNTGCTGACCTGACGGAGGCCGAGGCGGCGCTCGAACTGGAGCGGCTGGCAATAGAGATTGCCAAGCATGACCGGCACTATCATGGTGCGGATGCGCCCGTCATATCGGATGCNGATTATGACGCGNTGCGTGCCCGCAACCTGGCGATTGAAGAGCGGTTTCCGAAGCTGGTGCGGGATGACAGCCCCTCCTTCCGTGTGGGGACAGCGCCGTCTGAGAAGTTTGACAAGATTGAACATTCNGTCGCGATGCTCTCTTTGGGGAACGCTTTTGAAGATAAGGATGTTGCAGATTTTTGTGACCGCGTTCGGAAGTTTTTAAATCTCAANGAGAGTGATGAGCTGGCTGTTACGGCAGAGCCGAAGATTGACGGCCTGTCTGCTTCGCTTCGCTATGAAAAAGGGCTGCTTGCGCGCGCGGCAACACGTGGTGATGGCCGTGTGGGCGAGGATGTGACAGCCAATGTGCGCACAATCAAAGATGTGCCGCTCAAGCTTGCAGGCGACGATGTGCCAGATGTGATTGAGGTGCGCGGCGAGGTCTATATGTCTCACGCGGATTTTGAAGCGCTGAATGCCCGCCAGCAGGCNNCGGGTAAGGAACCCTTTGCCAATCCGCGAAATGCGGCAGCCGGTTCTCTCCGGCAGTTGGATTCGCGCATTACAGCTGCCCGCCCTTTACGCTTTTTTGCCTATGCGTGGGGAGAAGCGTCGGCCCTGCCGGCCAAAACACAATCGGGTGTGGTGGAGGCGTTTCGCGCATGGGGGTTCAGCATCAACCCTTTGATGACCCGTTGTGAGAATGTGGANGCGCTTTTGCAGCTTTACCGTGCAGTGGAGGCCAAGCGGGCGACACTTGGCTATGACATTGACGGGGTTGTCTACAAGGTGGANCGTCTTGATTGGCAGGGGCGACTTGGTTTTGTGTCACGTAGCCCACGCTGGGCNATTGCGCACAAGTTTCCGGCGGAGCAGGCAATCACGGTCCTGAAGGGTATTGATATTCAGGTCGGTCGCACGGGCTCGCTCACNCCGGTAGCGCGCCTTCAGCCGATAACGGTTGGGGGTGTGGTGGTCTCCAATGCGACGCTTCACAATGAGGAAGAATTGGCGCGCAAGGATGTGCGCATTGGCGATCATGTCGTGATCCAGCGGGCGGGAGATGTGATACCGCAAGTTGTACGGGTGGTGTTGGAGAAACGGCCAGATGACACCGCGCCGTTTGTGTTTCCAGAGGTTTGCCCCGAATGCGGCAGCCATGCCGTGCGAGAGGTGAATGAGAAGACAGGCAAAGAAGATGTGGTTCGCCGATGTACGGGCGGGCTTGTTTGCCCGGCGCAGCGGGTTGAACGGNTNAAGCACTTTGTGTCGCGTAANGCGCTCGATATCGAAGGGTTNGGTGCCAAGCAGGTTGAAGCCTTTTTCAAGGATGGTTTGATCAGCAGCCCGGCTGACATATTTACGCTGGAGACGCGNGACGGCGACAAAAGCAATCTCAAAAAACTGAAAGACCGGGAAGGTTGGGGGCCAACCTCTGCCAGGAAGCTCTTTGCGGCAATTGATGAGCGGCGACGTGTGGACTTTGATCGTCTTCTTTTTGGATTGGGCATTCGACATATCGGAGAGACGACCGCCCGAACGCTGGCGCGGACCTATCATGACCTTGATCATTTGCTGACGGTAATGGAAGGGATGACCGGCCCGGACACGGAAGCCTATCAGGAGCTGGTTTCGATTGATGGTATCGGTGCGGCGGTGGCCGACGCGCTGGTCGATTTTTTTCAGGAGCCGCACAATCTTGAAGCTGTGCGGGCGCTGAAAGAGGCCGGGGTTCAACCAACACCTTTGCCGGTTCAGGATACCGGGTCGCCGGTTGCAGGCAAGACGGTGGTGTTTACCGGCTCGCTTGAACTGATGACGCGTTCCGAGGCAAAAGCAAGGGCGGAAGGGCTTGGTGCCAAAGTGTCGGGGTCTGTTTCAAAAAAGACCGATATTCTGGTTGCGGGCCCCGGAGCTGGTTCCAAACTTACCAAGGCGCAAGAGCTGGGTGTTCAAACCATGACGGAAGAGGAATGGCTTCATCTGATCGGGGTATCCTGATCAGAGGGGNCGNGTGGCGTTGNCGAGCCAGGCGCGTTCTTCCTCGTTGAGTGCCGGACCGACCTTGGTGGCAACATCTGCATGATAGGCGTTCAACCAGGCCCGTTCGTCCGTGGTCAANAGGGAAACTTCAACCAGATTAAGGTCTATCGGTGCGAGGGTGAGCGTTTCAAAGCCCATCATTTCGCGTTCGCCGCCTGTGACGGGGCGGGCGTCATGAACGACAAGCAGATTTTCAATCCGGATGCCGTAGGCGCCTGTCTTGTAATAGCCTGGTTCGTTGGAGACGATCATGCCGGGGTCAAGNGGCACATGACCAGCCTTGGAAATGCGTTGCGGGCCTTCATGCACAGACAGGAAGGAGCCCACGCCATGGCCTGTGCCATGGTCGAAGTCAAAGCCGCCTTGCCAAAGCGCCATGCGGGCAAGGGCGTCAAGCTGTGCGCCGCTGGTGCCTTTGGGAAAGCGGGCCATGGCCAGATTGATATGCCCTTTGAGGACACGGGTGAAGCGGTCTCTCATTTCGGGNGAGGGGGTGCCGATGGCGATGGTTCGTGTAACATCGGTTGTGCCATCCAGATATTGGGCGCCGGAATCCACCAGGAACAATTCTCCCTGTCCAAGAGGGCGGTCGGTCGCTTCCGTTACACGGTANTGGACGATGGCACCGTTCGGTCCGGCNCCGGAAATGGTATCGAAACTTATTTCCTTGAGGAGGCCNGTATCCGCGCGGAATTGTTCCAGCTGTTTTGCGGCGCTGATTTCTGTGACCGTGCCGGATTTTGTTTCACGCTCCAGCCACGCCAGAAAACGGGTGAGAGCCTGGCCGTCCCGAATGTGTGCCTTGCGGGTGCCGTTGACCTCTGTTTCNTTCTTGCGNGCTTTGGGAAGCTCGCAAAGATCCTTGCCGCGTTTGATGGTTGCGCCGGCAANCGTCAGACGGTCGAANACCCAACTCGCCGCACTTGAAGGGTCGAGGCGGACCTCACGCTTTTCCTGGCCCAGTTTGTCGAGCACCGTGCCGAAGGCTTCCGGTGTGTGCAGTGTGACGATGTTTCCCAAATGGGCTCTTGTGTCATTGTCGATTTTTTCTTCATCGACGAAAAGCTCCGCATGGCCTTCTTCATAGAGNATTGCGAAGGAGAGGGGGAGCGGAGAGTGCGAGACGTCTTGCCCACGAATATTGAAAAGCCATGCAATCGAGTCCGGCATGGTGATGATAGCGGCATCCGCATCCGACATTTCAAGCTCAACGGCCATGCGTTTCAGCTTTTCGCTTGCTGCTTCCCCCGCATATTCGAGAGCATGCGGCGTGATGCGTGCTTTTGGTTTTGTCGGTTGATCGTGCCAGATCGTATCGATCAGGTTTTCGTCGAGTGCGATGAGTTCCGCATTTGCTTTCCGGGCTGCCTTTTTAAGACGTTCAATGTCGTCAATGGTATGAAGCCAGGGGTCGTAAGCGAGCTTTGCACCGGCAACGAGGTTCTCTTCCACCCAGCGNGTGGGTGGTGTGTCGATCAGCGACTGCGGTTCAAATGTATCAATATCCACCTGATAACGGACCTGCAGTGTATATCGCCCATCGATGAAGATCGCTGCCTTGTCCAGNAGAATGATCGCCAGACCGGCAGAGCCGGAAAAACCGGTAAGCCAGCGAAGGCGTTCGGCATGTGGCGGCACATATTCGCCCTGATGCTCGTCCGCGCGGGGCACGATGAAACCGTCCAGTCCACGGGCGCGCAGTTCCGCACGCAGTTTCTCGGCACGAATAGGGCCCAGGCTGGGGTCGGCAACATCATCATAGGTTTGAAACATAAGCGTGATCCTGATGGGGCGGGTCGGGCTGTCTGGTGATCATATTATCCCTGAAAACGGAGTGTCACCCATTCATTGATCCGAAGGCGTTCAACAAATTTCAGGCCCTGGGAGATGTAGGCACTCACAACCATTTTTTCCTGCTCGTGAAGAATGCCGGACAGGATAAGANTTCCCCCCGTGGCGAGGCTTTGTTCCACCATAGGGGAGAGCCGGACCAATGGTTTGGCGAGAATATTGGCGACGATGAGATCGTAGGGAGCGCNNGCGTTCAGATCNGGGTGGTCGAAGCCTGTTGCAGTAAAAGCCTTGATGAGNGGGTGAACCTTGTTTGCGCGCGCATTCTGTATGGTGACGCGGGTGGCGACCGGGTCGATATCGCTTGCGATCACGGTACGCTTTGTAAGTTTTGCCANGGCAATGGCNAGAACACCGGTGCCGCAACCNAGATCAAGTGCATTGTCTGCCTTTTTNATCTTGCTGACCTTCTCGATCATCTTGAGGCAGCCGAGCGTCGTGCCGTGATGGCCGGTGCCGAAGGCTTCGCCCGCATCGACCAGAAGCGGGATGCGNCCCGANGGGCATTTGTGTGCGTCATGTGCGCCATGCAGAAAAAAACGATCTGTTTCGATAGGGGCCAGGCCCTCCAGCGACTTGGCGACCCAGTTAATGTCCGGTAGGGCTTCGATGATGAGGTTGGTTGTCTCGCANCCTGACCGGGCCTCCTGATCCTTCAGGAGCCTTTTTATGTCGGCTTCGTCCGGCGCGGTTTCGTAATAGGCTTCCACNTGCCAGGTNACGTGCTCTTCAATTTCCGAGGTTGCGACCGCGTGACTTTCCGGCCAGTCCGCCAGCGAGAGGGCGACTGCAAAATCNTCCGCCTTGGCGGCGGGTGTTGTGAATGAAATTTTCCANGTGGTGGTCATGAAAGCTATCCTTTGGGCGCTTTAAGCGGTNGGCATTTCATCCATGACGCTCGACAAATGTATCAATCACTTTTTTCTGACCGGAATGTTCAAAGTTGACGGTCAGCTTGTTGCCGTCAATCTCGTGCACGATGCCGTAGCCGAATTTCTGATGGAAGACGCGTTCTCCCGCTGTGTATGTTGAAGCGGAAGGGTCTGATGTCGCAACCAGTTCTGCCTGGCCGTCAATTTGAGGCGGCTTGGTCTTCATCGCGCCTGAACGCGCGTTGGCCTGTGCCCGTTGCCAGCCGGGTGCTGTATAGCTGCTCTGTGAAAATTCGTGNTCAAAACGGCTNTGTCCATAGCTGCCATAGCCGCCAAATTGCGTNTCTCCGGTCAGAACCTCCACATGATCCTGCGGGAGTTCGTCGATGAATCGCGACGGCATACTGCTTTGCCACATATTATGGATGCGGCGNTTGGCAACGAAGGAGATGCGGGCGTTCTTTTTAGCGCGTGTGATGCCGACATAGGCAAGGCGACGCTCTTCCTCCAGACCGGCCAGGCCGCTTTCATCCAGTGCACGCTGATGCGGGAACAGGCCTTCNTCCCACCCCGGCAGGAAGACCGTGTCAAATTCCAGCCCTTTGGCGGAGTGAAGGGTCATGAGGTTTATTTTGTCAGCGGTGTCGGCCTGTTCGATCTCCATNACGAGCGAGATATGCTCAAGATATCCNGCCAGGTTTTCGAAGTNCTCCATGGAGCGGACNACTTCTTTCAGATTGTCGAGGCGGCCCGGCGCATCCGCCGACCGGTCGTTCTGCCACATCTCGGTATAGCCACTTTCGTCGAGAATGGTCTCGGCGAGCTCAATGTGGCTCATGCCCGCCAGCAGNGCGCGCCAACGATCCACCATCTCCACGAAATCCCGAAGATTGCGACGAGCGGGCTGACGAAGTTCTTCTGTCTGGATGATGAGACGTGCGGCCCGCATGAGGGACATGCCTTCAGCACGGGCGAGCTGGTGGATGGTTTGCAGTGCCTTGTCGCCCAAACCACGTTTGGGCTTGTTCAGAATACGCTCGAAAGCAAGATCGTCATCTTGCTGCGCGACCAGGCGGAAATAGGCGTTCGCGTCTCGCACTTCCATTCGCTCGTAAAAGCGGGGGCCGCCAACAACCCGATAGGGAAGTCCCAGATTGATGAATCGGTCTTCAAATTCCCGCATTTGAAAGGAGGCGCGAACGAGGATCGCCATTTCGCGCAACAAGTGTCCGTTGCGTTGCAATTGTTCGACATCTTCGCCAATCGTGCGGGCTTCTTCGTCGCCATCCCAAAGACCGCGAAGTGTGACTTTCTCACCCTGGTCGGTTTCGGTCCATAATGTCTTCCCCAAGCGGCTTTCGTTCGCGGTAATCAGGCCAGACGCTGCTCCCAGAATATGCGGTGTAGAGCGATAATTCTGCTCAAGCCGCACAACTTTTGCTCCGGGAAAGTCTTTTTCAAAACACAGGATGTTATCTACTTCTGCGCCGCGCCATCCATAGATGGACTGGTCATCATCGCCGACACAGCAGATATTTTTGTTCTTCTGCGCGAGCAGGCGAAGCCAGAGATATTGCGCGACGTTTGTGTCCTGATACTCGTCAACGAGCATGTATTTGAAGCGTTCCTGATAATCGGCAAGCACTTCGGGATTTTCCTGAAAGAGGCGCAAACATTCCAGCAGCAGATCCCCAAAGTCAGCAGCGTTCAGGATTTTGAGACGTTCCTGATAGGCTGCGTAGAGACTTGCGCCTTTGCCATGGCCAAACTGCTCGGCGTCGCCTGCGGGCACTTTGTCCGGTGTCAGGCCGCGGTTTTTCCAGCCATCAATATGCGAGGCGAGTTGTCGCGCGGGCCAGCGTTTTTCATCGATCCCGTCTGCCTTGATGAGCTGTTTCAGCAGGCGGATCTGGTCGTCTGTGTCGAGGATCGTGAAATCGGAGCGAAGCCCCACAAGTTCTGCGTGGCGACGGAGAATTTTGGCGCCGATCGAGTGAAAGGTGCCGAGCCATTGCATGCCTTCAACAGCACCGCCAATCAGCGCACCGATGCGGTGCTGCATTTCGCGGGCGGCCTTGTTGGTGAATGTTACAGCCATGACCTGGCTTGGCCAGGCTTTGCGGGTCGCCAGCATGTGCGCCAGGCGGGTGGTGAGGACACGGGTTTTGCCAGTGCCGGCGCCCGCCAGTACCAGAACAGGACCGTCGAGTGCTTCCACGGCTTCGCGTTGCGGGGTGTTCAAACCATTCAGATAGGGTGGACGCATGTTTCCCATCGCCGCCGCGCTTAGCGAAGGGCGGGGGGCGCTGGAACGGGCTGTTTCCTCTTCCGGGATACTGCCCAGATCAAATGGGTCCGAATCTGTCATGATGATGAGAAGATAAGGGCTTGAGCGTGTTGAAACTAGGTTTCAAAATGTGGTTTGCCCGGTTCCTGTATGAAGAAATTTATATTTTAGTGATGTTCTTCGCGCGAAATCGCGATGAGGCCGTCCGCGAGTGCTTTCAGCGCGGCAACACGGGTCACACGGCCAATGGCGGTGTCCTTGTTGTCCGGCTGGCAGACCGGTAAATGTTCCAGATTGTGTGCATCCATCAGGTCGAGGGCACGGTTGAGACGGTCATAAGGGTAGAGCCGAACAGCATCCGGGCTGGCATTCAGAAGACGAGGGGCGTCTTCTGAATAAGGGTGAGCCTGATCAAAGCGGGTCATCACATCGCGCACGTGAATGCTCATCAACACGCGATTGTGGGGGCCTTCGTGCAAGTGTACGTCGCGTTGTTCCAGCTGCCAATGGAAGTAACTTTTGCCAATGGTTGCCTGTGTCAGCGCTGTGGCGATGGCATTGGCGATCAGAAGAGCGGTTGTTACCTCGTAGTCGCCGGTCAGCTCGAAAACAATCAATGTGGTTGAAAGCGGGGCACCCAGCACAGCCGCCGATACCGCACCCATGCCAACCACGGCATAGAGCCCGGTGGTGGACGCGAGGTCGGGGAAGGTATAGGTGGCAATCAGTCCGAAGGCCCCTCCGGCCATGGCCCCGAGATAAAGTGAGGGTGAGAACACCCCGCCGCCGAAACGGCTGGCGAGCGTGATTGCGGTGGCTACGGTTTTGAGAATAAGGAGCCCCAGCAAAAAGGTCAGTGTGTAATTCTGGTTGAGAGCATTATCTGTCGCTTCATAGCCGACGCCCAAAACTTCCGGTGCAATGAGACCAATTGCTCCCACTGCGACACCGCCGATGATGGGGCGGGCCCAGATGGGCAGGGCAAAGGAGCCGGCGACCTTGTCGGCATAGATGAGCGAGCTCATGAATATTATCGCGACAGCAGCAGCGACGAGGCCCAGTAGCGCGAAAGCGGGGAACTCCCAGTAAGACGCGATTGTATGATTGACGAGATTGAAGGCCGGAAAGTTGCCGAGGTGAATTCTTGTGACGGCTGTTGCGGCGACGGAGGCAATTGACACGGGCACAAATGCTCTCAGAGCGTAGTGCCGCAGGACAATTTCATGAGCGAAGAGAACACCTGCTATCGGGGCGTTGAAGGAAGCTGTTACCGCGCCGGCCACGCCGCAGGCCAGCAGAATGCGGCCCCATTCGGGCGGGAAACGGAAACGTTTTGTGGCATAGGCCGCGATTGTTGCGCCGAGATGCACGGCGGGCCCTTCGCGACCCGCGCTTGCGCCCCCGCCGAGCGAGATGGCGGTCAGTACGGCGCTGTAGATGCCGGATTTCAGGGAGATGTGTCCGCCTTTAAGCTCGGCTGATTCAATAACATCAGAAACAGCTTCCGTGCGCTGCATCGGCATCAGAAATCGAAGACCGAGGCCCACAATCGTACCGGCGACAATTGGCCCTGACATAATGATGTACCAGGGTAGCGTGGCGACGTGACTGGCAATGCTTTCGCCGGGCATGTCGATCCATACCCATTGAACGGCGGCAATCATGAGGCGAAAGAGTATGGTGGCATAGGCTGCTGCGAGCCCCAGAATGAGCGCCAGTGTCCAGCCCATCAGGTTACGCGAGTGCCAGAACTCGATCCAGTTTTCCTCAATGGGGCGGTCGATGACCGTTTCGAAAATACGGGCCAGCAAGTGAAACAGGCGCGACAGAAGAAATTTCATTTGCAGCGGCCAATCGATCCTTCCGCGCAAATTCTTGCGCCATCCGTCCAAGTGGCTCCGGATATATCAGCATTCAGTAAATCTGTTTGATCAAGCTTAGCGCCGGAAAGGTTTGCACCGCGTAAACTGGCCCGGAAAAACCGGGTGCGCCTGAGATTGGCGCGGGAGAGGTCTGTGCCATCCAGATTTGCGCGGGTGAAGTCCGCTTCGCGCAGATTGGCATTTACCAAAAGGGCCTTTTTCAGGTTGGCGGCGACAAACTTCGCGCCTTGTGCATTTGCCCCGCTCAGATTGGCTTCTTCGAGGTTTGCCCGTTGCATGCGTGTGTCGGCAAGTCTTGCGCTTGTCAGGTCTGCTTTTGGGAAACTGCTTTCTTCGTGGAAGCAACGTGACCAGTCGACATTGGGGGCAGGGGGGGCGGCACAATCTGCAAACGCGAAGGCGGTTGATGGCAGAACAAGCGTGAACGATGCGACACCAAAGGCGATAAGGTATGCGAGCGTTGTGGGGCGCATCAGTTTGCTTCTTTCTTGCGACGAATGCCGATTGTTTTCCCCGTCTGTTCGGGCTGTCCGAGTGCGGCATGCTCTTCCTTGAGCTGGATAGCTTTGTCGCTTGCGGTTTTGGGCATGGGTGCGGTTTTTCGTGTTTTCATGCTGACATGGATACACATCTGCTCTGATGTTGCTGCCAGGTAGCCTTTTTCCGCATGGTACATGTGGCCGAACAGATGCAGACGCTTTTCATCTGCATCGATAATCTGGAACGTGATGCGGACCGGGTCCCCCAGTTTCAGTTCATCGAGATAGCAAACGTGAATTTCGGCGGTGAAGAACGAGCCTTCCCCTTTTTGCGTGTAATTCCAGCCGATATCGAGTTCGGTGAAGAGCGTGTCCAGAGCTTCATCAAAAAGCAGATTGTAGTAGGCCATGTTCATATGACCGTTCAGGTCAATCCATTGCGGTTCAACCTGGCGAATAGGGGCTTCGAAGGGAAGGGTTTGCGCATCAGGCATGGGCGTGTCTCGCGTAAGGGGACATGATATGATGATTATCATGACATATCATATATTGAGCCTTTGTGGGGCTTAGTTGTTCCTGCGCGTGCCTGCGGGGTACCGCTTTCATGGGTTGAGTGTTTTGCGATGATAACGGATAAGGCAATGTCGGCCCTGCATACGTTGCTGGGTGAGCGTTTCGAGCAAGGGGAGGCCGTCCGCTTTGCGCATGGGCGGGATGAAAGCTGGCATGCCGTGCAACCGCCTGACGCTGTTGCCTTTCCGCAATCAACGGAAGAAGTCTCAGCAATCATGAAAATATGCGCGACCCATGCTGTGCCGGTGGTTCCGTTTGGTGCGGGCACTTCGCTCGAAGGCGGGGTGAGTGCGGTTCGCGGTGGCCTTGCGCTGGACCTTATGGGAATGAACCGGGTGCTTGCTGTTCATGCGCAAGATATGGATGTGCATGTTGAGGCCGGAGTGACCCGAAAGGCGCTGAACGAATATCTGCGCGATACGGGTTTGTTTTTTTCGGTGGATCCAGGCGCGGATGCCAGTCTGGGTGGGATGGCTTCGACACGGGCGTCGGGTACGAATGCCGTACGGTACGGGACGATGCGCGACAACGTCTTGAACCTGACTGTTGTGCTTGCATCGGGTGAGGTGATCCGAACCGGGGGGCGTGCGCGAAAGTCTGCTGCCGGTTATGATCTCACGCGCCTTTTCGTTGGGGCGGAAGGTACGCTTGGTATCATCACTGAACTTACTTTGCGTTTGCAGGGGCAGCCGGAAGCCGTTGCCGGCGGTATCTGCCCGTTTCCCACATTGGACGAGGCTATCGGTGCGGTGATCGAGACTATTCAGTCCGGTTTGCAGATGGCACGTATTGAGTTTCTTGACGATGTGCAAGTGCGTGCCTGTAACGCTTACTCAAAACTGTCTTTGCCGGAAACACCCGTTCTTTTTCTTGAATTTCATGGCACCCCAGCCGCGGTTGCGGAGCAATCTGATCGGTTTAGCGAGATTGCACAAGCGCATGGAGGGGGACCGTTTACCTGGTCTGGTCTTGCGGAAGAACGCACGCGGCTTTGGGAAGCGCGCCACAATGCTTATTATGCCGCGCGGGCGCTCGCGCCGGGGAAAGAGGGCATGACGACGGATGTCTGCGTGCCGATCTCACATCTGGCACAATGCCTCGCCGAGACAAAAGCGGATCTGTCAGCATCGTTTCTGACCGCGCCCATTGTCGGCCATGTCGGGGACGGAAACTTTCATACAATCATGCTTGTAGATCCCTCATGCGAGGCAGAGATGGCTGAGGCAACGCGACTTCATGACCGTATGGTCCGACGCGCCCTGGCATTTGAGGGAACCTGCACCGGGGAGCACGGTATCGGTTTGGGAAAGATGCATTTTTTGGAGGAGGAGCTGGGGCGTGCTGTGCATGTGCTGCGGGATATCAAGCAGGCTCTGGATCCGGACAATCTGATGAACCCCGGAAAGATCGTGCCTTTGTAACGTTTGATCGTGCCCGACCTTATTGTTGCAGTCCGCGCAGGAAGTTCTCCATATGTGTGGTGATCAGGGCATCACCATCCACAATGCTATGCGGGCCGATGGAGTTGGCCCAGATTCCGTTCATCAGGAGCGGGAACATAAAAGCCGCAGCCATGGCGTGCGGGTCGCACGGCCTGAACTCACCGGTGTCGATCCCTTTTTGGATGAGTTTTGCAAGATGGGTCAGGCCACGCTCTGGCACTTCTGTGCGGAAATATTCCGCGATCTCCGGAAAGCGCCGGGCTTCGGCGACGACCAGTTTGAGAATGGCGCCGTGATTGGAATGTAACAGCAAGGGTCCCAGGCTTTGCGCTTTCATGCGCAGAAAGTCCGAAGGGATGCCGGTGAAATTCTCCATCTGGCTGATCGTTTGTTCAACCATGGGCACAATGTTCTCCCGGATGAGCGCAAACAGAAGATCTTCCTTGTTTTCAAAATAGAGATAGATCGTTGCTTTGGAGACGCCCGCGGCATCTGCCACATCTTCAAGCCTTGTCGCCTCGTACCCCTGATCGCAGAAAAGGTTGAGTGCGGCGGAGAGGATCTGGCGGGGCCGGTCATTGTCTCGCCGCAGCCTTGGTTTGGCTTCATCCTGGGGAACGAGTTTCAAGTCCATAGAAGCATCTCATTTGAAGAAACCTGAAAATACTGACTGGTCAGTCAGGTCGTGTCAAATTCAAATTTTCTCTTTGATTTCTTGCGTTTTTCCCCGTCGGGCGTGGCAGGGCATCGCGCCCGTGTCGTAATGCGGCGTGCCAGTGTCCAGGCTCCTGATTATCGTTTGAGGATTTCGGCGCGGTCTGCATCCAGTTCCGGGGCCGGGCGCCGATTGCCCGGGTCTGCGAACCCGGACATCTTGATTGGATTGCCTGCCATGCGTACTTCGCCAACATCCGGGTCGATTGCGCTGACCACCATGTTTCGGGCCACGATTTGGGGATCATTCAACACCTGCTCAACATTGTTGATGGGACCGCAGGGGACGCCGGCACTTTCCAGAACGGGCAGCCAATGGGCTGTTGTGTGCCGGGTGAGAGCGGCTTCCATCTGTTGCTCCAATGCTTCTACGTGCTGGCAGCGAAGCTCGTTGGACATGAACCGGTTATCGTCAATCAGGTCTGGAAGGCCGATTGTCTTGGCCATTCGGGCAAACAGAATGTCATTGCCGGTTGCAATGACGATGTGACCGTCGGCGGTGGAGAAGGCCTGGAATGGCGTGATGGACGGGTGACGCGACCCGAGCGGGCCGGGAATTTCTCCGGTTGCTGTGTAGCGCGCAATGCCGTTTTCCAGCATGGCCACCTGGCAATCAAGCATGGATACATCAATGCGCAAGGCTTCCCCCGTTTGAGCGCGGTGAAAAAGCGCGGATGCCACCCCCAAAGCGGTGAACAGGCCCGCGCCGATATCGCCAACCGAGGTGCCGACACGGGTCGGTGGGCTGTCCGGGTGGCCGGTAAGGCTCATGATGCCGCCCATGGCCTGCACCACCATGTCGTAGGCTGGCTTGTTGCGGTAAGGGCCGGTTTGGCCGAAGCCGCTGGCGGATGCGAGGATCAAGTTGGGAAAATTCTTGTGTAGCGTCTCCCAGTCATACCCAAGTTTGTCGAGCGTACCGCCGCGGTAGTTCTCCACAAGAACGTCTGCTGTTGCCAGCAGGGTTTCGAAATCCTGCCTGTCCTGTGCATTCTTGAGATTGAGAGCGATAGACCGCTTTCCGCGATTGATCGACATGAAATAGGCGGATTTTCCGTCAATGAACGGACCGATGTGGCGGGCATCATCGCCGCGCTCCGGGACTTCGACCTTGATGACATCAGCTCCCAGATCAGCGAGCAGCATGGTGCAGTAGGGGCCAGCCAGGACGCGGGTCAGGTCTAGAACTCTGATGCCGGTGAAGGGGCCTTGCGGGCTGTTCACGCTGTCGGTTTCACTCATGCTTGTCCGTTTCCCCTTTGTCCGTTTTTTTGAAGAGGCGCTGGTGCGCCGCGTGAGCCTCTTCGCGTTTTAACTTTTCAAGCCTGTCTTGTTTCTTTTCGGCGCCGGTGCGCCCATAGCGGGTTCTGTTTTCGGCGGCTTGCTGTTCTTTCGCCGCACGCACCGCGTCCTTTTTCTTCCGGCGCAGGTTTTTCCTGGCGTCGGTGAAATCAACTATATTTTTTCCTTTGGAATCCATAGGTTATCAATCAAATATAGGCGCATGGCGCGGTGTTCGGACGGGACAAAACAGTGTATCCCTGTTCGTTGCACGATAACGCAAAACAAGGGGTGGGCAAGCCACCCCCTTAAGGGAGTTGGAGCCCGACAAGGTGAATTCGGTTCTATCGTATATTGCGGGTCTACTGGTTCTTTTGCTGTTTGGGGCGCTCATCGGGCCGAGCGTTGTGGATTGGAACAGTTTTCGTTCGGGGATTGAGGGGCAGATTTCCGAAGCCACGGGACGCCATGTGACGATTGCGGGTGATATCAATTTTGTCATCCTGCCAACTCCACGGTTTCGACTGGATGCTATTGAGGTCCGGCCTGATGCTGATGCTGCGGCGTTTGCCCGTGCAGATATGCTTGAAGGCGAGATTGCTCTTACGCCCCTGTTGCGCGGTGAAATCGAAGTGACCCGTATTCGCGCACGTGATTTTGAGGTTCACCTCAAACGGGATGCGCTTGGGCATATGAACTGGGCGAGCGATCAGCCCGATGCTGTGATCGGGTCGCTTGACCCGGCCGATGTCCGTCTTGATCTGGTGACGTTTGAGAACGGGCGACTGAGGGTTGAAGATGAGCCATCGGGACGTTCGTTTGAGTTTGCCGANATTAATGGTGAGCTCAAAGCTGGTTCGCTTGTCGGCCCTTATCGTTTTGATGGTGCGTTTGTTCTTGATGAAGAGCTTTATCAGCTCTCGACCAGTATCGGTGCGATCTCCGGTGATCGTGCTTTTCCGGTCAATTTTGAGTTCAGTTCACCTCGTTTCAAGTGGAAGACCAGTTTCAGCGGGATTGCGACAGAGGCGAGTCTTGCAGGGCGGCTGGACGGTGCCTTGCAAATGCAGGTGGGCGAAGCNCGCAAGGTTGGTGAGCTTGTCGAGCCTGCGTTCATGACTGCTAAAGCNGGATTTGTTTTAAGCCGCAGGCAGGCGACGTTCAGAGATCTGGAGGTGATGGCTCTCGGGTCCCCGTTCAAGGGCCAGGCNGTGCTGGCATATGATGCGGCGCCGGTNCTGACCGGGCGGTTGGGGGGNGCAAACTTACCTCTTGAGACATTTGCCCAGGCCTATCGCGCCCTTGATTGGCCACGTGTGTCGTCGGTCGTACCCAACGGGCTTGCGGGTGGTTTTAATCTGGCGGTAGCGGAANCTTCTTACAATGGTGTTCGTGCGCGTGATGTCTCGATGGACGTTGCGTTTGAAGATGGGGCTCTCAACGTCAAGGCATTGCGTGGCGAGGTGCCGAACGTTGCTAATGCCTATCTCCGTGGTGTCGTTCGTATGGACAATCGGTCCCCCCGTTTTGACGGGACATTGACCGGGAGAGTTCTAAACCTTGCCCATTTTGACAAATGGTTGTTGGACGTGTCAGGTGGTGAGGTGTCGGAGGGGNCGCGTTATGCTTCACAGGCCTCCGGTCGTCTCGATTTTGAAACGTCGCTCGCGTTGAAGAGGTCGCTTTATCAGGCCTATGGGTTTTCTGCGANATTTGAAGATGAGACAGGTACCCATGCGCCGCTGACAGGAGGCTTTTCCTGGGCGTCGCAAAACGGGAAGCCGGCATTCGGCCTGGAGATGAGAGGCGCTTATGCTGATCTGAGTTTTTTGGCGGGACNGGAGGCGCGGGCAAAAGACGTCTCAGCGTGGGNTTTTTCAACGCTGGACGGTAATTTTGTTCTCCTCGTTGACGACCTGAAATATCGCGGGTTGCGGTATGGGGATGTAAATGTCTCTGCGAATGTGAAAGATGGCGTTCTTTCTATCGTTCAGGCGGCGGCGCACGATGCCTCTGCGGGTACAGCAGCAGAGGGGCAGAGTGCCGACACGCGTGTGTCCGTTTCCGGGGTTTTAACTTCCCTCTCTCCGCAATTCGTCGGTGATCTTTCGGGGGTGCTGAATGCGCCTTTGGCGATGACACTTNCCGAAGACTATCTGGGACGTTCCTTGNCGTCTGCCGAGGCAGGAATGCTGACGTTCCGGCTGCANGGTAGCCGGGAACAAGAAGGGCAGGAGAACGGATCGTCCCCAGAGGACGAAGATGAAATTCGTCTGGATGTAGAAGGCAAGGTTGATGGTGCGGACGTTACGCTGCGGGCGCGGGAGCGCCGGGCAGATGGTNCTGCGCCGCGGATGGAGTTTAGTCTCAAAATCGGTGANCCCGGATCGAGCCTTTTGCCNGGCTTGTTGCACTTGCCGGCGGGCGCGGTGGTGGAGGATGGAGAGCTTCTACTGACAATGGTGGGAGACAGAACCCGGNCGATGGAGACTGCCTTGCTGTACCGGGTGGCCGGCGCAGCCTTGTCGCTTAAGGGTGATGTTGCGAACCCGTTTGATGCGGCACATTTTGTCGGGCGNTTTGAGGCTAAGGCGGATACATATGCGAGGCTGGCTCACCAGTTTTCCCTCACAGGNCGTCTTTCTGATCTGGTTGCAGCGAACGGTCGGGATGGCGCGGTTCTGGCGACTGGGGATGTGGAGTGGCAGGCGTCGCAGCTCGCTGTCCGGCAGGTAGANGCTGTTGCGGGCTCGTTCCGTGTGTCGGGTGCGGCGCAAGTGGATTGGCGTGAAGCCCGGCCGGTGTTGGGCGCGACGCTTGACCTTGGCCGTGTGTCGCTGGCGCATTTGTTTGATGTGGAGAATGGTGCGAGCTGGAGTGCCTACCCATTGGACTGGGCGTTTCTGGGTGATGCGTCCGGCGAATTCAGATTGACGGCATCCGGTGTCGATGTTGCAGGTCTCGCCCTTGATGATGTCGCTGCGACGGCNTCATTGGAAGATGGTGTGCTCTCGTTCTCTCCTATTACGGCAAGCTTTGGCGATGGTCGGATGACGATGGGGCTTAAGCTGGAAGGCGGTGCAGGGGTTCCCGGGGTGGGTGTTACGCTTGCTCTTGAGGATGCAGAACTGGATGCCGCGACGAAGATGGTTTTCGGGGCACCGCTCGCNGCGGGAACGGTGACNGGCAATCTTCAGTTGGAGGGGCGGGGCCGCAGCCAGCTTGGCCTTGTGTCAACGCTTTCAGGGCGTGGTCACTTGACGTTGCGCNGTGGCTCTTTTGCCGGGTTTGATCTGTTGGCGTTTCGCCAGGGTGTGGAGGGATTGCAGGATATTGAACAGTTCACGGCTCTTGCTGATCTCACTTTGCGTAATGGGGCAAATGGTTTCGACCTGGTTGACGGGGCGCTTGGTGTTGATGAAGGTGTGTTGACGTTTACGGGAGAGAGTGGCGAAGTNGCGGGCGCGCAATCTACCAAAATCTCAGGCTTTGCCGACCTGGTTCGGCGTGAACTTGATGTGGAGACTGTATTCTCTCTGGTTGGACAAAAGCCATTGCCGCCGTTGACAATGGTTCTCGGGGGGCCTGTTCGCGCCCTTTCANGGCGGNTGGATTCCTTGAGTATTCAGGCCGCGATTGCGCAGCGATTGCTGATCAAGGAGCTTGAAGCCTCCGGCGTCAAGGATGTNCCTGAAGAGCTGCTTGATCTGATTGTGTCCCCGGACGTGCCGAGCGCGTTGGATGTGCCGCTTGATGATGCGCTGCCTNAGGGCGGTGACGCGCGACCGTCNTCAGCGAGTGAGGCCGTTGGGGCGGGCAAGAAGGAGACGGAGGATAGTGGTGCGGNGCAAGTTGTTCCTGANACGACGAGTGATGNGCCTGCTGCTTCCGTTTTGGATGTCCCGCTTCCGATGGTGAAACCGAGNCGTTCACGCCGTTGATGCAGGNGCGGCNACCGTTGGAGGGGTAGAGGATGCATCGCACCTTCCTCTTGCCTTGACGCGTTGCAGAATGAAAACGCGNATGGCGCTGGTGAGAGAGCCCGCGCCTTTTCTGTCTGTGTCGATGCGACGTACCAATTCTGTTACTGACACTTTGTCTGTGCAGGCCAGTGCTTTCAGTTCGTCCCAGAATGGTTGTTCGAGAGTAATAGAGGTGCGATGACCGGCGATGGTCAGAGAGCGTTTGATCTGTGTGCTTCCGCTTTCGCCGGTCATGAGGCGATCCTAACGTGGTGAGATCATATCTTCTGGACGGACAATTGCTGTGAATTCTTCGTCGGTCACGTAGCCGCCGCCAACAGCTTCTTCGCGAAGGGTTGTTCCGTTCTTGTGTGCCGTCTTGGCAATTTTTGCTGCATTATCATAGCCGATTTTTGGTGCAAGTGCAGTGACCANCATAAGGGAACGCTCCAGCGCGGCTTTGATGTTGTCTTCACGGGCTTCGATGCCGACGACGCAATTGTCGGTAAAGCTCACGGACGCGTCGCCCAGCAATTGCACGGACTGAAGGAAATTGTATGCCATCATCGGGTTATAGACATTCAGCTCGAANTGGCCCTGACTCCCCGCGAAACCCAGAGCTGCATTGTTTCCCATTACATGGGCGCAAACTTGCGTGAGGGCTTCACACTGGGTCGGATTGACCTTGCCCGGCATGATGGAGGAACCGGGTTCGTTTTCAGGCAGGGAAAGCTCGCCCAGGCCAGAGCGGGGACCAGAGCCCAGAAGGCGGATGTCGTTTGCGATCTTGAAAAGGGCTGCCGCAGCGGCTGCAATTGCCCCGTGTGAAAAAACCATCGCATCATGTGCGGCCAGGCTTTCAAACTTGTTGGGCGCTGTAACAAAAGGCAGTCCGGTAATGGCTGCGGCATTCTCCGCGACTTTCTCGGCAAAACCGATGGGNGCGTTGAGCCCTGTCCCGACGGCAGTGCCGCCTTGCGCAAGTTGGTAGAGGCCCGGCAAGGTGAGTTCAATGCGCTNGATCGCAGAAGCAACCTGTGCGGCGTATCCGCCAAATTCCTGACCGAGTGTCAGCGGCGTTGCATCCTGTGTATGGGTACGGCCGATTTTGATGATGGAGGCGAAAGCTTCTGACTTCGCCTTGAGCGCCTCGTGCAAATGTTTGAGTGATGGCACCAGACCGTGAACNATGCGCTCTGCGCAGGCAATGTGCATGGCTGTCGGGTAGGTATCATTTGAGGACTGGCTCATGTTGACGTGGTCGTTGGGGTGGACAGGTTTCTTNCTCCCCATTTCACCGCCAAGCATTTCGATGGCCCGGTTTGAAATGACCTCGTTTGCGTTCATGTTGGATTGTGTGCCGGAACCTGTCTGCCAGACAACGAGAGGGAAGTGATCGTCAAGTTTGCCCTCGATCACTTCCTGCGCTGCCGCGACGATGGCCTTTCCGAGTTTCTCGTCGAGCTGGCCAAGCGACATATTGGCCTCTGCGCAAGAGCGCTTCACGATACCGAGCGCCCGAACAACGGACAAAGGCTGTTTCTCCCAACCGATCTTGAAGTTGCCGAGTGAGCGTTGCGCCTGCGCACCCCAGTATTTATCAGACTCTACTTCAATAGGACCAAATGTATCGGACTCGGTGCGCGTTTTGCTCATGATGTTCTCCGGCAGGGGCAACTTTGTAAACAGACAGGCGCCGGTGGTGCTATGGCGGCCCGTAAAGGGCCTGCCGACATCATCCAGCACGCCGCTCCTTTAGCATGGGAGCGCTGGTTCGCCAACATTTGGGAAAAACGTATGTTTTGAGNGCTGTGTTCAGCGGTCTTTGCGGAATGCNTCCAGGCTTACGACTTCGCCGGCAGCCTTTTCCCCATTCGTTTCAGGGGTGGCTTGTTCTGTTTCTTCTCGGCTGATATCGGGCGTGTCTGTGCCATCCGGTCCGGCCTCACCGGTAAACTGCAGGCCGAANTGGACGCTGGGATCAAAGAAACCCTGAAGGGCGGAGAAGGGAATAACCAGTTTTTCCGGTGTTTTGTCGAAGGAGAGCCCGACGGAAAAGCCTGTCTCGGAAATCTTGAGATCCCAGAACTGGTGTTGCAGGACTATGGTCATCTCTTCGGGATACTGCGCTTTCAGGCGGTCGGATATATCGACACCAGGCGCTTCCGTGCGGAACGAAATGTAAAAATGNTGTTCGCCGGGCAGACCTTCCGTAGCGGCNATGCGGAGCGCGTCGCGGACCACGGCCATCAACGCTTTCTGCGTCAGCAGGTCNTATCGCATTTGATCTTCGGCCATTCCGCGCTCCCTGAATTGCTGCTTTGCATTCAAGCAGCCTAAAGCCTTACCGTCCAGTAGGGGGNNTGAGGCATTTTTTCATGCCTGTCACCCCTGCGGGAGATTATCTCGCATGAAACGGATGACATTTCCACCCATCACCTTGGTGATTTCTTCTTCAGAGAAGTTTGCTTTTCTCATTTCTTCGGTCAGAACGGCAATTTCCGAGGTGTCGAACCGCACAGAGGTTGCGCCGTCGTAATCTGACCCGAGTGACACATGATCAACGCCAATCAGGTCAATTGCATAACGGATGGCCTTGACGACGCCTTTGGGTGTGTGGTCGCAGACGGCGCCTTCCCAATAGCCGATGCCGATCAGGCCTCCCTTGCCGGCGATGGCCTGCATCAGNTCGTCAGGCAGGTTGCGTTTTGAATGACAGGCTCCCTTGACGCCGGTGTGGGACACGATGAAAGGCCTGGTGGAGAGGGAGAGAACATCGCGGACGACGGTTTCCGATGAATGTGCAACGTCGACGATGATGCCCAGGCGCTCCATTTCGNGCACCGCGTCTTTGCCAAAATCGGTCAGTCCTTCCTGGCTCACGCCGTGCAGCGAGNCACCCAACCGGTTGTCGAAGAAATGGTGAAGACCCATCATCCGANATCCNAGAGTATGGAGNTTCTCGATATTGCCGAGATCACCTTCCAGAGGGTGAGAGCCTTCTGTCGCGAGCAGGCCCGCTACCATGTTGCCACCGTTCTCCCGGTTTTTGAGGACATACTCCATATCCGCGCGGGTTCTGACGACACGGAGAGTNTCGGGCGAGGATGCCTCTGCCGCCAGAAGGCGTTCACCTTGATAGTGCGCGCGTTCGTAGAGGCTGTTCCANGTNCGGGTGGGCCAAAGCTGAACCTGGGTCAGAAGCGTAATCTGGTCCGTGTCNCCGGTGTTGCGGGCATAATTTTGCCCNTCAGGTGCTTTCGTGACGACGGAAAATACCTGGAATGCAACATTTCCTTCCTGAAGNCGGGGNACGTCCACATGGCCTGTTCGCCCGCGGGCGAGCGGATTGCGTGCCCAGAGCAGCGTATCGGAATGAAGGTCGGCCACGATAAGTCTGTCGTGCAGTGTCCGGGTTTCTTCTGATATGGCGTAGGGAGCATGATCCTCCACAATATTGATGCCGTTTTCCATGACGCTCGGCACGACAAAGTAGAGCGCAGCGATTGCCAGTAGAAGAAGTGAACCCAGAACTGTCAAAACCCGTTTCATTATTGTCCCCTTAAGAATTTGAAGGTCGATCTTAGGCTGATCGTTATTGGCTCTCAATTGACCGAAAGGTCAGGGCGTGGGGTGCGTGGGCGGGGCAGGTGGTTGCAATTGGCTATTGTACCAATTTCGCCAACGAGCTACGAGTTCGTCTGTATTCTGATTATTGGGGTGAAATGATGGGTGGTAGTAGGCGGGCACGCCCGCCAGCACACGCCGCCAGACACCGGGTTTTCCCCAGAAATAGCGNGCGGCGTTCGCCCAGGCGNGTGCGCGAAACAGATCGCCGGNTTGCGCCAGAAGATAGAGGGTATGGAAAAGGGAGATCAGGTTGAAATTGGTTGTCGTGATGGTCATCGCCAGACAGCGGCGCAGATANCCCCCAAAACCCGGATCCACAGCTTTATGGACATCAAATGCGACGGCCTTGTGCTCTGCTTCTTCCATTGCATGCCAACGCCAAACATTGGCAAAATCGGGGTGCGCATTTTCCATTGTGCGCGGGTCCGCGAGAACGACCTCTGCGAAGAGGGCTGTGTAATGTTCAATCGCACAGGTGAAAGCGAGCTGCATTTTTCCGGACAGTTTCCGCGTCAGTTTCATGCCAAANCGAACGCCGGCTTCCAGAGGCTCGGGNCGCAGNCCCTTTGCGGCGAGAAACCGGTTGTAGGCTACNTGCTCTCGGGAATGGATGGTTTCCTGGCCGATAAACCCCCTTATATCTTCCGACAGTCGAGGGTCTGTGATCTGACTGNGAAAGTGGCGCACGCTGTCTACAAAGAAGCGTTCTCCTTCGGGGAAGGTGAGGGAGAGACCATTGTAGAACTGGGAAATTACAGGGTTTCGGGAATGCCAGTTGACCGGCAAACTGGTATCGAAGGAGAAACCAGGGTCGCGAGGGGNGATCTTGTCTGCGGTGCTCACGCTTGTCTCCATTGAGAGAGGAGCTGATCTTGAGCTGTGCAGAGCTTACGCACAGGGCAAGCTGAGAATGAAGTGGAGGCTTCTGTTGCCAGGTGCCTCCGAACCCCGCCTGAAAGTGCTAACCTTCAGGGCTTAATTTGAAACAGTCGCACTGCGTTAAGCAGCGAGACGAGCTTCAGCGTAGTTGTCGTTTGCAACTATCATAACGGCCCGATAACGGCGGTACCATTCCGAGCGAAAGTAGATCNTTTACACCCTCGTCGATCCTATTTCGCCCCCATGGAAAACACAGGCCCGGCTATCCGGTTTGCATGTGCTTTTGGTGGAGGCGCCGGGTACCGCCCCCGGGTCCGAAAGGTTTATTACGAAATCAGTTTATCGCCATAGTCGGTCGCCCGACCTCTTCTATATAAGGGGTTGCGGACCGGATTAAAAGGTCCACACACCTTCATTTGCAGNGATATGTCGCCTTGGCGCGTTGGTTAATCTTCTGTCTGGAGAAGGTGTTTCCACAAGAGGGCTCCGATAGCCGCGCCAGCGAGNGGGGCGAGCCAGAACAGCCAAAGCTGGGCGNGGGCCCCATTATCTGCAAAGAACGCGACGGCCGTCGAGCGGGCAGGATTTACCGACGTGTTGGTCACCGGGATTGAGATCAAGTGAATAAGGGTCAGCGCAAGGCCNATGGCGATGGGAGCGAAATTCGCCGGNGCAGGTTTGCTCACAGCCCCCAGAATGATGATGAGGAAAAAGGCCGTCATNACGATTTCGGTAAGAAGGGCGGCTGTCACGGAATATCCGCCGGGCGAGTTGGTGCCATAGCCGTTTGAGGCAAATNCGCCCGTGGAGGCGAAGTCCGCCTTGCCAGTGACAATGAGNTAGATGATGAGGGCACCAAGGGTACCGCCGATCAGTTGGGCCGCGATATAGGGGGCAACCTCTTTCCACTCGAATTTGCCGGCGATGGCGAGNCCGACAGATACGGCTGGATTGAAATGGCCGCCGGAAATACCGCCTACCGCATAGGCCATGGTCAGGACACTCAAACCGAAGGCAAGNGAAACACCGAGCAGGCCAATGCCCANCTCGGGAAAGGCTGCAGAAAGGACTGCGCTGCCGCAACCACCGAGTACGAGCCAAAGGGTGCCGAATGCTTCGGCAGAGAGTTTGTTGATCATGAAGATCCCCCCAATAAATGTCGTACCCCTACAACAATTGGGAGAATACAAATCGATCAGATGTTGGCAAGTCTNGAATTGTTCTGTTTTTTATTTCGACATTATTGTCAGTGAATGAAATGGACGTTGCTCTGCAATCGGGTGGTGCGAATCGGCGAGGGCGTTAGAATGACACCCGAACACGACAGGAANAGGGTTTATGCAGCAATATTTGGATTTGATGCGCCGCATCCGGGATACGGGTGTCGAGAAAACGGACCGGACGGGAACGGGGACGCGTTCTGTCTTCGGGCACCAGATGCGCTTTAATNTGGCGGACGGGTTTCCGTTGGTCACGACGAAGAAGCTGCATCTGAANTCCATTATTCATGAGCTTTTGTGGTTCATCGCGGGTGATACGAATATTGCCTATCTAAAAGCGAATGGCGTCAGCATCTGGGATGACTGGGCGGACGAGAAGGGCAACCTCGGGCCTGTCTACGGCCACCAATGGCGGAGCTGGCCAGCGCCTGATGGGAGGNCGATTGACCAGATCAAGAACCTTGTTCATCAGATTGAGACCAATCCGGACTCACGTCGTCTGATTGTCTCGGCATGGAATGTTGCGGATGTGGACCAGATGGCTCTGCCGCCCTGTCATTGTCTTTTCCAGTTCTATGTCGCGGATGGCAAGCTTTCATGCCAGCTCTATCAGCGCTCAGCNGATGTGTTTCTGGGCGTACCCTTCAACATCGCNTCCTATGCGCTTCTCACTATGATGATGGCGCAAGTGACCGGGCTTGAAGCGGGTGAGTTCATCCATACGTTCGGGGATGCGCATCTTTATTCCAACCACATGGATCAGGCCGAGCTTCAGCTTTCGCGTGATCCGCGNCCTNTACCACAGATGAAGATCAACCCGGACGTAAAGAGCCTGTTCGATTTCACTTACGATGATTTCGAACTCGTTGGNTATGACGCGCATCCACATATCTCCGCACCGGTCGCGGTGTAATTCTCATGCATATCTGTCATTTTGTTGCCATCGCAGAGAATGGTGTGATCGGCAANGANAANGGNATGCCGTGGAAGCTTTCCGGTGATCTGCAATATCTGAAACGGATGACGATGGGNAAACCCATNNTCATGGGNCGNAAAACGTGGGAGAGNTTTCCGCGCAGACCCTTGCCCGGCCGCCCCAATCTGGTNGTGACGCGCAATGCCGATTATGACGCGCCNGGGGGAGAGGTGTTTACAAACGTGGATGCTGCGCTTGAACGTGCCCGGATTTTGTGTGCGGAACTTGCTGTTGACGAAATTATGATCCTGGGCGGTGCTGAGATTTATGCCGCGACGCTGCCGCTTGCTGACCGGATTTATCTCACGAGGGTGCATGCGAGCCCGGAAGGCGATACAGTTTTTCCGTCGTTCGATATGCAGGAATGGCGTGAGGTGCGCTCTGTNCGNCAGGCTCGTCAAGAGCAGGATAGCGCGGACTATTCGCTCATCGTGTTGGAGCGGCGATAGGCAGAACCCCTTTCATTGTTGAGCGGGGGCGGGGAGGGACGAATGGATTTCAAGACGTTTAAGCTGACGCGCAAGCCCAATCAATATCTGGTGGCGCCGGAGGGGCTGTGTGAGAATGCCNCNCCGCATCGGCTCGCACCGGTTTTTCCGATGGATGCTCAAACATTGGAAGACAATTTTGCNGACATCGCGCTGGGTGANCCACGTGTGGTGCGCCTGCCTTCTGCGGATGGGCANCGCGACTTTGTTCAACGGTCCGCCTTGTTGCGTTTTCCCGATACGATTACGTTTGAAGCAATCGATCTGGGAGATGGCAAATCCACATGTGCGATTTACAGCCGTTCTGCCATCGGTCATTCAGATCTGGGCGTTAACAAGAAACGCATTGATGCGTGGTTGAAGAAGTTGGAAGCAGCACTCTAGTTTCCCCTGTTGTGTTGGGATGCTGCTCTGAAGGAGAGTAAAGATGGACGTTCGTGCAGCTGTCGCTTTTGAGGCTGGCAAACCGCTGGAAATTGAAACTGTGCAGCTTGAAGGNCCGCGGGCCGGTGAAGTGCTGGTGGAGATGAAGGCAACCGGCATTTGTCATACAGACGCGTTCACGCTTTCCGGCGATGACCCTGAAGGTCTGTTCCCGGCTATCCTGGGGCATGAAGGTGCGGGGGTTGTTGTTGAGGTCGGGCCTGGTGTCACATCACTGAGTGTCGGAGACCATGTTATTCCACTTTACACGCCGGAATGCCGTGAGTGTGATTACTGTCTCAATCCAAAGACCAATCTTTGCCAGTCCATTCGCACAACACAGGGACAGGGCCTTATGCCGGATGGTACGAGCCGCTTTTCCTTCAAGGGGCGTCCGGTGCTGCATTACATGGGNTGTTCAACATTTGCGAACTATTCTGTCCTGCCGGAAATTGCGCTGGCGAAAATCCGCAAAGACGCTCCCTTCGATAAGGTTTGCTACATCGGCTGTGGCGTGACGACTGGTGTCGGNGCGGTGGTGAATACGGCAAAGGTGGAGGCGGGGTCCACTGTTGTCGTCTTTGGGCTTGGCGGGATCGGGCTTAATGTNATTCAGGGCGCACGCATGGTTGGTGCCTCACGCATTGTNGGCGTTGACCTCAATAATGACCGCGAGGCCCTGGGGCGTCATTTCGGTATGACGGATTTTGTGAATCCGAAGGAAANCAAAGGTGATGTGGTCGGGCATCTGGTCGAATTGACCGGTGGGGGCGCTGATTACTCGTTTGAGTGTATTGGCAATGTCACCACCATGCGCCAGGCGCTGGAATGCTGTCACAAGGGATGGGGCGAGAGCATTNTCATCGGTGTCGCGGGGGCAGGGCAGGAAATCTCCACCCGGCCGTTTCAACTGGTCACCGGACGGTCGTGGCGNGGTACGGCNTTTGGTGNCGCAAGGGGACGGACCGATGTGCCAAAGATTGTCGATTGGTATATGGACGGGAAAATCAATATCGATGATCTGATCACGCATACGATGCCTCTTGAGGAGATCAATAAGGGCTTTGATCTGATGCACGAAGGCAAGTCGATCCGCTCTGTCGTGCTTTACTAAGTCTCATTTGAGTTGACGCAGGCGCTCCACTATCCGACGCTTGCTCCCATCAAAATGAATTGAAAAATGTCATAAGGGAGTGCGTATCGTGCAGATGGAAGAGATTGCGAGTGGTCTGGAATTTCCCGAAGGCCCTATTGCGATGGATGATGGCAGCGTCATTCTGGTGGAGATCAAGCGGGGTACGCTGACACGTGTGCAACCGGATGGCTCAACCGAAANTATCGCNGAGCTTGGTGGTGGCCCCAACGGGGCGGCTATCGGGCCGGATGGNGCTGTTTACGTCTGCAATAATGGCGGGTTTGAATGGCATGATGTCGATGGGCTGACGGTACCCGGTGGGCGGCCTGAAAACTATTCTGGCGGACGTATTGAGCGTGTTGANCTCAAAACGGGAGAGGTCACCGTTCTTTATACCGCGTGTGATGGTGTCCCGTTGAACGGCCCNAATGATATTGTTTTCGACAAANCGGGCGGGTTCTGGTTCACCGACCTTGGCAAGCACTATGACGGTATCAAGGAATTGGGTGCGCTCTTTTATGCACGCCCTGACGGTTCGTCGATCAAACGGGTTGTTTTTCCGATTGANACGCCAAATGGTGTTGGGCTTTCGCCGGATGAAACCGTTGTTTATGTCGCCTCGACAGAGACGGGTCGGCTTTGGGCGTTTGATATTGCGGGGGAAGGGGCAATTAACCCCGCCGGTCCTCCCAATCAGGGACGCTTTATCTGTAATCCTGCGGGCCTTAATTATTTTGACTCGCTGGCGGTGGATGCAGAAGGGAATGTCTGTGTCGCGACGATTTTCAACGGGGGTATTACCTCTATTTCGCCAGATGGTTCGTACGAACATTTTCCAACGGATGACTTTATCACNACCAATATCTGTTTTGGTGGTGCGGATCTGAAAACGGCTTACCTGACGCTNTCCTCGACCGGGCGTCTGGTGAAATGCCAATGGCCACGCGCGGGATTGGCGCTTAATTTCCTCAATAAGTAAGTTGAAAGAAAATCCACTTCACAAGATGGTTAATGCCGTGGCAGCATGCGGTGCTTGGGGGTACGGCATCACACATCTGGGAGGATAGGATGCGATTTTTTATCAGTCTGATTATTGCAACGTTTGCATTGACGGGGGCGGCTTTCGCTGACCCGTTCGCAAATTTCTACGGTAACAGTGTGAGTATCGAGAACCCTGCTGGAACGCGGACCGTCCATATTAANGAAGATGGTACGTATACAAATATTCTGGCGGATGGAACGCAAGCGCAGGGCACCTGGGCCATGGATGGCGAAAATGCCTGCTTCTCGCAGGCCGATGTTGAGGGAGCACCATACTGTGTTCCCGCGACCGAGCGCGCTGTGGGTGACACGTGGGAGTTGACGGCTCCCGATGGCACCAAGGAGATGGCGACATTGGTTGCAGGTCAGTGACCTGTTGCGCATAGCCCGCTGTACGGGCTTTCTCTTTGACGTATTTGGAGAGCGGCCGGGATATNCCGGCCGTTTTCTTTGGGATTGCTGTTTAATCGAAAACGATTTTGGGGGCGGGTTTGTTTCCGGTCCCCATTTCGAGTGCGTGGGCAATTTTTGCNGCNAGTTCCGTAAAGTGTGCCGCCTCCTCGGATTGAGGGGAGATGGCCGTAATGGGTTTACCTTCATCAAGCCCTTCGCGGATGGAGGGATAGAGCGGAATTTCACCCAGGAAGGGAACGTTCAGCTTTTCGGCTGTGCGACGGGCACCGCCTTCGCCAAAGATGAAGGTTTTTTCACCGGAGCCNGGNCTTACGAAATAGGCCATGTTTTCCACGATGCCGAAAACGGGGACGCGAGTTTTTTCAAACATGGCGATGCCACGCCGCACATCAGCCAAGGCAATTTCCTGCGGGGTGGAAACAATCACAGAGCCGGCGAGGGCTACTTTCTGTGCCATGGTCAGTTGTGCGTCACCTGTGCCGGGCGGCATGTCGACGACAAGAATATCGAGTTCACCCCATTTGACGTCATTCATCATCTGCATCAGTGCTGATTGAACCATGGGGCCGCGCCANATCATGGCGGTGTTTTCATCCACCATGTAGCCGATGGACATGGTTTTGATGCCGTATTTCTCGTGCGGAACCAGNTTCTTGTCTGCCGTGGTCTCCGGCTTTTCAAGAATTCCCATCATCCGGGGAACNGAAGGGCCGTAAATGTCGGCGTCCAGCAGGCCNANTTTGAGACCGGACTGGGCGAGTGCGACCGCGAGATTAATTGCGACTGTAGACTTGCCCACACCGCCTTTGCCGCTGGCGACAGCGATGATTTTTTTNACACCCGGAATGGTGCCGTCTGATACGGGGGCGGGNTTTTTTGGCGCGGNTGCTGCTGTTTCTCCNGAATGTGCGGTCAGCACGGCGGTGACGGACAGGACACCAGGCAGTTTGTAGACGGCATCCTCGCAGGCCTTTCGCAGTGGCTCCAGCGCGGGGCCCCGGGCCGGATCCACCTCGAGAGAGAAAAGGACATGGCCGTCTTTCAGTACCAATCCCTGAACCATGTTTGCGCTCACAACATCCTGATCTGTGTCAGGGNCTTTCACNGTTGAGAGGGCTGCGAGAACATCATTGTTGGAAATGTTTGCCATGTTCTTTCTTCCAGAGAAAATCGACGAAAAACGGGTGGTTATTCCTGCTTTCGCGCCTATGTAAGGTGAGTGGGCAAGGTGGACACGCGTTGCACCACACGGGTGAGTGTCATATAACCCGCAAGGTGCCGGATTACCAATCGACTTCCCGTGACGGGATGTCACGGAGGGGGATTCCGGTAAGATGCGCTTTGAGATCGGGCGGGTGCGGTCGATAAACTAATGCAAAGGAAGTTCCATGCCTTGGAGCAATCAGAATGGTGGTGGCAATGGCGGATGGCAGGGCGGCGGTGGTCGCGGTCCCTGGGGTCAGCCTCCACAAGGCGGCGGTGGTCAACAGCCGCCTGATCTTGAAGATCTGATCCGTAAGGGGCAGGAACGCCTGAAAGACTTTATTCCAGGCGGCGGCGGAACCGGCNCTGCGGGCGGCGGCCGGGGCCTTTGGCTGATTATCGCGTTGCTGGTGCTTGGNTTTGTGGCTTACGGCTCTGTTTACCGGGTCAATACGAACGAGCAGGGCGTGGTTATGCGCTTTGGCGAATATGTGCGCTGGACGCCACCNGGGCTTCATTTCAAGATGCCATATCCGATTGAGTCCGTCATGACGCCGGAGGTCACCAATGTGAACCAGATTGACATTGGCAGCCGCTCAACCGGGCGGTTGGGGGACCGGTCCGGTGGTGCATCGCTCTCCGTGCCTGAGGAAAGCCTCATGCTGACGGGGGACGAAAATATTGTTGATATCAATTTCACCGTGCAATGGAAGATCAGCGAAGCTCCGGATTTCCTCTTCAATGTGGAAGACCCGGAGCGGACGGTGAAAGCTGTCGCTGAAAGTGTCATGCGCGANGTCGTGGGGCAGTCTGCCTTCCANGTATTGCAGACAACGGGTCGTCTTCAGGCTCAGTTGTTGGTGCAGTCGCGCATGCAGGAAATTCTGGACAGCTACAAGACGGGTATCGCGATTACGGAAGTGAAGCTCGCCAAGGTGGATCCGCCTGCGCAGGTGATTGAAGCGTTCCGTGATGTACAGGCAGCCCGCGCCGACCAGGAGCGGTTCCGGAACCAGGCAGAAACGTATGCCAATCAGAAAGTACCGGAAGCACGAGGGCAGGCTGAACAGCTTATTCAGGCCGCCAGTGCTTATCGTGAACAGACCGTTGCCCAGGCACAAGGTGAGAGCCAGCGTTTTCTGTCCATCTACAACGAGTACAAAAATGCNAAAGACGTGACGCGCGAACGGATGTTCCTGGAAACGATGGAGCGGGTTTTGGGGGACATGAACAAAGTTCTGATGAACCAAGGNGGNTCAGGTGCTGTGCCTTATTTGCCCCTGAACCAGTTGGNGCCGAATGCTGGCGCGAAATCAGAAGGAGCGCGCTAATATGAACCGTGCATTTGGATTTGGCGCAGCGATCATTGCGCTTCTTGTTGTGGTTCTGGCTTATGCGACGCTTTTTACCGTTCGTATGACAGAACAGGCTCTTGTACTTCAGTTTGGCGACCCACGCGTTGCGATTACTGAGCCTGGCTTGAACTGGAAAATTCCATTCATTCAAAATGTGATTTATTTCGACAAGCGCATCCTCAATCTGGATTCGCCTGAAGAAGAAATCATTGCTGGTGATCAGAAGCGTCTCCGNGTGGATGCATTCGCCCGATACCGTATTGTTGATCCGCTGAAATTCTATCAGTCGGTACGTGATATTTCGCAAGGTGAGGCCCGTCTGCGTCCGGTCTTTGTNTCGGCGCTGAGAAATGTGCTGGGTGAAGAGAGCCTGGAAACGCTTGTGCGTGATGACCGGTCAGGATTGATGGTTCGTATTCGTGATGATTTCAATACGGCAACCGCAAATCTTGGCGTTGAGATTGTGGATGTACGTATTCGCCGGGCAGACCTGCCTGAGGCGAACAGTGATGCNATCTATCAGCGTATGAACACCGAACGTGAACGGGAAGCGGCGGAACTGCGCGCACAGGGTAAGGAAACAGCCCAGCGCATTCGTTCGCGCGCAGACCGTGATGTCACGGTCCTGTTGGCGGAAGCACAGCGCGAAGCGGATACAATCCGTGGTGAAGGGGATGCGAAGCGAAACGAGATTTTTGCCGACGCTTATGGCCGCGACCCTGAGTTCTTTTCTTTCTATCGTTCGATGCTCGCATATCGCGAAGGNTTGGGNGGAGAGAACACAACCATGGTTCTTACGCCTGATAGCGAATTCTTCCGCTATTTTGGTGATCCATCCGGGAAGGGCCGCCGCTAGGCGGTCCTTTTTCTTTTGCGGACCCTTGGAGGGTGCGTGAGAGGAAGGACAATCACGCATGACCGATTTTCTGGTGGCACTTGGGCTTGTTCTGGTGCTTGAAGGGCTGCTCTACGCACTTTTTCCCGGTGCGATGAAACGCATGGTGATGCTGGTGTTGACGATGCCTGATGAAGCAATCCGGCGATCCGGACTTGTGGCNCTCGCTCTCGGTGTCGTGATCGTCTGGCTTGTGCGGGTGTGAATTTTAGGGCCTTTTGCCCTATTTCGCCCACATTCAGCGCCAAAATGCCTGAAAATAAATGGAACAGAGGGAAGGTTTCCCCGAAAAGTTCCCCTTTTGTTAACCCTGTTTGAACGGCCTTTCGCGCATGGTCGCAGGGAATTTGAAGAGGCGGCTGTGGCGTCCATTGTCTGGCGGTCGATAAGGGAGTTCTTGAAGATGTATCTTTCGGCAAAAAATCATGTTGGCCGCGTGTGGACGACGACCCGTNGAGCCGTCCTGGGATTGGGGGTTGCGGCTGCCATCGGGATGGCTTTGCCACTTGTGGACACCGCGCCAGCTTTTGCCCGCGGTGCGCCGGAGAGCTTTGCTGATCTGGCNGAACGTCTGTCGCCGGCGGTTGTGAATATATCGACTTCGCAAACAGTTCAGGCTCGTGCCGGCCGGGGACAGGTGCCCGGACTGCCAGAAGGATCTCCTTTTGAAGACTTTTTTGAAGACTTTCTGGAGCGGCAAGGGCGACAGGGCGCGCCACGCCGGGTNCAATCTCTGGGGTCCGGTTTTGTGGTTGACCCAAGCGGTTATGTCATCACGAACAACCATGTGATTGACGGTGCTGATGAGATNAAAGTGATTTTCTCGGACGGCCATTCGCTTCCNGCTGAGCTTGTCGGGCGCGACCCGAAGACAGATCTTGCCGTNTTGAAGATTGAGCCGGACCGGGAATTGGCGTTTGTGCCTTTTGGCAAATCGGCTGATGCGCGTGTTGGTGACTGGGTGGTTGCGATCGGCAATCCGTTTGGTCTTGGCGGCACCGTAACAGCGGGGATTATTTCCGCCATTAATCGCGACATTAANGCGGGCCCTTATGATGATTTCATTCAGACGGATGCNTCGATNAACCGGGGGAATTCCGGTGGGCCGCTTTTCAATCTTGATGGTGAAGTTATTGGGGTCAACACGGCGATTATCTCACCATCGGGTGGGTCNATTGGTATTGGTTTTGCTATTCCCGCAGATACAGCTACGTCTGTTGTTGCCCAGTTGCGCGAGTTTGGTGAAACCCGGCGTGGTTGGCTTGGTGTCCGTATTCAGTCGGTGACCGAGGAGATTGCCGAAGGTTTGGGTATGGACGCGCCGAAGGGTGCTCTTGTGGCAGGGGTTAATGAAGAAGGTCCTGCGAAGGATGCTGGTATTGAACCCGGGGACGTGATTGTGACGTTCGATGGACGGGATGTGCCGGAGATGCGCGAGCTGCCGAAACTTGTGGCGGACACCGAGATCGGGCGCAGCGTGCCTGTGCAGATTATCCGTGATGGTAAAGAGAAGACGCTGTCGGTGAAGATTGCCCGTCTTGATGAAACAGATGTTGCTGATGCAGGTGCGGGCAAGGGCGAGAAAGAAAACGAAACCGGTACCGCAGAAGTGCTTGGGCTTGGATTGGCCAGCCTGACGAGTGCAAACCGCAGCCAGTACAATGTCGATGACGATGTTGAAGGGGTTCTGGTGACTTTTGTGGACCCGGCGAGCGCGGCAGCGGAGAAGGGTATTCGCCGTGGTGACGTGATNGTTGAGGTCGNACAGGAAGATGTAGAGACACCCTCTGATGTTGTTGATCTNGTGAAACAGGAAAAAGCGTCTGGGCGGAAGTCTGTTCTGNTGCTGTTGTCAACAGGGGGTGACTTGCGCTTTGTTGCTGTACGGGTTGGTGCTGACGATTANACTTCGCACTTCTCGATTATGTTTTGATCAGAGCCCGCGGCGTGTTTTGCGCTGCGGGCTTTTTGTGTCCGGTCGATGTCAGAGTGTTTCTGTGATGTCGTCGGCTCGGTAGCCCTGGATGTAGAGCAGGGCGCTCAGGTCTCCATGATTGACTTGAGCAGCGGCAGCCTCGGCGACGACGGGNTTGGCGTGGAAGGCCACACCGAGACCTGCGTCCCCGATCATCGCCAGGTCATTGGCGCCATCGCCCACGGCCATTGTGTCTATGGGTGCGAGCCCAAGGTCACGGGCAAAGGCATGCAATGCCTGGCGCTTGGCTTCCCGTCCGAGGATGGGGTCTGATACTTTGCCGGTCAGGCTTCCGTTCTCGATCAGGAGTGTGTTGGCNTGATTGCTCTGGAAACCGACNGCCGCGGCGACGCGGCTGGTAAAGAAAGTGAACCCGCCGGAGACAAGGGCACAGGTGGCGCCGTGTTTCCGCATTGTGGCGCACAGTGCGCGGCCACCGGGGGTTTCGGTGATCTGGTTGTCATAGACCTTTTGCAGCTCTTCTTCCGAGAGGCCTTTGAGTAAGGAAACGCGTTCCCGCAGGGCAGCTTCGAATTCAAGTTCCCCGCGCATTGCGCGTTCGGTAATTTCGGAAATCGCGCTTCTAAGGCCGAGGCTCTCTGCCAGTTCGTCTATGCACTCCTGCTCGATAATGGTGGAGTCCATGTCGGCAATCAGGAGCTTTTTCCGCCGACCGGCGATGGGCTGAAAAACCATATCAATCGGCGCCGCATCAAGCGCCTGCCGGGCGATGTTGAGTATCTGATTTCGTTCGCCGTCCGCTACAGGCAGGTCACAGGCGTGGTCTGTTTTCAGCCAGATCGGCTGTGTTTCAAGCTTCAAGGCACTTGCCACACTTGTCACAACATCCTCTGTGAGGTCTGTGTTTTGGTTGCCGATCAGGGTAAGAACGTAAGACATGTATATCGCCGGAAGAATTGAGAACAGGAGACTTGGTTGACTGAAGCGGGTGGGAAATCTCTCACGCCAGATGTGGTTCTTATCGCAGGGCCAACCGCCAGCGGCAAGTCCGCATTGGGCGCTGCGCTGGCGGCGCGCCTGGGTGGCGAAATCGTCAACGCGGATTCGATGCAGGTTTATCGAGAGCTGCGGGTGCTGACAGCGCGCCCGAACGACGATGAAGAGCGCCTGGTGCCCCATCACCTGTATGGGCATGTTTCAGGCGGCACGCTCTATTCAACAGGGCAATGGCTTGAGGATTGTCTGGGGGCGATTGCTGATGTGCGGAGCCGGGGGCGGGTGCCGATCATTCTGGGCGGAACAGGGCCTTATTTCCAGGCGCTGACTGAGGGGTTTGTGGATATGCCGCCCATCCCTGATGACGTGCGCCGCGTGGTGAGGGCAGAGGTGGCCGATATGGGCCCCCAGGCCGCGCATGTGCAACTCCGGCAGGTGGATCCGCGCTGGGCCGCGCAGGTCAATGCAAATGACCCTCAACGGATTGCGCGAGGGCTTGAGGTTTTTCGCGCGACAGGCCGGGCTTTGACAGATTGGCATGATGATCCTGTGGAGCCCCCGCTTTGTGGCTCCGCGCTCAGGCTGGTGTTGGCGCCGGAGCGCGACTGGCTTTACGAGCGGATTAACCGACGATTTGACCTGATGCTGGAGGCTGGTGGATTGCGTGAAGTGGAAACCCTGCTTTCCTGCGGTTTTCCNGACCATCTGCCCGTTATGAAGTCGCTCGGTGTGCCGGAACTCAGGTCTTATCTGGCAGGAGATATGAAACTTGATGAGGCGCGCCTGTTGGCCCAGACGAAAAGCCGNCAATACGCCAAGAGGCAGATGACCTGGTTCAGGCGAAGAATGATTGCGTGGAATATGGTTTCTGCGCAAGATTTGGAAAGCCAACTCATCAAAATCTTTTCATTTATTGACGATTTTGGGTTGACCCATCGCCCGTGAGTGGATAGGGTGCGCCCGTTTTCCGCAAGGAAGTGCCGAAAATTGCCTGTTCGCTCATTGAGTGGGGAAGGCGCNTTTCGGTGTTCGTCTTTTGTGGTTTTGNTTTTTGAAACGTGGGCTGTCTTTTGACGTCAGTCGCGAGTGGGAAGGAATAGGCCATGTCGGGTCAACAGATGACAGGTGCAGAAATCGTCATCCGCGCGCTGGTGGACCAGGGCGTCGACACGATCTTCGGGTATCCGGGCGGTGCTGTGCTTCCCATTTACGATGAACTTTTCAAGCAGGAAGGTATCAAACATATTCTGGTGCGGCATGAGCAGGGTGCTGTTCACGCTGCGGAGGGGTATGCCCGGTCGACCGGCAAGCCCGGCGTTGTTCTTGTGACATCGGGCCCGGGTGCGACGAATGCAGTGACGGGCCTGACGGATGCGCTGATGGATTCCATCCCGTTGATCTGTTTGACAGGTCAGGTTGCCACACACCTTATCGGTTCTGATGCTTTTCAAGAATGCGATACGGTGGGCATTACGCGCCCGTGTACGAAACACAATTGGCTCGTTAATTCTGTTGATGAGTTGACCCGCGTCATGCATGAGGCGTTTTATGTTGCCACGCATGGACGCCCNGGCCCGGTTGTTGTTGATATTCCGAAGAATGTACAGTTTGCGTCGGGTGAGTATCAGGGCCCNGCTAATGTTGTTCACAAAACCTATCGCCCGCAGATCAAGGGTGACGTGAAGGCGATCACGCGCGCTGTTGAATTGATGGCGGGTGCCAAGAAGCCGATTTTNTATACCGGTGGCGGTGTGATCAATTCCGGACCGACAGCAAGCCAATTGTTGCGCCAGCTCGCGGAGATGACCGGCTATCCGGTGACGTCAACGCTGATGGGGCTGGGTGCGTTCCCGGCTGAGAACAAGCAGTGGTTGGGTATGTTGGGCATGCATGGCACGTATGAGGCCAACAATGCGATGCATGATTGCGATGTTATGATCTGTGTCGGGGCCCGGTTTGACGACCGTGTGACGGGGCGCATGGATGCGTTCTCGCCGAACTCGAAAAAAATCCATATCGACATTGACCCCTCATCGATCAACAAGAATGTNCATGTTGATATCCCGATCATTGGGGATTGTGCGCATGTTCTTGANGATATGATCCGTATCTGGAAGTCAAAAGTCGCGCAACCGAACAAGGAGGCGCTGGCGGACTGGTGGCGCCAGATTGATACGNGGCGCGGTCGCAAATCGCTTTCTTATGAACAGCCGAAAGAAGGGCTGATCAAGCCGCAATATGCGATTGAGCGGCTTTATGAGCTGACCAAGCATCGNGAGACGATCATCACAACCGAAGTGGGTCAGCACCAGATGTGGGCTGCACAGCACTTCCATTTCCAGAAGCCAAACCGCTGGCTGACGTCGGGTGGTCTGGGCACGATGGGCTATGGTCTGCCGGCAGCTATTGGTGCACAGATAGCCAATCCGGATGCGCTGGTGATTGATATTGCTGGCGAGGCGTCCATCCTGATGAACATGCAGGAAATGTCGACGGCGGTGCAGTTTATGCTNCCGGTCAAGATATTTATCCTGAACAATGAATATATGGGGATGGTGCGGCAGTGGCAGCAGTTGCTCCATGGTGGTCGTTACAGCCAGTCATACTCAGAAGCACTGCCTGATTTTGTGAAGCTGGCCGATGCATATGGCGGGACNGGCATTCGTGCGTCAAAACCGTCCGAGCTTGACGACAAGATCAANCAGATGTTGGACGCGCCGGGCCCAGTCATTTTTGACTGTCAGGTGGACCCAGCNGAAAACTGCTATCCGATGATCCCGTCCGGGGCGCCGCATAACGAGATGATCCTCGGCGATGATCCGGATAGTCCGACGGTATCGGAAGAAGGCAAGATGCTGGTTTAACCAGTCCGGGCAACAGGGCGGGCTCAAAAGAGTTCGCCTTTCAGCCTCAATCGGCTATAAGCGCCCGCAAAAGGGCAGTTGTGANGCGTTTCGGGGAGCTGTTGGTTTCCGGGAGCGATGCAGGGAATGAAGTAGGGTATGAGCGAAACAGTCAAATCTGAGCGGCATGTGCTGGCAGTCCTCGTGGACAATGAGGCAGGTGTTCTGGCGCGCGTTATCGGGCTGTTTTCCGGTCGGGGCTATAATATCGAGAGCCTGACGGTCGCTGAAGTGGATTCCGCATCGCACATGTCGCGCGTGACCGTTGTGACCAGTGGCACGCCAGCGGTGATTACCCAGATTATTGCCCAGCTTGACCGGCTTGTGCCGGTGCACAAGGNTGTGGACCTTTCCGTCGATGAGCCTGCTGTGAACCGGGAAATGGCCTTGGTGAAAGTGGCCTCAACCGGTGAAAAGCGTGTTGAGGCGCTTCGCCTGTCGGATGCTTTTCGTGCACGGGTGATTGACACCACGCACGCCTCTTTTGTTTTTGAAGTCACCGGCACGCCGGAAAAAATTGAAGCCTTTATCAACCTGATGCGGCCTTTGGGGCTTGTTGATGTGTCGCGGACAGGCGTTGTTGCCATCGCCCGCGGTGCCCAGGGAATGTGATCGGGAATATAAGGCACTTAAACGTAACGAATAGACAGTAGCTGCGGCNGTTCAAGCCGCTCCATCGAGACCGGAAGGATAAGAGCCATGCGCGTATATTATGATCGCGATGCAGACGTTAATCTGATCAAAGGCAAGAATGTTGCCATCATCGGCTATGGTTCACAGGGCCATGCGCATGCGCTGAACCTGCGCGACAGCGGTGTCAAGAATGTCGCGGTTGCGCTGCGTGAAGGCTCTGCTTCCGCAAAGAAAGCCGAAGGTGAGGGCTTGCCGGTCATGTCTGTTGCTGATGCTGCCAAATGGGCTGACGTGATGATGATGGTGACCCCGGATGAGTTGCAGGGTGACATTTACCGCGATCACCTGGAAGCCAACATGAAACCCGGTGCGGCGCTGATGTTTGCTCATGGTTTGAACGTTCACTTCAATCTGCTGCAGCCACGGGCTGACATCGACGTGTTCATGGTTGCACCGAANGGCCCTGGCCACACGGTGCGCGGTGAATATCAGCGCGGTGCTGGTGTGCCTTGTCTGATCGCAATCCATCAGGATGCGACCGGCAATGCGCATGATCTTGGNCTTTCCTACGCTTCTGCCATTGGTGGTGGCCGTGCCGGTATCATCGAAACCACGTTCCAGGAAGAGTGCGAGACGGACCTTTTTGGTGAACAGGCTGTNCTTTGCGGCGGTCTGTCTGAACTCATCAAGGCTGGCTATGAGACGCTGACCGAGGCCGGTTATGCGCCGGAAATGGCTTATTTCGAGTGCCTGCACGAAGTAAAGCTGATTGTGGACATGATGTATGAAGGTGGCATTGCCACGATGAACTACTCTGTCTCCAACACGGCTGAGTATGGTGGATATGTTTCCGGTCCGCGCGTTATCACGGCTGAAAGCAAGGCTGCGATGAAGGAAATTCTGACAGACATCCAGACCGGCAAGTTTACCCGCGACTGGATGCTTGAAAACAAGGTNGGCCAGACGAGCTTTAAGGCAACCCGTGCCATTAATGCCGCTCATCCGATTGAAGAAGTCGGTGAGAAACTCCGTGCTATGATGCCATGGATTGCCGAGACGAAAATGGTCGACAAGACCAAGAACTAAGCGATTTCGCGACGCCTGTACGAAAAGGCCCTTCGCGGAAATCGCGGGGGGTCTTTTTGTTTGGTGACCACCTAGAGACGCAAGACTTTGTAACGCTCAATGAGCTTCAGAATGAGAGGCGAAATATGATCCCGTATCGTTCCCGCACATCGACACATGGTCGCAATATGGCCGGGGCNCGTGGCCTTTGGCGTGCGACCGGCATGAAGGATGAGGATTTCGGCAAGCCTATTATTGCGGTGGTGAACTCGTTTACGCAGTTCGTGCCCGGCCACGTTCATTTGAAGGATCTCGGGCAGATGGTGGCTCGTGAGATTGAGGCGGCAGGTGGNGTTGCCAAGGAATTCAACACGATTGCCGTTGATGACGGGATCGCAATGGGTCATGACGGCATGCTCTATTCCTTGCCGTCACGCGATCTCATCGCGGATTCGGTCGAGTATATGGTCAATGCGCATTGTGCGGATGCNATGGTCTGCATNTCCAATTGTGACAAGATCACGCCTGGCATGCTGATGGCGTCGATGCGGATCAATATTCCGACGATCTTCATCACCGGCGGGCCAATGGAGGCGGGGAAGGCGCTTATCGATGGCAAAGAGGTNAAGATTGACCTGATTGACGCGATGATCGAGGCGGCGAACCCTGAGCGCAGTGATGCGGATGTGGATGAGATCGAGAAGAATGCCTGTCCGACTTGCGGGTCTTGCTCGGGTATGTTTACCGCCAATTCGATGAATTGNCTGGCGGAGGCGCTTGGTCTGGCCCTTCCTGCGAACGGGACCATTGTTGCGACCCATGCGGACCGCAAGGACTTGTTTCTGCGGGCGGCACGTCAGATTGTCGAGTTGACGGATCGCTATTACAAACAGGGTGATGAGAGTGTCACGCCACGCGGTATTGCGACCTTTGAAGCCTTTCAGAACGCGATGACNCTTGATATTTCGATGGGTGGGTCGACCAATACGATCCTGCATCTGTTGGCTATTGCCCAGGAAGCCGGTGTCGATTTCAATCTGTCGCACATGGATGAGCTGTCGCGCAAAGTGCCATGTCTGTGCAAAGTGGCGCCAGCTGTGGCAAATGTTCATATTGAGGATGTGCACCGGGCNGGCGGCATTATGTCGATCCTGGGTGAGCTTGATAAGGGTGGCCTTATCCATCGCAACGCTTCCACCGTTCACGCGAAGACGATGGGGGATGCGCTTGATCAGTGGGACGTTACGCGNACAAATTCGGAAGATGTGCACACGCTCTACAAGGCGGCTCCCGGCGGGGTGCGTACGACTGTGGCCTTCAGCCAGCAAAGTCGTTTCACGGAACTGGATACCGACCGGGCGGGGGGCGTTATCCGGGCGATGGAGCATGCGTTCACCAAGGAAGGCGGGCTTGCCGTCTTGTTCGGCAATATTGCGCATGAGGGNTGNGTCGTGAAGACGGCTGGTGTTGATGAAAGTATCTGGCAGTTCTCAGGCCCGGCCAAGGTGTGTGAAAGCCAGGAAGAGGCGGTGAACCGCATTCTGAAAAAGGATGTGCAGGCTGGCGACGTGGTCATTATNCGCTACGAAGGTCCCAAGGGNGGNCCGGGCATGCAGGAAATGCTCTACCCGACCTCATATCTGAAATCGATGAAACTCGGTAAAGACTGTGCGTTGATCACGGATGGTCGGTTCTCTGGCGGTACGTCTGGCCTGTCTATTGGCCATGTGTCGCCGGAAGCGGCGGAGGGTGGCAATATCGGCCTGATAGAAGAGGGCGATATTATTGAAATCGACATCCCGAACCGCACAATTAATGTGAAACTGTCGGAGGATGAACTGGCCGCGCGCCGTGCTGCAAAGGGGGCACCGACATGGAAACCCGCCCATCCGCGGGAGCGGAAAGTCTCTCAGGCGCTGCGTGCTTATGCCGCCTTGGTCACAAATGCTGCCAAGGGCGCGGTTCGCGACGTTTCTCAGATTGAACGGGATTGAAAACTGGTGCATGGTAGCGGTCATGAGATTTGAACAGAACCATCATGCGGCAAGCGCACGAATGACCGGCGAGGTAGATGCCTCGGCGTTGGCGCTTGTCTGTGCGGGTTCTGTTGTTGCGATCGCAGCTATTGCTGACGCGCTTGTGAAAACGGTGGCCGTGGTGAAACTTGCGGTGCCGCCTGGCATTTAGCGATCTAGCGACAACCTGAAATTTGCAGGGCCCTTCGCGAAGATCGCGGAGGGCCTTTTTCTTTGTGTTGCTGAAATAGGAGACGGAAATGATCAGCACACCCGGCCCAGAGCTGGTTTTTTTACACACTTCACCTGCGCATATCGCAACGTTCGACGCGTTGCGGGACGAGCTAGCCCCGGATATTCGCATGAGCCATGTGGTTCGTGAAGATTTGCTGGCGGCTGTGCGCAAAGCGGGTCGGGTGACGGCTGCCGTCGAGNTTGAGCTTACGGAGGCGATGGGCATTGCCGCGCGTATGGGGGTGACCCGGATCATGTGTACCTGCTCGACCCTTGGCGGTGTGGCCGAAGCTGCTGACGTGCCGGGCGTGACGGTGATGCGTATCGACCGCCCGATGGTTCAGCAGGCCGTGAAAATTGGCGGGCGCATTGCGGTCTGCGCGGCGTTGCAGGAGACGTTGCCGCCGACATTGGCGCTTGTGGAAGAGGAGATGGCTCGTTTGGGCGTGCAGTCGCAGGTGAGCCATCATGTGTTCGATGGTGTCTGGGATGCTTTCAGCGACGGCAAGTTGCTTGATTATCATCAGGGTATTGCCAACAGGCTTCGCGATGTCGCCGCCGATGCCGATGTCATTGTCCTGGCGCAGGCATCTATGGCACCGGCGGCTGGTCTGGTCGGGAATATTGGTGTTCCCATTCTTTCCAGCCCGCGTCCTGGGTTTATGGCAGCCGTCTCACCTTCATGATGCCTGTGCCTGGATCATCCAGCAGGCAGCGGTGAAGCGCGCGGTTGTCCCATCCATGAAAGGATCGAAGGCGGCGCGGACAGATTGGAGGGCGGGGGAGCGTTCCTCCTCCGTCATACCGGGCAGGAGCAATCCCAATGGGCCGAGATGAGTAATGTAGGTCATGAGGTCGCTCTCTGTCAGCGCGCATGAGACGTCGATGGGTTGGATGTCAATGTTTGTCCAACCGCTGCTCTTCAGTATGTCTGCTACTCGGTATTGGCCGGCAAAGGCGAATTGACCGGGGGCACCCGGCTCTCGTTTGGGCATTTGCGGCAGGAAGGGAGCAGCCGCTTTCTCTGCGGTTGTCATGAACGGGTTTGCTTCCGGACTGCGCCAGGCGATGAACGCGAGCCTGGCGTTGCCGGTGGCAGCGCGGTGCAGGTTACTCATTGCCTCCACATAATTGCTGAAGAACATGACACCAAAACGGGAAATCAGCATGTCGAAGCTGTTTGCCCTGAAAGGATGGCTCTGTGCGTCTGCGTTGATGAAGTGAGGTCGGCTTTTTCCTGCGTATGTACGCTTTTGGGCTGCCTCAATCATGGGGCCGGAAATATCGATCCCCGTGCATCGTCCGTTGCGATCTTCCAGCACATGCGCGGTTGCGTGTGTTGTGCTGCCGGTGCCGCACCCGATATCGAGGATATTTCGCGCGTTTGTTGTCTGCACAATTTCGCAAAGATGATCCTCAAAAGGCTTGAAGAGTCGGTCCAGTATGTCCTGCGTCTCGACCCAGACCTGGCCCGCGCGACCGTTCCAATGTTCTTTCTGGCTGAGATGTGTGGGGCTGTTTTCAGTCATTTTCAGATGATCCTGTCTTGTGATGAGGGGTGAACGCATGCATTCTGCAAGTTAAAGTGAACTTGAGGTCAAGCATGAAAGATCTGGACATAGCCGAGGTCGCGGAACGTACGGGCGTTCCCGCATCCACATTGCGCTTTTATGAGGATAAGGGGTTGATCAGGTCTATTGGCCGGCGCGGGCTTCGGCGCCTTTTTGATCCTGTCATTCTGGATCAACTGGCACTTATCGCGCTGGGGCGTGCCGCCGGCTTTTCCCTCGAAGAGATTAGCCAGATGTTTGCTGAGGATGGTCAACCCCGCATTCAGCGGCAAATGCTTGCGGCGAAGGCGGATGAGCTGGATGCAACCATCCGGCGGTTGGGCGCCATGCGGGATGGTTTGCGCCATGCGGCGGCCTGCCCGGAAACGAACCACATGGAATGTCCAAAGTTTCGCCGTTTGCTCAGGGCCGCAACATCAGGTGTGATTACGCCGCCGAGAGGCCGGGCTATCGGCAAGACGTCGGCGTGAAGGGCCCACCATCTATGCTGGTTGGCAGGTTCTTGTTTCGATCTGGATCGTGGCGTGGCCGATACCGAACTCGTGTGCCAGACGTTCTTGAATGGCGGCGAGGATATTGTCGCCGGATGCGTTTTCACAGATACGCGCATGAAGGGTGATGACATTTCGTGTCGCCGTGAGAGACCAGGCGTGCATATGGTGTATGTCTTCCACGCCCGCGACATGGGCCATGATATCAGTGCGCACTTTTTCCAGATCGAGATTTGGCGGTGTTCCTTCCATCAGAATGTGCCCTGACTGTTTGGCGAGTGCGAAAGCCGAACGCAGGATAAGCAAGGCGACAAAAACAGACAGGACAGGGTCGATCGGCGTCCACCCGGTCACGATGATGACGATGGCTGCGACAATGGCAGCCACGGAGCCGAGAAGATCCCCTAATACATGGATAGCGGCGCCTTGCATGTTGAGGTTGTGGCGATCACCGGAGTGGAGAAGAGCAAAGGAGATCATGTTAACCGCCAAACCGCCAACGGCGACCCAGAGCATCATGCCGCCCAGAATGGGATGGGGCTCAAAAAAGCGCATCACAGCCTCGTAGATAATCCACGCGACGAGCGCGATCATGGCAATGGCGTTTACAAAAGCGGCCAGTGTTTCAGCACGATGATAGCCATAGGATTGACTGGGATTGGCGGGCCGTGCGGCAAGCCGAAAGGCAATGAAAGCAAGCGCGAGGGCGGCAGCATCTGTTGCCATATGGCCAGCGTCGGCGATGAGGGCAAGCGAGCCTGACAATACGCCCCCGATAATTTCCACAAGCATGAACCCTGCGGTGAGGAGCATGGCGCCGAGTACACGTTTTTCATTGCCGCCGGTCACGGCGGGTGCGTGGGAATGGCCGTGCGCATGATCGTGTTCATCATGCCCGTGCCTGTGATGGTGGTCATGCGACTGTGTACTCATGCGGTCTCCGCCTCTTGTCCTGCAGTGTGCTGTGCCTCGCGAACTTCGGCGACATGCGCAACCATGTCGTCAATGACGCAGGAGACATGATGATCGTGAATGCGATAATGCATCTCTCGCCCCTTGCGTTCGTGCCGGACAAGCCTTGCCGCCCGCAACAGGCGCAGGTGGTGACTGACCAGTGACTGGGAAACACTCAACCTTTCCGCAATTTCGCCAACCTGGACAGTCTCTGTCAGGAGAGTGAGCACAATTCGAAGGCGTGTCGGGTCGCCCAGCAGACGGAACATCTCTGCCAGGTCGGCTGTCTGGTCGTCGGAGAGCGTGTCGGGCGTATGGGTCATCTGTTTTTCCAATAAATGAATATATATTCATATATCATCTTCTAAATCAAATTCAAGACCGGTCTCGCGGGGTATTTCTCCCGGCGGCCGGGGTGGCGTTTGCAGGTGGTTTTCCGGCATGTGCCCGGCTGGTTTTCGATGGTCCATGTGCGCCAGCGTCAAGCTGGCGTGCTGGGATGGCTGTCACGAGATGCGGTCTTCATTCGTCAGATTGGTTAAAAGAAGGACCCTGACCGATGAAACGTAAGTCTTTTGCTCGTCTGTTCGTTGCCACCACGCTCAGCTTTCTCACGCTTGTTGTCGGGGCTGCTGTATGGATGTCGCCCCGCACTGCGGGATTGATTGCCGAGATTGGTAACAGTGCAAATGGTGTCATTATCACCAATGTTCGGCTTTTCGACGGACACGAAGCACGTCTCAAGCCCGTGGCG
>PAZY01000013.1 GCA_002715765.1 Rhodobiaceae bacterium | reverse complement strand
TATCACCCTGATTCAGGCCAGGATGACCCGAGCGCGCGGGACCGGTTTCACGAAATCGCAAGTGCTTACGAATTGCTGCGACGGAAAGAGGCTGCGCAGCGCGCCAATGCAGCGCGTGCTGGAGCCAGCCGTGCAGCAGCCGATAGAGAGGCCCGTCGAGAGGCCCGGGCGACCCGCACGGCTCAGGCAGAGACCCGTAGCGAACAGAAGCCAGCTTCTCAGGCCAAAACCAGCGCTAAAACCGACATGGGCACGAAGACTGCAGAGACTGCTGAGACCGCGAAATCAAAAACTGACGGTGACACAGCAGCAAATACGCGGCCTTTTTCCGAGTGGAAACCCCGTTCAGAGGAGAGCGTGCGCGCCTCGGTCGGCGACCCGGCCACAGCAAGCAATGACGGCAGCGCGCCCCGCAAACCTGTCTTTGCAGACTTTCTCAGTCAGATAAAATCAGCCGGGCGCAGAGCCCTGGGCGGGCGCCACACCGATCATATTTACGAGGTCAATATTCCCTTTTCTGATGCTGTAAAGGGAACGAAACGACGTGTGACCCTGCAGAACGGTAAGTCTCTCGACGTTCACGTCCCTGCCGGTGTGGAAGACGGTCAGCAAATCCGACTCCGNGGTCAGGGTGCCAGCAGTCTGGCCAGCCGCGAAACAGGCGATGCGTTTGTCCGCATTGCCATTGCACCTCACCCTGTGTTCAAACGGGAAGGCGCTGATATCTACGTGGATGCGTCCATTTCGCTACCAGAAGCCGTGCTCGGGTCAAAAATCACCGTCCCGACCGTCGACGGGGATGTCCAGGTGAGCGTCCCGGAAGGATCAAACAGTGGCTCGATCTTGCGATTGAAGGGAAAAGGCCTCCAATTTCCGCCGGGCAANCGCCGCCTGGGACGGGGCGACCAATATGTCACNCTGACCCTTGTCCTTCCCGACAAGATTGATGATCAGCTCAAGGACTTTGCCGCCACGTGGGCACCGGGGCTCCAGCACCGGCCCCGCAAGGGCTGAGCCCTTCAGTTAACCTCATCACACCTGTGTAATTCTTTGTAATATAAGCACTTTATGGTTCCTTTTCGCTAGACCCGTTAAGGCATTTGTGTAGGATGCCGCCCAAACGATGGTCCCAATGGCGACCGAGAATATTAAGGAATGAGGGNATCTCATGAGCAATCCGGCTGGCCTGATGCAGGGCAAAAAAGGCCTCATCATGGGCGTTGCAAACAACCGTTCCATCGCCTGGGGAATTGCCAAAGTATGTGCCGAGCATGGTGCTGACATTGCCTTTACATTCCAGGGGGAAGCGCTTGAGAAGCGGGTACGGCCACTGGCTGAGTCCATTGGCTCTGATCTGGTACTCCCCTGTGANGTGACCGACGAAGCCTCCATGGATTCGGTTTTTGACACGCTCAAGGAGAAGTGGGGCAAACTCGACTTTCTTGTTCATGCGATTGCCTATGCAGACAAGACGTCGCTGGACGGTCGCTATATCGATACGACTGCAGAGCAGTTCACCCAGGCCATGTCGATCTCCTGCCATTCACTGGCGGCGGTTGCCCGCCGGGCGGAACCGTTGATGGTGGATGGCGGTTCCATCGCCACTCTCACCTATTACGGCGCCGAGAAAGTGATCCCGCATTACAATGTGATGGGTGTCGCGAAAGCCGCCCTGGAGGCCAGTGTTCGCTATATGGCTGTGGACATGGGGCGCAACAATATTCGCGTCAATGCCATTTCTGCCGGTCCTATCAAAACGCTCGCCGCGTCGGGCATTGGTGACTTCCGCTATATCCTGAAATGGAACGAGTTGAACGCCCCGCTTAAACGGACGGTGACGATTGATGAAGTTGGCAAAACCGGCCTCTATCTTCTCTCCGACNTGGGTTCGGGTGTAACCGGTGAAGTGCATCATGTGGACGCGGGCTATCATGTCGTCGGCATGAAAGCGGAAGATGCGCCGGACATGGCCATCGTCTGATCGCCGGCCCAACGCCCTTTTCAGCAACCAATAGCTGTGTTTTTGCCCCTTTTGGTTCCGTTTTTGTGCGATTTGCTCTAGAACCGCTGGACCTCTTTCGTTCACGCACTTCCGGCAAGGCTCTGGCGTCATGTCTCATAATACATTCGGTCATCTGTTCCGCGTCACCACATGGGGTGAATCTCACGGCCCGGCTCTGGGCTGTGTTGTTGACGGGATGCCGCCCCTTGTGCCTGTCACCGCTGAAGACATTCAGGTGTTTCTGGACAAGCGGCGTCCGGGGCAGAATCGCTTTACGACCCAACGACAGGAACCGGATCAGGTCCGTATCCTGTCAGGTACTTTCACCGATGCGAACGGTCAGGAAGTCACGACAGGAACCCCCCTTTCCCTGATGATCGAAAACACCGATCAGCGGTCTAAAGATTATGGGGACATCAAGGACACGTTTCGCCCGGGACATGCCGACTATACCTATGAAGCCAAGTACGGCATTCGTGATTATCGCGGGGGCGGCCGCCAGTCCGCACGCGAGACCGCTGCACGTGTCGCAGCCGGTGCTCTGGCACGCAAAATGCTGCCCGGTGTGCAGGTGCGTGGTGCACTTGTTCAAATGGGGCCGCACAAGATTGACCGAAGCCGCTGGGACTGGGCAGAGATTGAGCGTAATCCATTCTGGTGCCCTGATCCTGTTGCCGCCAAAGAGTGGGAAACCTATCTCGACAGCGTCCGGAAGGCCGGTTCCAGTTGTGGTGCTGTCATCGAACTGGTGGCAAGCGGTGTTCCCGCAGGTCTCGGCGCCCCGATCTACGGCAAGCTCGATGCCGAACTTGCAGGCGCTTTGATGAGCATCAACGCCGTCAAAGGCGTGGAAATTGGTGACGGCTTTGCAGCAGCTGCCCTGACAGGAGAAGAAAACGCCGACGAGATGCGTATGGAAGGCAATCAGGTTGCTTTTAGTGCAAATCACGCGGGTGGCGTGCTGGGCGGCATCTCCAGCGGTCAGGACGTGGTTGCGCGTTTTGCAGTCAAACCAACCTCTTCCATTCTGACTCCGCGCAAGTCCATCACGCGCGGTGGCGAAGAAATCGACGTCATGACAAAGGGGCGCCACGACCCGTGCGTTGGCATCCGTGCTGTGCCTGTCGGTGAAGCGATGATGGCCTGCGTGCTGGCAGATCAGTGGCTCAGACACCGTGGCCAGGTTGGCAGCAAATAACCAGAGGAAGCGGAATATGAACGACCAGGGTCAGGTTTCACCCCAACCGCTTGTCGTTCCGTTCGACCAGCGCAGCGGCGAAATGATGGTCTATGGCGGTGGCTTTGCTGCCCTGTTTGTTCTTTCGATAGCCATTGCGCGCGCCGCCCCTGCCTACTATGCCGCAAGCTTTGTCCTTGCCGGTATTGCCTTTCACTTTCTGCCTTTCGTCAGCAAAAAGACACCCGCACTTGTTATAAGCTCTGCGGGCCTGAAAATTTCCGGTGTCGGGTTGCTTGACTGGCGCGCTGTGAAGCGGGCTGAAATTATCAACAAGTCTGTGCGCACTATTCGCAATGCAGAGCTTCACCTCACCCTCAACCGCCCTCTGGCGGAGGCGGTTCTGTCACCCGACGCCGAAGGCCTGATGCGGCGCCTGAAGGTGCAGATTGCCCGGCGCGAAAAGGACGTGCTGATCGTGAAACTGGAGCCGCTTGGCTCCTCCCCTGAAGCGATCCTGGAGACGGTAAGCCGGTTTCTTTCGCAGCACTAGATGATGTGCTTTTGAAAACACATGACTTTGGTGAGATAACCTGATGTCGTGCTCAACAGTGACATATCCGCTGCCAACCGGTGCTCAAAATCCTCTGCCAGATATGTCTCAAAATAGGGTTCGTGAAAAGCTCTGGGAAAAAACTCCAGCAAGCCATCCATTGAGGTCCTGTCACCTGCCTGCAAGGCATCAATCAGGATGAACCGCCCGCCCGGCTTCAATACCCGCACGACCTCGCAGAGTGCGCGTGTCCGGACTTCGGGTGGCAGTTCATGAAACAGATAGGACGCAGTGACAATATCCTGTGAGGCCTTTTCAAACGGCAGAGCCTCTGCAGCGGCCTGCAGGGTTCTGGTTCGGGACCAACGCCGCAACGCGCGTTTGGTTTTTTCCAGATAGTCCGGGGCCAGATCAACACCCGTGACGTTGAGGCGTGGCCAGTTTCGTTTGATCTCGCGCAGAAAGCGACCGGTCCCGCAACCAATATCGGCGAGATGTACATGACGCTGGTCCCGCCCTTCCAGATAATCTGCAATCGGTACCAAAGCCTGCCGCCGCATGGCATCTGCCGTACCTGCAAACAAGACTTCCACTTGAGTATCATAAAGCTCCGCCGACCCTTCGGAGAGCCAACCATCTGTCTGATAGTGGAAATTTTGCAGGTAATAGTCCGGATAGATGTTTGAACCATGGCGCATGTTCACATCATTGTGGCGGTCGGCCTGTCTGCGAGCCTCCACTCGCCGTGCATCCAGCAAAAAACGCAATGATTTGTCGACAAGGCGGCGAGGGTCGTCGCGCATTTCAGGTGCGCGATAGTATCCAGCCACCACATTTTTCAGATCCCTGTCAAAAAGGGTACGAATTTCTCTCGCAAGAGACCTGATATCAGGTATGGCTCCGGAAGGTCGGAATGGTTGCTCCCCTGCCCGCACGAGCGGCCCGCGAATGCGATTGATCGCGGCATAATGTCCCGCATACCAGGCGACACGGGCAGACTGCCCGGCGACATACCGCCATTTTTGGAGATTGGAGATGGTTTTCTCCATCGCACTTCATCCCTTTTTGAACACGCCGACGAGTTCAATATGGGACGACCAGAGGAATTGGTCCAGTGGTGTTACCTTCTCCAGTTTATAGCCACCATCCAGCAACATACGCGCATCACGTGCAAAAGTGGCCGGATTGCATGAAACCGAGACGATGGTTGGCACGATGGAACGTGCGAGTTCTGCCGTCTGGGCGGCGGCACCCGCCCGCGGCGGATCAATCACAACGGCCTCATGTTTGTTCAGCAACTCAGCTGGCAAGGGGCGACGGGCGAGATCGCGGCGCTCCACCACAAAAGGCTTCAAACCTACGGCTGGCCCGTTTCTGCGCACAGCCTGTTCCAAAGCCTTGCACTGAGCGCTTGCACCTTCCAGAGCGTAAACCGGCGCACGTCGACCGAGCGCCAGCGAGAACGTGCCGCATCCGGCAAACAGATCGACAATACTGGCGGCGTCCCCCACCCCTTCGAGAATGAGCTTCACCATTTCGGCCTCGCTTTCGCGAGTGGCCTGCAGAAACGCCCCGGGAGGCAGGGCGACATCAACACCAGCAAAGTTCAGCGTGGGTGTGCGTCGCTCCGCGACAATATCGCCATCCCATGACAGACGGGCAAGATCGGCATCTGCCGCCCCCTCCGCCAGAATTTGCCGCAGCGTGACGTCCAGGTCTTTTTTCCCACCGGTGACATCCACATCAAGGCCGGCCTTTGTCATTGTTACCTGAACCGATGCCAGTCCCTTCCGCGTCAATCCCGGTGCAATGAGGTTGGCGACTTTCGGCATGGCCGTTTCGAGTTCATTTGTCATCACCGGGCAATGCTTGACGTCCACCAATGTATGGCTGCCGCGCGCAAAAAAACCAAAACGTACCGTCTTCTTTGTTCGCATGGCTGCGAATACCACCCGACGACGGGTTTCAGGTGCGCACGGATGACAGGGCATGACTTCCGCTTCTATATTCTTCTGCCGCAATGCTTTTTCGACAATGCCCCGCTTCCACTCAAGGTAAGCTCCCGGTTGCCAATGCTGCATTGAGCACCCGCCACACGCCCCAAAATGGGTGCATGGGAAATGCGAAGCCCTGTCGGGTGATGCCGCCACTACCGCATCCANGCGCACACGCAAGGTGTCGTGCACGTCGCCGGGTTCGCGGGGCTCAGGGATCACTTTGACCCGTTCTCCCGGCAGCACGTAGGGCACATACACTTTCTCGCCATTCAACGTTGCAACGCCGTCCCCCTTCGCCCCGACTTCATCAATCGTCAGCTCCAGTCCTGTCTCTTGTTTCATGGTCGCTGTGCTCCGATTTTCATGGTCGCTGTGCTCCGATGAGAAATTCTTTGTTGCCATNCCCGCCTGCAATCGGGCTGTCGGTCAGACCCAGCACCTGCCAGCCCATTTCATGGGCGAGCCACTGCCTGATGCGTGCGCACACGTCTTCATGCAGAGCCGGGTCCTTAACGATACCGCCNCGCCCCACTTTGCCGGGACCAACCTCAAATTGCGGTTTGATCAAAGCAACCAGACAAGCACCAGGAGCTGCAAGGCTCAAGGCCGCCGGGAGTGCTTTTTCAAGGCCGATAAAACTTACATCGCTCACGATCACCGATGGTGGTTCGGGCATGTGCTCGGCCGTAAGCAGCTTGGCGTTCAGGCCCTCCAGTGACGTAACGCGCGGGCTTTGCCTGACTTCATCAGCCAACTGCCCGTGCCCGACATCAACTGCGTAAACGCGGCTTGCCCCGCGCTCCAGCAACACTTGTGTAAAGCCACCCGTTGAAGCCCCGATATCNAGAGCCTGCTTTCCNCTCACCGCGACATTGAAGGTATCCAGACCATGNACAAGNTTCAGCGCGGCACGCGAAACAAATTTGTTTTCCGATGGCGCCAGGCTGATGTCCACATGATCGGGNACCATATNTGCGGGCTTGGCTACAACACAGCCATCGATGGATACATGNCCTGCCTTGATTTCCGCTTGCGCCCGGGCACGTGTCGCGACCAGGCCGCGTGCCACCAGGGCCCGGTCCAGCCGCACAGTCATCCCAGATGCTCTGTCATCAAGGTCACAATTTTACCGGATGCGCCCGGCCGATTTCGCGGGAAACGTCCATCAGCTCTTTTTCAAAGCCGAGGGTCTGAAGTGCTTTCGCGGTAATGTGAGCGGCAGTCAACCCAGCCTCCACATACATGGCTTCCGGCTTGTCGTGATCCTGGAAAACATCAGGCAGACACATGGTCCGAACCTTGAGNCCATGATCNATCAGGCCATTTGCGCTCAGAAACTCAAGGACATGGGAGCCAAACCCGCCNACNGCGCCCTCTTCGATTGTAATGAGCACTTCATGNTCGCGCGCCAGGCGAGACANCAAGTCCCGATCGAGCGGTTTAGCGAAGCGCGCATCCATNACGGTCGTGGAAATGCCACGGGCAGAAAGGTCTTCCGCTGCCTTCAGGCTCTCCTGCAAACGGCACCCGAATGAGACCAGTGCGACGCTTGTCCCCTCTCGCACAATACGACCTTTGCCGATTTGGAGCGGCGTCCCGATTTCCGGCAATTCAACCCCGAAACCCTCACCGCGCGGGTACCGGAATGATGACGGGCGATCATCTATTTCAGCGGCCGTGGCGACCATATGCATCAGCTCTGCCTCATCGGANGCCGCCATCACAACAAAGTCCGGCAGGCAGGCGAGGAACGTCGTATCAAACGAGCCTGCATGGGTCGGTCCGTCGGCACCAACCAAACCAGCACGGTCAATAGCGAAGCGNACCGGCAGGTGCTGCAGTGCAACGTCATGAACAACCTGATCATACCCGCGCTGCAGGAAGGTTGAATAGATCGCCGCAAACGGCTTCAACCCCTCTGTCGCCATCCCGGCGGCAAACGTCACGGCATGCTGTTCTGCAATCCCGACATCAAAAGTTCGATCCGGAAATTGCNTGGCAAAGAGATCAAGCCCNGTGCCGGACGGCATGGCGGCTGTCACCGCGACGATCCGGTCATCACGCTCNGCGTGTTTTGCAAGGCTTTGCGCAAAGACTTTTGTATAGCTCGGCGCGTTGGCNGGCGCTTTGGCCTGCGTTCCCGTAATTACGTCAAATTTGCTGACCCCGTGATATTTGTCATCGGAGGCTTCAGCGGGGGCATAACCTTTGCCCTTTTGCGTGACCACATGGACGAGAATTGGCCCTTCATCTGCATCACGCACGTTTTTCAGNACCGGTAGCAGATGATCNAGATTGTGACCGTCAATCGGGCCCACATAATAGAAACCAAGTTCCTCGAAAAGTGTCCCTCCGGTGGCCATACCACGCGCGTATTCTTCTGCGCGACGTGCCGTTTCTTCCAGTGGCTTCGGCAANTTCTCGGCAAGGTGTTTCGCGAAATGGCGAAAACCACGATAGGTCCCGCCCGAGATAAGCCGCGCCAGATAAGCNCTCATGGCCCCAACGGGTGGAGCAATCGACATATCATTGTCGTTCAGGATAACGATCAGACGGCTGTTGCCGGATCCTGCATTGTTCATCGCTTCGTAAGCCATGCCGGCGCTCATTGCACCGTCACCNATCACGGCAATGACATTGTTCTTGCCACCTTTGATATCGCGCGCCACTGCCATGCCGAGCCCGGCGGAGATCGAAGTTGAAGAATGCGCAGTGCCAAACGGGTCATAGTCGCTTTCGGCTCNCTTGGTGAAACCTGAAAGACCGCCCGGCTGACGCAGGGTACGAATGCGATCACGACGCCCGGTGAGAATTTTGTGTGGATAGGCCTGATGGCCCACATCCCAGATGATACGGTCCTCGGGTGTATTGAAGACGTAATGAAGCGCCGCTGTCAGTTCGACTACACCGAGCCCGGCCCCCAGATGTCCACCCGTTATGGAGACAGCATCAATGAGTTCGGTACGCAACTCATCGGCGATCTGGCGCAGGTCACTTTCAGCATGGGCACGCAGGTCTGCCGGGACCTTGATCCGGTCCAACATGGGCGTTTTGCTTTCGCTGGTCACTCTCGTCCTTCTCTGGCGCCACTCACGCCTGATTGTTACCGGCTCCCCTGCCTGAACGCTGCACAATCCTACGCGGATGCGGCATTTTCAGGGCGTGTGGTCATCCCCGTTCTTTGCGCCAGGAAGCTGGCGCACCGCGCGGGCTCCGGTATAGCCCTTACGTTGTGCGGTTTATAACGAAGCTTGCTGCACTGCGCAAAGAGTCTGCCTTTCCATCAAACAAATCAAGATGCTGCACCGCCTGATCGGCGAGCATACGTGCCTGTTCCCGTGCCCGTTTAACNCCCAAAATGCTCACAAAGGTCGCTTTTCCNGCATTTTTATCCTTACCGGCTGTTTTGCCAAGGGTCACACTGTCCCCCTCTTCGTCCAGCACATCGTCGGTAATCTGGAATGCCAATCCAAGGTCATGAGCGTAAGCATGGAGTGCGTGTCGTGCCTCCTTCGAGGCTTTGCCCAAAATGGCGCCAGACTCGCAGGCGTAAGCGATCAACGCGCCCGTCTTGAGTTGTTGCAGGCGGGNTAAAGCCCCTATTTCCAGGGNTTTCCCTTCACTCGCCATGTCGATCATCTGCCCACCAACCATGCCGTGCGCACCGATGGCCTGCGACAAGCCCACGACAAGATCCGCGCGCACCCGGGCGTCATCATGCGTTGCTTCATCCGCCAATATCTCAAACGCAAAGGTTAAAAGCGCATCACCAGCCAGAACGGCCGTCGCCTCGCCGAAGGCCTTGTGCGTTGCTGGGCGCCCACGGCGCAAATCATCATCATCCATACATGGCAGATCATCGTGGACAAGCGAGTAGGTGTGAACGCATTCGATGGCTGCCGCCGTGCGCAGCGCCCGATCTTCGCTGACGGTAAAAAGTTTGGCAGCCTCGCATGCCAGAAACGGGCGGAACCGTTTACCCCCGCCCAGAGCGGCGTACCGCATAGCTTCCGCGACCCGACCTTCCGGCCCCGAGGCGCGCGGCAGAATNCGTTCCAGCAAACTTTCCACCTGACTTGCCGTTTTTTCCATGCTCTGGATCATGAGAGCTCCGCGTTCAAGTATTAACCTCCAAGAGGCCTTCAGGANTGTCGGACCATGGGGTCCTGACAAGATCGTCGATCACTCGATATTGGCCGGCTCTGTCCCCACGTCGCCAGAGGCAGACAATGTAATTTTCTCAACCTTCGCTTGTGCTGCCTGCAACCGTGCCTCGCAATGTGCCTTCAACTGGTTACCGCGCTCGTAAAGATCGATCGACTTCTCCAGTTCGGCTTCGCCCGATTCGAGCTGACGGACAATCTCCTCCAGCTGCGAGAGCGCAACTTCAAAGCTCAGTTTCGCAATATCGGCGGGAATATCTGCTTTTTTTGCGGCCATTCTGTCCTCGGACTTCGGTTATGGTTAATTACCCATTAAGGCCCGCACATGGGCCTGNGCACTTCGGGCAAGTGCCTCCAAGTCATACCCCCCCTCCAGCGTCGAAACAATGCGGCCATCGCACACATCATCTGCAACACGCATGATCTCCCGTGTTGNCCAGCCGTAATCGGCCTCGCGCAGGTTGAGCCCGGCCANNGGATCATCCGCATGAGCGTCAAACCCGGCTGAAATAAAAATCATGTCCGGCTTGAAGGCACGGAGCGCAGGCAACATCAGATCCCCCATNACATGTCGGAAGTCCTCTCCATCGGCACCCCCCATCAGNGGCAGATTGAGAATATTGCCAACACCGGTCTCAGACGGTGCACCTGTTCCAGGGTAGAGCGGAATTTGATGGCTGGATGCATAAAAAAGATCTGCATCCGCCTCGAACATTNCCTGGGTGCCGTTGCCNTGGTGAACATCAAAATCGANGACCGCAATTTTCTGAAGGCCATGTTTTGCCCGCGCGTAGAGTGCGCCTATTGCAACATTGTTGAACAGGCAGAANCCCATCGCCTGATCGGGCTCGGCATGATGTCCCGGTGGGCGGATCGCACAAAAGGCATTGTGAGGGGTCCCTGTGACCACACGATCCACCGCATGGATTACGGCACCGGCCGCACGCAGTGCCGCCTCACCCGAGCCAGAAGACATGCCGGTGTCAGCGTCAATCCGNACAAACCCTTCTTGCGGCACACGGGAAAGCAGTTCTTCCGCATAAGCGCGNCTATGGACNCGCGCAATATCGTCCAGGCTCGCGCGGGGAGCCTCTTCGCGCATCAGAAACTGAAAAGCTTCCCCCTCCAGCGCATGAAGAACNGCGCGAAGCCTGTCGGCGCACTCAGGATGTCCCAAAGGGGTTTCATGGGCGAGACAGGCTGCATGTGTAACAAGAAGTGTNCTCATATCCTTAGTTTCACGCTCTGTCGGTCAGCAATCAAGCGGCAGATTTTTCGTACCAGTCCACACCCTTGTCATCGCGCGTGACCTTGATATCACCCCGCTCGCGCAGGCATGCCAGATGCGCCAGGCTTTCGCCCGTTGCCATGAAGAAAACATCCGGCCCGATCTTGCGCTTGAAAAGCGCCGGGAAAACATCAATCGCCCGTTTAGGCTCGACCAACATTTCGTTCAGCTTCGTCAACCCGTCTTCATGACCCTCAACCAACGCATCCAGGCGACGATGCAGGCCATAGAACGGCTCATTATGCGCGGGCAGAACAAGCGTATCTTCCGGNAACGCCGCCTTGATCTTGCGACAGCTGTCAATCCAGTCCTGCAACGGGTTGGCCAGGGCTTCGGTCGGGTGCAGGCTCACATTGGAGGAGATACGCGGCAGAACCTGATCACCAGAAATCAGGATCTTCAGATCATCGCAAAAAAGACAGACATGTTCAGGCGCGTGACCAGACCCGACAATCACCCGCCAGGTGCGCCCTGCGATGCNCAACGTGTCACCTTCTTTCAGTCGCTTGAAAACATCAGGCAGGCGCGAGATGCGCTCACCAANCCCGCCAAAGCGNTTGGCATAGGCGTCCACTCCGCGTTCGGAGAACCCCGCCGCACGGTAGAACTTCAAGGCGTCCTCGGGGGGCGGGTTGCCGGTGTCCGCAGCAAGCGTTCGACACATGAGATAGTCGGTTCGCGACATTTCGAGCGTCACACCGAATTTGCGGGTGATCCAGCCTGCAAGCCCCACATGATCAGGGTGCAGATGTGTGACGATAACCCGTGTGATCGGTTTACCGCCCAGATGTTCGTCAAATATCTGCTGCCATGCCGCCTTGGTGCGTTCATCCCCGACGCCGGTATCAACCAGCACCCAGCCATCACCATCATCCAGCAACCAGAGATTGATATGATCAAGGGAGAAAGGCAGCGGCATGCGCACCCAGAAAATACCGGGGGCCACTTCGCGCGTCTCCCCATGNGCCGGCGCTTCTCCACACGGATAGCTCAGGCCTCTTTCATCCACTTCCCCTAGCGACACATCACTCATAGGATTATNTTCCCAATATTTTGCTTTCGCGGAGTGTGGCCGCGTGTTGCGGTCAGGTCAAATGGCGTTCATGCACATCATGTCCCGAAAGATTGCACATCGAGGGCAAAAAGCGACGCGGCCCCTGCGGTCGCGGGCGTCACCAGGCCTGCACAAAGCGGCAATGTATTTTCGGCAAAAAAGCGCGCCGTCGTCTTTTTGGCAGCCAGATAGGAATCGTCTGGTGTGTCCGCTGCCGCAAGCGCTGCCCGGGCGAGATAGTGTCCCCCTGCCACATTGCCGAAGAGCCGCGCATAGGGTGTGGCACCGGCAAGACAATCATTGGGGTTTTCGCTGATATTCTCCAGCATCCAGTCGGTTGCATCTTCCAGCGCATCAAGCGCATCGCCCAACGCATGGCCGACAATGTTCAAATCCGCATCATTATGCGCGCTCGCTTTTTCCGCCGTCTCCCGAATTTCCGCAAGATAGGTCTTCACCACCTCCCCATTACCAAGGGGCAGCTTGCGGGACACGAGATCAATCGCCTGGATGCCATTTGTCCCTTCATAGATGGGCGTAATGCGTGCATCCCGATAATGTTGTGCGGCCCCTGTTTCTTCGATGAACCCCATACCCCCGTGGATCTGCACACCGATAGAAGCGACCTCGACACCGATATCCGTGCTCCAGCTTTTGGCAATGGGTGTCAAAAGGTCCGCACGGGCCTTGCCTGCGTCACGCGCAGCCGCGCTTGTGCCTGCATGGGCGGTATCGATCGCGACAGCGTTGGCGTAGCAGATGGCCCGCGCCGCCTCTGTCATGGATTTCATGGTCATTAACATGCGGCGAACATCCGCGTGGCCGATAATGGCCCCCATCTCCCCCGCAGGCAGATCCTCCCCCATCGGACGGCCCTGTTTGCGGTCCATCGCATAGGCCAGCGCCTGCTGGTATGACCGCTCTGCAATAGCGACCCCCTGCACACCGACAAGCAGGCGGGCATTGTTCATCATCGTGAACATGCAGGCGAGCCCTCTGTTCTCCTCGCCGATCAAATAGCCGATGGCCCCTTCTTCCTCGCCATAAGCCATGACGCATGTAGGACTGCCATGGATGCCAAGCTTTTCTTCCAGGCCAATGCATTTGGCATCATTGCGCGCGCCCAGAGACCCGTCTGCATTCACCAGAAACTTCGGGACGATGAAAAGTGAAATCCCCCGGGTGCCGGCAGGTGCATCCGGCAAACGGGCAAGGACAAGATGAATAATGTTGTCCGTCATATCGTGATCACCATAGGTGATGAAGATCTTTGTCCCCGTGATACGGTACGTGCCGTCGCCCTGCGGAACGGCTTTGGCTTTCAGGGCATTGAGATCGGATCCCGCTTGCGGCTCGGTCAGGTTCATTGTCCCTGTCCATTCCCCGGAGATCAGCTTGGGCAAATAGGTTGTTCGCTGCTCGTCTGTCCCGTGGGCCGTGATTGCCTCAATCGCGCCCTGGGAGAGAATGGGACAGAGGCCGAAAGAGAGGCAGGCCGCATTCCACATTTCCTGCAAGACAGCCGACAGCGCCAGGGGCAGACCCTGCCCCCCAAAATCCGGCGATGCGGCGATTGAGCCCCAGCCCCCTTCCACCCATTGCTGATAGGCCGCCGCATAGCCTGGCGGTGTCGTCACACCTTGTTCGCCAAGGCTTGCGTGATGCGCCTCGCCCGCAGTATTGAGTGGCGCAATCACATCGCTCGCGAGCTTTGATGCTTCCTCAAGAACGGCCCTCAACAGATCATCCGACAGGTCTTCATAAGCCCCGTCTTTTTGAAGCGCGTCGAACCCGGCCAATGATTTCAGGGTGAAAGCCATGTCCAACACGGGGGGGCGGTAGGTCATGTGGATGTCCTTTTTGCAATTAGCCTTGAAGAAATGCGTGCAACGGGTGAGCGCGTCCGGTTTTTACTGTATCCTGCCGCCAAGTCGAACCCCCAAATTTCTCAGGTTTTACCTACATGAATGAAAGTAGTACCGACAATCGCCGCACGGCCCTTATAACAGGGGCTTCGGCGGGTATCGGGCGAGAGATTGCCCTGATTTTTGCCGAAAACGGTTTCGATCTCGTCCTTGTTGCGCGACGTGCGGAACGATTGCAGGCATTGGCGCAGGAAGTGCAGGGAAAATTTGGCGTTCGAGCTGAGATTTGTGCGATGGACCTGTCTGATCCCGCTGCCCCTGCCCGGTTGGAACAAGAAATGATGCAACGCGGCCTCCATATCGATGCGCTCATCAACAATGCCGGATACACGGTCACCGGTCATTTTCGTCACACTGACTGGACAGCGCAGGCAGACCTTATTCAGGTTATGGTCACCTCATACGCGGAGCTTTGCCACAGGTTCGGTCCCAAAATGGCTGAACGCGGCTATGGACGGATCATCAATGTGGCCTCTCTTGCCGGGCATCTTCCGGGTGCGGCGGGTGGCACGCTCTATGCCGCGTCCAAAAGCTTCATCATCAAAATGTGCGAAAGCCTGTCTCTGGAATATGCCAATGACAACGTACATGTAACCGCTCTTTGCCCGGGGTTTACCTATTCCGAGTTTCATGATGTTGCCGGCAATCGCGATACGGTCTCCAAAATGCCTTCCCTGCTCTGGATGAACGCTGACATTGTGGCGCGCGAAGCCTATGATGCCGTCATGCGCGGCGACCCTGTTTTTATCAACGGGCGGGCGAACCGGCTGGTGGCACTCTTCGCCCGGCTGATGCCGCAGGTACCCTTGCGCAAACTGATGGCGCGGAACGAGCGAAACGCGGTTGCCCGTGACACGTAAGCTGTTTCAACCGGATAGTGATATGCTTGATCTCGCGGGTGCCGCCTTGCGCGATGGGCGTCTCGTTGCGTTTCCCACGGAAACGGTCTACGGGCTCGGGGCAGATGCAACCAATGACAAGGCGGTTGCGTCAATCTTTGAGACGAAAGGTCGCCCCAGCTTCAACCCCCTCATTGTTCATGTGGCCAACGCGAGTGAAGCAAGACGCTATGCCGAGATTGACCAGCGGGGCGACGCGCTTGCCGCTGCTTTCTGGCCCGGCGGGCTGACCCTTGTTGTTAAACGACGGGATGATTGTGCGCTCTCCCTGCTCGTCAGTGCAGGGCTTGAGACAGTGGCGCTTCGTGTTCCCGATCACAAGATTGCACAGGGTCTGCTTGCGCACGCCAACAGGCCTATCGCAGCCCCGTCCGCCAATCCGTCCGGGCGCTTGAGCCCGACCGAGGCCATCCACGTGCAGGAGGGGCTCGAGGCCGCACCGGCACTTGCCTATATTCTTGACGGAGGGCCCTGCTCGCTCGGCCTTGAGTCAACCGTTGTCGGCCTGCCGGCAGACGGGCCCGCAACGCTTTTGCGACCCGGAGCAATTGCGCGAGCAGAGATCGAGGCCGTACTTGGGGAGACATTGGCGGACCCAGCCACGACCGGAGCACACGACGGACGTGCATCGCCCGGCATGCTCACCAGCCATTACGCACCCGACGCACCGATCCGCCTGAATGTTACCACCGTGCATGATGATGAACTGCTGCTTGGCTTTGGCGACGTGGAATGTGCTCTTAACCTCAGCCCCGACGAAGACCTGACGGAGGCCGCAGCTCATCTTTTTGCCATGCTTCGATTGCTTGACGCGCGCGCAAAGGAAAGTGGCGGGCGAATTGCCGTGAGCCCCATTCCCAGTCTCGGGCTGGGGGAAGCCATCAATGACCGGCTGGAGCGCGCGGCGGCCCCACGCGCCTGAATTTTCTCAAGGCCGCCAGATTGGCGTCAGGCTGCCAGGTCCGGCCCGATCAGAATGGTGGGGATCCCATGTGTCTCCGGTTTGATGGTGGCAACCATGGTGCCTTTCTTACGTCCACGCGTTACATCTGACATTGTCGCGCCTGCAGCCTTCAACCGGGCCTGCATGCTTTCAACGTTCGGGCAGCGATAGGCCATGCCCCACAGATTGTCTTCTGTCGGTTGTTTATCCTTGGCGATTGGGGTGATGATTTCCAGTGTGATCCCCCCAAAACGGAAAAAGAGCTGCCGCACCCCCCATTTTTCGATCGTGTGGTCCAGGGCCAGCCGCAAACCGAGCTTGTCCTTGTAAAAGGTAATGGCCGCGTCGCGCTCTGGTGTTTCAATCACCACATGGTCAACTGTTTCCGCGGCTTGCGCACCTGTGACACCCGGCGCCAGGGGCGAAAGAGGCAATGCCAGGCGATCAGCTTGTTCAATAATGAACATGAAGAGACCACCCGTCTCTTCCGGCTTCAACATAATGTTGCGCCATGCCCGCGTCTGGCCATCTGCATCGGTCCCGCTGCCGGGCAATGGATCTGTCGGGTTCAGCCCTTTGCCGCGCAGATATTTTACGCAGAGATCAGCGTTTACCGTGCCGAAAGCCAGCCCGAGCAGACCTTCGCCGCTCTTCTCCAGCTTGTTGCGGATAATATCGCCAAACGGCCCTTCTCCCGTTGCCTCGACAAATTCGAGATAGGTATTGCGCAATCTGTAAATAAGGTTGGCGGAGCCCAGACCCGGATGCTCGCCTTTCCAGGTCGGCAGCCGCCCAAGAATGCGCGTGTATGTTTGCTCGGCCTGTTTCAGGTCCCGAACGGCGATAAGAATATGGTCAAGAATGTCTATCATCGTTCAAATCTAGTCTGATGGTCCGGTGCCGCCAAGGTCGTATTTGCGCCAAACTGGTGGCATGTTTGCTAGATTGCAATCTGTCTTTACGCCGTTCCATGGATGCCATGCCTTATTCGACCATTTCTCCCCCGCCTGCGCTCGCCGATTTCTCTGACCTTGTCAGGCAGTTTCATGTCCCCGGTGCCAGCCTTGCCGTTCTACACGGAAACGACATTTACGAGATGGCCGCCGGCGTTGCCAACCTCAACACCAAAGTGGAAGCAACCCCCGACACGCTCTTTCAAATTGGCTCCATCACCAAACTGTATGTGAGTTGTCTTGTTCTGCAACTCGTTGATGAAGGCAAGCTTTCGCTTGATGACAAAGTGCAGAAATATCTGCCAGCATTTTCGCTTGCTGACCCGGCACGGGCGGCGGCGGTCACAATCCGGCACCTTCTGACCCATACAAGTGGGATTGATGGCGACTACTTTGTCGATGCCGGCCGTGGCGAAGACCGTATCGAAAAGTTTGTTGATATGCTTGGAACCCTTCCAAGCCTTCACCCGCTCGGCAGTCATTTTGCATATTGCAATGTTGGTTTTGTTGTCCTGGGCCGCGTTCTGGAAATTGTGTGCGGCGAACGATGGGACAAAGTAATCCGCAAGCGGCTTATCAAACCACTCGGTACACCAGCTTTTTCCACCTTGCCCGAACAAGCCATGCGCTTTCGCACCGCTGTCGGCCATCTTGGTCATGGGCCTGATGGGCTTGCCGTAACACCCCTTGTCTATCTGGCACAATCGAACGCGCCGGCCGGCTCCATGTCGATGGCGTCCGCGCGGGATGTTGTTACATTCGGCGATATGCTGATGCGGGACGGCATCGCTTCCAATGGCACACGCCTGTTGAGCACCGGCAGTACCCGGGCCATGCGTGTGCCGCACATGGCTTGCCCACCTGGCGGCCCGCTGGATGCAATTGGATTGGCTGCCTTTCTCTGGCAATGGGACACCGACACGTACAATGTCTTCGGCCATGACGGATCAACGATCGGGCAGGCCGCGTTTTTACGTATTCACCCGGAAAGTGGAACCGTTTTTACGCTCCTCACCAATGGTGGCGATGGCAAGGGCCTCGCGCAGGTTCTACTGACCCGCGTCTTTACCGCCGCTGCCAATGTCTGCCCTCCAACAACCCCGGACATTCTGCCGAACAAGGGCAGCCTTGAACCTTATGTGGGTGTCTATGGCAAATCGAGCGAGACGGCGCAGATATCGCTCTCACAGGGCAAGCTCTTTGCGCTCATCCGGCCAAGTGCCGCCTATCAGGTCATTTCAGGCGGACAACAGATCGAGCTCCACCCGGTTGGCGAAGGACGTTTCATCGGCTATTCAAGGGGTATGACGCAGGCGGTGAACTTCAACTTTCTTGACCCGGACGCCCATGGACACGCTACCTATCTATATACAGGTGCCCGTCTGTTTACACGCGTAGAGGAGGCGTCATGACGACAGATCCGCTCATCAATCGTTTGCGCGAAATTGTCGGCGATACAGCTCTTCTGACCGCATCAGAGGACATGGCTCCCTATCTGGAGGAAAGACGTGGTCTTTATCACGGCTATGCCCGCGCTCTTGTGAAGCCGCGCACCGTTGCGGAAGTTTCAGCGGTCATGACACTGGCCTATGAAAGCGGCACCCCTGTTATTCCTCAGGGCGGCAATACGGGTCTCGTCGGTGGGCAAATACCACGGGCTGAAGACCATGGTATCCTTCTCAATCTGTCCCGCATGAACAATGTCCGTGCCGTTGATGCTGCCAACAACACAATAAGCGTGGATGCCGGGGTGACACTCGCCGATGTCCAGCTGGCGGCGGCGCAGGCAGACCGCTTCTTCCCGCTCAGTCTCGCTTCCGAAGGCACATGCCAGATCGGTGGCAATCTTTCGAGCAATGCCGGGGGGACAGCGGTTCTGCGCTATGGCAATGCGCGCGACCTGGCACTTGGCCTTGAAGTCGTGCTTGCCGACGGGCGGATATGGGACGGGATGCGCGGTCTGCGGAAAGACAATACAGGTTATGATCTCAAGCAGCTCTTTCTGGGGTCTGAAGGCACGCTCGGTGTCATTACGGGTGCTGTGCTGAAACTCTTTGCCCGCGCCCGCTCCAAAGCAGTTGCCTTTGCGGCTGTTCCCTCTCCCGCGGCAGCCGTTTCTCTGCTGAGACTGGTTGAAGACATGAGCGCGGGCGCTGTCACCAGTTTTGAACTGATGCCGCGTATCGGGATCGAGATGGTCACAACCCATGTGCCCGGCACCCGTGACCCGCTCTCCACCGCGCACGAGTGGTACGTGCTGATCGAGCTTTCATCGGGTGACGAAGGTGATGTGCTGACCGCCAGGCTGACGCAGATTTTGAGCTTTGCCATGGATAAGGCACTCGTTCAGGATGCGGCGATTGCGCAAACCGACACACAGGCCAGAGACTTCTGGCACCTACGGGAGGCAATGTCAGATGCGCAGCGGCACGAAGGGGGCAGCATCAAACATGATATTTCGGTACCCGTGTCCGAGATCGCAACTTTCCNTGACCATNCGTTGGCCCGTGTACGGGCGGCAATGCCGGGCATTCGCCCTGTTCCCTTTGGGCATATCGGCGATGGCAANATCCACTTCAATCTAAGTCAGCCCATTGGCATGGAGCCCGCTCATTTTCTGGATCAATGGAACCATTTCAACGATATGGTCCACGATATCGCGGTCGGGCTCGGCGGGTCCATCAGTGCGGAACATGGTATCGGGCAGTTGAAGCGGGATGAACTTTCGCGTCGCAAGTCTTCCGTCGANATGGACATGATGCGTGCGCTCAAAACCGCCCTTGACCCCAAGGGACTTCTGAACCCGGGGAAAATCCTGAAAAACAAGTGAGACCCGTCTCAGGCTTCCTTCGGTGATTCCAGCATGACATTGTTGTTGGAGGCTGTCGGCGTCGGTTCATCCGCCATCAGGAACTCACCAATCGGCAGGTTTTGCGCGGGCACAATCAGCACCTTGTCGATACGCGGTCCGTCCATGTCCGCTACTTCGAACCGATAACCGTTCCAGGCAAAATAGTCACCCTCTGTCGGCATCTTCTCAAACCAGTGCAGAATAACCCCGGCAAGGGTGTTCACATCACCCGTTTTGTCACCGGGCAAATGAGTGAGCATCAGCAAACGCTTCACCTCATCCACCGAGACAACACCATCCACGAGATATGAGCCATCCTGACGCTTTACGATAGCGGTGTTGTTGGTCATCGCATGGTCTGATGTATCGCCCACGATGGAGAAGAAAATTTCGGCCATCGAAATGGTGCCGACAATGTCCCCGTATTCATCGACGATGAACGCCATGAACTTGNTTTCAGCCTGCAACANGCTCAATGCCTTCAACACGCTGGAGGTGCGGGGAATATAGAGCGGCTTTGTCATCTTTGCGAAGAGCGCATCATTGTTCGCGTCTTCGATATTGGAGAAAAGATCCTCCATGCGCACCATGCCGATGGTGGGACCGTCGCTGCCCGCACGCACCGGGTAGCGCTGGTTTTCGTGAATTCGGATGGTCCGCATATTCTCGTCAAAGCTGGCCTGGGTGTCGAGCCACACNAGTTGNGTGCGCGGGCGCATAATCTCACCGACACGCATATCACCCATACGCAGAACCCGGTTCACAATATCACGCTCAACACTGTCAACAGCGCCGGTTGCGACACCCTCTTCCACCAGATGGCGGATTTCTTCTTCCGTTACTTCCGGCACGCTCTGGCCGGCAGCGCCATAGGCCTTCAACACGGCCTCGGTTGAATAGGAGAGCAATGTCACCGCAGGTGACAGGGCTTTGGTCACAGTTACCATGGGGCGCGCAATGACTGCGGCAATCGCCTCCGGGTTGGCAAGCGCAATGCGCTTGGGCACAAGNTCCCCCACAATCAGGGAGAAATATGTAATCGCAACAACCACAAGCGCAAAGGCGATTGGTTCAGCGTATTCGACAATCTCCTNNATNCCGAGCCCGACAATCATCTCCGCCACGGGGGCTGCCAATGTGGCGCCACCGAAAGCACCGGCGAAGACACCCACCAGCGTGATCCCGATTTGGACAGTCGAGAGGAAGCGCCCTGGCTCCTCGTTCAGCTCAATCGCTGTTTCGATACCACCTGTCCCGCCCTGGCCCTTTTCCTGACGGCGGGTCAGGTTTGCACGCAACCGCTGCCGCCGTGACGACACGATCGCCATCTCGGATAAAGAGAAAAAACCATTCAGACAAATGAGAACGGCGAGAATTATTATGTCGGCTGCCATGACCTCTCCAGACTGCGATAAATAGTATATCGCGGTCTGCATTCAAGCGGAATCGTTTGGGGACCAGTTTCTTTGTACAAATATCGGGAATGCGTCATTCAGATCACAATGGCCCAACAGCNGATCATAAAAGGTTCAATTGCTTCTTATCGTTCTTTTTGGGCTGTTTTGACGCCAATTTGCGGCTTTCCGCGTCCGGATTAACGGGATCGAGCAATGAAGCCCCCTCTTCGCCGGCTTTGTTGACCCGCGACGACACGGGTTCCGCCACCAGCAACTCGTTCGATGCGGGCCGCATNAGCGGCTCCATATCGCNCGGGCGAGCTTCCTCCGCGCCCAACCATTTGTCCCACTCGCTTTGCGGCAGAATCACCGGCATGCGGTGATGGATGGGTTTCAAGGTGTCATTAGCCACGGTTGTGACAATGGCACAAGAATCCAGTTCAGACCCATCCGGTGTCAGCCAATCCTCCCATATTCCCGCCATTGCAAACGGTGCATTGTCCGGACGATGAATATGAAACGGCTGCTTGCCGCCCGCGCGCGCCTGCCACTCNTAAAACCCATTGGCCGGGATCAGACAGCGACGATGCCGAAAAGCCCCACGAAACGAAGGCTTCTCCTCGATGGTTTCGGCTCGTGCATTGATCAGGACTGTTTTGGGCATTTCCTTTGACCAGGACGGTACAAAGCCCCACCGCACAAGCCTGAAATGGCGTTTTCCACTGATTAGATGAACAATCGGGACCGGTTGGGTTGGTGCGATATTGTATCTGGCAGGAAAATTGGGTTGTTCAACATAGTTGAAGAGACGACGGAGCTCTTCCGGTGAAGTTGTGATGTTGAAACGGCCACACATAAAGACGCCTGACGAGTGAAATATTGCCTGTCTGATTTGCCATCAAACTAGCCTATGTTGCCAGGTCGGCCCAAATCATTGCTTCGTCAAATCGACTTGAGGAACGGCATGCGCTAGGGTGCGCGGCTTTTTTAAACAAGACCTTTGCAGGCCCATGTCCAAATTTCATGCTGAGCCCTCTTCAGATCATCCCGCNCCCGCGGACGCGCTGCTTGTNTCGCTGCGTGATATCCACATTCGTCTGGGAGACCGGGATGTGCTGGAACATGTGAACCTCTCCATCTCGCCCGGTGAAATTGTTACCTTGATCGGTCCCAATGGCGCGGGCAAAACCACGTTAGCGCGGACNCTTCTTGGNATTTTGAAGCCAGTCNGTGGACAGGTGCACCGCAAGACCGGGCTTAAGATCGGCTATGTCCCGCANCGGATTGAACTGGAGCGTGCGCTCCCNCTCACCGTGCGCCGCCTTCTGGGCCTTACAGCCCGATATACCGAAANCGCGATGATTGANAGCCTGAAGGAAGTGGNGGCAGACCATCTGATCGACCGGCAGGCGTCCGAGCTTTCCGGCGGCGAGTATCAGCGGGTCCTGCTGGCGCGCGCCCTGCTCGGAAACCCCGAACTTCTCATCCTGGATGAACCCACTCGCGGGATCGATTTTGCNGGCCAGAGCNCGCTGTATGACCAACTTGCGCATATCAGACGGGACCGCGGGACNGCGATCCTGCTGGTCTCCCACGATCTTCATGTGGTGATGGCGGCATCAGACCGTGTCATCTGCGTGAACGGTCACGTCTGTTGTGAAGGAACACCGGAAGCGGTTACAAGCGATCCGGCCTATGTCGCCCTTTTTGGGCCGGGACACACCGAGTCGCTCGCGATCTTCAAACANCACCACGATCATGTGCACGACCTGTCCGGCGACGTGCATGATCATTCTCACGACCCACATCACACACATGGGGGCGGGTCAAATGTTTGAAGAGTTTTTCATTCGCGCCTTTCTGGGCGGGCTGGGCGTGGCTCTGGTCGCCGGCCCGCTGGGTTGCTTTGTCGTCTGGCGCCGCATGGCCTATTTCGGGGATGCGCTGGCACACTCTTCTCTTCTGGGTATCGCCCTTGGTCTTATTCTGGGACTTGACCCCACGCTTGGTGTGCTTGCAGCAAGTGTGGGGCTTGCCATCATTTTCACCTATTTGCAGACGCAACAGCGTTTCGCTGCCGATACCGTGCTGGGCCTTCTTGCGCATTCCGCGCTTGCACTCGGTCTNGTCGCTCTGGGNCTGATGGAAAATCTGCGCGTGGATCTGCTGGGTTATCTTTTCGGGGACGTACTGGCCCTCTCGTGGAACAATGTTTCGCTGATCTATCTGGGGGCCGTGTTGGTATTGACCGGTCTTGTCCTTGTCTGGCGACGATTGCTCGCTGTTACGGTTGATCCGGAGCTTGCGCAGGCGGACGGCATCAGTCCGTTTCGGACCCGCCTGTTTTTCAGTCTTCTGCTCGCAGTGACCGTCGCGATGGCCATGCAGGTCGTTGGTGTTCTGCTGATCACCGCGCTTCTCATCATTCCGGCCGCAACGGCCCGTCGGTTTGCGTCCACGCCTGAGCAAATGGCCGTTCTCGCCGCCTTTGCCGGGGCACTCAGTGTTGGATTGGGGCTGTTTGGCTCCTTGAGCTTCGATCTGGCGTCGGGCCCCGCGATCGTTGTCGGGGCTATGGGACTTTTCCTGGTTGCCAGTCTGGTGAACCTGGTTCAGGCCCAAAGAGCGTCAAAAACCTGACGGATACGTCATTTTTCTAGGAAAACTGGGGGTTTCTCGCACCTTCATCCCGCCTGTCGCGCAACGAAATATCAAGGTCTGCCGCGTAAAACTGGCAAGTGTGTGATTGTTCAACTATGGGGCGAACGGGGGACGCGTGGCGGAAACCGGAACAAAATCGCTGACGAAAACTCAGGAAGTCCGGATCCAGACCATCCGAGACGATATTGAACGACCAGCGGATGGCATCGGCTTTCCGCGGACGTTGCGTCGTCTCGTGGAGGGAAAGAACATCCATACCGACACGTTGCTGGCTACAGATTATCTCAATCATTTCAACGAGATTGTCATGCTTCTCGAAATTGTGCCGGATATGCCTGAATGTCTGGATGACGCCCTGGAGTGGCAGCCAAAAGCTTATGAAGATCACTTCGCGGATTCCACCTTTCAGGACAAAGCTCTCGCCGCTTTTGCGTATGAGAATGCACCGCGCCGCTACCGCGAACCGTTTGATCAGCTTGTCGCCCAGATGAACCATACCGTTCTCACCACACTCACGCGCATTCAAGACGCAATGAAAACCGAGGACCTTGACCGGGTTCGCCACATTGTCGCAACGACATCCAAAAAGATGCAGCGCTATGTGGATGTTGCCAGCGCGGTGATTCACGGGCGTGCCCTGACGTCCGGGCAGGACGAGATTGATGCGATGCTGGCAGAGATTGAAGTTGAAACCAGCAACCCGGCTTCAACATCCGTGCAAACCACAACGCCCGAGCCTGCCCCGGCGGAAAGTGGTGCGGGTGCCACACAGGACGATGTTGACGCCCTGTTCGACTGAGGCATCCTTGCCTTGACGCGTTCGCAACAACGAAGAGAGAGCTCGTGCAGATGTACGGCAGTGCTATAGTGTGCCCATCAACATTCCAATAATGGGGAGACACATGACTTACAAACCTTTTGATCTTACAGGCAAAGTGGCGCTCGTGACGGGCGGCAATGGCGGCATTGGCCTTGGTATGGCAGACGCACTTGCGGCATCGGGGGCTGATGTTGCGATCTGGGGCACGAATGAAGAAAAAAATGCGAAGGCCGCCGAGGCCCTAAAGGCACATGGCACGAAAATCATCACACGGCGGGTAGACGTATCGAACGAGCAGGAAGTTGTGGACGGCGTCCTCGCCACGGTGAAAGAGCTGGGCCGTATCGACAATGTCGTCGCCAATGCCGGCATTGGCTTCGGGTCGCCATCCTTCGTTGATATGAGCACTGACATTTATCGCAAAACGCTCGCTGTCAATCTCGACGGTGTATTCTGGACACTGCGCGAAAGTGCGCGCCATATGGTGGAGCGTGCGAAGGATGGAGACAAGGGTGGTTCACTCGTCGGCATTGCTAGTCTCGCAGCCATTGAAGGGGCCGCACGCAACCAGGCGTATGCCGCGACCAAGGGGGCCGTCATCTCCATGATCCGTGCTTGCGCCAGTGAGTATGGCCGTTACAACATTCGTGCGAATGCCATTCTGCCAGGCTGGATTGCGACCGACATGACAGCCAACGCGCAGGCGGCCCCTGCCTTTGCTGAAAAAGTCATCCCGCGTGTGCCTATCCGCCGCTGGGGCGAGCCCGCTGACTTTGGCGGCATGTCGGTCTTCCTTGCAAGTGACGCTTCATCCTACACGACCGGCACAACGATGATCATCGATGGTGGTTATTCCATTTTCTGATCTGCCAGTAACGCACCAGAGAAACGCCGCTCCCCCACGGGCGGCTTTTTTTGTTTCGGCCCGTTTTATGCAGCTCTTCGGGCATGATTATAGATTATGTGCGAAATCGGCAGCAAAAGCTCATCAACCTGTCCTCTATTGGAACAATCGAGCTGGGTCGTGCCATATTGGCGGGGGCGGCGGTGCTGCTGACCCTTCTGGTTCTCATGCCTGCGGCTATGGGAGCAACCCGCAGCACAGCAAGCGAGGCTGATCTGGTTCGCCTGTCGGAGATTCTGGGGGCGGTCCATCACATTCGCGAGGTCTGCAATGCGAATGAAGGTCAATTGTGGCGCGGAAAAATGCAGGAACTTCTCAAACTCGAAGCCCCGGATGCTGCGCTTAAAGAATTGCTGATTGCCCGCTTTAACCGCGCTTACCACCAATATCGGCTCGCCTACACCCGTTGCACCGGCCAGGCGCGAACAGATGCCACCCGTTTACTTGACGAAGGGGCTGCACTGACGGAGCGCCTTGCCGCCCGGATCCGCGGATAAGAGCTGTTTTTCAGAAAAAATCCGATTTTGAGCATGATACGTTAACCTTTGCCTGAAGTTCTGGGAGGACAAAGCGCCTGCATGTGTTAAAAGGGGGGTCTATCGCCTGTCTCAAATTGAGACGCGCGCTTGGTTCCTATGTGTGGTCGGGACGGACCACCAGTTCAAGAAAGGCCTTAGCCTTCATGGCCGACACCCGCGACACGCCTCTGGATGCTCTCTCTGATGATGAGGAATTTGACTTCCCGCTGCCAAATGATGATGAGCAGCGCCGGATTGCGCTACAAATTTTCCTTGATGCCTGGGATGATGCGCTCGCCGAGGGCGTAGATCCTGACGTCCTCGCCAACACGGCGATCTTTGCCGCATTCTCCGACATGGTGGAGACGTATGGGGAAGAATCAGTCGCGGAGTTGGCGGATGGTCTGCGTGATCGTGTGCGCCAGGGCGAGTTTACGCTCAATCAGACGCGCCACTAATAGGCCTTCAATTCCACAACAAGGGCGGCTCTTCGATCCTGTGTGATCAGCGAGAGCCGCCTTTTTTGCTGCGTTATTCAATAAGCTCGGATCAAGAGGCTCAGATCACCGCCTCAATGAGGTGAGGCCCCTTTTCCTTCATGCAGGCTGCGAACTGTTCCGCAAACTCTTCTGCTGTTTCCGCCCGCATTGAGTTCACGCCCATACCGCGACCAAGTTCAACCCAATTCAGTTCCGGGTTATGGAGATCAAGCATTGATAGCGCTTTCGGGCCCGGATTTTCTGCCCCGACCCGCATCAGTTCCACATTCAAAATCGCGTAAGACCGGTTGGCAAAAATGACGGTCGTCACATCCAGCTTTTCGCGAGCCTGCGTCCAGAGTGCCTGAAGCGTATACATCGCGCCCCCATCGCCGTGGAGGCAGACCACTTTCCGGTCCGGGCAGGCAACAGCCGCACCGGTTGCGAGAGGAAGACCCTGCCCGATTGCGCCCCCCGTCAGAGACAGATGGTCGTGCGGCGCAGCTGTCGTGGTGTAGATCGCTGGCCCGATGCCACTGGTGGCCGCTTCGTCCGAGATGATGGCCCCTTCCGGTAACAGCCGGGCGATCACTTGTCCTGCTGTGAAACTGTCCAGTTTGCCATTTGGCAGATCCGGCAGTTCCAGGCTGGCGACATTGATGGGTTCCTTCGGTGCGCCGAGCGCATCCGCCAGTGCTTCCAGCGCCGCCGTCGCATCTTCATGTGCATGTGCCAGATAAGCGATGTCGCAACCATCCGGCGTCAACCAGCTTGCCTTGCCCGGATAAGCAAAGAATGACACAGGGGGCTTTCCGCCAGCGAGAATGAGCTGTTCTGTTCCCGCCATGGTTTCTTCTATCTGCTCCGCAAAATAGGGCAGACGATCCAGCATCACCCGTCCTGCACCCCGCTGGAGGCGGGCAGTGAACGTGTCGCACATCAACCGAACACCCGTTGCAGCCGCTATGCGCCCTGCTGCCTTAAGGCCGCGTTCCTTGAGCGCAGCCCCTCTAATAAGCAGCACCGATTTTTTTCCGCTCTTTAGCAGTCTGGCAATGCGATCAACCGTATCGCCGGACACGGCAGCGGGGCCCGCATTTGGCAATGCGGGGGCTGGCCCATCCGCATCAAGCCAGGCTGTGTCTGCGGGCAGAACAAGCGTAGCGATCTGGCCCGGGGCTGACATCGCCGCCTGTACAGCGCGTGCACCGTCTGCTGCCACCGTTTTGGGAGAGGCAGATGAGTGATACCAGCCCGACACTGGCGAGGCGAAACCTTTCAGGTCAGAGGCGAGTGGTGCATCATATTGCGCATGATAGGTTGCGTGATCGCCGACAATGTTGACCAGCGGCGTTTCAGCACGGCGCGCATTGTGCAAATTTGCCAGTCCGTTAGCGAGGCCCGGCCCCAAATGCAGGAGGGTCGCGGCAGGCTTTTCGGCCATGCGGCCATAACCGTCCGCAGCACCGGTTACGACCCCTTCAAACAAGGCGAGAATGGCGCGCATGCCATCCACCTTGTCGAGAGCTGCAACGAAATGCATTTCGGATGTGCCGGGATTGGTGAAACAAACTTCAACACCTGAATCAACAAGCGTGCGAACCAGACTTTCAGCGCCGTTCATGCGCATCCTCCTATCATCAATTGTCGGCGTCTGACGCTACGCCCGACTTGTTTATTCGCTTTTTGCAATAATGATATTCTATAGCCACGATCTTACCAAGATCAGCCTCTCGGTCCTATGGGATCAGGCCAACTTAAATACGAACCTTGAGCAGGTCAGAGTGACAGCCAAAGCCGCAAAAGATGGCGGCGTTCGGCAGGCTCATCATGGTCTTCATATTCCGTCCTTGCGTGCAGGTTCGTGTGATTGGACAGAAGCTGTATGGTGCCGGGCTCAAGCTCCATATCCAGATATAGATCCGGATCACTCGCAATTTCCTCATATCGATCCAGACACGCCTGTTCCTGTTGCGAAAAAGCCGGCACGTCCGCGTGGCGAACGGCAGAGCGGAAATAATCGGCATGATAAAAAGTACGCAGTTTACCGTCCGCATATCGACAAGGCGGGATAGGCACAGCCCCCGACGCCCCTTCCCTCGTCTCGTTGCGCGAGTCGAGATAGAACGGTTCGAACAGGCGCGCGGCAAGCGCCGGCTGCTCTGCAACCAATCGATTGAAAACGGACACCGATGACACAATGCGGCTTTTCCCGCCGGTTTTTGCCTTTTTCAAGCAAAGGAGTCCGACGACATCGGCCGCATCACAATGATAATCAATGTTGGCTGATGTCTGATAGAGACGGACCATCGGGTCTGCCTTGCTTGCGTGGGTATCACGAACATGACCGAGCAGGTCTTCATTCGGGTTCTGCCCGCCAGGTCGGCCAAGGTGGAGACCGAGACACCAGAAGAACAATGCTGCTTCTTCCTCACTCCACCGATCCACCGGCACACCGCAGACGACCTGCAGCCCGAGGCCCTCTTTCAGTTCAGTCCGCCACCGGGCAATCATGGGCTCCAGGCGCGGTAGCGGGAAGTCAGCGGCAACCATGTCTTTCTGCGCCTTGCCTGTTTCTTGCGCAAATGCCAACGCGGCATCAAGCTCAGCCACTTCGTCGGCGGAAAGCGAATAAGCCATGTCGGCTAACCGCGGCATGTCTTTGCCGACCCAGGCTGCCGGCACGTCCAGAGGCCGGGTCAGCGCCGCTTCATGCGGGCGATCAAAATAATGCAGCGTCTGTTCCAGAAACGACCTAAAGCCCTGAGTCATGTCATTTTCCCCGTTCAACTTATTTGGAAAACATTGTTTTCCTTTTTTTAGAAAGCTAAACTCTGCCCATGCAAACAGCAAGTAAAAAGACGCACATGCCAGACGACAAGCGCCAGCTCTCCTCTGCCAAAAGGGAAGCCATTCGGCGTGTGATTGTGGACCTGTTTGCGGGCGCACTTTTTCACGATGTGGGCATGCGTGACATTTGCGAGCGTGCGGGCGTGACCCCCAAAACCCTCTACAAGCATTTTGGCAACAAGGATGCTCTGCTGATCTGCGCGATTGAACCGGACATGCACCGTTTAACGGCCAGTATGGAGGCTGCTTCCCTCACCGGCGGAGGTGTGGCTCAGCGGTTTAGCGCGGTTGGACGAGCCTTCTTCCGCTTCTATTTTTCACATGTGCCCATTGCGCGTATTGTCTTCCTCAACATCCCTTCCGCCTACTTTGTCTCGCAACCGGACTTCATTCAAAGCGATCAGCTGGCTGTAATGAAGAAGCTTGTGGTCGAAGGACAGAAGGATGGAACAATTCGCGGTGACATGGCGGCCGATCTTCTGGTTGAGGCACTGGCCGGGATTGCCATGCGCACCATGTTCCGGCTGTTGACAGCGTCGACGCTGCCAGACCCAGACCAGGCGGCAGCAGATTTTGCGTTGTTGACGGGACCACTTCTCATCGCCCCGTCATCGCAGCCTTCAGACAGGTAGTTATCGCAGAACACGCTCACCGGTTGCCGTGTAGGCAATGATTGATGCAGATTTCACGTTGGCAGTCGCGATGGCTTGTGAGAAGGCTTCGTCGGGTACCTGTAAATGGGTATTGAGTGCGTCCTCACTTTCCCATTTCTCCAGAACGTGCATCACGTTTGGTGCCCCGACCTCGATGGCAAAGCTGTAATCGATGCAACCCGGCTCTTGTCGGGTCCGCTCCATGCGGGCTCTCAATGCTGCCGATACCCGTTCGATATCTTCGGCTGTACCTGTTTCGATCTTTCCATTGACGATAATCATGTGAACGCCCCCTACCTCTGTCTGAGTTCAGACCGCAAGACGTTCCACCACAAGGCGCACGAGCACGGCCAATCCAAACAGGAAGATGATACCAGCAGAAACCTGATTCAAGATGACGAGTGCGTTATCTGTCATTCGCTCCCGGAAACGTGAGGCAATTGAACAGATGATCACCCACCATAGGGCCGAACCGCCGATCACGGACGCCACCAGGATGCTGGCGCGCACGTAATCCTCATCACCGATCGCAAAATCTGCAATACCGCCGAAAATCGCAAGAAATCCCAGCATGGTTGCCGGGTTGGTGATGGTCAGGACAAATGTTGATACCACGACCGGCATCAGTGCACCGAGAGAGCCTTCCGGCAGTTTGGCATCAAGGCTTGGGTGGTCAAACCAGGTTCGCACGGCAAGCCCGATCAGAAAAAATCCGCCAACCAATTGCAGCCATAGCGCATAGGTTTGCACGAAAGCGATTGCTGCCGTGACCCCAAAGGCAGCCATAATGGCAAATACGCCATCACCGATCGCCGCACCGGTGCCGGAGGCAATACCGTTTGCCATCCCAAAGCGTAAAGCCCGCCGAATACAAATGAGGTTGACCGGGCCAATGGGGGCCGCAACAACAATCCCCACGACCAGACCACTTGCGACAAGAGAAAGAAAATCCATCAACGCTCCGGCTTCATCCTCTTATCATTTCAACGACTGTTCGTGTCATTGATGTGTCGTTGCCCTAAAGGACAACGACATCGTTTCCTGCGGGCTCTGCGTAGAGCTTTTCCACCAGATCAGCGCGCCGTGACAAGGCTGTCGACTGATTGATGTAACCTTTATCTGTCAGTTCGCCCTTGTCCACACTTGGTGGCTCCACCATCAACAGAGCGCGTTTCAGCCGTGTGCTGGACGCCGGGTTTTTCTGGTTATGAGCACGTAACCCTTCAGCCAGGGTTTCCAGAACCTTCGGGTGGCGGACCAGCTCTTCAACCGGCAGTTCCGCCTCACCTGCACATTTGCGACAGGCCGGTACGGTCGGAAAACCGAGGATGCCAATATATTCCCGGTCGAGCCCTGCAACGAGAACATCTTGCAAAAGCCCCTTCCCGCTCTCAACCGCCTGCACCCGCAAACGACCGGCGCTTACCCAGGTTCCTGTTGAGAGTTTGAAATCTTCCACAACACGGCCGTCAAAAACGAGCCCTTCCGACGGATCGTCCGGATTTACAAATTTGGCGGCATCGCCCAGCTTGTAAAATCCTTCTTCGTCAAACGCTTCCAACGTCTTGGCTTCGTTTTTGTAGTAACCCGGTGTAATGCAATCGCCCTTCACCCGGACTTCGAGCTTGTCACCGGTCGGGACCAGCTTGATCTCAATCCCCGGAAGCGGCAGGCCCAGCAGCCCCATCCGCTCTGTCGCCCAATGCACATTCATGATGGTTGGTGCTGTTTCTGTCGCGCCATAGCCGGAGGAGAAGATAAACCGTTCACCAACTGTCTGCACCGCCACAGTCTGCAACCGATCATAGAGGTCCTGAGCGAGCGCTGCCCCACCGTAAGCAAGAAACTTCACTCTCGAGAAGAAATTCCTGGCCAGCACTTCATCCTGCTCCAAAGCTGGAACAAGCATGCCGTACGCTGCAGGAACATTTGAATAGGTTGTGGGCGCAATTTCGCGGAGGTTCTGAAGTGTTTCTTCAAAGCCGCCCGGCACCGGACGCCCCCCATCGATATAAAGTGTTCCACCGGATGTGAGGAGATTGTTCAGAACGGCGTTGCCCCCAAAACAATGGTTCCACGGCAGCCAGTTCAACAAAACCGGTGGTTCTTCATTTTCATCTTTGATGATGAGATTTTCGCCCATGACCGAGTTCACACACTGCATACGGTGTGTGGTAATGACAGCTTTCGGCATGCCGGTTGAGCCGGATGTGAAAAGGTATTTTGAGACCATATCCCAATTGAGGTTCTTGTAACTCTCCTCGACCGCATGGGTGGGGACCGTTTCAAGCAGATCTGTATAGGTGACATCACACGGCCCCTCGCAGGCAACCACCGTGATCCCCGTCAGGTCGAGAGCGGCCAGTGCTTTTTCAAACGGACGGGTGTCCTGCACAAAAACCATTCTGGGTTGAATGAGATCAAAAACATATTTGAGTTTTTCGTGGTCACTGCTCATCAGCGAGTAGCTGGGGGACACCGGCACCGCGGGTGCACCTGCCAGAATTGCACCATACGTCATGAGGGCGTGTTCGATCGAGTTGCCCGAAAGAATGACGAGCGGATTTTGCTGATCCATCCCTTTTTGCAGCATAGCTTCCGCCAGTGCATTGACGCGGGCATTGGCCTGCGCATAAGTCACAGTTTCCCAATCACCAAATGCCTGGCCCTGCTGCGGGGGTTTACGCTTGCCTAGCCAGATACGGTCCGGCCGCTCGCCGGCCCATTTGCGCAAAGGCTCAATCATGTTGGAAGCTGGATCACCGATCGGGTGTGGGTTCCGCAGCACCATGCTGCCGTCTGCCCGACGATCAATATCCACGCGGCGCTCGACATAGTTCACGTGTCGGAAGGCTGGCATGTCCATACGTCTGTCTCCTTCCGGCACGTTATGCGTTTACATCAACAACAACACGACCACGCACCTGACCTGCAAGGATCTGTGGGGCAAATGTCGCAACATCGGCAAGACCGATTTTTGTTGTCATCGCATCAAGTTTTGCAAGATCGAGATCTTTCGCGAGACGGTCCCACGCTTCCTGGCGCCTTGCTTTTGGTGCCATCACGGAGTCGATGCCGATCAACTGGACACCGCGCAAAATGAATGGCGCCACTGATGCTGGCAAATCCATACCCTGTGCGAGACCGCAGGCAGTGACGGCGCCACCGTATTTTGTCATGGAGAGTACATTGGCGAGTGTGTGAGAACCAACCGCATCCACAGCACCAGCCCAACGCTCTTTGCCCAAAGGACGCCCTGGTTCAGACAATTCATTACGGTCAATAATGTCCGCTGCACCCAACGCCTTCAGATAGTCAGCCTCGGACGCACGACCTGTTGATGCGATCACGCGGTAGCCCAGTTTGGCGAGCAGTGCGATTGCAACGGAGCCCACGCCACCGGCGGCACCGGTTACAAGAATATCACCATCATCCGGTTTCACTCCCTGGCGCTCCAGTCCCAGCACGCTGAGCATGCTGGTGTAACCGGCTGTACCAATGGCCATGGCGCGCTCTGGTGAAATGGCGTCCGGCAAGCGTACAAGCCAGTCTCCCTTGACCCGCGCCCGTCCGGCATACCCGCCGAAATGTGTTTCGCCGACACCCCAGCCGTTCAGCACAACCTGATCGCCTGCTTTCCAGTCAGCGTGTTCGGACTTGGTGACGGTCCCGACAAAATCGATCCCGGGAACAAGCGGCCAGGTGCGCACGACAGGTGCCGCGCCTGTCATCGCCAGGCCGTCCTTATAGTTAATCGTCGAGTAAGAGACTTCGATCGTTACGTCTCCTTCCATCAGATCATTTTCTGTCAGATCGACGATGGCCGATGTTTGACCTTAGTCGGTTTTGGAGACCTGGATCGCGCGGAATGTATCGCTCATGTTTCGTCCCTGTTTTTCTGCGTTCTGGCTGTTTTCGGCCCTTTTTGAAGCGGACCACGCCATTTTCGCGTGTGTTGAATAGGTGTTGGCGCTCAACCCACCCTAAAATACGCGCGGGGTCAAGCGACCGCGAAGGAAAAGCGGCCTTCCGGCCATTTTCCCTGATTGGCTGATTTCCTTGAGACACGTGACCACTCCGTCACGTGGATGGCCTCACGCCCCTCTTGGCAAGGTGTCCACAAAACGGATCGGCTGCCCTTCTGCCGCGCCCGGAATTTCGTCTTCCCACATCGCGCGGCGTCCACGCACAATGGTGCCGACCGGCCAGCCCGTCACCGTCATCCCATCGAAAGGGGTCCAGGCACTGACGGACGCGATCCAGCTATCCTCAATCTTGCGGGACTTTTTCATGTCCACGATTGTCAGGTCCGCATCATAGCCCACCGCCAGCCGTCCTTTGGCGGACAGGCCGAACACGCGATTGGGTCCATGGGACGTCAGGTCCACAAAACGCGCCAAAGACAGACGCCCTTCGTTCACATGGTTGAGCATGATCGGCACCAGCGTTTGTACACCGGGCATGCCGGAAGGTGACTTTGGATAGGCTTGTGCTTTCTCCTCCAAAGTATGGGGTGCATGATCTGACCCGATAATATCAACAATCCCCGCCGCCAGACCGCGCCAAAGCCCTGCCCGATGACGAGCATCGCGAATGGGCGGGTTCATCTGCGCACGTGTACCCATTTCTTCATAACAGTCCGGAGCAGCCAATGTGAGATGCTGCGGTGTGGCTTCGACGGTAGCGATATCCTTGTTTGCAGCCAGAATATCCATTTCGTCCGCAGTTGTGACATGCAGCACATGAATACGTTTGCCTTCTTCCCTGGCCAGGCGCAGCAAGCGATTGGTGCATCTGATGGCCGTCTCCTCATCCCGCCAGACGGGATGGGTCAACACATTGCCTGTTTCAGCAAGCTCTCTACGCTCACGCAGGCGATACTCATCTTCAGAATGCACAGCCACGCGGCGTGAGACATTGCGCAGGACCGCGCGCACATGATCGTCATCGGGCACCAGCAAATTGCCGGTGGATGACCCCATGAATATCTTGACACCACAGCACCCTGTCTCTCGCTCAAGGTCGCCCAGTATGTCCGCATTTTCTGTGGTGGCACCTGCGTAGAACGCAAAGTCACACTGCATGCGATTGCTGGCCCGTCGCACCTTCTCTGCCAATGCGGGTGCGTCAGATGTTGGCGGTTTTGTATTAGGCATTTCAAAAACAGCCGTCACACCACCGAGCACAGCAGCCCTGCCGCCTGCTTCAAGGTTTTCCTTATGCTCAGCACCCGGCTCCCGCAAATGAACTTGCGTATCCAGAACACCGGGCAATACGTGCAGGCCGGAGACATCCACCCGCTCACCGGCGCTTGCCTGAGACAAATCACCAATGGCGGCAATCCGCCCGTCCTTGACACCGACATCACCCAGCCCTGTGCCGTCATGATTGACGATCGTGCCGCCCGCGAAAATCGTATCAAATGTCTGGCTCACGCCTTTTCTCCTGATTTTTCTCTGTCCGATTGAGCAACGCCATGGCGGCTTGTTCCACCGCCTCTACCGTCAGGTCTGCCATCTCGCTTGCTGGCGAATGAAAATCATAGTCCGGATCGGCCATGATTTGCGCATAAGAACGCGGTCCACGCACAAAAGATGCATTCTCGCCCCATGGGGCATAAAGGTCATCGCGGGTTGGACCAAAAAGGCCAAGTGTTGGTGCGCCTGCTGCCGCGGCCAGATGCATCAGGCCAGAATCATTACCGATGAAGAGAGAGACACGCTCAAACTGAGCATAAGTGCTGAGCAGTTTCGCCCCAATTTCATCAATCAGTTGATCCTTTGGTACACGGTCATAAAACGCCTGCACCTGTTCTTGTTCTCCGGGGCCGCCCGTCAGCAAGATCCTGGCCCCTTCCAAAGCGCCTCCTTTGCCGGTCAGCCTGAGGGCCAGGTCGAGATAGGCTTCCACCGGCCACATTTTCTTGGGCCAGTTAGCTGTTGGCCCTACTGCCAGCACTTTCTCCCCCGTGGGCAGGCGCTTTCTGGCAGCCGCTCGTTCCAGCTCACTTGGCCACAAGCACGGAGAGGGCGGCGGGGTCAAGCCCATCACACTCCCAATGTGTTCAACACGCGGCCGCGTGTGATCGGGACGCAAAACATAACGCTTACGGGTCCATAGTATGTAGGCCGTGGCGGACCCTCGCAAATCCACAACAATGTCCCACCGGGTGGTAAAAACCCCGCGCAAGAGACGTAACCAGTGTTTTCCCCATTTCTCCTTGCGCATGGTGTGGACTTTGACCACACCGGGTGCCCCGGCAAACAGCGGCGCGGCGACCGGACCGCACGCGACCGTGATCTCGGGGTTGTCATACGCTTCCGCCAGATGGCCAAGCAGTCCCGTGGACAGAATGGCGTCGCCAATCCGGTTCGACGTGATGAACAGAGCCTTCATGAGATTTGGTCCGATGTCCCGTGGTACCTCACTTATAGGTGGCTCCACGGCACCTGCCAAGAGGGAGACAGAGAGGCAGGTACCCCACCTTGTCCGGCCAGAAGCAACAATGATCGGCTTGAGTGAACGCTGACGCTTGCGGGGGGCGTCATTGAGCCCTACATCTATGGCCTTGTAAGAATGGTGCAAGACAGAGGGTGGTCCAATGGCGCACAAGTGCCTCTTGCCGGAAAGAACTGTTTTCGCAATCAGCGGGCCTGATGCGACTGATTTTCTGCAAAACCTGCTTACCAACAATGTTGAAGCGCTGGAAGACGGGCATGCGCAATACACGCTTCTGCTGACACCGCAGGGGAAATATCTGTTTGATTTTTTTCTACTGAAAGATGGGATGCGGTTTTTGGTCGACTGCGATGCAGATGCCGCGCCGCAACTCCTTCGGCGACTGGCATTCTACAAACTTCGCGCCAAAGTGGATCTCACGCTTCTGGGAGACGAATGGTCCGTCGCTGCGGGCTGGTCAGACGATGACAACCAGTCACTGCCCGCCCGTCCCGACACGCGCGAAGGGTTTATTTTTGCAGATCCTCGTTTGCCAGCACTGGGTTACCGGTTTCTATTACCCGAGAGCGACGCCGTGCCTGCATTGTCCGCTTTTACTGGCGAAGATGCGACACCTGCTGACTATGACCTGTTCCGGCTGCAACTTGGTGTGCCGGCCGCCGCGGACCTGCACTCAGAGCGTACGTTTCCGATGGAAGCAGGTCTCGACCTCCTGCACGCTATCGACTTTCACAAAGGTTGCTTTGTCGGCCAGGAAGTCACATCGCGCACCTATCGGCAGGGGAAAATCCGCAAACGTTTGCTCCCGGTTCGCACCGCTGGAAAGATGCCGCCGGCCGGTAAAATTATCATGGCGGGGGACAGACAGGCGGGAGAAATTCATTCCGCACGCGGGGCGCAAGGTCTCGCGTTACTGCGGCTGGACAGGTTGAACCAACCGCTCGACGTTGATGGTACGGATATCGACTATCTCTGGCCGCACTGGCTCCCGATGCTTGAGGGGGCAGATGACGACAATGCATCGGACGAAAACACATGACACTCAAGCGCTGCAGCTGGCCCACAGACGACCCGATCTATCTTGCCTATCACGATGAAGAATGGGGCGTGCCTGAATGGGATGATCGTGCGCTGTTTGAGAAATTACAGCTCGACGGATTTCAGGCTGGCCTTTCCTGGATAACGATCCTGAAGAAACGGGATAATTTCCGTCGTGCGTTCGATGATTTTGCCCCGGAAAAGATTGCGCGATACAGCGAGAAAAAGATCGAAAAACTGCTTCAGGACGAAGGTATCATTCGTCATCGTGGCAAGATTGAAGCCACGATCGGCAATGCCCGAGCTTATCTTGAAATTATGGAAACGGACGGCAGTTTTTCAGACTTCATATGGGACTTTGTCGATGGCACGCCGGTGCAGAACAAGTTCAAGTCCATAAAGGACGTACCCGCGCAAACTGAAATGAGCCAGAAGCTCTCCAAAGAGTTGAAACGACGCGGTTTCAAATTTTGTGGACCAACGATTGTTTACGCGTTTGCACAGGCTGTAGGCATGGTGAACGATCATTTTGCGAGCTGTTTTCGCCACCACGAATGCGCTGCACTGGCTGATCGCGGCAAAAAATAGTCTTCAAGGTCGCGGGACCCCGCTCAGGGCACGCACCAGTTTCCGACCCACCCACTGTCGGCCTCAAACCTGAACGCCACCCGCCGATTCTCACTTCCATCGAGCAAAAGCCATTCGATTTCATCAAAACAGATCCGGATCGCGGTAAAATGATGACGCCCCTGGCGCAGTCTGGCTTCATCAGGAACTATCGCGGCGACGTCCGCTGGCAACCCGGACGCCGGGTACTTGATGCTGCTTCCCGGCCCTGCTTCCGTGAGATAAGCTCGGCGACTGGACCGGCTTGCCCCTGTCCATGCGTCTTCGGCATAGACATCATCCTGATGCAGGGAAGCACAGCCTTTCAACTGAACCTGCACATTCGCCACCTGATCGTTGAAGACCAGCATGACGTAGGGGTATGCGCCAATTTCTTCCACTTTTCGGGTGCGGCTGTCGGTATGAAGGCGAACTTCCCGCGCCTCAAAATCCACGTGTCGCAAAATCAGCGCCCGCGCCGACGGCTTTCCCTCACGGTCAACACTCGCCATGATCGGTAGTCGAAAGCCATGACCATTGGCAGTTAAACCAGCCTCCAGAAGCCTGCGTATGTGGGCCAAGACGGTTTGCAAATCGTCCATCTTTTTATCCAACGCGCATTTTACCTTTCGGAAAATCAACCATTCCTGACGGGAGTTTGCCAAAAAAGTAGCCAGTTCCCGCCCGCTCCACTATTTTCGCTTTTATAAATCAATTCCAACGTGCCGTACGGGCCGATTTGCTGACATTCAGTCCGGATCCCCGAACAGGCAGACAAAACAGGTGGGCAGCGTGGCAAAAGTCGTCATTAGTGGAACCGGGGTTTTTACGCCCCCTCATTCAATCAGCAATGATGAGTTGGTGGCATCGTTCAACACTTATGTCGAAAACTTCAATCAGACGCACAAGGCTGAGATTGAGGCAGGAACTATTGCGCCACTGAATCCGTCCAGCAGCGAATTCATCGTCAAAGCGTCCGGCATCGAGAACCGTTATGTGATGAACAAGGAAGGGATTCTCGACCCGGAAATCATGTGCCCTCGCCTGCCGGAACGGTCTAACGACGAACCTTCCATTCTGGCAGAAATGTCAGTTGCCGCGGCCAAGCAGGCAATGGCGCGCGCCAACAAGACGCCTGAAGATATTGATGCCGTACTTGTCGCATGCTCCAACCTGCAACGTCCCTACCCCGCAATAGCTGTCGAGGTACAGGAATTGCTGGGTATCGAGGGTTTCGGTTTTGACATGAATGTTGCCTGCTCATCCGCAACGTTTGGTCTGAAAGCCGCGCATGACATGGTCATCAGCGGCGGTGCGGATTGCGTCATCGTAGTGGATCCGGAAATTTGCACCGGCCATCTCAACTTCCGTGATCGCGACAGTCACTTCATCTTTGGCGATGTCTGCACAGCCATTGTGATTGAACGTGATGACACTTGTACAGTTGGCGGTGCCTGGGAAGTGCTGGGCACGAAACTGATCACCAAATTCTCAAACAATATCCGCAACAATTTTGGCTTCCTCAACCGGACTGCACCAGAGACGGCGCAGGATGCAGACAAGCTTTTTGTTCAGGAAGGCCGTAAAGTGTTCAAGGAAGTTGTGCCCATGGTGGCGCAGCTCATTCTTGACCATGTCGGTGAGAACGGGATTGATGCGACTGACCTTAAACGCTTGTGGCTCCATCAGGCCAACAAGAACATGAACGATTTTATCGGCAAGAAAGTCCTGGGACATGAACCCAGCGAAGTGGAATCCCCCAATATCCTTAAATATTACGCGAACACGAGTTCTGCCGGTTCCATCGTCGCCTTCAACCAGTTCAGCGATGATATGAGTGAAGGCGATATCGGCGTCATCTGCAGCTTTGGTGCAGGCTATTCCGCCGGCAGCGTTATCGTTCGCCGTCTGGCTGCATAATGCCTGGATCTTGCGCCGGCTTTCCGGTTCAGCCCTTCAAGTAGGGCTGAACCGAAACAATCTGGAAGGTGACAAGATCACCATCTGCTTCCTTGACAGACAAATATTCACCCACCTCAAGCTTGTGCTTATCCAGCTTGAAAAAAGGCTCATTGTCGTCGGTGGTTGAGGGATCATAGTCGATCACCCATCCTTTACCGATATGACGCAGCGTGCCCCGCTCTTCCGGCTCATTTGCCCAAAAACGGCGCACCCAGCAATCCTTGGCATGTGCCTTCCATGCTTCCGGATCAAGCAGACTGTCCCCATCCAGCGGCGCAACAAAATCATACCCATGCTTGTCACTTCCATTTGGAAAGACTTCACTTCGGGCGGCGTTCATGTGGATACGGAAAAGAGCCATCGAAATGTCCTCGCTTAATTTTGTTGCTCAAACGGTGTGAAAGTCAGTGTGCCATCAAGACAGGTACACTGGCATGGGCCCGGACGTGACGGGTCGCGCCCCCGAACAAAAACTCGCTAAGACGGCTGCGACCATAACCACCCATCACCAGCAAATCCGCCCCGGCAGCTGCAGCTTCCTCAAGCAACACCTCACCGATCGGACGTCCCATTGCCTCCACGGTGCGGCTTTCCGGTTTGGCACCATGAAGGGCCAGATAGGTTTCCAGCATTCTGGTCGCGTGGATATCATCTTCGTCTTCATCGATCCGCAAGATGGTGACCTTGTCTGCGCGCTGGATAAACGGGATAGCGGCGGAGACAGCCGCGGAGGCTTCCATACTGCCATCCCAGCCAATCACAATGGAGGTACCAATGGATTTTGCCGCCGCCTTGGGGGCGATCAGCACAGGGCGATCCGCGCTCAAGAGCGCGGCTTCCAACGCCTCTCCGCCCGCGATACCATCGCTTGCGTCAGCGCCGGCGAAGACAACCAGATCAGACAGGCGGCTTTCCTCGGACACGACAAGGTCCTGGCGTCCCGTCACTTCCATAAAACGGACCGACGGCAGCGGAGAAGTGTCGGAGACAACAGGAAGCCCGGCCGCCTGCGCACCATCCTCAAGATTCTTCAGGGCTTTGGCGGAAGCAGCATCCGAGCCTTCCTTCGCCGCCTGCAACAAGTCTTCAATCACCTGCCCGGAGACACCATCTCCCAGATAGGGCAGAGCCTCGCTTGGATCCGGTCGCACGAAAATGGCCTGCGCCTGCGCACCGAACGTCTTCGCGATGGCAAGAGCTGCATTTAAAACCAGCTTGTCCGTGTCTGTCCCTTGTACGGGGGCGAGAATTTTCCGAATAGGCATTGGCCGACCTCCTTTTGCTATTCACTTAAGCAAGCCTACATGCTTGGAGGTCCAACGCCCATGACACAGATCAAATATTATCGCCCGGACCCCGCCTGTGGGCGTTTTCGTTCCGACCCCAACAGGAAAACCGGGCATCCCGCAGCGATTGATAATTTTGTGACACTCTCGTCCTGCGAGAAAATAGCAGAACTGGCATTCACGATCACAAGACTGGGGGCCAATTGGCGCACCAGATCGACGACATCAGCCAGACTGCTCGCCCCTGTGCGCAGGGGGATGAAATTCATACCCGCACGGTCTGCAAGGTCCTGGGCCATCGCACAGCAGGCCTCACCGCGGCTGGTCATGTCGTCCAGCGCCACCAGCGTGCCGCGGGGCACGGTGTCTGTGACGCGACGGGTTGCACTCCCTCTCGCCCCTCTGCCCGTCAAAAGAACGTCAGCATGAATGTCGGCTGTTGCCGCGCGCACAGCCCGTGCCAGTTCACCAACAGGGGTCAAGCGCGCACCCGGATTAAGGACGACGACATCTTCCTGCGCCGCTGCCTCCAACATCGAAAAAATTGGTTTTCCCCGCCGCACCTCGAACGACCAGGCCAAACCAGCTGCACTGGCAGCGGCGGCAAATGCCGTTTCCGCCTGTTTGGCCTGCGCCTCCCATTCCCGCTCCAGACGTCCGCGTTCGAAGGGTTTTACTGTTCCCCCAAACGATACTTCCGAAGCAAAGGGAAGGGCGACCAGATCCATCAAAGCCTGATTTTCCACGAAACAGCCTGCAAGTTTTGCATGGAGGACACCGGCCATGCGTGCGGCAAACTGGATGGCTTGAGGCTCAGGCGTAAGTGTATCGGCTTCCACAAGGATTTTGTGAGCAGACTGCGGTTCTTCTTGTCCGCTATCATTGCGTTTTTCCGGTTCCTCACTCATCCGCGCCGCCCCCTGTCACCTGAACTGAAGGCTCTCTGGGTCTCCGCAAATTTTGTGAGCTGGACTTCCACCCTTTCAAAGACGGACCCGTCCGGGAACGCACCTCTTTCATCGCGCAGTCCCGCCGGGCGACCCATCATGAGCTCAACCGCCTCTTCGATCGTTTCAACAGGAAAAATATCAAACACGCCACGCTCCACCGCATCGACGACATCGCGCCGGAGCATCAGATGCTTAACATTGGCATGGGGGATCAGCACTCCCTGATCGCCGGTGAGCCCGCGCCGGGCACAGATATCGAAAAAGCCCTCTATCTTGTCATTCACTCCACCGATCGCCTGTATCTGACCAAACTGATTGATCGAACCGGTTATCGCAAAATTCTGCGCGACAGGCAGTTTGCTCAAAGATGATAAAAGCGCAATCAGCTCAGCGGCCGACGCACTATCTCCGTCAATGCCGCCATAGGATTGTTCGAACACGAGGGACGCAGAAAGTGAGAGTGGAATGGACGTCGCAAAATGGGCAGACAGAAACCCGCTCAGGATCATTACACCCTTTGAATGAAGGGGACCGCCAAGGTCCACCTCGCGCTCTATATCGACCAGGTTTCCATTGCCCATACGTACGCGCGCGCTAATGCGACTGGGACGGCCAAAACTGGCCTGCCCCAGGCTCAGGACGGACAATCCGTTCACCTGCCCGACCACCTCGCCTTCGGTATCAATCATGATGATTTCGCGGGTGATCGTCTCCAGGCTTCGCTCCCGCAAACGGTCATTGCGGCTGATCCGTGCATCGACGGCTCTTTGCACGTGACGCGCGTCAATCGCGGAGGCTGCTTCCTGCCGTGCGTAAAGATCAGCCTCCCGAACCAGATCCGCCATCGGCTCCAGTTCGAGGGTAAGTTTTTCAGCATCCTCGGCATACCTTGCGCTCTCCTCGATGACACGGCCAAGCGCATCAGGCGTTAGATGCAGCATGTCTTCTTTACGACAGATTGTCGCTATGAGCCCCGCATACAGAAGATCACTCTCGGCATCACGATCAATCTGATCATCAAAATCAGCCGCGACTTTAAACAGATCCCCAAACTCCGGGTCCGCATCCGCCAGCATGTAATAAAGCAACCTGTCACCGAACAAGATGACCTTTACATCCAGCGGGATCGTGTCCGGCTCCAGCGACACGGTACTGACCAGGCTGAGATAATCTCCCGGTGTTTCCAGAGCGATGCGTTTTGTACGCAAGGCCCGCTTTAACGCATCCCACGCGAGAGGCTCGCGCAAAATGCGATTGGCATCAAGCAAAAGATAACCACCATTGGCACGGTGAAGCGCGCCCGCCTTGATCAGACCAAAGTCCGTGAGAAGGGCCCCCATCTGGGATACATGCTCGATACGCCCGATCAGGTTTGTGAAGGTTGGATGTTCTTCGACGATCACGGGCGCGCCGCCACCGATAAAATCACTGTCAGCATTGCCATTTTCGGGCTCTCTTTCCTGCCCCGCCCGATTGTCCACAATCACGTTCACCTGGTAGCGACGAAAGAGATCAGCACTTCCCATGCCCATCGGGCCGGATTGTGTTTGCAGCGCCGCCTGCTCCTCTCCATCCAGAGTAAACAGTCCAATATTCTCGACAAGATCGGCTTCAAGCGTATCCAGCCAGACGCGTACCGGCTCGTTTCCTTCAAACAAAGCGGCCAGATCTCGTATGGAACGACCGACAGCGTTTTCCGAGACCTCCCGGTTTAGCTCCCGCACCTGCTCGCGACGATCTTTTTCCCAGCCGGGGACGTGCTGGAAAATCCGCGCCAGTTCCTGCTCCAGCTCGCCGATTGTGTTCTTGATCCGCTCCCGCTCTTCGTCGGGCAATTTGTTAAACTCATCCGGCTTCATCACCTCACCTTCGCGCAGCGGCGCAAAAGCAAAACCGGAAGGTGTCGACAAAAGTGTGATATTTTTGGCCTCTGCCCGAAGGCGTAGCGTTTCGAATGCCTGGCCCTGATGTTGTGAATATTCAGCATCAATCGACATCAGGCGCTTTTTATATTCCTCGCTTTCAAGAATAGCCGGGATTGCCCCTTTAAGATCATCAATGAGTGCGGCGACACCATTGCTCAGCAAGGCCGCCCGCCCTGCCCCCATGCGCAAGACGATCGGCTTGTTGGGGCTTGAAAAATTGTTCACATAGGCCCAATCGCTCGGTGCAGGTTTAGTGCTGGCGACTTTTTCCAGATACCGCGTCACGGCTTCGCGCTTGCCCGCCCCGGATGGGCCCAAGGCAAATATGTTGTAACCCGTCCTCGCCATCGCGACACCGAACTCAATCGCTTCCAGCGCGCGTTCCTGTCCTGTCAGGCCTAGCGTGTCCGGCAATTCGGCTGTGGTTGTGAACTCGAACTGTGAAACATCACAATTTCGGTAGAGTAGGTCCGGGCTCAGCGGTTCAGGTTTTTGCACAGGGCTCATTTCTCTGTTCGTGCCTTCTTGAGGATCTTGATTTGCTGCTGTTTGATGCTCTTCATTCCCTAACAAAAGATCAAGGCAGGCATAGACCGAAACCGCCTCTGTCAGCTTGTCACAAATCAAAGCGCAACTACAAGAAGAGCTCACTCGACATTCGCTGATCCCGTCACTAGGCTTTCGCTTCATTTGATTTTAGGGACCGTGTGCTGCATGCCTTCACCCAAACAGAAGCCAACCAGCCCTCGGGCGTGGCAGCGCATGCTGTCCGGGCGGCGGCTGGACCTGCTTGACCCTTCTCCACTCGATGTGGAGATTGAGGACATTGCTCACGGGCTTGCGCGGGTTGCACGCTGGAACGGGCAGACCACAGGTGACGAAGCTTTTTCCGTGGCCGAACATTCTGTCCTGGTCGAAGAAATCTGCGGGAAGTTCCGTCCTGGCTGGCCTGCACGATGGCGGCTTGCCGCCCTTCTGCATGATGCACCTGAATACGTGATCGGTGATATGATCAGCCCCTTCAAAGCGGCACTCGGATATGATTACAAATCCTTTGAGCATCGACTGGAAAAGGCGATCCATCTGCGATTTGGCTTGCCGGCAGACCTGCCCAAGAATGTCGAGGCGCTGATCAAGCGAGCAGACCATGCATCTGCATTCCTGGAAGCGACACAGCTCGCCGGGTTTGCCGATCAGGAGGCTGCAAGCCTGTTTGGACGACCTAAGGGGCTTGTCCCCATCAAACTGAAGCCACTCCCCCCTGCTGTTGCCCAGGCCCGGTTTCTGAAGCGTTTTACTATCCTGTTAAAGGAAAAAGACGCGAAATAGTCCCATCACAAAAATGCCAGAGAATCACGTAAGCTGGCTTCCAACCATCCAACACTCCACCTGCTGGAAATATCGGGGCTCAGGGTTGGGGTCCCTCGCCCTTGCACAAGCCACCCATCAAGGAGACAGGCACTCATGCCGTCCGCAAACAGAGGCCTCCCAGACCGGCACAACAAACCAGTTGTGATCGACCTTAACGCAGCCATTGTGCGTGTTGCTGACGGGTCGCCCGAAATTCTGGCTGTGCGTCCCTCGGGGGCCAAAGACGAGGACCCTGCGGTCTGGGATGCACTTCCCTTCGGCCCGTTTGATCCTCTCAAACACCGAACGATGGAAATCGGGTTGAGAAGCTGGGTGCAGGAACAAACACAGCTTAGCTTGGGCTATGTCGAACAGCTTTATACTTTCGGCGACCGCGGGCGCCATGCACAGGAAGTGCTGGACGAGATTGAACACATAGTGTCTGTCGGCTATCTCGCACTGACCCGGGGGGGCGAAGAGCGCGACGGCGTGTTCTGGCGAAGCTGGTATCAGTATTTCCCATGGGAAGACTGGCGTGACGGCAAGCCCGCGATCATTGACCGGGTGATCATGCCGCTTCTGACTGATTGGGCCGCAAGAAAACCTGACCCAACAAGCGATGAGTTATCACGCGGGCGGCGCGCCGACCGGGTCCGCTTCATCTTCGGGTCTGATGACGGGAACTGGGACGAGGAAACCGTGCTTGAGCGACACGAGCTGCTTTACGAAGCCGGGCTTGTGCGCGAGGCCGCACGTGACGGGCGGTCCAATGCGATTGCCCTGGGGCGTGCAAACGATCCTCAACTCGGCCTTCCAATGCAACATGACCATCGTCGCATTCTCGCCACCGCGATGAGCCGCCTGCGTGCCAAGCTCAAATACCGTCCCGTTGTGTTTGAGCTGATGGATGACACTTTCACGCTCTATGAACTACAGCGCACCGGCGAAGCACTGCTTGGTCTGCATGTCCATAAACAGAATTTCCGTCGGTTGGTTGAAAAAGCAGGTCTGGTGGAAAAAACCGGTCGTATGAGCACCCGCACCGGCGGCCGACCGGCAGAACTCTTCCGTTTTCGGCGGGAAGTTTTTAGCGAACGCCCCGCTCCCGGCCTCAAGCTTGCCCCCACCAGAACGCGTGCAAACACCTGATTTTGTGACTGCTTCTTGTGAAGATCTACTTTTTTCAGGGCTCTTCATTACCGCCGAAACTGCTTGACCTCGGTAATGCTCAATAGTAGCATAAGCATCAGATCGGCTTTGCCGGTGTTTTTTGACCCCTACTTTTGCTCAAAATGAGCAAAAGAACGAAAGGAGGCATCCATGACTGCCGACCTTCAAATCGAGACACGTGCCCAAACAGCGCAAAGCCTGCCCGCGTACAAACCGCTTGAGCGCCCTGAACTGGAGTACACGCCGGAGGTTGCCCGTGAGATGGCGCCTTACTACGAGCGGGTCAAGAATGTTATCCCACCAGTGGAGTGGCCTTTTTTTGCGCCTTACGTAAAGGCGATTAATGATCTGAAGAAGGAACGCAACGCCGTCATCCTCGCGCATAATTACATGACCCCCGAGGTCTTTCATTGCGTAGGGGACATTGTCGGCGACAGCTTGCAGCTGGCCCGTGAAGCCGCAAAGACGGACGCTGACGTTATTGTCCAGTGCGGTGTGCACTTCATGGCCGAAACGGCCAAACTGCTGAGCCCCGAAAAAACCGTTCTCATTCCCGATGCCGGTGCGGGCTGTTCGCTCGCAGAATCCATTACCGGCGAAGACATTCGTAAACTCCGGCTGCAATATCCCGGAATACCGGTGGTGACATATGTCAATACATCAGCGGATGTGAAGGCGGAGACGGATATCTGCTGCACATCATCAAATGCTGTGCAGGTTGTGGAAAGCCTGGGTGTACCTGAAGTAATTTGTCTGCCGGACGAATATCTGGCGCTCAACATTGCGCGTCAAACCAATGTGAAAATCATCACATACAAGGGTCATTGCGAAGTACACGAGCGTTTTACACCGCAGGAACTTCGGGACTATCGCGCCGCTCACCCCGGAATTTCGATCATTGCACACCCTGAGTGTCCACCGGAAGTTTTGGACGAAGCCGACTTCTCAGGTTCAACATCCGGCATGATCAATTGGGTAAAGACCAACCGCCCGCCGAAAGTGATGATGGTGACGGAGTGTTCAATGAGCGACAATGTTGCAGCCGAAGTCCCTGATGTTGATTTCATTCGGCCCTGCAATCTTTGCCCGCATATGAAGAAAATCACGCTGCCAAAAATTCTCGACAGCCTGCTCTACATGAAGGACGAAGTTGTTGTTGACCCGCAGATCGCGCCGCGTGCCCGCGCAGCCGTTGAACGGATGATTAATCTGCCGGGATAAATTTGCAGGCGGCAAAGTCGATAGATCGGGAGAAACCCATGAGCCAGACGCACCAGACAGGAGGCCATATCGTCAATGCCGGCGATGTACTTATTGTGGGTGCAGGGCTTGCAGGTCTTTTTACCGCACTCAAGCTCGCTCCCCGACCCGTGACCGTGCTGGCTGAAGCTCCGATCGGGGACGGGGCTTCGTCGACATGGGCCCAAGGTGGTATTGCTGCGGCGATTTCCGAAGGTGATACACCGGAAGAACATGCAGCAGACACCATTGAGGCCGGTGCCGGGATTGTTGACCCCGAGATTGCACAGCTTCTGGCGGAGGAAGCGCCAGCCCGCATTCAAGACCTGCTTTCACTTGGTGTCCCTTTTGACCGTGACCTTGAAGGCAGGCTTACTGTCGGCCTTGAGGCCGCACACAGCCGCAGCCGGATCGTGCATGTGCAAGGAGACCGGGCCGGGCGTGCCATCATGGAAGCATTGATCGCGGCCGTGCGGGCAACCCCGTCTATCCATATCGTTGAAGGCTTCTCTGCTTACGAACTTGCTGTTGAAGACGGGCGCGTGGCCGGGGTCTTTGTCCGCCCGACAGGGGACATGCTGCCCTCCCCCCTTTTGCTGCGAGCACGCTCGGTTGTTCTTGCCAGCGGCGGGTCCGGTGGGCTTTACGCGGTAACAACCAATCCCCTCACCTCTCGCGGCGAGGGTTTTGCCATGGCGGCGCGAGCGGGGGCAACCATTGCGGATCCGGAATTTGTGCAGTTCCATCCGACGGCCATTACCGGCCCGCGTGACCCGGCACCACTGGCGACCGAGGCCTTGCGTGGTGCGGGTGCCACACTGATTGACGAAGCCGGTATGCGCTTCATGAAGGCCGTCCACGATGATGCGGAATTGGCGCCACGCGATATCGTTGCGCGGGCGATTGCCCGGGTTATTCAGGAAGGCGGCAAAGCCTATCTGGATGCGCGAGACGCCGTTGGCGACCGTTTTCCAACCGCCTTTCCAACCGTCTATGGCAATTGCCAATTAATGGATATCAACCCCATCCGGCAGCCCATACCCGTTGCCCCGGCCATGCATTACCATATGGGGGGCGTACTGGTTGACGCGGACGGACATACTTCCCTTCCCGGCCTGTGGGCGTGTGGTGAAGTCGCTTCAACCGGAGCGCACGGCGCGAACCGCCTTGCCAGCAATTCACTTTTGGAAGCGGTTGTTTTCGGAGCACGCATTGCCCTTGATATCCTTCGCACTGTTGAACCCAGCCATGACGTGCCGCGCATGCCAATGATGAAAGCCATTCCACGACAACAGCCACCTTCTCCGATTATCAAAGAGCTTCGGCAGCTGATGACGAACTATGTCGGTGTGGTGCGTGAGGAGACGGGGCTGCGTCACGCTCTGCGCGAAATCCTGCGTATTGAGTGAGCGGTCGGTACGGCCCCCTCTCTGGTCAATATGGTGACCGCTGCAAAACTCATTACAGTCGCTGCGCTGCAACGACAGGAAAGTCGCGGCGGGCACTTTCGGGCGGACTACCCGCAGACAGATGTCGCGCGGCAACACCGGACATTCATTACGCTTGATGAAGCAAATATTGTTGCCCAGACCGTGCTCGACACGCCTTCTTCTCTTCCCCATCAAGGACATGCCTTGTGAGCCAGTTAAACGATCTTCACCCTTTGCCGTCTTTCATTGTTGAGCGCGCCGTGCGAGCCGCTTTGGAGGAAGATTTGGGCGACGCAGGCGATATTACGAGCCAGTCAACCATTCCTGCAGGCACCCAGTCACGGGTTGTTTTGCGCGCACGCCAGCCGGGGGTCATCGCGGGGCTGGACGCCGCTCGCACTGCATTCAGGCTGATGGACCCCAACATGAAAATTTCTGTCCGCAAACCGGACGGATCCCGGGTTGAGCCCGGTGATGTGATTGCCGTGATTGAGGGTGACGCGCGTGCGATTGTTACGGGTGAGCGAGTGGCGCTTAACTTTCTGGGCCATTTGTCCGGCGTTGCCAGCTCCACCGCACGCATTGTTGACGCGGTTGCCGGCACCAGCGCCCGGATCTGTTGCACCCGCAAAACCACTCCCGGACTGCGAGCTCTTGAAAAATATGCGGTGCGGGCGGGCGGCGGTGTCAATCACCGGTTCGGCCTCTACGATGCGATCCTGATCAAGGACAACCACATCGCCATGGCGGGTGGCGTCGCAGCCGCGATAGACGGTGCCCGTGCCAAGGCCGGTCACATGGTCCAGATCGAAATGGAAGTGGATACGCTGGAGCAGTTTGAGGAGGCACTCAAACTCGGTGTGCCAGTCATCCTGCTGGACAATATGGACCCCGCAACCTTGAAGCGGGCGGTCGAGCTTAACCAGGGTCGCGCGGTCCTGGATGCATCCGGTCGGGTGACAGAGGAGACAGCGGCGGAGATTGCGGCGAGCGGTGTCGACTATATTTCCGTCGGGTGGATTACACATTCCGCGCCTTGCCTCGATATTGGCCTCGACTATGACGCGGTCGTCCTTTGAGTTTTTAGACTCCGGTCCAGTTTTCTCGACAGGCCGCACTTTCTGCCCTTAAGATGTCGCCATAAAAATTGACATTCAGGGAGGCTTTCATGGCCAAGTCAGAAGCGCAGGCGGGAACACGAAAATCAATTTTCATTACGGGAGCCGCAAGCGGCATGGGGCTGGAGACGGCCCGGCTTTTCTCCAAAGGCGGCTGGTTTGTCGGGGCATATGACGTCAACAAGGCGGGTCTGGTCTCACTCGAAGCGGAACTTGGAGCTGAAAACTGCCTGACCCGGGTGCTTGATGTGACGGACAGGGCCGACTACGCCAAAGCGCTCGAAGAGTTTTCGGCCGCCACCGGGGGGAAGCTTGACCTTCTGTTCAACAATGCCGGGATTGGCAAGGGTGGTTTCTTCGATGAGCAACCGTTTGAAGATGTCCTTGCTGTCGTGAACATTAATTTTATTGGCGTTTTGAACGGCATTCATCTGGCAACGCCATTGCTTAAAGCAACGCCGAATTCATTGTGTTTTACCACCAGCTCCTCTTCGGCCACGTATGGCATGCCCGGTATCGCCGTCTATTCTGCCACCAAACACGCAGTGAAGGGCCTGACAGAAGCACTCTCGGTGGAGTTCAGCCGCTTTGGCGTTCGGGTCGCGGACACATTGCCCGGCCTGATCGATACACCGATCCTGCCTGACGCTGCCAAAACCAACGCGCCGACAGAGGGCATGTTCCGTCTGATCCAGCCTATTGAGGTCGCAAAGGCTGTTTGGGCCTCCTATCACGACAATCCGGATCGTCTGCACTGGTTTGTCCCGGAAGAAATTGGGGATCTCGACAAGGCCTCCGCCATGGACCCAGAGGGAACACGGGCGGGCATCGCATCACAAGGCTCCGTTGCAGCGCTTATAGAAGAAGCAAAGAAGGCTGCGGCGGCCGCAGAATAAAAGCATGAACGAAAAGCGTGCAATCTTTATCACCGGCGCAGCGGCGGGCATTGGCCGTGCCACTGCCCGGCATTTTATTCGCCGGGGCTGGTTTGTCGGTCTTTATGACCTGGATACGGTAGGGCTTGCCCAATTGTCGGAAGAGCTTATTGCCGTTCACGGCGCCGGCTCTGTCACGATGGGCGAGCTTGATGTCACCAACCCTGAAAGCTTTCAAGCGGCTGTTGCAACTTTTCTGAGTGCAAGTGGCGCGCGTATGGACGTTTTGTTCAATTGTGCCGGCATTTTGAAGATGGGGCATTTTGAGGAGATCGACCTCTCCACGCACCACAAGATCATCGACATTAACGTCAACGGCGTCGTCAATGGGGTTGATGCATCTCTTGATGCTTTGAAGACGACCGCAAAGAAATTCAAAGAAGCGCGCATTATCTCCATGGCTTCTGCTTCCGCTGTGTATGGCATGCCAGAGCTTGCCGTTTACTCCGCCTCCAAACATGCCGTGCGGGCGCTCACGGAGGCCTTTTCCATCGAGCTTGAGAAATACGGCATTCAGGTCAGTGACGTTCTGCCTTCTTATGTCGATACGGGCATGGTGCAAAATCAGGAAAATAAGTCGAACAGCCTGAAACAGATGGGGATTGCCCACAGTGCCGACGACATTGCCAAACTTGTCTGGCGGGCGGCACATGGCGAAGAGCTCCACTATTTCGGCACCAAGCAGATCGGCATACTCGACAAGCTTGCGCGTATCTTTCCCGGCTATGTCCGCCGCAGGATCAAGGAATCATCGGGCTTTTGATACCCGCAACGCGAACTTCGTATGGGCTCGGGATCTGGGGCCGAAGCGGGCGCATCACATCAGGAAACCATTGGAGCGGAAAACCATCGGAGCAGGAAAGTGTGATGACGGGGGAAAGTGCACCTCGGGGTGGTCGGCCGATGAGGTACATCGCTTGATGCGAGCACCAAAGACGTCCCGCCGTCATCCTCTACGACGATAGTGATCACGCCCATGCCCCACATTGATCTGCGTCAACACGGGCAAATCAGTTTCAGGCTCAGGATGCGGAATTGGTGCGCGAATAAAAAATGTGACGGCCAATTTTCGCCACGCGCACCATGCTGGAAGCCCAATAAGGCTCCACATAATCAGCGTGATAGAACAACACGTTTTCCGCCACCAGGCGTTCACGGGCATTTCTCATTGTCACGATAGATGCGAGCCTGTCTGCCAGACGCCAGGCCCGCAGATCACGTGGCCGGTCGGACGCCCCATCACAGGTGAAGGAGAACTGACAACCTGTCTGACGGTAAGACCCCTGGAACACGACACCACAGACGGTGTTTGGATAGTCCACAGAGGCCACGCGGTTCATGATGACATCCGCAACGGCCATCTGACCTTCATAGCTTTCGCCACGCGCTTCAAAATACAGCCCCGTTGCCAGACAACGACGCTCCTGTTGCAGCCGATGCGCTTTATCACCCACAGCGCGGATCAACGTTGCGGCTGTACCTGAACGCTCTTCGATGAGGGCTAGCTCCGACAATCTGGTCGGTCGGTCCATCAGCTCGGCATTGCTCAGGCTGGAGAGGATCAAACGATTACCCCTGTTGCCGGAGATGGGATCAAGATGTGTGTCTGCGATATTGACCCAGATTGAGCTCACAATGGCGAGCGTTGTCGCAAGCCCGACCAGTGCATGTGCCGGTTCACGAACAAAATTTCCCAAGTCGAGCCATTGTGCGAGCTTTTTCATCGCTGCGGTCCGTTCTTTCGTCCTGCCCGGCTAGCTTTCTTTGCCTACCGGCCTTGTTTCAGTCTGCCCGCTTTCAAACACAAGCGGTCTCGCCTCTACCCAGCAACGTCTGTGCCACCCATTCTGGGTCACACTGACACCCGTCCCCGCAGCGGTCGGCCTCCTCAGGCCGTCCGAGCTGCTGGGGGATATCATAAACGTTTTGCCCAGACAATGGCGGCATAGCCACAGCTGGCGTTTTTGAAGCAACCTTTTGTTATTATTGAATAAATAGGCACAGAATGCCGCCAAAACAGAGTGGATTTATGCATTTTTAAGGTTAACGGCGGAGGGCATTCTTCATCATTTATTCACCACAAGCCCACCCGTGGCTTTCGAAAACCGAGGGAAATCCTTGGGAATCTTCAGGTGTCGCCGGGTTTTTTCCGACGCATTGATGACGGGAGAATCAGAGCCTGACCGAAGGCGCGACAGAGGGTCGCGCCCCGCCGCCCGTGTCCGATTTCGGGTCACTCATGCTCACAATCCCCTGATCGGGACCCGGTTTGACCCTATATTTTTCAGGCTTTTCAGATTAGGAGGTCAGCTTGTCCGCGTGGCCTGTGCGGCGGCGAGCCGTGCAATGGGCACCCGGTATGGCGAGCAGGAGACGTAATCGAGGCCCGTCGTCTCGCAGAACTGGATCGACGCCGGGTCCCCACCATGCTCCCCGCAAATTCCGAGTTTTATATCTGCGCGCGTCGCACGGCCGCGTTCTGCTGCAATCTGCACAAGCTCCCCCACCCCTTCCTGGTCGAGCGAGACAAATGGATCTGCCGGCACGATGCCTTTACCCAGGTAATCTTTGAGGAAGTTGGCACTGTCATCCCGCGAGATGCCGTAGGTCGTTTGTGTAAGGTCATTGGTGCCGAAAGAGAAAAACTCTGCTGCCTCGGCAATCTCACCAGCGCGGAGTGCTGCACGTGGTAGTTCAATCATTGTACCGACCTGATAGTCGAGCGGCTGCCCTTTCTCCTTTGAGACAGCTTCCGCAATCGCGATGATACGCGTCTTGAGATAGCCAAGTTCTGCCCGGCTCGCGACAAGCGGTACCATCACCTCCGGAATAACGGCAGCACCGGTTTCTTCCGCAGCCACAAGAGCGGCTTCGAAAATAGCGCGGGCCTGCATCTCGTAGATTTCCGGGTAGGTAATACCAAGCCGACATCCACGATGCCCGAGCATAGGGTTGGTTTCTTTCAGCTCCGCCAAGCGCTTGCTCATCTTATCGGCAGACAGGCCTGCGGCCTCTGCCACCTCCGCAATCTCTTCTTCTGTATGCGGAAGAAATTCATGCAAAGGCGGGTCCAGCAAGCGAATGGTCACCGGAAGGCCGCTCATAATTGTAAAGAGCTGCCGAAAATCCTCCCGCTGCATGGGCAGGATTTTGGCAAGTGCCTTGCGGCGCCCGCCCAGATCATCCGCGATAATCATCTCGCGCATTGCCAGAATGCGATCGTCGGAGAAGAACATATGTTCGGTACGGCAGAGACCGATACCTTCCGCACCGAACTCGCGCGCAACGCGGGCATCCTCTGGTGTTTCAGCGTTGGCGCGCACTTTCATGCGTCGCACCTTGTCCGCCCACTCCATCAGTTTGCCAAAATCACCTGACAGCTCCGGCTGGAGCATGGGAAGCGAACCACGCATAACCTGCCCGGTGGACCCGTCCACGGTAACGACATCCCCCTTGTTGAAGGTCTCGCCGAGGATCGTCATCGTCTCTGCGCGGTAGTCGATCTTGAGTGCATTGGTGCCGGAGACGCAGGGCTTGCCCATGCCGCGCGCCACCACTGCCGCGTGACTGGTCATGCCGCCGCGCGACGTGAGGATCGCCACGGCTGAATGCATGCCATGAATATCTTCCGGGCTTGTTTCCACCCGTACAAGAATGACATCACGGCCTTGCGCCTTCAGCGAACCAGCTTCCTCAGGTGAGAAGACGATCTCGCCCGAGGCCGCACCGGGTGATGCGGGCAACCCCGTTGCCAGCACATCACGGTGTGCGGACGGGTCAATGGTCGGGTGCAACAATTGGTCGAGCGATGCCGGATCGACGCGCAGGATAGCCTCTTCTTCAGAGATCAGGCCTTCGCTCGCCATGTCCACCGCGATTTTGATCGCTGCTTTCGCGGTGCGCTTGCCATTGCGTGTCTGGAGCATCCAGAGCTTGCCTTCCTGGACAGTAAATTCCAGGTCCTGCATGTCGCGGTAATGCCCTTCGAGCTTTTTGTAAGTCTCCACAAGCTCATCGAACACAGAGGGCATCACCTCTTCCATGGAAAGAGCAGCTTCACCGCTTTCTTCCCGTGCGAGCTTTGTCAGGTGTTGGGGAGTACGAATGCCCGCCACAACGTCTTCACCCTGCGCATTGACCAGAAACTCACCATAGAAAGCACGCTCGCCGGTGGACGGGTTCCGCGTGAAGGCGACACCGGTTGCTGAGGTATCCCCCATATTGCCGAAAACCATGGCTTGCACGTTGACGGCCGTGCCCCATTCTTCGGGAATGTTGTGCAGTTTGCGATAGATGGTCGCGCGCGCGTTCATCCATGAGCCGAAGACGGCACCGATCGCGCCCCATAGCTGGCCATGCACGTCCTGCGGGAAGGGTTCGTCAAGCTCCTCCTCTACCCGTTCCTTGAACTGCTGGACGATGGTACGCCAGTCATCGGCATCCAGATCCGTGTCGAGATAGTACTCGTTCTCTTCCTTGTAGATTTCGAGAATCTCCTCGAAATTGTGATGATCAACGCCGAGCACCACATCGGAATACATCTGGATGAAGCGGCGATAGCTGTCATAGGCAAAGCGCGCGTCGTTGGCCTTGATAGCAAGCCCCTCCACTGTCTCGTCATTGAGACCCAGATTGAGAACCGTGTCCATCATGCCGGGCATGGACGCACGGCCACCAGAGCGTACGGAGACGAGAAGCGGATTGGCCGCGTCGCCGAAGGCGGCTCCAACCGTTTTCTCCACAGCGCAGAGTGCTGCTGTTACCTGCGCTTCCAGATCAGCCGGATACTGGCGCTCGTTCGCATAGAAGCTTGTGCAGACATCCGTTGAAATGGTGAAGCCCGGTGGCACCGGGAGACCGAGATTAGCCATCTCTGCCAAATTGGCACCCTTGCCGCCCAGAAGGTCCCGCAGGCTTGCATCACCCTCTGCCGTGCCACCACCAAAGCCGTAAACCCATTTCGTTGAACCGGTCATTCACATCACGCTTTCAGTTGGGTCCGGATCGAAGTCTATCCCTCGATCCTGGAGAAATCAGCGACCTCATGGAGGGCCGTTCGAATTTCAGCCAAGAGTTTAAGCCGATTCTCGCGAAGCTTCGCGTCGTCCGCATTCACGGTGACTTTTTCAAAGAAGGCATCAACAGGCCCGCGCAAGCTGGCGAGCGCCGCCATCGCGGACACGAAATCTTCTGCCTCTACTGCCTTTGAAGCAGCCTGCCGCGCGGCCTTGATCGCCTGCGCCAGCGCCTTTTCTTCCGCGTCCACAAAGAGAGAGACATCCGGCGCGCCTTGGTAAGGCTTGCCATCCTTCTTCTCTTCAATACGTAGAATGTTTGCAGCGCGCTTGTAGCCAGCCGCCAAGTTTGCCCCATCATCGGTTTTCAGGAAGTCGGCCAAGTCCTCTACGCGGCGGACGACGAGCCAGAGATCGTCTTGCCCCTCCAATGCAAAGACCGCATCGACGAGAGCGTCGCGAACGCCTTGATCCCGCAGATAGACTTTGAAACGATCAACAATGAAGGAAAGGAGATCTCGACGCACAACAATGCCGTCAAGAGAACTGCGCAGTTCTCCATGCCGTGCAACCAACTCCAGGGCGAGACTGATCGCGTCCCCGAGCTTCAAACGCAAACTGCTTTCGACAATAATGCGAATGATACCGAGCGCCGCGCGACGAAGGGCAAACGGATCTTTGGAGCCGGTTGGTTTTTCATCAATCGCCCAGAAGCCCACCAGCGTGTCGAGCTTGTCTGCCAGTGCTACAGCCTGCGCAATCGCCCCTTGCGGCACATCGTCCGACGGGCCTTGTGGCTGGTAGTGCTGGGCAATCGCGTCTGCGACTTCCTCGTCTAGACCATCATTCAGCGCATAGTAGCGCCCCATAAAGCCCTGAAGCTCTGGAAACTCGAACACCATGCCGGAGACGAGGTCGGCTTTGCAAAAACGTCCGGCGACTTTCGCGCGTTCCACAATATTAAGCACTTCCGCCGGTTCTGCGGTAGAGGCTTCAGGCAAATCTTCGACCAATTTGCCTGCGAGCTTGGCAATGCGGTCAGCCTTTTCTGCCACCGTGCCGAGTTTCGCGTGGAAGGTCACTTGTGTGAGCTTCTTCGCAAAATCTTCCAGCGATTGTTTCTTGTCTTCCTCCCACAGGAAGCGCGCATCGGCGAAGCGGGCACGCAGCACGCGCTCATTACCGTTCACGACGGCGGTGCCGCCATCTTCCGCCTCAATATTCGAGACGACGATAAAGCGTGGTGCGAGGGCCTTTGTCTTGGGGTCGCGGAGTGCAAAATATTTCTGGTTCGCGCGCATGGTCGATGTCAGCACTTCCTGCGGCACCGACATAAACTCATCATCGATCTGGCCAATCAGCACGGTCGGCCATTCGATCAGACCAGCGACCTCTGTCAGCAGCGCTTCATCCTCGATCAGTTCGAGGTTCTGCGCGTGAGCCAAGTTTTTCGCATCGGTCAGAATATGGTCGGCGCGCGCTTGCGGGTCGAGCATCACTTTCTGACGTTCGAGCTTTTCCACATAATCGTCAAAGGTTTTGACGGTAATCGCCTCTGGCCCCATGAAGCGATGGCCATAGGTCACATTGCCGGACTTGATGCTCGCATCAGGCTCGTTAGCAACTTCAAACGGCACCACTTCCCCGTCCAGCGTGCAAAGAATGGAATGGAGCGGGCGCACCCAGCGAAGGGAACCCCTGCCCCAGCGCATGGATTTGGGCCAGGGGAAGTTCCGCACCACATTTGGCACGATCTCGGCGATCAATTCTTCCACTGCGCGGCCGGGCTTTTCAATCACGGCAACGTAGAAACTGCCCTTTTTGTCTTCCTGCACGGTGCATTGATCAAGCGTCACACCGGCTGACTTCAAAAAGCCTTCAATGGCTTTTTGTGGTGCATCGGTGCGCGGGCCTTTGCGTTCTTCCTTGCGGTCTTCCTGCGCGAGCGGCAGGCCGGAGACGGCAAGCGTCAACCGACGCGGTGTCGCGAAAGCTTTCGCCCCGTCAGCGAAAATGTTTTCGGCGGCGAGTGCATCCATGACGAGCTTTTGCAAGTCTGCCGACGCACGACCTTGCATGCGGGCCGGAATTTCTTCGGAGAAAAGTTCGAGAAGGAGATCAGCCATTATTTTTCTCCTCCTGCCTGCGGGGACTGGAGATAAGCCTCGCAACACGCCTTGGAAAGGTTGCGCACACGACCGATAAAGGCCTGACGCTCGGTTGCCGAAATCACGCCGCGCGCGTCCAGCAGGTTGAACGCATGACTTGCCTTGATGCACTGATCATAAGCCGGCTGTGCCAATGGTGGCTCATAAGCGAGGAGTGAGGCGCACTCCTTTTCCGCATCTTCAAAGTGTCGCAGCAGCATGTCGGTATCCGCCGCTTTGAAATTGTGGTGCGAATACTGAACCTCGTTCTGATGGAAGACATCACCATAGGTCACCTTCCGGTCACCTTCCTGGCCATTGAAATCGAGCTCATAACCATTGTCGACGCCTTGCACATACATGGCCAGGCGCTCCAGACCATAGGTCAGCTCGCCGGCGACGACGTCGCATTCAATGCCGCCGACCTGCTGAAAATAGGTGAATTGCGAGACTTCCATGCCATCGCACCAGACTTCCCAACCCAGACCCCAGGCACCCAATGTCGGGCTTTCCCAATCATCCTCGACAAAGCGAATATCATGGTTCTTCGGGTCGATGCCCAGCTCATAAAGGCTCTGGAGATATAGCTCCTGAATATTTTCAGGGCTTGGCTTCAGAATGACCTGAAACTGATAATAGTGCTGGAAGCGGTTGGGGTTCTCGCCATAGCGGCCATCCGTCGGGCGACGCGAGGGCTGCACAAAAGCGGCCTCCCAGGGTTTTGGCCCCAAAGCCCGCAAAGTGGTTGCCGGGTGAAATGTGCCCGCCCCCATTTCCACGTCATAAGGCTGCAGGATCACGCAACCATAATCCGCCCAATATTGCTGGAGGGTCAGAATGAGGGACTGGAAAGACCTGTTCCGGCCTTTAGGGCTGGTCATGTACGGCACTCAATTTTTGAAGCCAAAGCGGCAATTGGGACGAGCCACCAGGGACCGGACATGCGCCCCGCAATCGACCGGGACATGTTGGTTGGCAGCGCGCGCAACCTAGCCCTCACCCGTGAAATGGTCAAGAAATCCGCCAAATTGAGCTAAAAGCCCGCGGATAAAGATCAGGATGCGCCGCCTGCCTGATTATCAGGTGCGAAGCTGCCATCTGACCGGCGGGTCAGGGTGCCAAGGTCACGCGGCTCCGGGGCGCGGACCTGCTCTTCAATCCGGGTGCGCGCCGCAGCCTGAAACTTCTTCAAAAGCTTTGCCGCGCCCAGCACCCCCGCCATAACCAGGCTCGCGATGACAATTTCATTCATAACGACCCCTCGCTTGAATCTGATTTATCAAGCTTTGAGTTTATACGATTTAAAGGCCAAATCGTGACCAAAAGGATCTGGTCTCAAGGCTGGCCAGCAGATCGCCCGCAAAATCCCTCCCAAAGGGGCTGCTCATCCCCTGAAGTCCGGACATTTCGCTCGCGATAGAGGCTCTCCGGCGCCACCAGGGGCGCGGGCCACCAACCAGGCGCAATTTGGTCTTTTCCCCGAATTTTTCCCGCAGAACGCCCCGGATATCTCCGATACCGTCGATCAGACCAAAAGGCAGGGCCTGGGTTGCCACCCAGAATTCGCCGGAAAACAGGCCCGGTGTTTCTTCCTTCAGACGCGACCCGCGTGATGCTTTCACCAGGTCTTTGAAACCCTTGTGGACCTCCGCCTGCAACGCCTTGAGCCGTTCAACGTCTGCCGGGTTTTCGGGTTTGAACGGGTCGAGCATGGATTTGCTCTCGCCCGATGTGTGGACGCGACGCTCAACACCCAGTTTTTCGATCAAGCCTGTAAATCCAAATCCGGAACTCACAACGCCGATCGACCCGATGACGGAATGTTCGTCGGCATAAATCTCATCTGCTGCGCAGGCAATCATGTAACCACCTGACGCCGCCGCATCTTCCACAAAGGCGTAAACGGGGAGCTCATGTTCATTTGCCAGCGCCCGAATACGTTTGAAAATCAGCGAGGACTGCACTGGCGAGCCCCCCGGAGAATTGATAACGAGGGCAACCGCCTTCGCACCGGGCTGGGTAAAAGCAGCCTCCAGATCCCCCGCGATCCCGGCAAGGTTCAACCCGTCTCGCAACGGAGAGGCTGAAGCGGAAATAACCCCACCCAAGCGCAACACAGGCACGATTGCGATGTCTGGATCAATCCAGGCCAACAATCGTTCCTGCAGCCCTTTGTGAGGAATGGTTTTGATAAGTTTTTTTCTGCGTTCTCTTTTAGCCATAGCCCATACATAAGCCTTTTCGGGCCGTACTCAAGCGATCTTGAAAGGCAAAGCGCCACCTTCCTTCAAAATAGCGTCGGCTTCCGCTGTGAAGCCCCCCTCGCGGCGGTGCAAAGTGAAGCCTGACATCATTGTAAAGGGTGCCCTTGATCCCTTGGTGCCGCGCAGGAGGATACGTTTTGCGTCCTCTCCCTGCCGCGACCAGAGAGGCAAAACCGTCAAGTCCCCAAGACGTTTTCCAACATGGAGTAGAAGGTCCGGCAGCGCGTCCGCGCGATGCACAAAGGTCACGGTCCCTTTGGGCTTTGCCATCGCACATGCCACTTCAACCCAGGTTTTAAGGTTCACTTCATCAAATGCATGGGCTTTCGCCTTGACTGCATCAGGAGAAGGCCACACCTTTTCTTCGTCGTAAAAGGGCGGATTGGTCATCACGTGATCAAAAGATCCGTATGCGATCTCCTTTGTTGCGAGGGAAGCTGCTTTCTCTGCGACGGACCCTTCAACGAAGGTAGCGCGTGCGGCCAGTCCGTTCCGCCTGGCATTCTCCTGTGCCAGCACCACCAGATCTGCCTGCACTTCAAGACCCGTCACCGCAATGTCAGCCAGGCGGTGCGCGAGACAGAGAGACGCTGTCCCCACCCCGGCACCCAGGTCGAGCACCCGTTCGCCCGGCTTTGCATCGACGGACGCCGCCAGCATGACAGCGTCTATGCCTGCCCGATAACCTTTGGCTGGCTGCAAGATCTGTAACCGGCACCCCAGGAAACCATCATCGCTCAGATCTGCCTGGTTCATCACTACAAACCCGTTATTGCTCATCTGTGCTGTTGCCATCTGCTTCCCGGGCTTTGCTGACAATAGCGGTTGCCAGATCAAAATCATCATCCACGACCATCAATCGTCGCGGCAGAATACCGATTGAACCTTCCACAATGCTCGTATTTGTATCCATGACGAAAGGTTCAATACCTTCTTCCCGCAGCCGGAACTCCAAAAAGGAGAGGAAAACCACATCATTTGTCCTCAGAATCTCTTTCATATTTCCTCTCCTGTTCGCGTTCACGGTCTTTTCAACACAGGTTTTTCTCCCGACCGGGGTATTTCCCGGGATCCGGTTGGCAGCGGCGCTGGGCCGCACTTGCCGCGCCGCGTGCGAGAACCTATTGTGACATACATAAGTGGTCGGTTTCGCGCCGGTTTTTCGATTTTCCGTTATTCGCCTGGGGGTCCTTGTGGGTGTTGTCGTCCCGCTCGAAAATGAGCGCCAAAACAGTGAGCAAGCGGTCCGCAATCTGCAACGGCTGGTTGCAGAGGATATGGAAGCCGTCAACGAGCTGATCCTGTCGAGACTGGGCTCGGATGTCTCCATGATCCCGGATCTTGCGACCCACCTGATCGACAGTGGCGGCAAACGATTGCGCCCCATGCTGACCCTTATCTGTGCCCGGATGTGTGGGTATACAGGTGAGGACCATGTTCGGCTCGCCGCCTCGGTTGAATTTATGCACACCGCCACTTTGCTGCATGATGATGTGGTGGATGAGAGCGATCTCAGGCGCGGACAAAAGACAGCCCGCCTCATCTGGGGCAACCAGGCCAGCGTTCTCGTGGGCGACTTCCTGCTGGGCCGGGCTTTTAAAATGATGGTCGAAACCAAGTCTCTCCGCGCGCTGGAAATTCTGAGTGAAGCAGCCTCCATCATTGCTGAAGGCGAAGTCATGCAGCTCGCCACTGCAAAAGATACAAGCACCACGGAAGATGCCTATCTCAAAGTGATCAGCGCCAAGACCGCCGCCCTTTTTGCCGCCGCAACCGAAATCGGCGCGGTTGTTGCCGGACTGAACGGCGAGAAAGCGGCAGCGCTGGAGAGCTATGGTCGCAATCTGGGTATTGCATTTCAACTTGTTGATGACGCGCTCGACTATTCAGGTAAAGCGGCCACACTTGGCAAGAATGTGGGGGATGATTTCCGCGAAGGGAAGATCACCCTGCCTGTTGTGCTTTCCTTTCGTCGAGGCGACGACGAGGAACGCGCATTCTGGCGCCGTACGCTGCAAGACGGGGACCAGCAGGAAGGTGATATCGAACGCGCGTTTGATCTCATGTCCAGGCATAATGCCATTGAAGACACCGTCACTCGCGCCCGTCATTATGGCGATATGGCGCGGGATGCGTTGGGCATTTTCCCAAGCTCTGAACGCCGTGATGCACTGGCTGGCCTTGTCGATTTCTGTATCAGCCGTGCCTATTGAGTGCCCTTAAACCTGGTCGCCACTATCCACCAGTCGGGATGGGTTTCTTTTAGCGCCGCCGCTGCTTCTGCGGCATCAAACGGATTGTCATAAAGCCCAAAACATGACGCGCCGCTCCCGCTCATGCGGGCGAACTGGCAATTCTCTGTCTCACGAATGGCGTTCAGCACGTCGGCAATAGCAGGTTGCACGCGCACTGCAGGTGCCTCCAGATCATTCGGATGGGCCATGAGATAGTCCAGCACATCGCGCTTGGTCTTCAATGATGGCGCTTCCGTCGTTTTGTCCATATCCCAGCCCTGGCTTGCGCCCAATGCCTTAAACACCTCTTTCGTGCTCACGGCGACGCCCGGATTGACGAGAATGGCATCAAGCTCCGGCATGGTTTGAAGGGGTTGCAGCGCCTCCCCAATGCCGGACATAAGGGATGGTTTCTTCCGCAGGCAGACCGGTACATCTGCCCCAAGGCTCAAGGCGATGTCTGCCAGCGAGCTCTCCGGGTCCCCCCAAAGCCGCGCCAGCGTGCGCATGGCCGCGGCGGCATCAGCCGAGCCGCCACCAATGCCGCTTGCGACGGGCAGGTTCTTTTCGAGCGTGAAGGCAAGATTTGGCGTGCGGTCCATTTCCACCGCCATGCGCCGTGCTGCCTCCAGGATGAGATTGTCGCTTTCGCCTTCAAGGGCCGACGCGAAGGGGCCAGACAATTCCAGGGAGAGATAGTCGGCCTCCGCGCAGGTCAGGCGGTCGGCAACATCGGCAAAAACGACCAGACTTTCGAGAAGGTGATACCCATCCGCCCGCTTGCCCAACACTTTCAAGGTAAGGTTTATCTTGGCGTTCGCCGTTTCAAGGATGGCAGACATTCACAGCCCGGCAGCGCGGTCCGGCTCAGGCGTTGGACCGAGCCCACTTTCGAGTTTTTCCTGAATGGCGGCAGCAAGATCTGCCTCCGGGTCCAGCTCCAGGGCGTGCAGCCACTGAAAGCGGGCTTCAATTTTCCGACCTACCCGCCAGAAGGCATCTCCCAAATGATCGTTGATTGTCGGATCTTCGGGTTGTAACTCCACCGCACGCTCCAGATGCGTTACGGCTGCTTCGAAATTGCCAAGCCTGTAATGCGCCCATCCCAGACTGTCCACGATGAAACCGTCGTCGGGACGCAGATCCACCGCTTTCTGGATCATCGCCATGGCTTCATCAAGATTTGCGCCCTGCTCTATCCAGGAATAGCCGAGGTAATTGAGAACCAGCGGATGCTCATTTGACAGTTTCAACGCGAGCTTGAGATCCTTTTCAGCCTCGTCCCATCGCTTCAAACGCTCCAGGCACATGCCGCGCGCATAGTAGATGGTCCAGGTGCGCGGAGACGGTTCCCCGGCCAATGTAATCGCCTTGCTGTATTCAATGGAGGCGGCTTCATAATCCTCCCGCCCCCGCAATATGTCCCCCAAAGCCGTTAGCGGTTCCAGCGAGGCGGGGAAAGCCCGCGCCAAAGCCTTTAAACGTGCAACGCCATCTTTCGGCCGATCCATTCGGTCCAGATTAACCGCTATCTGTATCTGCGCATTTTCGTAAAGCGGGGAGTTGCGTGGCACCACACCATAAGTGGCTACCGCATCCTCCAACCGGTCAGCGCGCTCATAAAGATCCGCGAGCAGCGTTCGGGCCACATCAAAATCAGGCCGGAGATAAAGTGCCAACTGGATATAAAGGATCGAAATGTCGATACCACTTTCCTGCGCAAGCGCTGATGACAATCCGTAGAGAGCCTCTGCCAGTCCCTCGGGCGGCGAAGAGACCAGACGTGAAGGCGTTTGCTCTGCCTCAATGCGCGCGAGTGACGCCTGGATGATCGGGTGGTTGGGTGCGAGGCGCGCATAATTATTGTAGATCTCACGGGCCAGATCCACGTCCCCCTGACGCTCCAGAAAACGGCCATAGGCCTCAACAATCCGAAGGCTTGCCCCACTACTTGCATTCTGAGACTGGATATAAGCTGTGCGGGCTTTACCCGCGTCTTCCATGTAATCGGCGATCATCGCCTCATGCATGATACGGAAGAGGTCGAAGGCGGGGCGATCCCGAAAACTATCGAGAATTGCACCGGCGGCCTCTACATCTCCGCGACCAGCCTCGGCCCACGCTTTGACGAGCGTTCCCACGAGTGCGGTAAAGGGCCCTGGCGCAGCAGCATCAATTTCGCTGATTGCCTGGTCGTAATGTCCGGCCTTCAGTTCCGACAAGGCCAGGACAAGCCGGGCCGTTCTGTTGTCGGGTGAAGTTTCGATAATCTGTCGTGCAAAGCGTAACCCCGCCGGTACATTGCCGGCCGTGACAGACAGCAGAAAAGCCCTTTCAATGATGAAAGGATTTTCGGGATCTTCGGCCAGTGCTTGCTCGTAATAGCTCGCTGCCGCGTCCATATCCCGCAGCGAACCTGCATAGCGGCCCGCCAGATAATTGCCGTATAGAGATTCCGGGTTGCGCTGACTGGCACCAAAGTCGCCCGCAGCACATGCGCTGAGCCCCACTATGAGCATAAGTGAGAGAAGGCGTCCCCCCGCACTCCGTGTCCAAAGACGCCTGATCACTGCCGACTTAATCACCTGGACCACCTTGGAGGGTTAACCTTTCGCCATCTCGGCGGTTTGTCCCGGACGGGCACCGCCAATCATCGCAAATCAGCTCGCGATGCATTGACCCTAACCCAAATTCCGAGACGATGGATACGAAAGAGGGAAATTTCATTGAAATTCCCCTCTCACATTCATCACATATTCGGGTAGTTCGGCCCGCCAGCCCCTTCCGGCACCGTCCAGTTAATATTCTGGGTCGGGTCCTTGATGTCACAGGTCTTACAATGGACGCAGTTTTGCGCATTAATCACAAAGCGCGGATTTGATCCATCATCTTCGCGCATCACTTCGTACACGCCGGCCGGGCAATAGCGCTGTGCCGGTTCGTCGAACAATTTCAGATTATGCTCAATCGGAATAGACGCGTCGGTCAGGCGCAAGTGGACCGGCTGATCTTCTTCATGATTTGTCGCTGACAGGAACACAGACGAAAGGCGATCGAAAGAGATCTTCCCATCTGGCTTCGGATAATCAATCTGTTTGCAATCAGCCGCCGGCTTCAGCGTCTCATGGTCTTTCTTGCCATGTTTCAGCGTGAATGGCAGGCCGATACCGAGCTGATTCATCCACATGTCGATGCCACCGAGGCCCACACCGATGATAGTGCCGAAGCGGGACCAGAGCGGTTTCACGTTGCGAACCCGCTTCAGGTCTTTTTCGACATGGCTGCCAACATAGGCTTCTTCGTAAGCAGACAATGTGTCTGCCTGGCGCCCATCCTTCACGGCTTCAAAGGCTGCCTCGGCTGCCATCATGCCGGTTGCCATCGCATTATGGCTTCCCTTGATACGTGGCACGTTTACAAAACCTGCCGAACAACCGATCAGAGCCCCGCCCGGGAAGGCAAGTTTCGGAACGGACTGATAGCCACCTTCGGTGATCGCCCGCGCGCCGTAAGAGATGCGCTTTCCACCTTCAAACGTATCCCGAATCGTTGGATGCGTTTTGAAGCGCTGGAACTCTTCAAACGGAGAAAGGTGCGGGTTCTTGTAGTTCAGGTGAACCACGAAACCGACAGCCACGAGATTATCGTCAAAGTGATAAAGGAAAGACCCGCCCCCGGTGCGATCGCCGAGCGGCCATCCGAATGAATGCTGGATCAGCCCTTTTTTGTGCTTGGAAGGGTCAACCTGCCAAAGCTCTTTGATACCGATCCCGAATTTCTGTGGATCGCGGCCTTCATCGAGCTTGAATTTACGGATCAGTTCTTTCGAGAGCGAACCACGCACGCCTTCGCCGAAGAGCGTGTACTTGCCGCGCAGCTCCATACCGCGCATGTACGTGTCTTTTTGTTCGCCCTCTTTGCCGACACCCATATCACCGGTTGCCACACCGCGTACCGAGCCGTCTTCGTTGTAGAGAACTTCCGCACCCGCAAAGCCCGGATAGATTTCAACACCCAGTTCTTCTGCCTGCGCACCGAGCCAACGGCACACATTGCCAAGGCTCACAATATAGTTGCCATGGTTTGACATGAGCGGCGGCATGAGAAAATTCGGCAGGCGAATGGAACCTGACGGACCCAGAAACAGGAAATGGTCTGCATTCACTTCCGTGTTGATTGGCGCATCTTTTTCTTTCCAGTCTGGAATAAGCTCATTAAGAGCAATCGGGTCCATCACCGCGCCCGAGAGAATATGAGCGCCTATTTCCGACCCTTTTTCGATCACACAGACCGAAAGGTCGAAATCTTCTTTCATGGCCAATTGGCGCAGCCGGATCGCNGCAGACAGGCCTGCAGGCCCCCCTCCGACGATGACGACGTCATATTCCATATATTCCCGTTCGGGCAGTGCAGCGGCTTCTTCGCTCATTTTTGTCTCCTCGGGCGGTGATGCTGGTGGCAGCGACCGCGGCGGATTGGCTTGGCTCCTCCCCCTTCTTTGACGACCCACAAGGCGGGCACGTGACAAAGTCGGCTCTGAGGCACCGGAATTTGGCCCCTCTTATCCTGTTTCAGCGCTTTAAGGTCAACCAGACCGATCATAAATCGGTGCGAAATCAGGTGACGTATTGCATTCAGGGGGGCAAAATACGTTGTATAGGAGAGTCTAGAGACTTCCTTTCGCCAATCAATGGGTGCTTTGCCTGTGTTCACGCAGGGGAATGCATCTTTTCCTGATATTTCAACGGATTTTGAGCCAAATTTGACCCTCCAGACCGACATCGACGCCTCTGAGGCGATCCAGCTCCTGCGTTTCTACGTGGAAGCTGGTGTTACAGACGGGCTCGATGACGCNCCGGTTGATCGCTACGCGCTGTTGCCACAACAAATGGCTCCCGCAGTGACCGCCACGGTGGAGGAAAGGTCCAGCCAAAGAATCACCGGCACCGTGCCTGNGCCGTCCAGACGCAGTCCGGTCGCACGGCCCCCACTTCCCGCTTCACCCTCTCCTGCAGGTCATTCCCCTGCCGCCATCCCGCTTTCTTCCGTTGAAGAAGCTGGTGCAGCCAGGGCCCTTGCGGGCGCTGCGACCAGCCTGGANGCGTTGAGAGAGGCNCTTGCATCATTTGATGCCTGCCCCTTGAAGGCTACTGCCAAAAGCCTCGTGTTTGCAGACGGCAACCCGGAGGCTGACATCATGCTGGTCGGGGAAGCCCCCGGNCGCGATGANGACATCCAGGGGNTACCGTTTGTGGGCCGGGCCGGACAACTGCTCAANAAGATGCTCAGCGCCATCGGGTATGATCGCTCGAATGTCTACATCACGAATGTGCTGCCCTGGCGCCCACCGGGAAACAGGCAGCCGACCCCCCAGGAACTGCTTATGTGTGCACCCTTTGTGGAACGCCATATCGAGCTTGTTCAGCCCAAACTGCTGATGCTGGTGGGCGGGGTTTCCGCAAAACAATTGCTGACCACCAGCGACGGGATCATGAAACTNCGTGGNAAGTGGAAGACGGTCACCGTTGGATCGCTTGAAATTCCAGCCATGCCCATCCTTCACCCGGCTTATCTGCTTCGACAACCTGCGCACAAGAAGTTGGCCTGGACCGACCTTCAGGCCTTCCGGGATAAAGCCCGGTCTCTCTCCTAGGCTACCTGCATTCCGGCTTAACTTTCGTCCCGGGCAGAGCCTGCTGCTTGCCTGTTAACCAAACACTCACTAATTTCCGCGTCCGGCCTTGTTCAACTTGTTGGCAAGGTTGGCATGTGTAAGATGACAACCAACAGGGTTCGGGGGAACTTGCGTGTCAGTCCGTTTTGCGTCCGTTAAGCAAATAATTTATGCCATTTTCATGGCTTGCGTTGCTGTGCCTTACGCAACGGGTCTCGCGCGGGCTGCCGATCTCNCNTCTTCGTCCTACAGCACTGAAAGCTTCTATGGGCTTGGCGCAGAAATGCCCGCCATACTGTCTGANCATGACANGGACCAATACGCCCGCATCTTTGCTGTGCAGGAGCGTGGCGACTGGCGCACAGCAGACCGGTTGATCGCCACTCTCGAAGATCCCGTTCTCATGGGNTATGTGCAATACCAGCGTTACATGCACCCNACCGCCTATCGCTCCCGCTATCACGAGTTGAAAGACTGGCTTGCTTCATATGCTGATATGGCTGAGGCGTCTGATATCTACAAGCTTGCCGTCAAGCGCCGCCCTTCCAATGCGGCACGGCCTGCACGGCCTGAACCGCGGCGCTACCGNGCTGTCGCTCATCGCCAGTACGCTGTAGCTGAAGGACCGCGTATGGATTTCTCCCGGTCCTTCCGCAATGCTGCCCGAAAGGTCCGCTCACTTTTGCGGCGGGAGCGGCCGACACAAGCGCTCAACTATATTTCGCAGGCCAGCGTCCGGCGTCCTCTCACAGCGGTTGAATTTGACACGCTCCTGTCTCGCATCGCGACGTCTTACTATATTGAGCANCGGGACGACCGTGCTTATGAAGAGGCCGTGAAAGCCGCCAGACGGAGCCGCACCGGCGTCCCACTCGCTGACTGGATCGCGGGCCTTGCGTCGTGGCGCATGGGGCATTTCGACAAGGCTGCTGAACANTTTTCCTACGTTGCCAAAGCACCCAACGCCTCTGACTGGACACGGGCGGCCGGTGGGTTCTGGGCTGCGCGTTCATTCGTTGCCATGCGTGCACCGGAGAAGGCTGCTCCCATGCTGGAAACAGCCGCGAGCACCGGCGCCACATTCTATGGCCTCCTCGCGGCAGCTCAGCTTGGTCGTGATGTTCGTTTCCACTGGGTNAAACCACCACTTGATCAGGCCGGACTCTCGTTNTTGATGGCCGACAATGGCGTAAGGCGGGCAATTGCNCTGGCACAGCTTGGTCGTACTGCCGATGCAGAAAAAGAGCTTGCGCGTGCGCATGGACGTGTAGACGCGTCTCTCGATCATGCGCTGATCGCCCTTTCNGAACGCTTGAGCCTGCCCGCTGCCCAGTTGCANGTTGCGAATGCTGCTTATGTGCCGGCAACCTACGGACCTGATCGTTATGTCATGAATGCNGGNCTCTTCCCGGTTCCGGGATACCAGCCAGCAGATGGCTACCGCGTTGACCGGGCCCTGGTGTTTGCCCTTATGCGTCAGGAAAGCAAGTTTCGCCCGAGCGCCCGTTCACGCGCAGGGGCACGTGGCCTGATGCAGATTATGCCAGCAACCGCGTCACATATTGCGCAGGACCGGTCTCTGCGCCGGTCGGGAGCGAACGGGCGTGATCGGCTTTTTGACCCTTCATTCAATTTGACGCTCGCCCAGCAATATATCGAAGAATTGATGGGTAGCGGAGAACCACGCGGCAATCTCTATATGCTGATGACNGCCTATAATGGCGGGCCGGGCAATCTCAACCGCTGGCTGAAAAGCACTGACTATCGTAACGACCCGCTACTCTTTATTGAAAGCATTCCTGCCCCGGAAACACGCGGCTATATTGAGCGCGTCTTGACCAATTACTGGATTTATCGCGACCGGTTAGGACAGGAAACTCCCTCACTGGAGGCAGCAGCCCAAGGAGAGTGGCCGGTTTACAGNTCTCAGGAAAGCAACAGCTCGTTCGCGCAACGTCAGTAATTTCTCTCGTCTTCCTCTGTCTATCTGNTTCAGCGTGAGCTGTTTCAGGGGGCTGCGACCGTTCGCAGACTTGTAGATCTGTCTGCTTGCGTTACCTTTCAACAAACACCTGAAAGGACGCCCCATGCCCGGCATTGATTCATCCCGCCACTTTATTCCCGTTCGCATTGCCGTGATGACGGTTTCTGANACACGGACAATGGAAGATGACACGTCGGGCGCTACACTTGTNGCAAGGCTTGAGGAGGCTGGCCATCTGCTTGCTGACCGGGTGATTGTGAAAGATGAAGTGGCATCCATCACCGCCCAGCTTGCCCGCTGGATTGCCAACAAGGAAATTGATGTGGTGATCTCAACCGGCGGGACAGGCCTGACGGGCCGGGATGTCACACCGGAGGCGTTTCACTCTGTCTATGAGAAAGAGATAGACGGCTTTTCCGCTCTCTTTCACCGCGTGTCCTTTGAGAAGATTGGTGTCTCGACCATTCAATCGCGTGCAACAGCGGNAGTCGCTGGCGGCACCTACCTCTTTGCCCTGCCCGGCTCCACCGGCGCGGTAAAAGACGGATGGGACGAGATCCTGCAATATCAGCTCGACTATCGCTATTTGCCCTGCAATTTTGTCGAGATCATGCCGCGGCTGGAAGAACACAGGCGGAAGTAGTATTCGGGCTTTTGCGGTTGTCACCCCTGGCACCTTACGAACGGCGACACATTTTTTGTGATCCCGTTTCTCAGTCCCGCCTTCGCAACACATAAAACAGGTAGGCATATTCGCTTGAACATTGCTCGAAGAGACGAATTTCGGTCTCCTGTGCATCAAGCATGTTCTCAACGCCGATATCGCCCGCATGGCGGCGTCTGGCTTCTTCGATCAATGGCACGAGCGGTTGATAATACTCGCTCCACCAATCCTCATCCGGCAATTGATAGGTTGTGAGGCAGTCAAAGCCCGCTCGCTCTGCCCGCGCAATGTTTTCCTCCTGCGTCCCCATATCCGGGTANTCCTTNGCCCAGAATGTCTGCGCATCTTTGGACGGCGCTGTGGTGAGCCACGTGGCGTCCGAGATGACGGCAAGGCCGCCGGGTTTCAGATATTTCTTCCAGTCTTCAAGCCCTTCTTCAAAACCGATCGAATAGATCGCGCCTTCCGACCAGATGAGATCAAAATAGTGGTTCGGCAGATCAAGCGCCTCAAAGTCGGCACAGATTGTGAGAAGCCGCTCTCCGGTCACACCTTCGGCTTCCGCTTTTTCTTCCAGCCTTTTGATGAAAGGCTTCATGATGTCGACAGCCGAAATGCGNGCGTCCGTTTTGCGCAGCAAGGTCAGTACATCGCAGCCCTGCCCGCAACCCATTGCGAGAACTTCCGGTTCGTCCGGCAGCGCCCCGGCAAGAGACAGAACATGCGCCGTCGCGCGGTCGCTGCCCGGCGCATTCCGTTTCAGGCCAAGCTGCATATCCAGAAAGACACGAAAAGGATCGGCCTCCATATCAGTTTTTCCTTTGTGTCGCGGTCCANCGCTCAAGGTCCGCGCCTGTGTCTATATCCAAAAGTGTCTCAAGCTTTGCAATACGTTTCCCTGCCAGGTTNCGCATTGTATCGGCGAGCGTGTACTGCGTTGACCAGCGCACATTGTTGAACATTCGTTCTGTTCGTCTTTTTCGAGNCTGGCCCACAAGCCAGTAGCCGCCATCGTCGGCAGGTCCAAACACCGCATCATGCGAACCCAAGGCCTTGAACGCGCCTGCAATATGCGATGCGGTGAGCCCCGGAATGTCACAACCAATCAGCACAACCCGGCCTGGCGGCATGGCGAGCATCATATTGTCCATCCGCTCACCCAGATCTCCCCCGCCTTGTGGTACACGCGGCAAGTGGTCCGGCCAGAACCCGGTCTCTTCNAGGCTTGTGTCGGGGGCAGCAGCNATCACCGTCTGCCATCGCGGNTCTTTGCCTACTNGGGACAGAAGGCGCCGTGTATTGGTCCGGTAGAACCGCAGAGCCTCAACCGCCCCGATGTCCCGGGCGAGACGGGTTTTGACACGCCCCAAACGCGGCGACTTTGACATGACGACCAACCAGTTTTGTGNGGTCATCTGTACAATCTCGCGAGCACGCGCGGTGGAACAAAAAGGAAAAAGAGGGAGAGAATACCGAGATTTTTCAACGAGCGCTTCAGGTACCCGTCCCGATGATAGCGTGCCGGGCTGGTCACCGCCGCNCTTCGCAACATCACCATCCGCCGCCAGCCAATCCTGCGCACCAGCGATACATCTTCCATCAGCGGCACATCGGGGTAGCCCTGCAGTTCCTTATAGAAGCTTCGGTGTATCAGCAGCCCCTGATCACCGTAGGGCAGATGAAAGATCGCGCAACGCAAAGCCACCATGGTCTCCAGAAAACGCGCTGCTCCTCCAAAGTCATCCAGTTGGAAACGAAAGGCGGCGGCGATCTTCCGGCCCTTGAAACGCCCTGCATCAACCTGTTCCAGAAACTTGGCGACTTCCTCTTCCCAACCCGCACTCAAGACCGTGTCGCCGTGAAGAAACAGTAGCCAGTCGCATTTCGCTTCCTCGGCGCCTCTGCGCAGCTGCGTACCCCGGCCTTTTTCTCCCGCGAGGAACGTCGCGCCGGCCATGTCCGCCAGATCTGCGGTTTTGTCGGTCGAGCCCCCGTCAGAAACAATGACCTCGCGCACAATCCCGCGCACTGTCGCCGGGACCAGTGCAGTCAGGCACGCGGGAAGTCCTGCTTCCGCATTCAAGGTGGGAATAACAACGCTCAACATGGGCGCGGACTATAGCGGCCCGCATAAAAATCNCTACCCCATGAAAAATGTTCTTGTTTTGTTCTGAAAATATTCCTATTNTCNCCNAGACGAACACGAACGGAACAGAAAACGCGTGCCCTGGCCCACCGCTTCCCCCCGGGCGGTCTGGTCGGCTCCCGTCCCCTGGAGGTAGTTTGCGATGACCCAAGTGACACTGGATGCCCCCTCATCCCCACTGTCCGGCCCTGAGTACGGGCCNGGGTCTTCCCTGCTTCCTCCTTCTGGCCGACGCGGCCGGGGCGCGCGCTCCAATGAAAGCGGTCGATATGAGCCAATCCGCTATGCCCAGTTTGATGATGGATGGGAGACGATTGAAACTTCTCCGGCGTTGAAGACAAGCGTGACNNTTGAGACGCCCAGACACATTCTAACCCGCAACAGGTCTCCCGACATTCCCTTTGATCGGTCGATCAACCCCTACAGGGGCTGNGAGCATGGTTGCGTCTATTGTTTTGCANGACCTACACATGCCTATCTCGGGCTTTCGGCCGGGCTTGATTTTGAAAGCAAACTNTTCGCCAAACCAAATGCAGCAGCTTTGCTTGAGAAAGAACTGTCAAGGCCGGGCTACCAGGTCCGCCCTATCGCCATCGGCACGAATACCGATCCTTATCAACCGATCGAGCGGCGCTANAGGATTATGCGGCAGATCCTGAAAGTGCTGGATCAGTTCAACCACCCTGTAACCATCGTAACCAAGTCAGCACTGGTGATACGTGANCTGGACATTCTCTCATCAATGGCNAGCCGCAATCTCANCNGGGTGGCGCTTTCCATCACCAGTCTGGATGCCAGGCTCTGTCGCGCGATGGANCNGAGAGCCAGTACGCCGACAAAACGCATGGCCGCGCTCGAAACGCTTTCTGCTGCGGGCGTACCCACCGGGGTCATGGTCGCTCCTATCATTCCCGGCCTGAACGATCATGAGATCGAGAAAATTTTGCGCGGCAGTCATTACGCAGGGGCGCAACATGCCGGATTTATTCTGCTGCGCATGCCGCGCGAAATAAAAGACCTGTTCCGTGAATGGCTCTGTGAAGCTGCGCCTGACAAGGCCTCCAAAGTACTCAAGCTCATCCGCGATACGCGCGGCGGCAAAGAGTATGATGCGGCGTGGGGTAAACGTATGCGCGGAGATGGTCCTTATGCCTGGACAATCCAGCGCCGTTTCGAGATCGCGGCCAAAAAACTCGGGCTGCATACATCACGCAGCGCCCATGGCTCAGACGACATGTCCAACGATACCTTCAATGGTCTGTTGGACTGCACAGCGTTTCAGGTACCACCGCGCCCGGGCGACCAGATGAGTTTTTTCTGACCGGGTTTTGGGGGCTTGAGGGGTTTTAGCGTCTTGCATTTGTTTTGCAGCGCATTCAGGTGCACACTTTGATCTTCAAACAGGATCAATGTGGATGAAAAAAGCGGCGCCTGCCCTCTTTGACGGGCCGGATTTCAGTCTGGAGAAGCGTGCGGGCATGCCGCGCGCACGTGTTGCCGGTGTGGATGAAGCCGGACGTGGGGCCTGGGCCGGGCCTTTGGTCGCTGCCGCTGTGGTCCTGGATCCTGACACCTTTCCACACGGGCTTGATGATTCCAAAAAGCTTTCCCCCAGGAAACGTGATGTGCTGTTCGATCAGATCATGGCGCAGGCTGATGTAGGCATCGGCATCGGGTCTGTTGAAGAAATCGAAGTCAGAAACGTCCTCAATGCGACATTGGATGCCATGCGCGTTGCTGTGCACGCGCTCGCGACGCCCGTTGACGTTGCGCTGATTGACGGTAATCGTTGTCCGCTCCTTCCCTGCACAACCGAAGCCGTGATCGGCGGTGACGCCCGATCTTTGTCCATTGCCGCCGCCTCCATTATCGCCAAGGTGACAAGAGACCGGATCATGCAATCGCTGGCGCAGGATTTCCCCGAATATGGATGGGACGCCAATGTCGGGTACGGGGTTCCTGTGCACAAATCAGCTCTAGAGCAATACGGTGTCACTCCACATCACCGCCGATCCTATAAACCGATACGCAACATATTGGGGCTCGTCGCGCGCAAGTGACTCTATTTAGTGAACTTTGCCCGCTAAGTTGTTGATTCAACAAAATTAATTGACCGTTAACCATCAAAGACTCATGATGCCGCTCCTTCAAGGATACCAATGGGTAGGGGCAGTGAGCGTGGCGCGTAAAGGTCAAATCAGCCGACTTCCGGCAAACGAAATTCTTCAGGGCGATTGCATCGAGTGGATGAACGCCCTGCCTGAAAAGTCAGTTGATCTGATTTTCGCAGACCCTCCCTACAATCTCCAGCTTCAGGGCGATCTGACGCGTCCCGACCAGAGCAAAGTTGATGGTGTGACCGATGCCTGGGACCAGTTTTCCAGCTTTGAAGTCTATGACCAGTTCACGCGGGACTGGATGAATGCCGCACGGCGCATTCTGAAGGACAATGGCGCAATCTGGGTCATCGGCTCATATCACAATGTGTTTCGCGTCGGAGCCACACTTCAGGACCTTGGCTTCTGGATTATGAATGATGTGGTTTGGCGCAAGACAAACCCGATGCCGAACTTTCGCGGTACACGTTTTACCAACGCGCATGAAACACTAATCTGGGCGACAAAATCTGCTGACCAGAAAAAATACACATTCAATTATGACGCGATGAAAGCCCTGAATGAAGATGTGCAGATGCGCTCCGACTGGGTATTGCCGATCTGCACAGGCGGTGAACGCCTGAAGGCTGAAGATGGTTCCAAAGCACATCCGACGCAAAAGCCTGAAAGCCTGCTTCATCGTGTTATCCTATCAACGACGAACCCTGGTGACGTGATCCTCGATCCATTTTTCGGGACAGGCACAACGGGCGCCGTTGCCAAAAAACTTGGCCGCAATTTTATCGGTATCGAACGCGAAACCGCCTACATTAAAGCCGCCAAGGCACGGATCAAATCAACACCTATTGCAAAAGCTGAAGACATTCAGGTTACGCAGTCGAAAAAAGCGGAACCTCGCGTGCCGTTCGGGACGATTGTCGAGCGCGGTCTCTTGCAGCCCGGCACTGTTCTTTATGATCCAGCAAGCCGCCATGCTGCCCGTGTCCGCGCCGACGGCACACTTGCCTGTAAAGATGCCACCGGTTCCATCCACAAGATTGGCGCCCATGTTCAAGGGGCTGAAGCGTGCAACGGGTGGACGTTCTGGCACTACAAGAAAAGCGGCAAGCTGCGGCCTATTGATCTGCTGCGCCAACAAGTTCGCAAAGAACTCCATCCGAACTAACATGGCATTGCTCCCTCCACGGGGAGCTCTTCGCATGCGAATTAGCCCCGGCGCGCCTTAAACAGCGGGCCGGGCTTTTCATTATCATCCATCGCCAGAGCGACAATCTTCTTCATAACGGTTGGGAGCGCGTGCTCACCCAGCTTGTCCGGCATTACCCAAACACCGTCGGCCTTAACGGCCCCGATGTTTCTTGCCTCCATCAGTTCCAGGATCAAATGGAAATGGGTAAAAGTATGCTCGACACGCCCGCTGCGCTTTTTCCATCGTGCCTTGACGGGGGCTGCATCGAGAACATCCGTCACGGGTTTATCTTCAAGCCAATCCGTTGACGGCACCTCCATCATGCCACCCAGCAAACCTTTGGGCGGGCGTTTTCGCAACAGTACTGCGCCATCACTGCGCACTGCCCAAAAGGCCGTACCATACCGCACGGGACGTTCTTTCTTTGGCGCACGGCGTGGCAGGCTTTCCGGGTTTCCGGCGCGGCGTCCCTGACAGACCGTTTCCCAAGGACATCGCGGGCAAGACGGGTTTCGGGGCGTACAGAGCGTTGCGCCCAGGTCCATCATGGCTTGTGCAAAATCCCCCGGCCTTTTTTCGGGCGTCAGCGTTGCTGCTTTCTCCCGAATGATCTTCTTTGCCGGGGGCATCATTTCTTCAATACGGAAGAGGCGTGCCACCACTCTTTCAACATTGCCATCAACCACCGTTGCCGGTCGATCAAAGGCAATGGCGGCCACCGCAGCGGCAGTATAGGGGCCAATGCCTGGCAACTCCGCAAGCCCTTCCTCCGTATCCGGAAAAATGCCCTCCAGATCTTCTGCCACGCGCTGCGCACAGGCGTGAAGATTGCGGGCCCGACTGTAATATCCCAGCCCGGCCCAGGCATGCATAACCTCGTCAATATCAGCGGCGGCCAAAGCTTTCACCGTCGGCCACTTGTTGAGGAATTTCTGAAAATAGGGCCCGACGGTTGCAACCGTCGTCTGTTGAAGCATGATCTCTGACAACCACACCGCGTAAGGGTCAGGTTTGCGTCCCCCACGTGCGCGCCAGGGTAAATGGCGCGCATGGACATCATACCATGCAAGCAGGTCGGTGGCTTTTGGCCGGTTTTGTCCCATTGCGCCCTTGATACCCTCTCACATTGCACCGGTGCGACTCAGAATCGCCTTTCGCTCCAATTTGGGGCAAACTCCGCCCATGTCCACACGTCGATCCAAATCTCCCTCGCCCATTGCAGGCGACATTGCNGCGACAGCCCGGGCCATTTTCAAGGCTCGCGGTTTTCAGCAGGACCATATTCTGCGTCATTGGCCGGAGATTGTGGGGCTTTCGCTGGCGGAAATGTCAAAACCGGAAAAGCTGGTCTTCCCAAAGCAATCCGCCGGGGTCGGCATGCGGCGGGCAGAAGGAGCCACACTTACCGTCCGGGTGGACGGACCGGCAGCGCTCGAGTTCACCCACCAGGAACCTCAAATTCTTGAGCGGATCAACGGCTATTACGGCTACCGGGCAGTCACACGCATCAAATTGNTGCAAGCGCCCCTCCCCTTGCCACCCCGCCCCTCAAAGCGGCGAATTGCGCCACTNGACCCGNCGGAGGAGGCCGCACTGCGGGCCGAGATGGCGGACATACAGTCGGACAGTCTGCGCACAGCGCTTGAAACTCTGGGACGGCGTATCCTGGGCACGAAAAAAGCCGGAAGGACCGGACCGCGGCCCTAAGTCCGATTCTCGCTTCGGTGCAAGCGAAAGGATCGGTTGAGAGAGACGCCAAGTTACCTATAATCGCTCTACATTTAGTGGGGACCTTAAGAAATGGAACAAAATAAGCGCAATTTGCTGATTGCCGGTGCCGCTGTGCTGGCTGTCATTCTGGGTGTTGCCGGTTATCTGACCACAGGCAATTCTGGAAATGGGGAAGCTGCCGCNTCTGNTGCTGCGCCAACCTCAGGCTCTGCGTTGGCAGAAGAAGGACCGATGGGCGATTATGCGATCGGTTCGCCGGATGCGCCCGTCACGGTATACGAGTATGCCTCACTGACGTGCAACCATTGCGCGGCATTCCATCTGCAAAGTTTCCCCCAGATCAAGGAAAAGTNCATTGAGACCGGCCAGGTTCGCTGGGTGATCAGGGCTTTCCCGTTTGATCCGGCTGCAACGGCTGCCGTCATGCTGGCCCGGTGCTCCGGGCCAGACCGTTACTATAATTTTCTCGATGTGCTGTTTGAACAGCAGCAGCAGTGGGCGTTCACGGGTAACCCCGGTGAAAACCTGGAAGCTCTTGCCAAGCAGGGAGGCTTTTCAAGCGACGCCTACAANGCGTGCCTCGAGAATCAGGAGATATTTGATCATGTACGCGCTGTACAGGTCAGGGCACAGGAAGTGCACGGCGTTCGGTCTACCCCTTCGTTTTTCGTGAATGGTGAAAAAGTAGAGGGGGCTTTGCCTTTTGAAGACTTCGAGGAAGTCATTCAGAAGCATCTGCCGTAACCCATTCCCCGTGAACCAACCCGGCCGGTCTGTCCTGTTTTTCGACCGGGTCACCTGAACCTCTAATTCGACGGATATTCACGTGCAGTTTTCTCGTCTTCGTCTTGCCGGTTTCAANTCCTTNGTGGACACAACCGACCTTCTCATCGAACCAGGCCTGACCGGCGTGGTGGGCCCGAATGGCTGTGGCAAATCCAACCTGCTGGAGGCTATGCGCTGGGTGATGGGGGAAAATTCCTTCAAGAATATGCGCGGGTCCGGCATGGAAGACGTGATTTTTGCCGGGACAGCCGGGCGTCCGTCCCGCAACCATGCAGAAGTCGTGCTCACGATCGACAATACCGGGCGCACTGCACCAGCGGCTTATAATGATCAGGACGAGATTGAAGTCTCCCGCCGGATCGAGCGGGACCATGGCTCGACCTACCGGATCAACGGCAAGGAAGTTCGCGCGCGCGATGTACAATTGTTGTTCGCCGACGCCTCGACCGGCTCCCACTCCCCTGCCCTGGTGCGGCAAGGGCAGATTGGTCAGCTGATTTCCTCCAAACCGGTCAATCGTCGCCGGATTTTGGAAGAGGCTGCCGGGATCACAGGTCTGTACACGCGCCGGCATGAGGCAGAACTGCGCCTGAAAGCGGCTGAAACAAATCTGACCCGCCTNGATGATGTGGTTTCCCAGATCGAAAGCCAGCTATCAAGCCTCAAGCGTCAGGCGCGTCAGGCGACGCGGTACCGCAANCTTTCCGGCCACATTCGCCGTGCAGAAGCGACTGTTCTGCATATGAAATGGGCCCATGCCACCGAAACGCTTACACGGGAAGAACAGCGCCTAACCGAGACAGATGCGCGGGTTGCGGAGCTGACTCAGCTTGCCGCTGCCGCCAGCACCGCGCAGGCACAAGCCTCCGAAAGTATTCCGGAGTTGCGCGATACGGAGGCGCGTGCTGCCGCTGGTCTGCACCGTCTGACGGTTGAGCGTGAAAACCTGGATGCAGAAGAAAAACGTGCCCGCGATCAAGCCGCGCAGNTGACAGCCCGCTTGCAACAGATTTCGCAGGATATTGCCCGCGAGCGGGAATTGATGACAGACACAAGTGCCGCTCTTGAGCGCCTTGGTGCTGAAGAAGCAGAGCTTACCGAACAGAACGCCTCGCAAGCTGAACTGCATGAGGCCGCACAGGCAAAAGTTTCTGAAACCGGGGAAGCCCTGCAGGCCCGCGAAGACGAACTCGACGCGCTGTCCCGCGAAGCCGCNGCTCTTGCGGCCGAACGCCAAAGNCTGGAGCGGGCTATCCGCCATGGCGAAGAGCGGATTGCCAAGCTCGGTCAGCAGCTGGAGCAAATTGTGCGGGAACGNGCAACCCTGGCCGATGCCGAAGAGAAGAAAGCCGCCATTGCCCAACAAGGCGAAGAGCTGGAACTCGCGCACGCAAAAACCGAAGCTGCATCAGCGACAGCCCTTGCCGCGGAAGAGGCCCTGCGTGCCGCGCGGACAGATGAAGCCGCCAAGCGCGATCCGATGCAGAATGCCGAACGGGAATTGGCTCGTCTGGCGGCGGAGGCCAAGACGCTCTCCAACATGCTCTCCGTTGATGAGAAAGGGCTTTGGCCGCCCCTGATTGATGCAGTCACGGTGGAACCCGGCTATGAAAAAGCTTTGGGTGCGGCGCTTGGTGAAGACCTGTCTGTTCCCACTGACACAGCCGCCCCCATTCACTGGGATACGGTCAATGCCGCCGATGACGCGGCACTCCCGGAGGCTGCCCGTGCCCTCTCATCCGTCGTCAAAGGCCCTGCGGCCATGGCCCGCCGTCTGGCACAAATCGGCCTTGTGACGCCGGAACAAGGCAAAGCCCTGCAAGCTCANTTGAAGCCGGGACAGCGCCTTGTCTCTGTTGCCGGCGATCTGTGGCGTTGGGACGGGTACACAGCCGCAGCCGATGCACCAACAGCCGCNGCAAAACGACTTGAGCAAAGAAACCGGCTTGCCGACCTGGAAGCCGAAATTGAAACTGCCAAGGCGCATATGCGNGACCTGCGCGANGCGTTTGAGNCGGCGCGGGTGAAAGTTGAAGAAGCCGCAACCCATGACCGCGAGATGCGTCAGGCGTTGCGTGCCGCGCAAACAGCAGAGGCCGATCTCCGCAAGGCCTTGTCTGACGCTGAACGTCAGGCATCCGCCCAGCTGTCGCGGCTTGCAGCTCTTGCCGAAGCTGAGGCACGGCTGACAGGCGATCTGACGGAAGCCACGAAAACCCTCGAAGAATCACGAACATCCTTTGCCGGCCTTCGCCCCGGTGACGAACTGCAGGAACGGGTAACCTCCGCGCGCGATGCGGTGAGTTCTCTGCGTCTTGCCCTGTCGGAAGCACGGGCGGCACTTGAAGGACTTAACCGGGATGCCCAGGCAAGAACCCGCCGCCTGCAGGCCATTGCCCAGGAGCGGGGCGCGTGGGAGCTGCGTTCAGCCAATGCCACAAAACAGATCGGCACGCTGGAAGAACGGAACACAGAAAGCACAGAGCAGCTTGAAATTCTGAAAGGTGTACCGGCAGAAATTGAAAGCAAGCGCGCCGCCCTGCTCACCCAGATTGCGGAAGCCGAAATATCCCGCAAGTCTGCTGCAGACGAATTGCAGGAAGCCGAAAACAATCTTGCCGAATGCGACAAGATTGCCCGTGAAACCCAGACGGCCCTGTCCAGCACACGGGAAGAACGGGCGCGCATCGACGGGCTTGTGGATGGCGGTCGCGAGCGGAAGCGCGACGCGGAAGCCCGCATTCGTGAGGTGCTGGAATGCGCGCTGAATGAAGCGCTTGCGCTTGCTGAACTGGGTGAAGATGAGGCCCTGCCTGAGCTTGAGATCATTGAAGGCAAGCTTGAAAAGCTGAAGCGTGAGCGCGAAAGCCTGGGTGGTGTCAACTTGCGGGCGGACGAAGAAGCCCAGGAACTCACAGAGCAGATGGAAACGCTGCTTCGTGAGCGTGAAGACCTTGAAAATGCCATTGCCAAACTCCGTCAGGGGATTGCAAGTCTCAACAAGGAAGGTCGTCAGCGCATGCTTGATGCGTTTGAGACGGTGAACGAGAATTTCACCCGCCTCTTTACGCACCTGTTTGGCGGCGGCACCGCACATCTGAAACTCACAGAATCGGATGATCCACTCGAAGCCGGACTTGAGATCATGGCCCGCCCGCCGGGCAAACGCCTTCAGGTCATGTCGCTCCTGTCTGGTGGTGAGCAGGCTTTGACAGCGATGTCATTGATTTTCGCGGTGTTCCTGACAAATCCGTCGCCGATCTGCGTTCTGGACGAGGTGGACGCACCACTCGATGATGCCAATGTCGAGCGCTTCTGTGATCTTATGGAAGAAATGGTGCGGACAACCGATACTCGCTTCCTGATCATCACTCACCACGCGCTCTCCATGGCCCGTATGAGCCGCCTTTTCGGGGTGACCATGCAGGAACGAGGGGTTTCAACGCTCGTCTCCGTTGATCTGGAAGCAGCTGAGAAGATTCGCGAAGCAAGCTGATTGCCGATACTTCGTTCGAGCCCCCCAATTGACCCTGTCGGGCCTCAATTGGGGGGCTTTTTCGTGCCACATCACCTCACACCACAGCGAATAAGAGCCTTTCTGGCTGGCGTGGGGCACAATCTTGCGTATGGGAATCAGGGCATTTTGAGGGGCCAATTGCCGCACCCTCAAAAACCGGAGAATTTCCATTTGTTTTCAAAGACTTAATACATGCTCACCTTTCCTTGACAGGGTTTAGGGAGGCAAGTAGGGTGCGCGCGGCTTGAGGCGGATTTCTGCGGTTTTTGCAGTCGTTTTTACTGCATTTCTGAGATTGTTCGCACGGGGTAACGGAGGTTCTGGTCGGCCTATGACGATCCCGACCGAACGAAATGGCGACAAAGACGGTGGGCGACCTGATCCTCTTCGCGATGACAGGTCGGATCTCACGGCCCTTGACGCCAAAATTCGTGCCCATGTGGACGCTCACAAACGAAAGAACCCCGAGCCAGCGGAGACCGGAAAAAGGGCCACGGCCATTGGAATGGCCTTCCGACTTTCAACCGAGCTTGTTGCCGGGCTGATTGCCGGGGGGATTGTTGGATGGGCATTGGATCATGTGTTGGGAACAAAGCCCTGGGGGCTTTTGATTTTCTTCTTTCTGGGCATGACCGCAGGGATTATGAACGTGTTTCGCACAGCGTCCGCAATGGCCGCCGCGGCAGCACAGGAACAGAAAAAGCCGGACCATACGGCCGGTGAACAGTAAGGGCAGAAGCGTGTCAACTACAGCAGACGTAGAACTTGGCAATGGCGCACATGATGGTGGCGGTCTTGGCGTGGATCCGATGCACCAGTTTGAAGTGCAGACATACTTCCCGATCAACATTGGTGGGCTTGATGCCTCTTTCACCAATGCCAGCCTGTGGATGGTACTCGCGGCCATTACTGTGAGTTTCTTTACGGTTTTTGCGATCGGTCGCCGGGAAATGGTCCCAGGGCGCCTTCAGTCTATCGCTGAACTATCATACGAATTCGTAGCCAATATGGTTCGTGAAAATGCGGGAAGTGCCGGCCAGCCCTATTTCCCCTTTATCTTCACGCTCTTCATGTTTGTCCTCGCCTCCAACATGCTTGGTATGCTGCCTTACTCCTTTACAACGACCAGCCACATCATCGTGACTTTTGCGCTGGCAGCCTTTGTGTTCATTGGCGTGACGCTGGTGGGCCTGGCCAAGCACGGGCTGCACTTTTTCAGCCTATTTGCGCCGAAGGGACTGCCGGTTGCGCTGTTGCCGCTGATTATCGTGATTGAGGTCATTTCCTACCTCTCACGCCCTATCAGCCTTTCTGTTCGTTTGTTTGCCAACATGCTGGCGGGCCATACGATGCTGAAAGTGTTTTCAGGCTTTGTGGTCGGGTTTATCGGTGCGGGCGGCCTCTTCGCCGGCCTGGCGATCATCCCCATGGGCGCTATGGTGGCGTTTACAGGGCTCGAAATTCTGGTGGCTTTCCTGCAAGCTTACGTGTTTGCGATCCTCACCTGCATTTATCTGAATGACGCACTTCACCTGCACTAAGCGGATGAAGCGTTTCTAGTTAATCGGGGCAATTCTGCCTCAATTGTTCACTGAAAGAGGGCCGGACGAGCCGGACCCACGACAACGGAGACACGAAAATGGAAGCTGAAGCAGCAAAATATATCGGCGCTGGTATCGCTTGTATCGCACTCGCTGGCGCTGGTATCGCCATCGGTAACATCTTTGGTAACTTCCTTGCAGGCGCGCTGCGCAACCCATCAGCTGCTGCAGGCCAGTTCCCTAACCTTCTTCTGGGCTTCGCCCTTGCTGAAGCAACCGGCCTTTTCGGTCTTGTTGTTGCTCTGATCCTGCTCTTCGTTCTCTAATCAAGACGAAAGACGGACCTCTTTCACCTGTCGGCAGCTCTCTTGTTTCTGAGACCTGCCGACACGGGTGATCCCAACCCAACGATCTGGTGACAGTTTTGCCTGACCGTTAACGGGTTGGAACCGGGCTCTGGAGACATTGAAATGCCTCAGTTAGATTTTGCCACATACGCACCGCAGCTCATCTGGCTGGCGCTGGTATTTGGTGTTCTCTACATCATCATGTCGCGCGTGGCTCTGCCTCGTATTGCGACCGTTATTGAGGAACGTCGTGATCGTATCGCGAATGACCTTGATACAGCTGCTCAGTTGAAGCGGGACTCAGATGACGCGATTGCGGCATATGAAACCGCCCTGCAGGATGCCCGGGCCAAGGCACATGCCATCGCTCAGGAAACCCGCGATCGGCTGACAGCAGAAACTGACGCGCACCGTGCGGACCTTGAAGGTCAACTTGCGGCGCGCATGCAGGATGCTGAAAAGCGCATCACAACCACAAAGGACAAAGCCATGAGCAATGTTCGCGACGTGGCTGTGGATGTTGCTGATGCCATCACCAACCAACTCCTTGGAGAAAGCGACCGTAACGCCGCTGCCAAGGCTGTTGACGGCGAACTCGCTTAACAGAGGGACACAGGAACATGCTTCAAGATGCAACATTCTGGGTCCTGATCAGCTTTCTGATCTTCGTTGGCCTTGTTGTTTATTACAAAGTGCCGGGCATGATCGCTGCCGCTCTCGACAAGCGCGCCGCCGATATTGCCCATGAGCTTGATGAAGCCCGCAAACTTCGCGAAGAAGCCCAGCAGGTACTCGCCTCCTACCAGCGCAAGCAGCGCGATGCGGAGAAAGAAGCCCAGGCAATCGTTGAGCAAGCCCGCGAAGAAGCGGAACGGCTTGCTGTTGAAACCAAAGATAATCTGGCCGCTCATGTCGAGCGCCGGACAAAGCTTGCTGAAGACAAAATTGCCCAGGCGGAAGCCCAGGCTCTTCAGGAAGTTCGTGCGGTTGCCGCGGATGTTGCTGTTGCAGCAGCGCGCACCATTATCGAACAGAAGCTGGATGGTGCACGCGCTACACAGCTTCTCGATAAGTCGATTGCTGAAGTGAAAGCAAAACTCCACTAAGCTTCCCGGCGACATGACAATAGAGCCCGCAGCGCCTCCGGCCTCGCGGGCTTTTTTGTTGCCCCTTTTGGGAATGTAGAAGTGTCCCCCGCCCCCGCACTGGCGACCCTGATGACACGTGGATTTGCCAACCCTCACAATGGATCCCGGCTCGCGCTCACGCTCGGCCGGGATGACAGTTGTGGACGAGACAATTTTTATCAACCAAACAACACTGTCACCACCCGACTTGTTCGGGTGGTCCAGGGGCGTAACGTCTAGACTTCTGCCTTTGGTGCTGGATTGCCGGAACAAGTCCGGCAATGACGAATGAGAGATGGGTTGGTGCGCGAGCGATATTCCTGCCCGGAACCAGTCCGGGCATGGCGAGTGAGAGTGTCGGAGGATCGAAAGACCGTGTCTTAGTCGGCCTACGCGCCATGACACTGCCAAGGGTTGACGAGGGGAAAGGAAGGGATACTATACCTGTAAATCAGGACTTGCGCCTGAAACTCACCGGCCTTCCATGTAGGAATATCCATTTAAAGTTTTTCGCGCCGCTCTCAGGTTATGCGGAAAGTCAGATTTATGCGCTTGCCCGGCAACGGAGCGGGCGTTTTGCGTTTCTGGAGGGCCGCAGCGTCCTAGGCTAATTGACCGGTAACACAACAGACGCCCAAAGCCTCGGCCCAAAATGCCCGCCGTGGCATACCACCATCCCCATTGACCGCCCGCCATATAGGCACTGGCGGTTTTTTTGTGCCTGACGGGCTCCCCGGTCAGTCGGCACGCCCAACCCCAGATGAGGTGAAAATGGATTGCGATCCATTTAGCTTCCTCGGGTTTTCTCTTGAGCAATGGCTAGACGTTGGCCGCTTCGCTGTCTTGTTGATCGACAAGGCACGCAAGTGGTTGCGTGAAGCAAAAGCCGACCGCCGGGAGAAACCCAAGGAAGACGATCAGCGCACCGATTAGGCGCTAGGTTTCATCCACACTATTCTGCACCCATTTTAGAGAACGCTTCCGCTCGCTTTGGATTCGGGATTCGAGTTTCCTCCGGGCGTAAGCCAAGTTCTCCTTAGGTCGGCACTATGCCGCCTCGATTACAAGTTCGGGCCAGCAAGTCCTGTAGCGCGCATTCTTTTCGTCATAGCGGTCTTTACGAAAGTTTGCCGTGCGGTTAGGCCTGATGTGCAGTGCAGCCATGTCGGTGAGGCCTGGTGC
>PAZY01000012.1 GCA_002715765.1 Rhodobiaceae bacterium | reverse complement strand
CCACTCTCCGCAAGAACTTTCGTAATCGCCGCTGTCAGCGTCGTCTTACCATGGTCAACGTGACCAATCGTTCCAATGTTACAGTGCGGCTTATTGCGCTCGAATTTCTCTTTGGCCATGGCCTCAATCAACCTTCATCTGTTTTGGGGTTCGGACCAAACGCCCACCCCGGCCTAACTACCAACGGACACTGGTCATCCGATCAAGACCGTCCGGTTCTTTGTGCGTCGCTCTCCAGGTCATTCCGACTCAGAGAAGCTGGAGCGGGTGAAGGGAATCGAACCCTCGTCTTCAGCTTGGAAGGCTATTGCTCTACCATTGAGCTACACCCGCCCGGTCTTCCAATTTTGTCAGCAACCTTCGCATTTTCTGCTGCGGCCGCCTGGCAAAAACTCTCACGAAAAGAAAGAAGGCAACACAAACTCGCCAAAATCACTTTCCGTCCCGCTAGATATCGATGGTGGAGGGAGTTGGATTTGAACCAACGTAGGCATAGCCAACGGATTTACAGTCCGTCCCCTTTAACCGCTCGGGCATCCCTCCAAAACCGATTACAAATTCCCCATGAACGCCAGAGCTTACACATCAGGGACCCGACCGATTGGTGTCGGGTTTATGTGCGTATGTCCTTAGCGTGTCAACTAAAATTCACCCAAAAAAACGTGCAAACCCTCGCAGCGTCACTGCAATTCAATCTGTGCGGTGACACTGTGACGGCTCGTTATTGCGTTAGCCAGTGAGGCCGGAATATAAGGGCGGTTATGAACAAGCGCAAGCCGACCAACCACCGGGAAAGCCAAAAAAGCGGCTCAAACCCGAAAAAAAACCGCCCCCGCCGCCCTCAAACAGGTCCAGGGGAAGCAGCAAACAGCTTATTGTACGGGCTGCACGCCGTCAGTGCGGCCCTCGCCAACAAAAAGCGGCGGCCAGAACGCCTGATTTGCACCAGTGCTGTCGCCAAAGAGCTGGAATCCCGGCAATTGACCACACGAATCAAACCGGAGATTCTGGAAACAGCAGAGATCACAGCCCTCTTGCCGCCCAACGCCGTCCATCAGGGCGTTTTGCTGAAAGCTCCCGCACTTCACGAACCGGACCTGGAAGACACATTGGCCCAGGCCGCAGCTCTCGGCCGCAACATCGCCCTGCTCGACCAGGTGACCGACCCACACAATGTGGGCGCTATTCTGCGATCAGCCGCCGTATTCGGCATTCAAACGGTGATCATGACAGACCGAAACAGCCCCCCTCAAACCGGGGTGCTCGCCAAGTCCGCCTCCGGGGCGCTGGAGGATGTTGCCATTTGTCGCGTCGGCAACCTGGCAAGAGCAATGGAAACGATTATAAAACAAGGGTTTACATTGATTGGTTTAGACGGAGACTCAGATACAGACTTGAAGGATCTCGACCTCTCGGGGCCAACAGCTCTTGTTTTGGGCGCGGAGGGCGCAGGCCTAAGGCGCCTCACGAGAGAAAATTGTGACTGGCTCGCCAAGCTCCCGGCATCCGGGCCCATGCGCAGCCTCAATGTATCAAATGGCCAAGCCGTCGCATTCTACGAGCTAGCTCGAAGCAAACCATCAAACCACTGATCCGGCGGCAGCCCTTACCTCTCGCCGGATGCCTCTCCTGAACCACCTCCCCAGCGCACCTTCCCGTCTGAAGGGAGTGAGCTGTGCGAAATACGCAAGCTGTGCCAACATGTCGCATACTGGCAAGGAGGTACGACATGCCCATCCCGATAGAAACGATTAACTGGCTCGCTGTACTTGGGGCGTTCATTGCGAACATGGCCGTGGGCGCCGTGTGGTATTCACCGCTCTTGATGGGGAACCGCTGGTTGCATTCAACCGGGCGTACACACGATGACATTCAGGACGACAGCCAATCTGCCATAGCGCTCGTCATGATCCCCGCAGCGGCCAACGCGATTGCTCTGGCCATCCTGACGGCGGGCCTTGGAATCACCAGCACATATGGCGGGATCGCCCTTGCTATGCTCATTTGGCTCTGTTTTGTGGTGCCAACCAACTTCATAGAAGTGATTTTCGACCGAAAAACAGTCGAGACAGCGCTCATCAACAATGGAAACTTCCTGATTTCCTTTGTCATTATGGGCGCAATCATCGGAACTTGGGGATAAAACGCTCTTTCTTGACGAAAACGTGCGAAATCCGCTTGAGCAGTCACACGACTGCCAGTATGTTCCGCCGCACTGCGGTTACATCACCGCGCCGGCTTAGCTCAGTTGGTAGAGCACCTGATTTGTAATCAGGGGGTCGGGAGTTCGAGTCTCTCAGCCGGCACCACAAATCCAACCTTCCATCGACACACTCTTACCCAAGCGAGCCCACGATTGAGGCCCGCTGCGAGAGTTCAATCCAGTTCCCGTCCGGATCACGCACCATCGAAATGCGGGCTGTTGATCCCAGCGTGACGGGCGCCAATGCTTCCTGCCCCCCGGCATCCAGCACACGAGCGTGCTCGTCATCCACCTTGAAAACCTGAAAAGTAATGTAGCGCCACCCTTTGCCGCGAAACGCCGCATCAACTGGTGCTGCAGGATCCTGCTCAAGCGCAATCAGGCTCTCCCCCGCTTCAAATGCAACACCACCCGGCCAGACCCGCTCCGGCAGNCCGAAAGCCTGTGTGTAAAACCGGCGATGGGCTTCAAGATTCCGAACACCCAGACGCACCGCAATCTGCCCAATACCAAGCGTGCCNGGCGTCACNAANCGAACCTTGCTTCCGTCAGGGTCANCAAGCTGGCGCTCTTCCCCCTCACGCGCCACCAACAGCTCCAGATAACCGCTCGGAGCCGTATCCGGCAACGGATCCTGGTGATGATTAATCTTCAACACAGAACCAAGCACATCATGCCGGTGTTGATCCTGCCCACGCCGCACCTTGAGAACGTGATCAAGCGGGATACCCGCCTCCTGCTGCCAGAATGTCAGCATCGGCTCCAAACGGTTCGTCGAAAGTCCAACATCAATCCGTGATTTCGCCAGCTTCATCTGCATGTTTTCAACTCCCCCGAGTGGCCGCATGGTCAACACACCAACGCCCACAGTTCCTTAATAAAATTCCGATAGAACAGTCATAAAGCAAGCCGGGCACGTTGGCACACCCTAGGGGAGTCGCACCCTCCTTTGCCCAATTGAGATCAGGTCGCCCGCCACAAAACCGCACAAGCACGAAAAGGACCGTTCTGCCCCAAAAGGAACAACAGGTGACACAGGCAATATTGAGTAAAGCCGCACTGCGAACCAAGTTTCTTCTCGTCGCCATCCTGACCATCGGCGTAGTCGGCGGCACTTTGGCGGCAGACAGCTATATCGTTCGATCACAGATAAGCGTCGCCAATTACTCGCGGGCACTGACAACCCTTCTGGAATCCTTAACGAAGCTGGAGCTTTCCCTGCAGCTCAAACAACAAAGCGAACAAGCCTCCTTTCCCACCTCGCCTTATGAACAATTCTTGCNCAGCGTGAATATCTTCATGACGCTCCGCGCCCATGACCCCGATGGTCTGGCTGGCGACCAGCTCGACTTTGACACAGACGCAGACACAGCACTCGTGGACTATATCCCGTTGNTGCTCTCCCATCAGAAATANGACGTGCAAGCGATGGAGAGGCAGGCTGCAGAGCTCGGGATATCGGATCGCGAAATGCCAGCTGCCCTGATTGANATATGGGAAGATATGCGAACCGAAAGCGGCCCCAGTTCCGCACTCGAAGCCCTTGTCGGCAACGCCCTCTTTCACGCCGCCCACGCATTTGCTGCCAACAAATCGGAGAAAGANCGAGGGCTCGCAATCGATCAATTCGTCAGCATCATGCGGACAGACGTATCGCCCGTCGCCCGCATCGCAGAACGGGAGCTGACTTCCATTCTGAGCGAAAGCCAAATGTCGCAAAAAATGCTGCTCATCATAACGGCGTTGGCGCAAACCGGTGTAGTCGCCTTTATTGTCTTCGGNATTCTGTTTCCATTNGAGCGTCAGGTTCTTAGAGACAAGACGACACTTGAAAAAGCCCGCGAAAGCGCCGAGGCCGCAAACATCGCCAAGTCGGAATTTCTGGCGAATATGAGCCATGAAATCAGAACGCCGATGAACGGCGTTATGGGCATGGCGGAACTGCTGTTGCGCACAGAGCTGAGTGAGCGTCAGCGCAAGTTCACCCAAACCATTTTGAATTCAAGTAACGCACTTCTCTCCATCATCAACGACATTCTCGATTTCTCAAAAATCAATTCAGGAAANCTGTCTCTCGATCTACAGCCTTTCAACCTNCGGACCACAATGGATGAAGTGGCCAATCTCGTCGCAACCGATGCAAACAACAAANGTGTCGAGATCATTACCCGCTATCATCCCAAACTTATCGAGACTTTCATCGGTGACGCAGGGCGTATCAGACAGGTGCTTGTAAACCTGGTCGGAAANGCNGTGAAATTTACCGACGAAGGACACGTTTTCATCAGCATTTCCGGTCACGAAGCAGGTGAAGANGTCGCACTCACAATCCGTGTCGAAGACACAGGCATCGGNATTCCACCCGACCGCATTGACAGCATCTTCGACAAATTCAATCAGGCCGACAATACNGGCACGCGCGCTTTCCAGGGGACAGGCCTCGGATTGGCAATATGTCAGATGTTAATCGAAAAAATGGGTGGTCAANTCCGCGCTGAAAGCCAGTTGGGAACCGGTTCCAGCTTCACGGTCACTCTCNCCTTGGCACCGTGCCGACAAACCATCTCGGAAAATCTGGACGGTGCCAGTGCCCGCATCCTGATTGTGGACGACAATGAGATCAACCGTTCAATCCTGGTGGAAATGACCCGGTCGTGGAACATGCAGCCAACAAGTTGTGCTTCGGCNCGTGAAGCCNTGGAAAGGCTGTCAGAAGCCGGAAATACANNCCCGCCATTCGACCTCATCATCATGGACTGTCAGATGCCGGAGATGGACGGCATCACCGCAAGCACAATGATCCGCAGGCAACACCTTGCGGAGCAACTGCCAATCCTTCTCCTGACATCACTCAACCATGAAATGNCGCCTGAGGAATACCGGCAGNTAGGCATACAGGCCNACATCACAAAACCCGCAACATCCAACCACCTGTTCGATGCAATCATTCGCCTGTTGACGGATCGGAACCTCGCCTCGCTCCGGCAGACCATCACCCATGCGGCCGAGACATCGCCCGGTGTACCATCGTCACAAGAAGATACAGGTATCGCGACGGACCGTTCCGCAACGGCGCCGGCCCCCGGCAAAGGGCAATGCGTTCTGCTGGCGGAGGATAATGAGGTCAACCAGCGCGTTCTGAGCGCCCTGCTGGAAACAAGTGGTGTGACACTGGAAATTGTCGAGAACGGTCGCGAGGCAGTCGATAGATCCACCACCTTNCGGCCAGACCTTATTTTCATGGACATGTCCATGCCCATCATGAGTGGTATCGAAGCAACGCGAGAAATCAGGCAACGCGAGCACGGCACCAATACCCATGTACCAATCGTGGGGCTCACAGCCAATGCACTGCCCGGACATNGGGAAAAGTGCCTTGAAGCTGGCATGGATGATTATCTTTCAAAACCCATCGAATTTTCCAAACTGGAGGATTGTTTAAAAAAATGGTTATCAACAACAGACAATACATCCAAGACGGCCTGAACAGGAAACAGTTCGCCCCGGTCCCCTCACCGCTTCTGTTCGCCAACTCAACAGAACGCTCGTCCGGAAATCCCTTGAAGGACATTGGTGAAGATCGCCACATCAAAAAGCGACGCATCCTCGTGGTAGATGACAATCCCACCAACGCCCTNGTTCTGGCCGGTCTGATGGAAGACCGTCAGCTCGATATCACCTGCNTACCGGATGGCGATAAAGCCGTCCAAACATGCACAAGTGAGAAATTCGACCTCATCTTCATGGATCTTCACATGCCGATAATGGATGGTCTGGAGGCAACACGGCGCATACGGGAGTTGGAGCAAGAACAAGACAGCCCACACACACCTATTGTGGCGGTTACCGCCTATGACGACCCTTCGGTCGAAAGTTCATGTGATGCAGTCGGGATGGACGGGTTTCTNTCAAAGCCCGTTAATGCCAGAACGCTGGANCGGTTTCTCGATATTTGGATCGACTGAAACCAAACAGAAAAACCGGCTCTCCNCTAGGAGAGCCGGTTTTCCGAAGCCGGAAAGACCCGAGGTGCGACAAGAGCCCCCACTCACCGTCGCNGTCCGGTCATGACGGCCTCTGAAGAGGGATCAGGAAGAAAACACCCATTCCCAAATGAACTCATACGAACCGCCACCACTGCCGCCACCTGAGCAGGCATAGGCCGGTTCCGCCGTCAGAAAAAAGGCGCTGACACCCGCCGCTACGGCGACCAACGCACCCAAAAAAACCATACGTGGATGTTTCATATCGAGACTCCCTGTTCTGCTTTGACACTTATGCGGTCAAAATCCCGCCATTGCCGATTACAGCGCAGGTCTCGTGCCAGTTTACGGTCAAAAAAAGGGGAGCCCGGAAGCTCCCCTTTTACGACAATATCAGCCAGTTCTACTATTTGCCCAAACCGACAGAACTGAGCTCTGCGGGAGAGACGTAGCCGGAACCAACCAGCGCATCACTCTCCGCCGCCTTATCAAACCCCGCCAAAATATTAGCAAAGCGTGCTTCGACTGCAGCCCGCATATCAGGATGCGTGAAAATATAAAGCTCATTATCACGGATAGCCTCAAGGACCCGCGCACCAACACGGTCCGGCTCAAGACCGTTCAACACAAAAGCGGCGGCTCCTGCCAAGTCTGCCTCTTCGCGCGGTGCAGCTTCACCATACGTGTCTTGACGCGTGCGGCTTGATTCATGGATGCGTGTCTTCACAAACCCGGGACAAAGCACCGAAACACCAATCCCTTCCCCGGCCAGTTGGCCTTGCCAACCTTCAGACATCGCAACCACCGCAAACTTCGTAGCATTGTAAGGTTCCATGCCTGCCGGCGATACCATGCCCGCCATAGAGGCCGTGTTCACAAAATGACCGCCTTCGCCCTGGGCACGCATAATGGGCACAAAAACTTCCGTTCCATACACAACGCCTTTCAGATTGACATCGATAATCCAATCCCAATCCCGCGGGCGAACATCTTCAATCGGACCGCCAACACCAACGCCTGCATTGTTGCAGACAACGTGCACTTTACCGAAAGCTTCAATCGCTTTTTGAGCAGCTGCTTCGACGGAGCTACGCGATGCAACATCGCACTCAACACCCACGACCGAAATCTGACGCGACTTTAGGTCTTCAACACCGGCCGCCAGAGCCACCTTGTCGATATCGGCGAGCACAACATTCATGCCTGCCTGGCCAAAAGACCGGGCCATCGACAGGCCAATGCCACTCCCACCGCCGGTTACAAAGGCAGTACGACCTTCAAAATTCTCCATTACGCTGCTTTCTGGTTGTAGGTATCAAGTTTATCAAAGGCGGCGAGGAGCTTGTCGCCACCATCGCGCGCAAGCACACGTTCGCGAATGGCCTGGTAGCTCTGCTCCTTGGAAAGGTCGAACTGTGTCTGACCATGCCAGACAACCATTTCCTTCCAAACCGGGTCTATCATGTCTTTGCCAGCAATCGTGCTGCCGTCAACGGTCTTGAATGTGAAGCTCCGCATCTCCGATATTACCGTTTGCAGGTAACCGACATGAATAGCTTCATCCGTGCGAATACGTTCCACCATTGTGGCCGCCTGCTCGGCTTCTGCTTTATTGTCTCCGAAAATATCGCCATCCCGCATCAGCTCAATACTGTGGGAGAAAAACGCTTCCGCACGAACTTCGATCATGAGGACGTTCATCAAAAGAAGAATGACCTGTTCATACCCTTCCGGAATTTGCGGCATCTGGCGACCACCATCGGGACGACCAATCGACTCAGGTGGCTCTACCAGCGGATAGGCATCCTTGCCAAAAACAAGATCGCGTGCCGCAAACCACATCGCATCATGGGCGCCATACTCGGGTTTGGCGGGGTCGCCACCTTCATCGGCACCATGTGCATAAAGCAAACCCTTGTTCAGGTGCCCCGTCGCAGTCTCTGAAATATCATCGACAATAATATTTTGAAAATCAGGTGCATCAAACGTACACAGAATTTGCCCCCGGGCTTCGATGATACCCGTCACCGTCAGCGAATTCCAGAAGCTCTCGCCAAACCCGTTGTTGATCAGCAGCTTCTGCTGATCCCGGTTGGGGTAGTTTCCTCGTTGAAGTAACTGCGCCGTCGCCTCCACAATATCCCAGCCTTTTGATGTCAGCTGCTTCTGCCAGGCATGCACAGCTGGCCAGCGATTAAGCGTTTTCGGAGAGATATACGTCCCTTCCGCATCAAAACCACCATGCAGCAGATAGCCGACCTCACGATGCTCTTTTGCATAAGCATGATCCGCCATCAGCTCTTCTCTTGTATAGACAAGCTTCGTCATGAATTTCCTCCAGAAATTTAGGCCACAGTTCTTCTGACTGTGTTTGCCTTCGACTTATGTCACTTTCGGTAGGTGAGCATGCCCATGATCGCATGCGTTAATTTGTCGGTCGCTTCTTCACGGGGCATCTCAGAGCGGCCAGCATAAGCGCCACCCTGTCGCAGAATACCCAGGATCACATGTCCCGCGAGAATAGTGTCAAGATCGGCCGGTACTTCGCCAACCGCAGCCCATTCGCGAATATTGTCAGACCAAAGCTCCGCCCACTGATCTGCCGGCATCTGCCCCGGCTCACCGTCAGTAGAAATGACATTCAGGTCTGTCAGCACCGCTGCGAGAACACCGGGGTTATCCTCGGAATATTCAAAAATAGCATGGAGCACTTCACGAATACCGCTTTCCAGTCCCGTCGCATTCTCCGCGTGTTGCTGCATCAGCACATCCAGCTCACCGGATGCTTCCGCAGCGAAGGCCAGAAAACACTCAAGCTTGTCTGAAAAATGTAGATAGAACGTGCCGTGCCCCACCCCGGCCGCCTTCGAGATATCTTGCGGGCGCGTAGCGTGATATCCGCGCTCGACAAACAATTGACGGGCCGCTGCAAGCANCCGGCGNCGGCTCTCAAGCCTGCGTTTGGATGGCTTCGGGCTGGATGGATCAAGCTCTACTTCAGATGGAGAGCTTGCGTTCTTCGAGCTTTTCAGTGCATGATTATTTGTCATTCACGAAGTGTTCGCNGAATCTGACATTTTGTCAATTCAGAATTCGCACGGCGACATACTTTTCACTCACTCAGTCGTGAGAAGACCAGTTTTGTCCCTTCAGACTCCTTTGGTCTGAAAACGTATCCGTCCTCGGCAAAGTCCTTCAGATCGTCCACCCGATCAATTCTGTTTTTGACAATGAACCGCGCCATCGTTCCCCGGGCCTGTTTGGCATAGAAGGAAATGACTTTGGCAACGCCCCCCTTCTCTTCCTTAAACACGACATCCACGACGGACGGCACCAGAACCTTCCGGTCGACTGACTTGAAGTACTCNACCGAAGCACAATTCACGACCACCGGTTCCCCCCCGGCCGCAACACTGTCTTCGTTCAGAAGGTTCGCAATTTCCGCACCCCAAAAAGCATAGAGATCCTTGCCACGCGGCGTCTGCAACCGTGTCCCCATTTCCAGACGATGCGCCTTGATCACATCCANCGGGCGCAGAAGGCCATAAAGGCCGGACAACATGCGAAAATGCGTCTGTGCATAGGCCATATCATCCTTTGTGAATTGCGCAATATCCAGACCGCGATAAGTATCACCCGCATAGGCGAAAGCGGCCGCTTTCGCATCCTCCTCAACCGCCGCAACATTCATAGCCTGAAACCGCTCAAACGTAAGCTCGGCAAGGCTATCTGACAGGTGCATCAACTTTTTGAAGTCAGCGCGGGTCCGCTCCTTCGCCGACGCGGCCAGNGCAACAGTATGAGAAAGAAGGCGTGGCACTGTCGGTACCATCGGCAGATCGACAGGGGAAAAATCAAGGGCCTTTGCAGGCGATACAACAACAAGCATGGAAGAATCTATGAATAAGGNACCAGAGGAGGGAAACTCCCCCGCCCCGTCCCATACGTCAAGCANCAAGCCAACACGAAGTCGAGAGACCCCGCCCTAAGCAGCATCCACATGCGCAGATGCCATCAGCCGCCAGAGCTTCTGAGGNGTCACCGGCATATCNACACGTTTCACACCAAACGGTTGTAGTGCATCGATCACCGCAGCGATAAAAGCCGCAGGTGCCCCGACCGTCCCGGCTTCTCCCGCTCCCTTGACACCCAGCTCATTTGAGCGGGCCGGTATTTCATTATAGTTCACATCAAAGAAAGGCATGTCGTCTGCCCGCGGCATCCAATAGTCCTGGAAGGAGCCCGTCAGCAACTGACCGCTGTCCTCATCGTAAACGGCATGCTCACCCATTGCCTGGCCCAATCCCTGAACGATACCGCCATGCACCTGGCCTGCAACAATCAGCGGGTTCAGGATCATGCCGAAATCATCAACGACCGTGTAACGGGTAATGGCAAAAGCACCGGTATCACCNTCAATCTCGATCTCACAAACATGCGCCCCATTGGGGAANGTATTTCCCTTCTGGTCNTATTCACCATCTGCACTGAAATCTTCGATATCCACCTGTGTGGCGGCAATCCTTGCCACATCGAAAAGGCCGATCCGGCGATCTGTCCCGACAATACCAAAAGATGGATCACCATCACTTCCACGAAACTCNACATCAANAACCNCAGCTTCAAGCTCGTTTGCAGCAATGGCNCGCCCCTTCTCGATCANGTTATCGGAAGCCACACCCAACGCCCCGGTCGCCATGTAGACGGCCTTGGAACCGCCGGTCCCTGCCCCACCTGCCAGAACCTCGCTATCACCAGCGTGAACCTTGATCTTCTCNACATCAACACCCAGGCGGCTCGCAACATATTGGGTCCAGACAGTTTCATGTCCCTGCCCGTTTGACTGCTGCCCGGTATAGACGTGGACAAGATCGTGTTCCGCATCCACCTCAAGGCGCGCAAACTCGGTCATACCGGCGGCTGTCCGCTCGACATAATAGCTGATCCCGATACCNGCATATTTGCCGCGCGATGCAGCGTCCTTCCGNCNGGCTTCAAAACCGTCATAATCCGATTTCGCCAACGCATCTGTCAGATTTCGATCAAAATCCCCAGAGTCAAAAGGTAGCGAGGGTCGAACATTGTAAGGCATTTCGGATGCCGGAATAAAATTACGTCGCCGAATTTCCGCAGCCCCAAGACCGGTTTCCCGCGCAGCCGCATCCATCAACCGCTCAATCACATACGAAGCCTCAGGCCGCCCCGCACCACGATAGGCNTCAACCGGTACTGTATTCGTCATCACAGCTTTCACNCGGTTATANAGCGCNGGTACCTTGTACACNCCCGTATGCATGCCACGCGGGGCAAGCGTCGGNATGAAGGCGGCAAACTGGCTCTGATATGCACCCAAATTGGCAATGGTGCGCACATCNACACCAAGGATCANCCCCTCCTTGTCGAGCATCAGTTCGGCCTCTGTAACGTGGTCACGGCCTTGCGTATCCGACAGAAAAGACTCACTGCGATCACCCGTCCATTTAACAGGGCGCCCCAATGCCTTTGCTGCAAACAACACAATCGGGTATTCATTATAGACAAATGTNTTCATACCAAAGCCGCCGCCGACATCATCGGANACGACACGAAGCTTTTCGACCGGCACATTCAAACACCCGTCCGCAAGCCGTGCACGCATGCCATGCACACCCTGGCTACCGGTATAAAGCGTGTACTTTTCAGAGGCGGCCTCGTAGACCCCAAGGGCGGCCCGTGGCTCCATCGCGTTCACGACAATNCGGTTATTGATGAGGCTGACTTTGGTGACATGAGCGGCCTTCGACTTGGCCTCCTGAATGGCATCCTCNTCNCCCAGCTCCCAGTCATAAACAACATTGGACCCGTGCTCTTCAAACAACACAGGCGCGTCGGACTCCGCNGCGCGTGCGGTATCAACCACCACCGGCAACTCATCATAATCAACCATCACAAGCTCTGCCGCATCGCGCGCAAGCAATTCCGACGTTGCAACAACAACCGCAACCGGCTCACCAGCATAACGTACCCGGTCACGGGCAAGAATGGGACGGGTTGTCTTGTACATGGGCGTACCGTCGCGGTTCTTCACCATCGCCCATGCCGCATTCGTCACCTCGCCAAAACCGGCCGCATCAAAATCAGCAATCGTGTAAACACCAAGCACACCTTGGGCCGTTTTCGCGTCCGACACATCTATTTCGCCCAGTTTGGCATGTGCATATGGCGAACGGACAAGAACAGCATAAGCCTGCCCGTCCATCCGCACGTCATCCGCATACCGGCCCTGCCCGGTGATGAGACGATCATCTTCCACACGTGTCATCGGCTGCCCAACACCAAACTTGACCATGATATTTCTCCGTCTCAGATCACGCTGACCGCGCTACCATAAAAAAGCCGCGCTGGATCGGGTCCAGCACGGCACATCCTCATGTCTATATGTTAATCCCGGTAGGAAGGATCAACCCGGTCAATAGTCCGAAGCAATGCCGGCCATGCAAGATTGCCAATTCCATTGGCATCCTGGAAACGCGCCTGCCCAGCAACTTTCTCTACCACTTCGGGAGCAGGAAGCTGGATCTTCACCCCGCCGCCAAGAGCTTTGACCTGCATTGTGCAAGCGCGCTCAAGGAAGAACAGGCGCAAGAAAGCGTCCGCACAGGATGCACCACAGGTCAAAAGCCCGTGATTACGCAGTATCATGGAATGTTTCTCGCCGAGATCTGCAATCAGGCGTTCCCGCTCATCATGGTCGAGCGCAATCCCCTCATAATCATGATAGGCCAGATCAGCCATCACAACCATCGAGGTTTGTGACAGTGGCAGCAGACCATCAGCATGAGTGGAAACAGCAACCCCGTCATCGGAATGCGTATGAATGACAGCATGTGCATCCTTGCCCGCCGCGTGAACCGCAGAGTGGATTGTAAAGCCAGCCGGGTTAATCATGTAAGGCGTATCCATGACGATGTTCCCGTCAAGGTCAACCTTCACAAGGCTAGACGCTGTAATCTCGTCAAACGTCATTCCGTATGGATTAATAAGGAAATGATTTTCAGCATCCGGCACTCGCGCCGAAATATGCGTGTAAATCAAATCCGACCAGCCATAGTGAGCCACCAGGCGATAAGTTGCGGCAAGGTCAACGCGGGTTTGCCACTCCGCTGCCGAAACCAGATGCCGCACGGACTGAATGGTCATGTCTTCTGCTACTGACATGGTCTCTCCTCCAAGAATAAATATTATTCGCCAGAGTGAGGCATCACCACATCTCTGTCAAACCACGAAACGCGGCAATCCACCCCTTTTCGGAAAGCTCAATCCGCCGCGTTCTTTAAAATAGGCTCAAGCACTTTTCCNGGGTTCAAAATTCCCCTTGGGTCCAGTGTATTCTTCAACAACCCCATCAACGCAATTTCGGCCGGCGAGCGGGACAGGCCGAGATATGGACGCTTTTCCAGACCAATACCATGTTCAGCCGAAACAGACCCGCCAATCGGCTGCAAGGGGGCGTAAACAATCTCCTCCACTTTGCGTCGCGNCGCCAGTTCTCCATCACCCACGCCGACAATAACATGCAAGTTACCATCGCCCAGATGCCCGAACACCATCATGGTCGGGTTCTCCCAGCTCGCCTGCAGCCGCTCCTTCACCCCCGCAATGTAGTTTTCCATGTCAGCCAAACCCAGCGACACATCATANGTAAAGATCGGCCAGTTCTGGGCAACCTGTGCAACATCATCCCTGAGCGCCCACATAGCGTCCCGCTCAGACTGGCTCTTGGCAATAACCGCATCTGCAATCACGCCCTCTTCCAGCATTGTTGAAAGCGCGGCCTCAAACCGCGCACTGTCTTCTGCCTGATGCCCACCAAGGGACTCAATCAACACATAATAAGGGTGCCCATCCGGGAGCGGCGGCTTGCCTGTNGCCGGAGGCCGGGTCACAAGCTTGTAAAAATCCTCCCACATAACNTCAAACGCTGAGAGCGTCCCGCCGAGCGCTGNCTCCATATGGCGCAGCAAACGGGGAAGTGCGTCAAACTGATCTACCGCGACATAGGCTGTATCCTGGCTTGTCGGCGCGGGGCGCAGCCGCACGACAGCGCGCGTCACAATACCCAATGTTCCTTCAGTCCCGATAAACAATTGCTTGAGATCGTAGCCTGCATTGTTTTTGAGCATGTGGTTCATGGACGAAAGGATCGTGCCATCGGCAAGCACCGCCTCGAGCCCCAGCACCATGTCGCGCATCATCCCGTAGCGCAGCACACGATTGCCGCCGGCATTGGTCGCGATATTGCCCCCAATCGTGGCAGAGCCGCGCGCACCAAGGTCCAACGGAAAAAAGAAGCCCTTCTCCTCCGCAGCTTCGCACGCGACCTGTAAGGGAACACCGGCCTGANCAATCATGTATCCCGCAAGNCCGTCGACATTCTCAATTCTGTTGAGCCGTTCAAGCGAGAGCGCAATCATNCCNTCNGCATTGCCGCCTTCAACCAGGCCGGTCTTNCCGCCCCANGGCACAATGCCCTGTCCCGCCTCGTGGCAAAGCCGGACGGCNACCGANACCTCCTNAGTNGAGGCNGGTCGAACAACGGCNAGCGGAACACCCAGATGACTCCAGCCGCCTTGCGCCTTNTCCAGCGCTTCTTCGCCAGTCAAAACACCGCTCTCCCCAAGTGCTTCTCTTAGCCGTGCAATGAGTTCCGCCATTGAGCCCTCCCAGACTTTGACTTGATCAATCCTTATGAGGTCAACACCCGTCCGACCGCCGTCTGCCACCGCCCATATCTCTCAGCCCGTTCCGGATCGGGCATCTGAGGCGTAAAGCTTGCCTCTTCCTGCCACCGTTCCGCAACCTCCGAAGGNGANGAGAANAGTCCCACCTGCATTGCCGCCAGATAAGCAGCGCCACGTGCAGTGGTTTCCAGCACNTCAGGACGCACAACAGGNCGCCCCAGAATGTCAGCTAGGTTCTGAGCAAACCAGTTATTGGCAACCATGCCACCATCCACCCGCAANTCCGTCGGCGATGTCAGGCCCGCCGCCTTCATNTCTGCGGCCATCGCATCCATCAGGTCCCGTGTCTGATAGGAAACAGATTCCAGCGAAGCACGTACAATTTCGGCGGCCCCTGTATCCCGCGTCATGCCAAAAATAGCACCACGCGCATGCGGGTCCCAATAAGGCGCCCCGAGNCCCGTAAAAGCCGGCACAACAATCGCATGGCTGTCCGGGTCCGCCTCTTTCGCCAGCGCCTCTGTCTCATCTGCGGAAGCAATCAGCTTCATCTCATCACGCAGCCATTGGATGGTCGCCCCCGCCATGAAAATGGATCCTTCAAGGGCGTAGGTCACTTCACCCTTCAAACGATAGGCAATGGTCGTGAGCAACCGGTTTTGACTGNCAACAAGGGCGGTCCCGGTATTTACCAGCGCAAAACAACCCGTCCCGTAGGTTGATTTCATCATGCCAGGCTGGAAACAGGCCTGACCGATGGTCGCAGCCTGNTGATCCCCCGCTATCCCGGCAATTGGGATCGCGCATCCCAGCAAGGCGGCATCCGTCGTACCAAAGTCAGCACAGCAATCCTTTACCTCTGGCAACATGGCCCGCGGNATANCAAACCAACCCAGAATTTCATCGTCCCAATCCTGCGTGTCGATANTAAACAGCAGCGTCCTCGACGCATTGGTCGCNTCGGTGACATGCGCTTTACCACCGGTCAGCTTGTAAACAAGCCAGGTGTCGATTGTCCCGAAACACAGCCGNCCTTCTTTGGCCTTCCGCCTTGCATCCGGCACGTGCTCCANCATCCAGGCAAGCTTGGTGCCGGAAAAATAGGGNTCAAGCAACAAGCCCGTCTTTGCCTGCACAAGTGGCTCTTTGCCTTCCTTCCTAAGACGGGCACACATATCCGCTGTACGCCGGTCCTGCCAGACAATCGCATTGCAGAGCGGTTCACCCGTTTCCCTGTCCCAGATCAGACTTGTTTCCCGCTGGTTGGTGATACCAATGGCAGCGATTGATGCGACATCCGTGTCGATCGCCTGTTTGCAAACCTCAAGCGTGTCCGCCCAAATCCGCGCGCCGTCATGCTCCACCCAACCATCATCGGGGAATATTTGTGGCAGTTCCTTCTGTCCCAAACGGCGAACCTTACCCGCAGCATCAAACAGGAGCGCACGCGTGCTGGTCGTGCCCTGATCAATACTCAGAATCAGATTTTTGCCTTCAGATACCGCCATTTGCCGCCCCTCATCATTTTTTGAAAGCTTAACAAGGGACAATGAGCTGGCAAAGCACCAGTTTCTCCCCATATGGTACAGTATAGTGCACGAATACATGGCGGCACGCGGGAGATGGACCCAGACCGTCAAAACGCCCCCATGCCAACCGGAGAAACGCCTTTGCCGAACAAAGCGGAAAAGCCCATGATCGACCCGTTCGGCCGCGCGGTCACCTATCTGCGTGTCTCNGTGACAGACCGCTGCGATTTCCGCTGTGTCTATTGCATGGCGGAACACATGACCTTTCTACCCAAGAAAGACGTGCTCTCTCTGGAAGAACTGGAGACCATTTGCAGCACCTTCATCGACAAGGGTGTGAAAAAAATTCGCCTGACGGGCGGCGAACCCCTGGTGCGCAAGGATATCATGCTGCTGATCCGGAAACTGGGCGAGAGGGTCAAGTCCGGCCAACTGGAAGAACTGACCCTCACCACCAACGGTTCACAACTGCCCCGCTTCGCCGCCGGGCTTTACGAAGCAGGTGTNAGNCGCATCAATGTCTCTCTGGATACGTTGAATGCCGAAAAATTCCAGACCATCACGCGCTGGGGGCGCCTGTCTCAAGTGCTGGACGGTATCAAGGCTGCAACCGAAGCAGGGNTGAAGGTGAAAATCAATGCCGTCGCCCTTAAGGACACAAACGCCGACGAAATCCCCTCTTTGATCGAGTGGGCCCATGAGCAAGGCCATGACATGACCTTGATCGAAACCATGCCNATGGGAGACATCGAGGAAGACCGGAACGATCAGTACTTGCCCCTCTCCAAAGTNCGNGAACAATTGGAGTGTCAATGGACACTGNCAGACCTGCCAGACCGCACGGGCGGACCAGCACGTTATGTCAGGATCAAAGAAACCGGTGGTCGCCTCGGCTTCATTACTCCCATGACACACAATTTCTGTGAGAGCTGCAATCGCGTTCGCCTCACCTGTACCGGTCAACTCTTCATGTGTCTGGGTCAGGATGATGACGCGGATTTGCGGAACGCTCTTCGCTCCGGCGGTCCTGCTGCCCTCGCCGACACGATTGATGAAGCCATAGGCCGCAAACCAAAGGGCCACGACTTCATCATTGATCGTGAGCGCAAGGCTCCCGCCGTTCGCAGACATATGTCCACGACCGGNGGTTAATGTCCGGGCGACAAATTTTCNCNCNGAACTTCGCCGTCAGCTTTACAAAACCGGAACGACCGGGTTCATCAACCTGAACACTGGCACCTGAAAATACATCTTCCCGGTTCAGATGATAAGCATAGTCGGCATCAAAGAGATTGGTAACCCCGACCTCCAAAGCGGCCCACGGCAGCAAGTCATACTGACCAAAAAGGTCAACACTCACCCAGCCCGGCGTCGCGCCCGCATCAAGACCGGACCCGGTCAAAGGATCACTGTCCGTCCGGTTGGCACCCGCAGCGGCAGACAGGCGCGAACCCAGTTTCCAGTCTTCCACGCCATAGGTAAGTTCAAGAGACAGTTCAAGCGGCGCAATCTGCGCCAGAGCCCTGTCATCGGTCTCGTTCTGCCCATACGTATAAGCAAGCCCGGAGACGACTTCCCAACCAGGGGCGAAAGCATGACGCGCCTCAATTTCAGCACCCGCAAGACTTGCACGTACATTCCGGTAGATCGTCGTTGAAGGTTTATTGGCGACGACACCAGTCTGGCCCCGCGCCCGATCACGCAAAATATAGTCCTGCACCCGGTCATAATAGACCGTGCCCGACACTCCCCAGGCACCACCATCAATCGTAAAGCCAGCATCAAGCTGAACATGGCGCTCGGGGTCAAGATTGGGATTGCCCACCCACGAATCCGCACCACCCGGACCCATATAATTGGCAAGATATCGCTCTGTCGCATCCGGCGAGCGCATAGAATGGCTCAGACCTGTGAAAACTGTCGCAAGGTCACCGACATCGGTTTCCAGCCGCGCCAATGCACTCACATTATGGTCACTCACCCGGTCCGCTGTAACCCCATAATGTGCCCGGTAAAGATCATTGGCAGACAGCACGACCCCGCCCATCATATGCGTAACCCGTGCGACATGGTCGGCCTTCCGTGCCTCCGAGTTAATATGGTCGTAGCGAAGTCCGAGCTTCAGTCCAGTCCTGTCCGACAGCGGGACAGTCCCTTCGCCAAAAATGCCAACCTGGGTCATCGCAACATCGGGCCAAAGCAGGTTCTGCAACGTACTGACGCTTGCTCCGTTAGCCCCGTCATAACGCAATGCCTCCCGCTCACGGCGCTGCGCGTCGATACCGACCGAAACGAGCCCCTGCCCCATATCGACCTCCGCGATAACACGCCCGCCAAATGTGTCAGAGCGACTATCAACACGACGTGCCCGCATCGCGGTAAGGGAGCGTAGTGTGTAATTGTCCATTTCGTGCTCTACCAGAGAGCCGAAAAGCTCCATCCGCAATCGGGAAACCACACCATCAAAATCCAGAACACTCTTCGCACTCAGTTTGACTGAGTCAGAAAGCGGTGAATCCATCCCGGCACCGGGAAACAGGGCATCCGTCACCTGATCTTGTTCCAGATCCACAGAGAAATATCGACCGGTGCGCGGTGTCAAAGAGATCCCCACCCCGCCGTGCCACTGCTCATAAGAGCTCGCAACCTGCTGACCGTCGCCGTTCTTATAGGACTGAGCGTCCACAAAGGTCGCATTGCCACGCACTGAGCCCTCTTCGTTACCCACCAGGCCATTTGCTGACCCGCGTCGCACATTGCCATTGCTTTCATAGCCGAGCGATGCGCGCGCCCTGGAGGTGAAAGATGACAACCGAACAGGATCGCGCTCAAACAATATCGTCCCGCCGGTGCCACCCGCACCATAAAGCACGCTCTGATACCCTTTGAGCACCGTCACACGGTCATACGTATCCAGGTTGATAAAGGATGTAGGTGGGTCCATGCGATTGGGACATGCACCGAACTGCTGCGCCCCGTCATTAAGGACATTGAGGCGGTTCTGAGATTGCCCACGGACAACAGGATCAACGCCATGCCCGCCCATACGCCCTGCGGAAATGCCCGCAATTGAGCGAAGATAGGCCCCTCCATCTGTCTCCAACGAAGTTCGTTCACGCGGGAAACGCTGCACAATCGACGGGTCGGCAGACTGTCCCCGTACGACAATTTCAGACAGACTAAGCGACGATGAACCAAAAGCATCCCCGGCGTTGACCGATGTCGTCCCCGAAAAAACGCCACCCGCAACAAGAAGTGTCGCGCACCCTGTGCGCAACGTCGCCGCAACGGCGAACGCCCTCACCCCGGAGCGCAAATGTGATTTAAGCAATGATATTACCCCTAAGAAACAGGCCCAGACGTCTGGGCAATACATATATCTGTTCTTAGGTGAGAGGTGGCCCACGCGGCGCTTGTTGGCGATCAAACAACACGCCCGTCGCATTCTCCACTTGAGGAATTCTACGGGGTGTCGGTTCAACACGTTGCCATTCAACAAGGCGAAGCGCACCACACCCGCATCCGTTTGTCGTGGAGCAAGCACATGTGACGCAGGCTCCACATCCCATTCCGTCAGGTGAAGATCGCTCCTCATCCAAAACCGGGGTAAAGGCCGAAGAACTACGCTCAATTCCGGCGCTGGAACAAAGTGCACCCCAGAAATCATCACCGCCAGGTGAAGCCATCGCGCCAGCGACAGGCAAAAGAGCTTGAATGATCAGCGCCCAGACACCAAGTATCGCCACAAGCAACCGACGGCGCTCGCCAACACGCGCGCGAACGGGAGAGGCGACAGCGTTCGGCACGGTCCTGACCGGATCGCTCCCACAGCCCTGTTTGCAAATACGCCCCAACATAGCTTTGCCCCTTGTCTCAATACGGCCTTTTTAACGTCCCAACGGCCAACGGTCACCATGACTAAATGACACAGCAATGCAGAACGCACATAGATCGAGATCAAAGACAAATCGGCTCGTGACCTTTTTTGACGGAAAAGGTTATAGTGCAGCCCACCTCGTACCGGGGAAGAGATGTGACAAGTCATGGAGCGGGTATGAAGTTCCGCAAACTCGCCTTCGTGGCGTCAGAAGTACCGGAAGCAGAAAACGCGTTGGCCACGCTGGCCGAGCGCTATGGAAACGTGTCACCTGAAGAGGCCGATGTGATTGTCGCACTTGGCGGTGACGGCCTTATGCTCCAGACTTTGCACAACCAGATGGGTCGGAACATTCCCATTTATGGCATGAACAGAGGGTCAGTCGGCTTTCTGATGAACGAGTTTCAGGAAGACACACTTCTGGAACGCCTGAATGCCGCTGATATCACAACACTCCATCCGCTCCGCATGACAGCGCGCAGCAAAGATGGGCGAACACACACGGCGTTGGCGATCAATGAAGTTTCACTGCTTCGGGAAACTTTTCAGGCCGCAAAAATCAAGATATCCGTCGACGGCAAGGTCCGCATGCCGGAGCTGGTTTGCGACGGCGTATTGGTTGCCACACCTGCGGGTAGCACCGCTTACAATTTCTCTGCACAAGGCCCGATAATTCCAATCGGTGCTGAACTTCTCGCTTTGACGCCCATCTCCGCATTCCGGCCGCGCAGATGGCGTGGGGCCCTTCTGCCGCACAAAGCAGAAGTTCGCTTCGAAATCCAGGAGGCCGACAAACGGCCCGTCAGTGCCGTAGCAGATCACACCGAAGTCCGCGATGTGGTGGAAGTTGATATTTGTGAGGAACCAAAAGTCAAACTGCTGATGATGTTTGACGAAGGGCACAGTCTCGACGAGCGTATTCTGCACGAACAATTCCTGCATTAACCATCTGCTAACCCTGTTGATGAACTGAGCGTTAAGGCCCAGCCTCTAGTCTTCCCCACGGGTGTCCAGGAAATCAGGGGGAGCGGACAGGGTGAATACGTTTACGTGGACGATGGGACACCTGGATATGGCTGCCACCAGCAAAATTGTACATTCCAAACAGTTCAGAAAATCAAGCATCGCGCGAGATGAACTCATTTCCAGAGCCGAGCGTGCAATCGACAATATGCGCGAAGAATTCGGAACATGGATGGAAGATGAAGTGGCATCCCTGACATCCGTCATGACGGCCTGGCTCGCCGCACCGACGGACGAAGATGTCTCGGGCGAACTCTACCGACGCGGGCATGACCTGAAAGGTCAGGCTGCAACGCTTGGCTTTCCGATCGTCGGTCGTATTGCTGCTTCTCTTTGCGAACTGTTGACTGCAGAACAGATCAGCCAATCAAACCGTATTACCCTCGCCAGGAGCCACGTGAATGCTATCTGTGCCGCCGTTCGCGACGAAGTGCGCGACGACACAGACGAAACCGCAAAAGCGCTGGCAACAGAGCTGGAAGCTGCTGTGGCCCGCTTTCTCTGAAGCTAGTTGATGTTCTCAAGGCGCTCTGCCGTAACGCAATAATCAGCCTCGGCCGGAATACAGAGCATCTTTACGCCATCAACATCACGCATCTCCGGCAACACAGTCACAACCCGGTTGGAACGCGCAGCCACAACCGCGTCCTGCACATTGGCAGACCGGCCCAATTTCTCGATGTTCATCCGTGTCGGAAAGATGACGGTCCGTCGCTTGGCTTCCGCATCTGCAAGCGCCACATCCGGACGGATCCAGACGGAGTCAACACTCTCATGTCCGTCATGCAGCGCCACATGGTCTGAAGGAGCGATCGCAACATAAAAATGCGTATCGAACCGTTTGGGCATCATCGCCGGGGTTATCCAATGCGCAAAAGGCACCAGCGTATCGCAAGCCAGATGCAGATCATGTTCTTCGAGGAACGTCAGCATATCGACCCTCCCCTTATGCAGATGATCACGCCAAGGCTCCAGCTCCGCCAAACGGGCCGCGCTGACAAAATCAGAACTTCCCTTCGGGCGAGCCAGCAAAACACCACACTCCTCAAAGGCTTCACGGATCGCCGCAACCTGGAGCGCCAATGCACCATCATCCGACGCTGCACCATCACACCTCGCCCGGATACCCGGCGCTTTGTCACCATCATCAAGCTTCCCCCCGGGGAAAACCAGCGCACCGGATGCAAAGTCAATCTGGTGGTGACGGACGACCATAAACACCTCCAGCCCTGCATCACCATCCCGCACCAACATAATCGTTGCAGATGGAATGAGGGGTTTTGCCTGTTTTTCGCTCATTTGCTTGTTCCTGTTTCTTTGCGATTCCCTGTTGAGAACAATTTAACTCAATTTGCGCCGCCTGTTTCAGCCCGATCCTAACGCCTGCCCCTCTAGGCTGTGCTGAAATGTACAAACACCGCATCAACGCGACGTCAATTCTACATTAGCGGGCCATCCCGCCCCGTCACCCGCGGCACAAATGCGAAGGTCAAGATGAGCGAAAACACATTCCCCCTGACGAAAGCAGACCTCGACAGCGCTTTCAACGACGGCCATTTCGCCACATTGTTCCAACCCAAGCTCTCGCTCATCGACGGGCGAACCCTGGGGGTGGAAACCTATATTCGCTGGCACCATCCGGAGATGGGAACTCTTTTACCCGGGGAGTTTCTCGCGTTCGTCTCGGAGCAAAGACGAATGAGCGATCTGACGGATCTGGTTTTACATGAAGCGGCACGCGCAGCATCTCTTTGGCGATCAGAACGACGACACTGGAGCGTGGCGGTCAACCTGAGTGGCGAAGACCTGGAACAACCGTCCCTTGTTGATCATCTCAGTGACCTGTTTATCGCCTACGCCATACCGGCAGAAGCCCTCGCGATAGATATTTCAGAAAGCGCACTCACACACGAAAACGAACGGCGCTTTCACGCTCTCGAAACTCTCAGACAAGCCGGTATCCACATTGCCCTGGACACATCAGGGATCGATCTCCTGCCGGCAGAACGCATCAGCGCCAGATATTTCTCTGAGCTGAAAATTGGCGGGGCTTCTCTCATCAAGTTCAGCCGCTCGGTCGCACAGGCGGGGAAAGGACTCATTGCACAGCGCCTTGACGCCGCCGCCCGACATGGTTTGACGGTTACGGCCACCCGCGTGGAAGACATTCATACTGTCAAGCCTCTTGCCGATATGGGCTTCTCTGCTGTTCAGGGGTCTTTCTTCCGTCACCCGGACACGATCGAAGGCCTCAAGTCCTGGTCGTCTGACTGGCTGATCCCGGTCTTGACGGACGAACGTCCCGCACGCACCGACACAATTGCCCGGGCGCGCGCAACTCTTGCCGATCCAGACCTGCTCCTTTTTCCCGAGGAAGAGCTTGCCGACCCACAACCCGCCAAAACAGCTGCCGAAGAAACACCGTCTGAAGCAGAGGACGCAACACCTGCCATCTCCCCGGCACTGCCGCCAAACCGTCCCAAACGGGGGCGACCATGTGCCACCCGTCAGACAGACGACCGCAAACAGATTTTCTTCTCCTGAAAAGGGTTGCCTGACAGGATTTATTGACTGGTCAGCTCTCCCTTGCTCCTGCCCTTATCGCCTCCAGCCCTTATCGTCTCCAGCTCCTGGCATCCATTGCTGATTGCCTCAATGGCAATCAGCAACCTGTCAGACACGTTCAATAATTGTCGCGATCCCCTGCCCGACACCAATGCACATGGTGCACAACGCATAGCGCCCGCCGGTCTCCTGCAGTTGATAAGCCGCCGTCGTCAACAGCCGCGCCCCGCTCATGCCCAAAGGATGACCCAGCGCAATAGCACCACCATTCGGGTTCACATGCGGCGCATCGTCGGCCAGTCCCAGATCACNCATCACCGCCAGCGCTTGCGAGGCAAACGCCTCATTCAGCTCAACAACATCCATGTCGCTCAGGGAAAGCCCCGTTTGTGCCAACACTTTTCGTGTCGCCGGTGCAGGTCCGATCCCCATAATGCGTGGCGGAACCCCGGCCGTTGCCATTCCCACAACACGTGCCATTGGCTTCAACCCATGCGTTTCCACACCATCGGCTGATGCAAGCAACAACGCACATGCCCCGTCATTAACGCCGGATGCGTTCCCTGCGGTTACACTCCCGCCATCGCGGAAAGGTGCTTTCAATTTGGCAAGCCCATCTGCCGTCGTATCGGGACGCGGATGTTCGTCAACGGCGACAACCGTCTCTCCCTTCCGGCCGGAGATTGTCACGGGAACAATCTCCCGCTCAAAGCGGCCATTGTTCAACGCCACACCGGCTTTTTTCTGGCTACCCAGTGCAAACGCATCCTGATCAACCCGGCTGATCTGAAAGTCCTCCGCAACATTTTCGCCGGTCTCCGGCATCGCATCGGTACCGTACTGTGCGTGCATAAGCGGGTTTACAAAACGCCAGCCGATCGTCGTGTCATACATCTGCTGGTCGCGTGCAAAAGCCGTTCCGCCCTTGCTCACCACAAACGGGGCCCGCGACATGCTTTCCACACCACCGGCAATCATCAGATGGGCTTCACCGGCGCGAATGGCGCGGGCTGCCGTGCCGACCGCATCCATACCGGAGCCACAAAGCCGATTGATCGTGCTGCCCGGCACATTGACGGGAAGCCCGGCCAGCAGAGACGACATGCGTGCAACATTCCGGTTGTCTTCGCCGGCCTGATTGGCACATCCGAAGATCACGTCATCAACCAGTTCCCAATTCACCCCCGCATTCCGCTCCATAAGAGCCATCAGGGGAACCGCTCCCAGATCGTCAGCGCGCACAGACGCAAGACTGCCACCGTACCGGCCAACAGGGGTACGAACGGCGTCACAGATATAAGCTTCGGGCTGGGAAGTAGACATAAACAAATAACCTCGCGTCTCGGTAGGNTTGAGCGCGAGATTATCAGTTTTCAAATCTCTGGAGGCAAGTTTTATGCACCACCCTGTAATGAGAGCGACCTGTTATGACAGCGCGGTCTAAAGCCTCTTACTGGATAACCCAGTGTTCCGCATGGGGGACTTTAGGTGCAGTCAGCGCCATGCGACTGAGCAGGAAGTCGAGATCCTCTCCTTCGAGGTCCGGCTGGGATGTCAACAAGCGCTCCAGCATCAGCAGGCGGAAACGCGCCTTGTCGCCTTCCGCGCCGTTATACTCCATCTCCCGATAAATCTCGATAGCCATACGAAACGTAGGCAGGAGATCTTCGGGAAAACGGGCCCGGGCAAAAAGAGCCCGCAACCCGAGCGGCCCCTTGTCAAGCAACAAGGTCCAAACTTTGCGCGCGGGCAGTTCCACAATCCTTGTCAAGGCAGCCTCGGCAAACATCACCTCCCCCATGCAAAGAGCACGCAGGATAAGAGATGCCGTCAACTGTCCTTTTGCCATCAACTTGTCGATCAGACGCCCCATTTCGCCAGCATCAATCTCGCTGACAAAATTGACCAGGTTGCGTTCATGCGCATCAGTAATAAGCCTGCGGGCAACATCCGGGGCAATCGCATGTCGCTCCATCAGATAGGCCTGAAGTTCACCAGAAACGGCTGACAAGACATGTTCGACGACACTTGAAGGAAGGTCGGCCCGATGAACCAGTGGTTCAACAACACTCTCATCTCCCGCATAGTGATCTGCAACCCAGGCCAATGTATTGTCATTAAAATGAGCACCCGGGTTTTTCATCAACCGTGCAACAACGCGGCGATTGTCAGTTTCCACCAGCGCGTCAGAAAGGTCTGTCGAGATGGAGGCCCGTCCCGCAATGGCAATCTGTTTGGCAAACGAACCGCGACGGACCAACGCAATCAGGTCGGCATCCGTCAGAACGGGTGAGTCTTCCAGGATAGGCGCGGCAATTTCATCAATGTCGTCCGCCAACGCCAGAATGACGGTCTTGGGCGCACCGGGCAAACAGCTCAGTGATTTGGCAAGGCTTTCGCGAACAGCCACCACTGTGTCTTTCGCCAATTGAGTGAGAATAGCCTCGGCAAGTTCGCGCTCGCGTTGTGTAATCAACACATTATCAAACCGCGAGGCAACCTTGGCACCAATCGCCGCTCGCGATTGTGGTGAAGGGTCGCTCGCCAAAGCCGCGACATCAAACGCAGAAAGTACACTCTCATGGGCCATATCTCGCCCTCCAATCTGTCGGAGAACTTCTCATGAAGCTCTACCGGACGTGTGTTTCAGCGAGATCAGCCTAGCAAGCGCTAGTTAACGAATCATTGGGACTTTCGGCATTTCAAACGTGATGACCAACAAAGTGACATCGAAAAGCATTGAAAGAGAGTAAATCTTCCCGAAACTTAGTCTCGAAACCCCCGAAAATTTGAGCTCAAAACACCTTATCCTCCCACAAGAGCACGACAGAGGACCATCGTCCCCGCTCCGGCTTCGCAGTGGCTCGTGGCGATTTCAAAATGGCTTCACAGCGTTTCACGCAGATTGTGAAAGAACCCTCGCCACCCGTCAGGAGGTCGTTTCTGCCTGCGCCTTCTCCTTGCGGAAAGGATGGGCCAATTGCGCCACAAAGCCCGCTGGCATGGGCCCATGAATGCCAATATTAGCCGGAGGCCGACGATCGGCATCAAAATATGTCCCGAAAAGCAAATCCCAGAGCATCAGGTTTTCACCGTAATTCTTGTTCCCCTCCCGCAGGTCTTTCGAGTGATGCCACCGATGCAACCCGGGTGTATTGAAAACGTAATTCAACAAACCGGTGCGCGTTTCAATGTTGCAATGGGTCAAAATGCCGACAAATGCGGTAAAGGCGCTCACCCAAAGGAAAATCTCAACCGGCGCCCCCATGAGAAACAGAATGGGCTGGCTCAAAATAATGCTGAAGAACGAATCCACAAAGTGAAACCGGCCCGTGTTCACAAACCATAGGCGGGTCACCGAATGATGCACCGCATGAAAGCGCCAGATCAGCGGAATATCGTGGGCAAGACGGTGCGCCCAATATAGACCAAACTCCGCAATCACCAGTCCCAGAACAACCTGCGCGAACATAGGCCAACTGCCCGGCCACAAACCATCTGTGGATCCGGCCGGAGGTTGCACCGTCCCGGCTATCCCAACCGTTGCCGTCACAACAACAAGGATCTGAACCAACCCCTTGTTCAGAAGCGTATGCGCGAGATTGGCAAATGTTTGTTTGTCATCTTGAAGCCAGGCCCGTTCATGCGGCATCAACCGTTCAAGCAACCCCACGATCAGTGCAAAACTGATATAGACCAGGTTGAACATCATCACCGGACTGTCCGTCGTCATCCCAAGTCCCGTGGCAAAAAGTGCAGATGCCAGCAAGCCGGGCCACACAATCATCGATACAACAAGACGTACCTGATCGCCAAATTTTTTATCGTTCACGTCAATCGAACTCACGTTTTCGCCCCTCAAATTCCAGCCATCAACCACAGCCACCAACAGCCTGTTCAGCGCGCATGCAAAATGCAGGTTGCTGCCGCAGGGTCAAGTTTCAAACGTGCCAGTGCAATCTCTTCCCCACAAACCACGCAATAGCCAAATTCACCTTCGCTGATCCGCGCCAATGCCGCCTTGATTTTGCGCAAAGTCACCAGCCGCCGCCGCTCGGTCTCCTGCGCCATAGCCTGCGATTGTAGTGCATCCATTCGACTCAGTCGCCCCACGCTTTGTTGATCGAGTTGAACAACAGCGCTGGCATCTTTCGATACAGACCGAACGGCCTCAAGTTCTTTTAGTTGCGCCTCCAATTGGGTCTTGAATGCCCCAATCTCGGCATCGGACAGGTCAACCATGGCTCAAAGCTTATCATGGACACCGAACGCAAGGGAAAGCGTCTCTTTTGACACATGCGCTGTTTCGTGGATGATCCGCGCAATCTGATATCAAGAACAATCATGNATTCATCGATAAGGGGAAAATCTATGCTCGAAGGCATCCGCGTCATCGAAATGGCAACCTATATCGCAGCACCCGGTGCAGGCGGTATCATGGCCGACTGGGGCGCGGATGTGGTCAAGGTTGAGCCGCTGAGCGGCTGCCCGATGCGGCACTTTCTCAGCAATATCGCGGCCGATGGCCTTCAGGGAAACCCTGTTTTCACGATTGACAATCGCGGCAAGAAAGGCGTGGCGCTGGACACCAGCAAACCGGAAGGTGTCGCCGCACTTAAAAAGCTCATTCGTGACGCAGATGTTTTCCTGACCAATGTTCGCCCCGGCGGGCTGGAACGGGCGGGCCTGGATTATGAAAGCCTGAAAGCCATAAACCCGAAACTGATTTACGCAAGCGTCACCGGCTATGGCCTGACGGGCCCTGACCGCGACAAGCCGGGTTTTGATGTGGCCGCCTTCTATGCGCGCTCAGGTATCGGGCGGATGGCAACCCCCAAAGGACAGGAGCCCGCTCCACTGCGCATGGCAAACGGGGACCATACCACAGCCATGGCAACAGTTGCCGGCATCCTGGCTGCGCTGCTGGAACGCGGTAAAACAGGGAAAGGCAAACTGGTCGAGGCCTCCCTCCTTCGCGCCGGCATCTATACTGGCGGATCAGATATGTCGATCCAGCTCATGTTTGGTAAACTGGCAACCTCCAAGAGCCGCCACGAAGCCATTGCACCAATTTCAAACTTCTTCCTGACCCAGGACGAACACTGGATAGCGCTCGTACCACGCCAGGGACAGCCGGACTGGGCCGGGATCTGCCGGGCGCTCGACCNTCCGGACCTGACTGACAATCCGCTATTTGCAAACCCGCGTGCGCGCCGCGAAAATGCAGCTGCGCTGGTAGACATTATGGATGAAATCTTTGCCTCCAAGCCCCTCGCGCATTGGCGTGAACGGCTTGATGCTGAAGACCAGATCTGGTCTCCCATGCAACACCCGTCCGAAGTTGTGAAAGATCCGCAAGCCATCGCCGCGGGGGCCTTCGTTGATATTGCAGGACCAGATGGCACGACCGCTTTCAAGTCTCCCGCCGGGCCCATCCGCTTCTCCGATGAGGAAGCAGGCCTTGTCGCTCCGGCACCAGAACTCGGACAACATACAGAGGAAGTGCTGCGCGCTGCTGGCCTGACAGACGAAGAATGGCAGGAATTGAAATCAATCGGCGCGGTCGCTTAGCATCGATCAGAAGACGAACGGACCCGCGCGTACTCCCCGGTCAAGTGACTGGCTTCACGAGGCGTAAGCACGCAACAGATTGGACGTCCGTTCCTTCTTCAACTCGCTGGATGTATCGTCACTTGCCGGAACATCCAGCGACGCCAGTATGTTGATCACCATCGGATTAAGCTCCATGACCGGACGCGAATAACCCGAACTCACGCGAACCGGTGCACTGGCCCGAGCCCCAGTGTAAGCCTCCAAACCAAACCGGGCTCCCGCCCGCTCCGACGCTGAAACATCGGCGGATGCAACCCGTTCACTATTCTGCAACCTGTCCCCCGGCAGAGCCGGAGCTTCCTTTGTATCGCCACCATGTTTAGCGATGAGGTTCCGATACACCTCCCGCACGGTGCGAGGGCGCCCACTCTCATCATAGAAAATCGGCTTATTTGCAGCGGCCGCTTTCGGAAACAGGTCTGCCGCACGGCGACCAGGTGCAACCTCCGTCGCCTGAATAAAATCTATAGCCCCACCAGTGCCCAGAAAATGGGAAATGTATAATTCGCCGCCGGACACTTCACGGCCAAGCTCACGCTCCATGCGATTTTCAGAGTCCCGGGTCAACGCCCCGGCCATCAAGGCCGCCGATTGAGGGTTAAACCGCTCGGCAAGAATTGCCTCCTTCATTGCCGGATCAGACACAAAATGCCGCCCATCCGGCCGGGTTTCAATCGCCGCAGCAAACCTCCCCAATCCATAGGCCTCACCGTTCTGCTTGACCACCGAAAGCCATGTCTGATCAATAAACTGGAAGAGACCAGATGCACTGGAAGTCCTTGCTTTTGCTGTGCTTTCCAAGCCGGACTCGCGCATTGCAGTCTGCATCAGATAATCAAAATCCACACCCGTTTCGTCACTCGCACGTGCAACAGCTCGCGTGACCTCCAAAGGTGAAGCAGCAATTTCAAATGATATAGCCGTCATATTTTAATCTCTCCTGCCCAAGAGATCGCAAAGCGCGTGCCACTTTCGGAAAAACTTATCCTCCCCCGAAATCCTCGACCTACCCTTGGAACCCGGTACACTCTCCGGCAGGATTCGAGGAGGAATACATGTCTGAAACGGAAGTCTTGGCTGAAGTCGAAGAAACCCGGCACCACCCCCAACATTCAAGGCCCGGTGACAAGCCCTATCCCCGCACCATCTATGCCTGGTATGTCGTTGGCGTTCTTGTTGTCGCCTATACATTTTCCTTCATCGACCGGCAGATCCTCAGCCTTCTGGTCGGCCCTATGAAGCGCGATCTCAACATTTCTGATTTCGAGATAAGCCTGCTCCAGGGTTTCGCATTCGCCGTTTTCTATGCGCTGGTCGGCCTCCCCATTGGCCGGATGGTCGACAGCAAGAACCGCGTCGGCATTATTTCAATCGGTATTCTTGTCTGGAGCCTGATGACCGCCCTGTGCGGCACCGCCCGCGCTTACTGGCAATTGTTCATCTACCGGATGGGTGTCGGCGTTGGTGAAGCTGCCCTCTCTCCCGCGGCATATTCCATGCTGGCAGATTACTTCCGTCCCGAACGTATGGGCTTCGCCCTCGGCGTTTATGGTATCGGCGTGTATATCGGCGCAGGGTTGGCCCTCATTATCGGGGCACAAGTTGTCGCGATTGTTCAATCAGCCGGCACAACCACGCTCCCGCTGATCGGCGAGATTTTCCCCTGGCAGGTTGTTTTTCTGGCTGTTGGCTTGCCCGGCATCCTGGTGGCAGCCTGGATGTGGACCATCAAGGAACCGGAGCGCCGCGGACATATGCGCACAACGGTTGACGAAAACGGAAATGAGAAACATGCCGCACTACCTCTCTCCGAAGTGGTGAACTTCATGTGGAGCAACCGGATTACACTCTTCACCCATCACATCTGCTACGCCCTGGGTGCGATGATGGCCTACGGCGTCGCCGCCTGGATACCAAGCTTTCTCCTTCGCACCCACGGCTGGTCAATCGTTGATGCAGGTACCTACTACGGCACAATCGTGATGGTTTTCGGGACCGCTGGTGTCGTAGCGGGCGGATGGATGGGCGACAAAGCCGTGTCCATGGGACGTGAAAACGGAAGGCTGCTGGTAATGGGTCTCGGCTGTATAGCCGCCGCTCCTTTTGCCCTTCTCTATCCGCTGATTGATGGCAATATGCCTCTTGTGCTCGTCCTGCTCTCAATCTCTACCTTCTTCTCCACCTTTGCGATTGCGCCAGGCGCTGCGGCGATACAGGAACTGATGCCAAACCAGATGCGTGGCTTCGCCTCCGCCTTCATGATCTTCATCATTACGCTAATCGGCCTGGGTCTTGGCCCTTCCGCCATCGCGGCCATGACCGACTTCTTTTATGCAGACGAAAACATGCTGCGTTATTCGCTAGCGTACTTACCTCCATTAATTCTCCTGGTTGGGGGTGCAGTGGGGCTCGCGGGTTTGAAACCCTACCTCACCAGTCGCGCCCGCGCCGAAGCCTGGATCACAAAAAACGAAACTTGAGAGGCCATAAACAGCCCCTCAACTTCAGACACTGGTACCTGTCGAAAGAATATGAAAATAAATCAGGGCAGGAAAAACGGCCTGACTGGCGTCTATCTTATCGCCAGTCGGCCAGCTGAATAACTTCACCACGCCCGGTATCACCGGCCGCCGGTCGTGGCTTCTGGCTCCAGCCGGATGACTGCCCTACGGCCATTTTTTCGCTCGTATCACGCCGTTGCAGCATGATCGACAAAGCTGCATCAGACAGCGGCTTGCGCAAAAAATCATCCGCACCACCAATCAGTGCCGCCTCGATCTCGGGCGCCTGCCGGTCATGCCCGGTAACGACAAGGGTCCGGTCTCCACCACCGATGCCATATCGCAATGATGCGATCAATGCGCCCAGATTACCTTCTGCAACACCCTCATCCACCAAAGTCAAAGCTGGTTGAAAAAGACGAAAAGCCTTTCTCAACCCATCGGCAGAGGTAACCTCCATGGCATGAAAACCCAGTCGCTCCCTCACGCGGATCGCAAC
>PAZY01000011.1 GCA_002715765.1 Rhodobiaceae bacterium | reverse complement strand
ACGGAGGCGCGCGAAGGTTGGCTCAGAGCGGTCGGAAATCGCTCGTTGAGTGCAATGGCAGAAGCCAGCCTGACTGCGAGACTGACAAGTCGAGCAGAGACGAAAGTCGGTCATAGTGATCCGGTTGTCCCGCGTGGAAGGGCCATCGCTCAACGGATAAAAGGTAGGCCGGGGATAACAGGCTGATGATGCCCAAGAGTCCATATCGACGGCATTGTTTGGCACCTCGATGTCGGCTCATCGCATCCTGGGGCTGGAGCAGGTCCCAAGGGTTTGGCTGTTCGCCAATTAAAGCGGTACGTGAGCTGGGTTTAGAACGTCGTGAGACAGTTCGGTCCCTATCTGCCGTGGGTGTAGGAGAATTGAGAGGATCTGCCCCTAGTACGAGAGGACCGGGGTGGACGTACCTCTGGTGGACCAGTTGTCGCGCCAGCGGCACAGCTGGGTAGCTATGTACGGACTGGATAACCGCTGAAAGCATCTAAGCGGGAAACCAACCTCGAAACTAATTCTCCCTTGAGAACCGTGGAAGACGACCACGTTGATAGGCCAGGTGTGTAAGTGCAGCAATGTATTGAGCTTACTGGTACTAATCGTTCGATTGGCTTGATTACTCTCATTTACCCATGTTCATCCTGAGGATGGAATGAGTGGAAGCATGCAAAAGATCAGATAGATTGTCGTTCCTTCAAGCATAGCTTGAGGTTTTTGTTCTTTGCCGACCTGGTGGTTATGGCGAGGGGCCTGCACCCGATCCCATCTCGAACTCGGCCGTGAAAACCCTCAGCGCCGATGGTACTGCGTCTTAAGGCGTGGGAGAGTAGGTCGCCGCCAGGTCTGCAAAGAGCAGAAACAGAACGACAGATCGCATTGTCTTGGACCTCCTTAGGGAGCCCTTCTTCACCAACACTTAGAACGCCGCTTGAGCTTGATTGCTCAGGCGGCGTTTTTCGTGCTCGTTTCACCCTGCGTTCTGATGCGGTCATCGGGTGTGCGGAGATACTCAGCTTAAGCTCCTGATGTGCTTTTGTGATTTTGCTTTCAGTGTGAATTCTTCGTTCTATTTAAATAGAGCAAATACTCAAAAAATTTAATCAAGTTTTTATTGAATTCCGGCACCTTCTATTCCCGGAGAAGGGTTATTGGGGGGTGGAGAGAGGCCCGATAACCCCGTGTCACAAGGAGGAGTGGCCATTTGAAATGGTGCTCGGGAGGGGATAAATGTTGTCGCAGGGCAAGGAAATTTTTTTCGGTCAGGACGAGTTGATCGTAAGCAAAACCAATCTCAAAGGTCATCTGACCTATATGAATGATGTGTTTTTGCGTGTTGCGGGTTACCGTGAGGCGGAGATTATCGGGAAACCTCATAACGTCATCCGGCATCCGGATATGCCGCGGGCTGTTTTCAAGCTGCTATGGGAAAAGATCCAGGCGGGGAGCGAGATATTCGCCTATGTCGTTAATACGACAAAAAGCGAGGACTACTACTGGGTTGTCGCTCATGTAACGCCGAGCTTTGGTTCGGACGGGAAGATTGTCGGTTATCACTCGACGCGGCGTTTGCCGGAAAAATCGACGATCAAGAACAAGATCATTCCACTCTACAAAAGTCTTCTGGATATCGAACACCAGCACCGCAATGCAAAGGACGGCCTGGCGGCGTCCTATACGCAGCTACAGTCCGTGTTGGCGCAGGAGAAACTTGAGTATGAAGAGTTTGTCGCAAACCTGATGAAGGCGGCATGAGGGGAATAGACATGAAATTTTTAAAAAACAGTGGTGTTGGCCGCAAGATGAACATTGCAGGCGAGGCACTATCGACGGCGAAGATCGACGAAGTCATCGCGGTCTGTGAGCGCGTAGCGCATGGCGATTTTGAAGCTCGCGTTCTCGATGTGACGGAAGTGGAGGGGCGCGAACGAGCCCTCTGCCTGAAACTGAACGAACTGATAGACCGCACGGATGCCTATATTCGTGAGTCAACCGCCTGTCTTGGCTATATGGAGCGCAACCAGTATTTCCGGCGGATCTCCAAAACAGGCATGTTGGGCAGCTTCCTCATTGCATCGGAAGCGATTAACGGCGCTGCCGATGGTATTGAAGCCAAGATGCATGATTTTGAAGAGCTGGCGAACATGCTCGAAAAGGCCGCGCAGGTTTTGAACGGCTACGCGAGCGATATGCGTAACTCCACGGAGATTACGGGCGAGCGGGCGACGGGCGTTGCGGCTGGCGCAGAAGAAGCGCTGGCGAATGTCCAGACTGTCGCGGCTACGGCTGAGGAGCTGAATTCTTCGGTGGAAGAAATCAACCGTCAGGTTTCACAATCGACGGCCATGACTGGAGAGGCGGAAGATGAGAGCCGGCGTGTCGGGGAGGATATTGCCGAATTGTCGCAAACGTCCGATCAGATTGGCGTCATTATTGAGCTGATCCGCGGGATCGCAGCACAGACCAATCTTCTGGCCCTCAATGCAACCATCGAAGCAGCGCGCGCGGGGGAGGCCGGTAAGGGGTTCGCCGTCGTGGCGAGTGAGGTTAAGGCGCTTGCCGGGCAGACCGCCAAGGCGACGGAAGAAATTGAAACACAGGTGGGGGCAGTTCAGGCCATGACAGACCGCGCGGTTTCATCCATTGCGACCGTGTCGTCCACCATTGCCAAGCTCAATGAAATCTCCGGAGCAATTGCAGCGGCGGTTGAGGAGCAGGGTGCAGCGACGACGGAAATCGCGCGCAGCATGTCCGAAGCCTCGAAAGGTGTGGGAGACATTACGGCGGGCATCAGTTCTGTTTCTTCCAATGTGCAGGAGGTGGCGACAAGTTCAGGCGAGGTGATGAAGATTTCGGCCGAGCTGTCTGCTCATGCCAGCACGTTGAAGGAAAACCTGCAGAAGAAAACAGGCTAAGTGACAGCAAACGTTAGGCGTCAAGGCTGGGCCCGGAACGAGATCGGATGCAACATGATCGGATTTTGGGCCTAGTTATTCCCGAGTAGTGCCGCACGTTCGGCGGGATCGAGGTAGGTGCCGCGCACGACAAGACTGTCGATCTGCGTCGTGTTCCGGATGTCTGTAAGCGGGTTGGCGGTGAGGAGCACCATGTCACTGCTCTTCCCCACCCCGATCGTTCCCATCTTGTCTTGCAGGCCGAAAAAAGCCGCGGGCTCTATAGTGGCGCTGGCCAATGCAGCCTGCGGTGTGAGCCCGGCCTGAACGAGCCTTTCCAGCTCCAGATGGAGAGAGAAGCCGGGTGTGAGGAAGCCGATCGGCGTGTCTGTTCCTGCCATGATGGGAACGTCTGCGTGGTGAAGCTTGTTGACCATCTCAAGCGACCAGTCTGAAAAGGCAATCTGGGCGGGGTCTTTGGCGGCTGCGATTGCGCGCTCGACTGTTCGTTGCCAGCGTAATCGCACGGGGTCCGGCAGGTAGGCGAACGTCCTTTGCCATTCGGCTGTCGCGAAATGGCGAAATGCACCGCGCGTGTTGAGGGCGAGCGTCGGGGTTTGGAAAACCCGGNGCGCCGCCAGTGTTGCGATCAGGTCTGTGCAACGTGCTTCGCTTTGATCTTCAAATGCAATGGGACGCTGCGCGGCATGAATGGACGCGCGCAAGCTGCTGCCTTCCATTGCCTGTCCTTCGCGCAACATGCGTTGGCGTGCGGTCAGTAATGTGTCTGCNGATCCGGCACAGGAAAGGCCGATATTGCGCAGATGTTCCATGCCGCGAACGCCGGCTGCCGCGACGCTGGCTGCNTNCATGCTCAAGGGCACATGCGATGTGACGGGCAGGCCGCGTTCGGTNGCGCGGGTCACGAGGGCTCTAAAAGTGGCGGGTGTCAGCATCTCATATGATTTGATGAAGTGTACGCCGATATCGGCCAGCTGGTTNACNTGGCGAATGGCCTCATCCGGTGTGGCNGCGCCGGACGATATGTCGGGGTATGAGGCTGGGCTGCCGTCGTAAACGCGCGGGATNCCNTCGATCAGCGGACCGGAAAAATAAATCTCCGGTGCTGCTGGCCCGCGGGCGCCGGCCCGTTCTCTCATGGCCAGCATCTTGTTTGCCAGGCCGCCCGTGTCGCGCACGCGGGTAATGCCGTTTGCCACAAACAAGGGGAGGGCTGCCTCCCCGATCTCTTCGTCGAACGTCAGGTGAACATGAGCGTCCCAAAGCGCAGGGATGAGAAACTTGCCNGTCCCGTCTACTGTTTCTACGGGNGCGAANGTTGCAATGGTACCATGATCGCCGATGGCTGAGATGACATCCCCGCNGATGAGCACGTCCTGNCCTGCGGNTGCGCCGGATACNGGGTCGATGATGGTGACATTCTGGATCATCAGATCNGCAAGGGCNGGGACGGCGGNCAAGCATATGGCCATGATCAGGCAGAAGCCGGATATTTGGCGGCGTACTTTCTTCTGAAAGCGTGAGGATTTGGTGGTCACGGTGATTGCCTTCCTGTCCCGGTGTTGATTGNATTGTGGGCACGTTTCGTGGGGAGTGCAATGTGCGGCGGCAGGCGGATAGCCTGGCATTGGCTTCCTGTTAAAGTCACCCGGCAGTGAGGATACGATTCGAATGGATTTTTTATGCAAGAGTTGAAGTTGACGCCGGAAGAGAAAGCACGCTTGGTACCGAAGCTGTTGTCTTACCTTGCGGATGAACTGGATGTTGATGCCGGTCAGTTTGATGCGGAGTTCCTGATTGACTTCCTGACCAGGGAAGTTGGCGGCGCACTTTACAATCGTGGCGTTCTGGATGCGCATGCGGCCCTTTCCAACCATATGGATGCGTTTNCGGAGATTATTTATCAGCTTGAAAAGCCCGTTGATGTCCGGCGTTAACTGCCGTTTCGNGCTCACCAGCTTGTGATNGCGTTTGCTGTGCGAAAGCCTTTGCGTATATCGCGGCTTGCTTGATCCCTGCCTTTCTCTCAGATGNATGTATTGAAATTCTCTGGAGATTACGCAGATGCACAACGTACCCGACGGGTTCAAACCTCATTTCCGTCAAAGCCCCCTCACGGCGCCGTGGGAGCCTCTCTATTCAAAAGCTGATGAAGAGACTGTTGTTCTGGGCTTCCGGGCTGACAAGCAACACACAAACTCTCGCGGGTTTGTGCATGGNGGGCTGCTGACAGCGCTTGCTGANAATGCGATGGGCCTGTCATGCGCAACCCGGCATNAAGCTGTTGGTGGACTGGTGACGGTGAACCTGAGTGTCGATTTTCTAGGCACTGCCCAGCAAGGGCAGTGGGTGGAAATCAGGACGGATTTTGTGAAACCGGGGCGCACACTTGATTTCGCGCAGGCNTTTGTCACCGCCGATGGGGATGTGTGNGCGCGTGCGAATGCGACGTTCCGGGTCTTGCCGGATGGCAGTTCCCGGAAGAAANCATCAGCGGGTTAGGGGCTTCTTTCCGGTTCCGGGCCGGGCCCCGACGGATGGCTTCTTGCCGNCTCTGGTNGAGGGGGCCGCATTGCGTCTTGTCTGGGCCNGNGCGCTCGCTTTGCGGGCTTTTGCCTTTGCGGAGACACGGGCGATCTCGTTTTCCAGAAGCTCGTTTGAGGCTGCGNCCAGTTCCTCAAATGCGGCCTGCATGAAGCCGGTAAACTTTGTCAGGTCGTTGATCGCTTCGTGAGCTGCAATCAGGCCAAAGTCGAGGCTGTCTTCGCGCGACAGAACGGTGATGTTGAAGCCCTGGTAGTCAATCAGTACAGAGACCGGGTAGATACCAACCAGTTTCGCATCACCAAGATAAAGCGGTTGCCTTGGGCCGGGGACGTTGGAGATCACAACATTTGATGGCGGCATGGCTATGTCGCCTGCTCCCACCATTTGAGGCAACATGGCGGAGAGGCCGAAGATGGTCGCGTAATTTTGCGCGGCTGCCGTGCTCATGTTGGCAATCTTGCGCTTTTCCTTGTTGGCCCAATGCGTGATTGCCTTCAGGCGTTCCACCGGGTTTTCGATGTCGGTGCCTGTTGTGGCGATGAAGATGGATATGTTGTTGCCTGACTGATCTGCATTGGCTGCTCGTACTGAAACCGGGCAGCTGGCAAGAACCGGCTTTGTCGGCAGTTTGTNATTGTCTTGCAGATAGCGCCGTATGGCTGCACCTGATATCGCCAATACGACATCGTTCACCGTTCCATCAAAGTCTTTTGCAATTTCTTTTGTTCGCGCCAGCGGCAGAGAGAAGACACTCAAATGCCGGTGGCGTTNGATGGGCACGTTGAAGGGTGTTTTGGGAGCCTGTGATCTTCCAAGTGAAGGAAGGTGACCTTTGGCAAGGGCGTTGATTTCCTTTCGCAGAAAATCTCCCGTTAGTTTGCCGATTGAATTGATCTGCGTGAGGGCTTCTTCGGCGCTGTGTCGCCAGGTGGCAAACAGGCCTTCACTTTCTGTAGGTTGTTTCNTGCGCTCCGGTAACTGCCAGATGGGATGGATGTCTCCCGTGCTGGACTTGGTGAGGGAGAGTGATTTTGCAATCATGGCCATACCGGCAACACCGTCGATCATGGCATGATGGGTTTTGAAATAGATGGCGAGGCGGTTTCCCTCCAGCCCATCAATGAAGTAAAGCTCCCAAAGCGGCTTGCTGCGATCGAGCAAAGGTTCGTGCAGACGTTCGACCAGGCGCATGAGCTGGTTCGTGTCGCCGGGTGTCGGCAGGGCGACGAAGCGGACGTGGTAATCCAGGTCGNCATTTGGTTCTTCCACCCAGCTTGGCCAGACATCCAGTTTTGACCAATCAGCGTGCAATTTTAGGTTGAAGGGCGCGCTGGGCGTTGCTTTGCCGAAACGCTGCATGAGTTTCGGGACAAAATCCCGCCGAGCTTCATACTTCTTTGGCAGGTCGAAAACCTGAACGCTGGCAATATGCATCGGACATTCGATGCTTTCGGCCTGCAGAAAAGCAGCATCCTGTACACTAAGTCGCTTCATTTTCCCTCCTCCAGGCCGTCCAGAATGACTGAGTGCCTGTCTCCATCTTTGAGTATGGGACAGCGGGGGCTGCGCGTCACCTTTCGCATTGCCTTTTGCCTCCCCATTGTCCTTTGGCGGAGGGCTGAGTGTTGACGGAGGCGGATGATTGTCATAACATTTATAAATGCGTATTACTTATACGTAAAATGGACAGGCAAAGATCTGTCGCAAGGAGAAAGCATTCGGTCGGCGGAGGCTTCTTCTTTGCAGGAAAGATGATGGGCAATTGGGGAGAGGTTGATTGGTCCAGGTTACTTATATTGAGCACGGAGGGGCGACCCATACGGTGGAGGCTGATGAAGGCAAGACGCTGATGGAAGTTGCCGTTGAGAACATGATTTCCGGGATTGACGGCGATTGCGGCGGTGCGTGTGCCTGTGCGACGTGCCACGTTTATGTCGATGAGGCCTGGCTTGCCAAAGCTGGTGAGAAGGGTGAGATGGAAGCAAGCATGCTCGATTTTGCCGAAGGCGTGGAAGATACCAGCCGGCTTGCATGCCAGATCACCGCCCAGGCCGCGCTTGACGGCATTGTTGTGCGTCTACCTGAATCCCAGCATTGACCTTTTGAGGAGGAATGAAAGATGAGCCAAGCAGCAATAAAACCAACAGAGACATTGATACCTGATCCCTATTCTTTGCCGCTTGAGCAGATTGATATGGGCAAGGCGGAGCTTTATCCGGCACAGGCTCACTGGGCCTATTTTGAACGCTTGCGGAAAGAAGATCCGGTGCATTTCTGCGACTCGGAGCAATTCGGTCCGTATTGGTCGATCACCAAGTTCAACGATATTGTGCATGTGGATACGCATCACCATCAGTTCTCATCGGAGCCAAGCATTGTAATTGGTGATGCGGAAGAGTTTCAGCCGCCTATGTTCATTGCGATGGACCAGCCCAAGCATGACGTGCAGCGTAAAATTGTGACGCCGGCAGTGGCGCCCATGCAGCTTGCGGAAGTTGAGCCGGTGATCCGCGAGCGGGTTGGCAAAGTGCTCGACAGTCTGCCTGTCGGCGAGACGTTTAACTGGGTTGACCTCGTGTCGATTGAATTGACGACCCAGATGCTGGCCACGCTGTTTGATTTCCCTTTTGAGGAGCGTCGCAAGCTGACCTATTGGTCTGACATTTCCGCGTCGGGTCCGACTGTTGGTGATAACAGCATTACCCAGGAATTCCGCATTCAGGAACTTGGCAAGTGCCTTGAGGAATTTAACAAGCTCTGGCAGGAGCGAAAGGCAGAGCCGCGCAAGAATGATTTCATCTCCTTGATGGCGCACCATCCGGACATGCAGAACATGGACCCGATGGAATATCTCGGCAATCTGATGCTGTTGATTGTGGGCGGTAATGACACGACACGTAACTCCATGTCGGGTGGTGTGGTCGCGCTTAATCAGAACCCGGCTGAATATGACAAGCTGCGTGCGGACCCGTCACTCATTCCGAACATGGTGTCGGAAGTCATTCGGTGGCAGACACCGCTTGCGCATATGCGCCGCAATGCGATGGAAGATGTGGAACTTGGTGGCAAGCTCATCAAGAAAGGCGACAAGGTTGTCATGTGGTATATCTCCGGCAACCGGGATGATGAAGTGATCGACCGGCCGAACGAATTTATCATCGACCGGCCCAAAGCGCGCCATCACATCTCCTTCGGGTTTGGTATTCACCGTTGCATGGGTAATCGCCTGGCAGAGATGCAGCTGCGCATCCTGTGGGAAGAGGTTCTGGCCCGCTTTGACAAGGTCGAGCTTGTGGGCGAGCCAGAGCGGGTGACGTCCAATTTCGTGATGGGTTATTCCAACCTGCCGGTGCGGTTGCACCCGAAAAAATAGTTGGGCGTTTCGTCCATCGAATGCCGGATTGCATGCATCCGGTGCGCGCCAACCCTCACCTGGCGCTTGAGGCCACTCAGTTCCCCCTGAGTGGCCTTTTTGCATGCGCTCGATATTGCTGCGAGTATGGACGGTGTTTTTGGGTCTCGGTTGAGGGCATTTGATGCGATCCGGTCTTCCACGGTTTATGGCTATCACTCTCTATGCGGTTGTGTTTGCCGGGTGCGCAAGCGCGCCTGAAATGCGAGAGGCGGGTGATGTGTTCCAAAGTCCCCTCGGTTTTTTCTCCTGCGCGGTGCCAGGTCGGGCGCAGTTTTTTCAGGGTGCGTCCGAGTTGGCCGTGAGCGGGGTTCTGGTCAAGTTTCGCGATCCGGCGAACCCGGCTGTGACGCTGGAGGTCAATGCGGCAGGCATTCACGGTGTTTATCAAGAAGAATATGCCGCGAAGGGCCGTGCGGCCAATGGCGTTTGGCGGATGCTTTTTGAGCGTGGGTTTGTCAGTCTTCTGGATGAAGTGGAAATGGAGCCGCGACCGGGACTGTATGTTCGGATGGGTGTTACGCAGTTTCCCTATTATCAGAGCTCAGCGTCCTATATGGGCCAAGGGCTTGCGGCGCAGTATCGCGCGAGCAGTGAACCGCCGCCTGTGGTGAGGGTTGTTGCCAATCTGATGGTTGAGGAAACGCATTACACCGCGATTTACACGGTGCCCGCGCACTGGTTTCTACCCGAAGATGTGCCGTTACGTGATGTTGAGGCGGTTCGTCGCCTGTTGCTTGAGCGCATTGACAGGATTACGCCGCGTCTGACAGAGGCGCTTGCTGTCTGGCTTGCAGAGTGTGAATTGACAGCTTTCGCCAAGGCGCAGGTGCCTTATCAACCGCCGACGCTTGCATCCCCGTCATCTTCTTCATGAGGGGGATCCTGTTGGCCTCGTGTGGATAGCAGGGTTGGGAGGAGACAGCTTGCGAGGAGGACAAAAGCGGTCATCCATACATAAAAGCCGGTGCCCAAACCGCTGATACGCGTGTGGTTGGCGATCCAGATTTCCGAACTGTAAGAAAGAAGGCCGACGAGACAAGCCAGCACGCCGCAAACGCCTGCGGACAGGGGACGGTTCCTGTACCCATGCAGCATGCCGAACAGGAACAGCGGATTGGCGAGCCAGGCGAATTCCAGAACCAGAAAGCCGTACCATGCGGTGAGTAACAGGCGCCAGCCTTCTACAATGTTGCCATCAACCAGATGTAGCCCGGGTAACGCCAGGGAGATGGCATATAATACGAAGGCGCCGCTCAAACGGTATTGATCCAGTTTTGACACATACGCTCCCTTGGTCCGGTTTCCGCTTATTCGTCTTATATCTGTGTTTTGGCTTCAGCCGACTTGCGGAAGAATGGCGAGTTTTGAGGGATATTTCCATGAGGGATACTTCCAAGGCGAGACCAAGGGGAATTAAAGGGCAGTATTCCGCCCCGGTTCGCGGCAGTTTCCCGGGAAAGGATAAAATTGACGCCTGCGTCATCTATGCATAAGGTGTTTCCATAAAGAATTTGTGTTCTATCTCTGGAGGAAACATGTCGCAGGCCGCGCAGATCAGTCCCGCATCGGATGAATTCGACCCTTATGCCATTCCCCTTGAAGACATTGATATGTCGAACGGGGATTATTTCCAGAACCAGCAGCATTTCGCACTGTTTGACCGGCTCCGGAAAGAAGATCCGGTGCATTTTTATGACAGTGATCTGATCGGTCGTTTCTGGTCGGTGACGCGGTATGAAGACATNGTTGCGGTTGATACGAACCACAAGCAGTTTTCGTCCGAGCCNTCCATCTTTCTCACCACAATCGAGAATGAAATGGATGACAGTTTCNNNCCGGAGACTTTCATCGCGATGGACCAGCCCAAGCATGACGTGCAGCGCAAGGCGGTCACGCCNGCGGTTGCGCCGCCAGCGCTTGCCGAACTGGAGCCGATGATCCGTGAGCGGGTGGGCAAGGTGCTGGACAGTCTGCCTGTCGGAGAGACGTTCAACTGGGTGGAAAAAGTCTCTATCGAAATCACGACGCAGATGCTGGCGACGCTTTTCGCCTTTCCGTTTGAAGATCGTCGCAANCTGACTTTCTGGTCTGACATTGCCACGGCGGACCCGGTTACGCTCGCTGAAATGAATCTGACGGATGATGAACGTCGGGCAGCGCTTTATGAGTGTCTGGAAGTCTTTGGCCGTCTTTATGCGGAGCGGGCCGAGCTGCCGCCAGCCAATGATTTCATNTCGCTGATGGCNCACAATGAAGAGACCAAAAAACTCGACCCGATGAACCTGCTCGGCAATCTGATTTTGCTGATTGTCGGTGGGAATGACACCACACGTAACTCCATGTCCGGGGGNGTGCTGGCACTTCATAATTATCCGGACCAGTTTGCAAAACTGAAGGCTGACCCCTCGCTCATTCCGAATATGGTGTCCGAGATTATTCGCTGGCAGACACCTCTTGCCTATATGCGCCGGACAGCGCTTGAAGATGTTGAGCTGGGTGGNAAAACCATCAAGAAGGGCGACAAGGTCGCCATGTGGTATGCGTCGGGCAACCGGGATGAGAGTGTGATTGATCGGCCTTATGAGTTTTTGATCGATCGCCCCAAGGCCCGCCAGCATCTTTCCTTCGGTTTTGGTATTCACCGTTGCATGGGGAACAGGGTTGGTGAGATGCAGGTCCGAATCCTTTGGGAAGAGATTTTGAAGCGTTTTGANCGGGTTGAGGTCGTGGGCGAGCCTGTGCGTCTGCATTCCAGCTTTGTGATGGGGATTACGGACCTNCCGGTCGTTTTGCACCCGAAAACGTCGTAAAACGCTGCTTCAAAGGGGTGAAAAACCTCTGTTTNCAGCGGATTTTGAACGCCATCCGGCTTGACCGGGTGGCGTTTTTTTATCTTTAAGGGATGAGACATAAGCTTGTGCTCAGAGCCGCTTGCGCCTTGAAGTTGACGCATGCGTCATTATTTGTATAATGCATCAAAACTGGGACAAACCCGTACGTCATCTGGAGGATCCAATGAGCCAAGCTGAAGTGGTCGCACCTATCGACCTGTGCACTGTCGACCCGAAATCCGTGCCGATTGAGGCGATTGATATTGCGCAGCCGGAATTGTTCGCCAAGCGTAAGCACTGGGCTTATTTCGAGCGCCTTCGGAAAGAGGATCCTGTCCATTATTCTGTGTCGGAAGAGTTTGGCGGTTACTGGTCCGTTACGCGCTACGAAGACATTCTGCACGTTGATACCAACCACAAGATTTTCTCGTCAGAACCCACGATCGTTCTGCCGGATCTTGAGGAGGACTTNGCGCCGGAAATGTTTATCGCGATGGACCAGCCCAAGCATGACGTGCAGCGTAAGGTCGTCTCGCCTGCTGTTGCGCCGCCCGCGCTGGCTGACCTTGAAGATCTGATCCGCGAGCGTGTGGGCAAGGTTTTGGANAGTCTGCCGGTCGGTGAAACGTTCAACTGGGTAGACAAGGTCTCAATCGAGATTACGACCCAGATGCTCGCCACGCTGTTTGACTTTCCGTTTGAAGAGCGCCGGAAGCTCACCTTCTGGTCTGACGTAACAACAGCTGGCCCCGATGGTGGGGACACGGGTCTGGACGAAGACGAGCGCCGCGCTGAGCTGCTGGTCTGTCTTGAAACGTTCTCAAAACTGCTTGCCGAACGTGCACAATTGCCACCGTCACGCGACTTTATCTCCATGATGGCGCATGATCCGCAAATGTCGAAGCAGCAGCCGTTTGAGCTTCTGGGCAATTTGATGCTGCTGATCGTTGGCGGCAATGATACGACGCGTAATTCCATGTCTGGTGGTGTGTTGGCGCTCAATCAGTTNCCGGCCGAATATGCCAAGCTGAAAGCCGATCCATCGCTCATTCCGAACATGGTGTCGGAAATCATTCGTTGGCAGACCCCGCTTGCTTACATGCGCCGGACAGCGCTTGAAGACACGGAGCTTGGCGGCAAGAAGATCAAAAAGGGCGACAAGCTTGCCATGTGGTACGTCTCGGGCAACCGCGATGAAACCGCTATTGATCGCGCCAACGAGTTTCTGATCGATCGCCCGAACGCACGCAAGCACCTTTCCTTCGGGTTTGGTATTCACCGTTGCATGGGCAACCGTTTGGCCGAAATGCAGATCCGCATTCTGTGGGAAGAAATCCTGAAGCGTTTCGACAAGGTCGAAGTGGTGGGTGAGCCGACTTATGCGAAGTCTGTTTTTGTGCATGGCATCACCAACCTGCCGGTCCGTCTGCACCCGCTATAAGAGCCTAATGAGCTAGAAACGAAGCCCGGCCGTCGATTTTGATGAGCCGGGCTTTTGTTTGTGTGATCGCTGGGCGAGCTCAGGCCGGTTGCAGGAGTGTTCGGGAGAGCGTTTCTGCGAGGGTCTGCTTGATATCGGTCAGGGGCCAGTGACATTCCTCTGCCAGCAGGGTCCACATCTGTACGCTGGTTAAGGCCCAGAAAAACTCAGCCGCTTTCTCCGGCGTCCATCCTTGTTTCAAGATGTTTTCCTGTTTCAGGGAGAGCATGAGGGCTAGCAGCCATGTTTTCAGCTCGTCCATACGGTCGTTCCATGCTGCGGCAGCGGCATCATCTGTTGGTCGGAGGCGGATCAGGTCTTTTGCGACGGGGCTGATTTCGACCACGAAGTCCAGCCAGAGAAAGATCGTGGCGGACAGGCGGGTGTGGGGCGGGTGTTCTTCCGCTATATGGGCAAATTTTCTTCGGATCTCAAACCGCTCGTCGGCTCTGTGTACAAGCGCCATCAGCAGTCCGCCGCGGCTTCCGAAGTGCAGGTAAACGGCTTGTCTGCTGACATTTGCCGCCTTGGCAATCTCCGCGAGCGAAATTTCCACACCGGCTTTCGACACCAGGCGCCAGGCGGCGTCCAGGATTTCCTCCCGGGTTTTTTTCGGTACTCTTCTTGACACGTGTAAAGTTCCTTCTTATTTACACGCGTAAAGTAATGGAGGTTCCGATGTCAGGCAATCAATCGATCAACGTTAAAATTCAGGAATTGGCGAAAGCCTATGACCAATGGGGTGCCCAGGCGCCAACACTGGCGCAGTGGCGGGCTATTGCGGAGCGTCCGGCCACTCAGCCGCTGACGCTGATAAATTTCTTCAAATTCCGCCAGCAGGCCAAGTATTCGGGGCGCTTATTCTCTTCCAGCAAGGGACAGACCGGGCAGGAAGCGTTTGGTCAGTACGCTGCCGTCAGCATGCCAGCGATGGAGGTGGCGGGTGGCAGTTTTCTTCATGTCGCCCCGGTTGCCGGGGTGTTTGTTGGCCCGTCGGAAGACTGGGACATGGTGGCGATCGGCCGTTATCCCGATCTGGCTGCGTTCTATGCGCTTTATGAAAACAGGGAATATCAAGCCGCGTACGGTCATCGTGTTGCGGCGTGCGAGCGACAGAAAGTCGTTGTTTGTGATTGAGACCCTGATGCGGTGGGCGCGATGCCGGTTGCAAAATCAGTCGTCCTTCCTGAAGGAGAGCAATGAAATGATACCGGAGTTTAAAACGATCAGTGTCGAATACCGTCAGTCACTAGCCTACGTCACCATTTCGAATGGGGTGACCAATGTGATTGATGCCGATTTGATGGGAGATTTACTCAAGCTCGCGGATTGGTTGGATGCCACGCCTGAGCTCTCTGTGGTTGTGTTCCAGAGCGCATCGCCTACCCATTTCCTTTCACATGCTGATTTTGGTCTCCTGAAGATGCTCAAAGATAATGGTCTGTATGACCGGTCAGCTGCAGGACTCTACGGCGACTTTCTTCGGCGATTGCGCGCAATGCCGAAAGTCATGATTGCAAAAGTGGCGGGGCAGGCGCGTGGTGGTGGCGCGGAATTCGTCTTTGCAATGGACATGGCTTTTGGCTGTCATGACAGTGCGAGGTTTGCTCTGATGGAAATAATGATGGGGCTTTTGCCCGGCGGGGGTGGAGCGCTTTACCTAGCTGAGAAAGTTGGTAGGGCGCGCGCACTTGAGGCGTGTTTGGGTGGCGCAGATTATGATGCCGTTGAGGCCGAGCGCTTTGGGCTAATCAATCGGGCACTGCCGGCGGGGCAGTTGGATGGTTTTGTCGACGATTTGGCAATGCGGATATCACGTTTTTCCACTGACGCTGTTGCAACCAACATGGAGGCGATTTCGTTCAATGATGGAGATATGGCCGGTGCGCTGGATCGTGTCCCGGACTTGTTTCTCTCACTCATTCAGCAAGATGCGTTTGACCGGTGCTGCCAGCGCTATGAAGAGCTGGGGGTTGGGAGGTCGGTGAATGCGCAGAAAGACTGGCGGTTTTGGGCTCCTTCACTCTCCGAGTGAGTGGAGCTGGGTGTGCGCTTGCATATCAATTTGGTGATCCGGGCAAATCAGTCCATGATTTGCCGTGGTTCCAACAACGAAAAGGAGGTGATCCAATGTCCAGTGAGATTTCACATCTGCCTACACGGCGGGGTCGTATCATGCGGGTGTCGGAGCAGCCTTCGGTGCTTTTCTGATATGACCAGGTCAGACAAGGTCTGGCCACGCATTGTGTGAGGTGGGTTTCTCACGTCACGGGGGCTGTGCTTCGGCACAGCCCTTTTCTTATTGTTTGTCCGGATTGCCGCGCTCGTTGTCGCGACGGGCGAGATCTTGCAGGTGTCTTGCGATTGTAGTGGTGGCATCTGTCTGGTTTTTCGTACTGGGGTGGATGGCGACGCGTAATCCCAGTCCGTTCAATAGCCCCATGACCCGCTCCGCCTCGTAACCGGCATCTGCATGCGGTGACAGCAGCGCTATCAGGGGTGTGATGGCGGTCAGCCATTCCTGTTGCCGGCTTTCATTTTCTTTCGCAAGGGCAGGGGTCACGGTTGCCGCCCCCCAGAAGGCAATCCAGACTTTCCATTCCAGAAGGCGCGCGGCA
>PAZY01000010.1 GCA_002715765.1 Rhodobiaceae bacterium | reverse complement strand
ACAAGTTCGGGCCAGCAAGTCCTGTAGCGCGCATTCTTTTCGTCATAGCGGTCTTTACGAAAGTTTGCCGTGCGGTTAGGCCTGATGTGCAGTGCAGCCATGTCGGTGAGGCCTGGTGCATAAACCGCACCTTCCGGGTTGATACCCACCATGTTGGCGGTCGCCAGAAACCGGTCTATCCCCTCGCACGAAGACATCAAGGGCGGATAAGGGCGTCCATGTTTCTCTCCATACCAGAGATGGACGCGGGCCTGATTTCGAAACTCGATCTGGACACCAAGATCTGAAAAAAGCGCCTGCCCTCTGGATATGACGAGGTCTTCCGCTTCCCAGCTTGTGTCGGGATCAAAATAGAAGACATCATAATCCTTGATACCATGCTCCAATCGTCGCTCTGTCAGGACGTTCCATACAGTCTGGAAAAGACAGCCGGAGACAAGCCATGCATCTGGCAGGTTGAGCGCCGGTAACCGATCCAAAATGGTTTGGTTTACCGGGTTTCGCAGGCTGATTTCCCTGAACTGTGCTTCCGTCACCACTCCCCCAATACAAAAGGACGCCCCCCCACGGGGGCGCCCTTGAAGCTTAGCTCGATTCGTCCTGCCCTCAATCGAGTGCAGCGATCACGGCCCTGAAAAACTCAATCGTCTCCATCTCGCGATAGGCGCTTTCGTCCAGCGAGGTGGCATAGTCGCTGTTAGCCGACAGCTTCACAATAACCGTGCCGCGTGTCGGGTTTACAAAGATGAACTGATTGTAGACGCCGATGGCAGCGTATTCCCCTTCTGTGCTCGCCGGCACCCACCATTGATAGCCATAACCCACGGGAAACGGATCGCCCGCTGCGATCTTGGTTTCCGGGAGAAGGTGCGGCGCATCAGGCGTCACCGAGGATTTCACCCAGTCCGCTGATACGATCTGCGTGCCGTTCCAATTTCCGCCCAGACGATAGAGCTCGCCCAGTTTCGCATAGTCACGCGCCGTCGCGTTGAGCCCCCCGAACACCATTTCCATATTTTGGTCGTCAATGATCCAATAGCCGTTCGCCTCCATACCCAGCGGGTGCCAGAGCTTCTCCTCCATATAGTCTGTCACCGTGCGCCCGGTGGATGCTGTCAGCAACATGCCCAGAACCTGGGTGTCGGTTGAGTTGTAGTGATTATAGGTGCCTGGCTCGCGCTCCCGCTCCAGCGGCGCGGCGAATGCATCCAGGGATCCACCAAGCGCGAGGATCTGCCCAAAGCGATTAATATCGGAGTCAGGATCACTGTAATCCTCATTCCAGCGCGCGCCGGACGACATTTGCAGAATATCCTTGATCCGCACCCCGTCATATGCGGAACCTGCCAGGCTGGGAACATAGTCTGTAACGGGCTCTTCTATTGTTCTGATCAGCCCTTCTTCCACCGCGATACCGACACTGGCGGAGATAAAGCTCTTGGCCACCGACATCGACATCCACTGCACATCGCGCCCGCCACTCAGCCAATAATCCTCGTAGCGAACCTTGCCGTTCTCAATGACCAACAATGCACCTGTATCGGTTTCCGCCAGAAAGTCTGCTGTCTGTACGGACTTTCCGTTGTATTCAAAGCTTTCAGGGAGCTGAATTTTCTCCCCTTCTTCAAACTGGAACGGCGTTCTGGAGGTACTCATTGTGGCAACCGGGAACATGTTCGCAATATTAGCGAAATTCTCGTATTGCTCCGCACCGCTGAAAAGCGTCGCCGCGAAGGATGCGCGTTCGATCTCACGTTTAAAATAAAGTCCCGCGCCGATTGCCACGACGAGAACAAGAGCGCCCGCGCCAATGAGTATCTTCTTCATAAAATATCCTTCCTGATATTCTGATGTGCTCTTCAGCGACAGCCTGCGTCACCAATGAGCGTGCCTGCCAAAAGGCGAAGTGTGTTTGCGCGCGGTGCTTTCAGCCCGAGAAAGGCGAAGCTTGCCTGCCCGTACGCGAGCGAAATGAGCGCCAGAGCAAGCGATTTCCGCTCTTCATTGTTGCGACCGATCTCCTCAGCCTGCATCTGTGTGATGAGCAAATTCAATATGCGGCCATACATGGCCGTCAGGCGTTTGCGGATGGTTTCATCCCGCTCGGCCAGATACCAAAGTTCACCCACAATACTATTTGAGGTCGGGTCCGAAAAAGTGGCCGTAAAAAGCGTATCAAGCAGGCTTTCCAGTGTCGGGACCACGACGGCAGAACCGTCGGGCCGGGCGTTTTCCAGGTTTTGTTCTGCTCTCTCGATCATCCGCTCGATCAGCAGGTCGACCATGTCATCACGGTTGCCGACAAAGTAACGCACAAGACTTCGTGGCAGGCCAACTTCATCTGCAACCTTTTGCAAGGTGGTTTTCGCCAACCCTAGCCGTATAACGCATGCCTCAAACGCGGCAAGAATCTGCTCTTTCCGTTCGTCTTCAATTTTTGCACGCGCCATGGCAATCCATTCTTGTCATTTATGAAAAGAATGGTGCGTCACTCAAAACTTGTCAAGTTTGAAAAGTATGAGACAAAAAAAGAGCCGGTTTCCCGGCTCTTGGTTTCGTCTGATGACCTGTTTTATTCTGCCGCTTCTGCCGGCAGCGGCGCCGACCAGGTCAGGATCGGGTTTCGCGCAGCCAATGTTTCATCCAGACGCCGGCGCGGTGCAAGGAACGGTGCCCCCTTGAAGCGTTCCGTCTCCCCCTTCTTTGCACTGGCGGCAAGGTCTGCCAGTGTGGCGATGAAGAGATCCACACTTGCCTTCGACTCGCTTTCCGTCGGCTCAATCAGCATGGCCCCATGCACAACCAGCGGGAAATACATGGTCATGGGATGATAGCCCTCGTCGATCATTGCCTTGGCGAAATCAAGTGTCTCAACACCGGTATCTTTCAGGAAACGATCATCAAACAGTGCTTCATGCATGCATGGTCCTTCAAACGGTGCCGACATGACATCCTTCAGAGAGGCCAGCACGTAATTGGCCGACAGGACAGCATCTTCCGCCGCCTGTTTCAGACCGTCCGCGCCATGGCTCAACATGTATGCTGCCGCACGGACAAACATGCCCATCTGGCCATGAAAGGCGGTCATGCGCCCAAAGCTGGTGCCACCCAATGCCGCCACCTGCTCTTCTGTCTCTGCGAATTTCAGGCGACCGTCGTCACGGGTTGTGATCCAGGGTAAAGGTGCAAATGGTGCCAGAGCGTCGGACAGCACGACCGGGCCCGCGCCCGGTCCGCCGCCGCCATGCGGTGTTGAGAAGGTTTTGTGGAGGTTGATGTGCATCGCATCCACGCCCAGGTCACCGGGGCGCACGCGCCCCACAATCGCGTTGAAGTTTGCACCATCACAATAGAAATACCCCCCAACCGCATGGAGAGCGTCTGCAATCTCGCGAATATCCCGCTCAAACAGCCCGCACGTGTTGGGATTGGTGAGCATGATAGCCGCAACATCAGGACCGAGTTTCGCCTTGAAGGCGGCTACATCGACACGACCATCTTCCGTCGCAGGAATGGCATCGACTTTGTAACCGAGCAAGGCAGCGGTCGCAGGGTTTGTACCATGCGCGCTTTCAGGCACGAGTACGCGCGTGCGCGTTTCCCCTTCACCGCGCGCTTCGAGCGCGGCCTGAATAGCCATCATACCGCACAGCTCACCATGGGCACCGGCTTTTGGCGACATTGCAACAGCCGGCATACCCGTCAGCTCTTTCAACCAGTCTGCCACCAGCTCAATCAGCGCCATCGCCCCTTGAACCGTCTTTTGTGGCTGCAACGGATGAACATCAGCAAAGCCCGGCAGGCGGGCCATTTTCTCGTTCAGCCGGGGATTGTGCTTCATGGTGCAGGAACCAAGCGGGTAAAGCCCCGCATCGATTGCATAATTTTTCTGAGACAGTCGCACATAGTGACGCACAACATCCGGCTCAGCCAGCCCCGGCAAACCGATAGACCCTTTGCGACGATTGCCACCCAGACGGTCCTCAAAGGCTTGCGGTTCTTCCAGATCGACACCACACGCACCGGAATCGCGTTCAAAAATGAGAGCCTCTTCCTGTGCAAGCGCCTTGTTGCCGGTGAATGTTGCGTGGACGCTTGGTCCCGCATCACCCGGTCCACTCGACCGGCCCTGACGGTTCATTCCACTCATGACAACACCTCACTCAACGCAGCTGCATATGCTGCCCGATCTTCATCTGTATTCACTTCAGTCGATGCCACCACGATCAGATCGTCGAGACTCGCTTCACCAGGCCACAAACGTGATGCGCGAACACCTCCCAACACGTTTTTGTCGGCAAGTGCGTCAATCACATCACGCGCGTTCTTCGACACACGGATGGTGAACTCGTTGAAGAAGGACGAGGTTACAAGCTCTACCCCCTTCACCGCCGCCAGCTGATCTGCCAGCTTCACCGCATTGGCGTGATTGATCCGCGCAAGCCTGGTGTATCCTTCTTCTCCCAGGAGTGAGAGATGGATTGTAAAAGCCAGGCAACACAGGCCGGAGTTTGTGCAGATGTTGCTTGTCGCTTTTTCCCGGCGAATATGTTGTTCGCGCGTGGAAAGGGTCAGGACAAACCCACGTTTGCCCTCCGCATCCACGGTCTCCCCGCACAGGCGGCCAGGCATCTGGCGCACGAATTTCTGCTTTGCTGCAAAAAGACCAACATACGGGCCACCGAAATTTAATGGATTGCCCAGAGACTGGCCTTCGCCGACAACTATGTCCGCGCCCATTTCACCCGGCGAGGCAAGCAGGCCCAGCGACACAATTTCGGTCACAGCCACAATGAGCAGAGCGCCCTTGGCATGTGCCGCATCGGCGATTGCCCGAAGGTCACGCACATTCCCAAAGAAATCGGGGTTCTGCACGACAACACAAGACGTCTTGTCATCGATCCGCGCAATCAGATCTTCTGTCCCATCGATAACGGGCGCAGAAAGATCCAGCTCGTAATCTGCAAAGTCCGACAGATTTTTCACCACGTCCCGGTAATGCGGATGTAGTGCGCCGGACAGAACCGCCTTTTTTCGCCGGGTTACGCGGTGCGCCATCAATACGGCTTCTGCACACGCTGTTGACCCGTCATACATGGAGGCATTTGCGACTTCCATGCCGGTCAGCATGGCGACCTGCGTCTGGAATTCAAACAGGTATTGGAGTGTGCCTTGGGCAATTTCCGGCTGATAAGGCGTGTAGGAGGTCAGGAATTCCGACCGCTGGATCAAATGATCCACCGTTGCAGGTACATGGTGTTTGTATGCGCCCGCCCCCACAAAAAACGGAACAGACCCTGCCGACACGTTTTTTGCGGCAAGCCCGGAGAGGATACGTTCCACTTCCATCTCCCCCTTATGGGCAGGAAGATCGATGGAGGCACTGTTGCGTGCCGCTTCCGGCACGTCCTTAAAAAGATCATCAACAGATTTCGCCCCAATCGTGGCGAGCATCGCCTGGCGGTCTGTCTCTGTCAGCGGCAGATAACGCATAGGTCAGTCCAGTCCTGCTACAAATGATTTATACGCGGCTTCGTCCATCAAGTTGTCGAGCTCGCTTGGGTCGGAGAGCTTCATCTTGACAAACCAGCCTGCTCCTTCGGCATCTTCATTCACCGTTGCCGGGGCACCATCCAGTACGTCGTTGACTTCGACAATCTCGCCCCCCAGTGGGGCATAGACTTCTGACGCAGCTTTAACAGACTCCACTACAGCGGCCTCATCACCTTTGGCGACCTCACGCCCGACTTCGGGCAGTTCAACAAAAACCACATCACCCAATTGCCCCTGGGCGTAATCTGTAATGCCGACGGTGGCAATGTCACCCTCGACGCTGATCCATTCATGATCTTCCGTGAATTTAATCGTGCTCATAATTGTCCCCTGTGATCCTTTGTAGGTTGTGAACGACAGCGTTCGTCCGGTCACGACCCTTTATTTCCGATAGCGTTTTTCAATAAATGGCATGGCAGAGATTTCGGCAGTGCGAGGTTTGCCGCGCACCATCAACGTAATGCTCGTCCCCAGCTTGGCGTGTGCTGTATCGACATACCCCATCGCAACGGGCGCATCGGCGGTCGGGCCGAAGCCACCACTTGTCACCACACCGATCTGCTCACCCTTCGCATCCACGATCTGCGTACCTTCACGTGCCGGGCCGCGCCCTTCTGGGCGTATGCCCACGCGCTTGCGCGACACGCCTTCCCCGATTTCTTTCAGGATACGACCAGCACCGGGAAAATTTGCCTCCTCGCGACGACGCTTGCCCACCGACCAGGTCAACGCAGCCTCAACCGGCGATGTCGTCTCGTCAATGTCGTGCCCATAAAGGCAGAGACCGGCTTCCAGACGTAAGGAATCACGTGCACCCAAACCGATCGCGGCAACATCTGCGTGCGAGAGAAGTGTCCGGGCCATTTTTTCAACATCCGCATCACGAACCGAGATTTCGTACCCGTCTTCACCGGTATAGCCGGAGCGACTGATTGTGCAGCCGATACCATCGAAGGTGGCCGGACAGGCCGTCATGAATGTGAGCTTCGCTGCCTCCGCACACCAGTTCGACATCACCGTTTCCGCGGCGGGCCCCTGCAAGGCAATCAGCGCTTGGGTATCGAATGTGGTGAGTTTGATCCCAGCCGGCAGCTTGTCCCGAAGATAAGCATAATCAACTGCTTTGCGTGCCGCATTCACCACAAGCATCAAACGTCCTGCCAAAGCCGGGTCAGCGGGGCGTGTCACCATCAGATCGTCGATGATCCCCCCTTCCGCATTCAAAAGCTGTGTGTAGCGCATTGAGCCTGGTTCGATACCTTCAATATCGGCAGCAACCAGTGTTTCCAGCGCTTTCGACACGGCGACATGATCGGGACCTTCCAGCATCGCTTGCCCCATGTGAGACACATCGAACAGCCCTGCTTTTTCGCGCGTGTGATTATGTTCGCCCAGTACGCCCAGCTTGTACTGGACCGGCATGTCATAGCCCGCGAACGGCACCATTTTCGCTCCCAGCTCAACATGCAGTGCGTGGAGTGGCGTCTTCAACAAAGTTTCGTCGGGTGTCATGCCCAGTTCACTCAAATACGATTCAGAGTCCGCCAACCGTCGCAAATGCTCCGCTGGCGCCCCCTCTGTCGTTGGAACCTGAGAGATTTCACTTGCAGACCCTTCGTCAGGCCAGCCCGCTTATCCCCTTGGGTGAGATCCGCATCGCTGCGAACCTGCTTTCCAGAGTGTCCTCTACTCGCGGTCCTTTTGCCTGAGAGTTTCCGGGGCGGTTGCTCCTTCGGCGTTTTCCCGCACCGTTGTTTTTCCGGTTACGGTCCAATCTCTCCCGCGAGGGTCATTGGTTGGTTGGGGATATTAGGTGGGCGGGCTCAGGAGTCAATCGCAAGCCCAACCAAAACTGCCACTTTCCCTGGGGTTGTAAATTCCATAACGAAATCAAATAGATATGACCTCACCTCGGCGGGATTTCCTATTTCGCCCGACGATTGAAATCACGCTGTTCGCGCGTCAGTTGAAAGCCGACCAGAATCTCGTAGGCCGAACCGTCAATATTGGCCACGTAGGGAACCTTGGTTTCTTCAACCGTGTGAATAAAGCCGGTTGTGCGCTGATTATCGGGAAAAGACAATGTGACCGGCATCACGTCCTTGCGTAAAACCCGCGAACTTGTTTCCGTCAATGCAATAAAGGTCGGGACGGTGATTTCACGGCTGGTGGCCGCAGGGCCCAGCTCTGCCGTTCCTCGGAAGGCGAGATTTACAAAGATGATCCCATCATCGATGTCATACTCGCATTCACTCACAACACGCTCAATCTCACCTTTCAGCACGATATCCGTGACATCAGACCCGCGACCGGAGAACACAGTCACTTCCTCAGTTCCCGCGATCAGCCCGACAGACGGGCATGGCAGGTCGCGCGCCAGCTCTGTTTCCGCGGACGAGGTACACCCTGCCAAAACGGCCAGTGCGGTTGCGCCGAAAACCCAATTCTTAACCTGATTGACCGTCTTCACGTGTATACCTGTCCTCATAAATAACTCGTCCCGCGTCATGTATGGTGCGGTCCGGGCCGTGCTTTCACCGGAACTCAGCCTGTGATGCATGTATGGACACAAGCATTGACAGGGGCTCGCCCTCGCTTCACAAATCCCCTAAATTCAGGGGCTTCGCAATGGGTGTCGGCACTCTACCGGACCCCCCGTGCGCCGACAAGCGCCGAACCTGCCTGAACGGAACAGGCCTTGATTGAGACCGATATTGTGACACGCAATGTAAAACCCATCACCCTGCTTCTGGCCGAACCCCGCGGGTTCTGTGCCGGGGTTGACCGGGCCATCCAGATTGTTGAACAGGCGCTGAAGAAATTTGGCGCCCCTGTCTACGTGCGCCACGAGATTGTGCATAACCGCTTCGTTGTTGAAAACCTTGAGGCCAAGGGCGCAATTTTTGTCGAAGAACTGGACGATGTTCCCGACGACGCGCGGGTAATTTTTTCCGCTCACGGGGTTCCCAAATCTGTGCCCGCCCAGGCCGATGAGCGGAAGCTGTTTTATTTCGACGCAACATGTCCTCTTGTTTCGAAAGTGCATGTGGAAGCGGAACGTCATTTCGAAGCCGGCCGCGATATCATTTTGATCGGCCATACAGGGCATCCGGAAGTGATCGGCACAATGGGGCAATTGCCGGAAGGGGCCGTCACGCTGATCGAGACGATAGCGGACGCGGAAAATATCGTGCCTCGCCAACCGGCCCGACTTGCCTACATCACCCAAACCACACTCTCTGTCGATGATACAGCCGCCATGGTGGAAGTGCTGCAACGTCGTTTTCCAGATATAGAAGGGCCACACAGGGAAGACATCTGCTATGCTACCACCAACCGTCAGGCGGCTGTCAAGGCGATTGCGCCCGAGGCCGACGCCATGATTGTGATCGGGGCACCCAACTCGTCGAACTCAATGCGACTGGTTGAAGTGGCAGAGCGTGCAGGCTGCGCCAAATCCATCCTTGTGCAGCGTGCAACCGATATTGACTGGTCCTTGTTCGAAGGGGTTAACCGCCTCGGCCTCACGGCGGGAGCTTCTGCTCCCGAGATCCTCGTGGAAGAAGTTATTGATGCCTTCCGGCAGCGCTTCGATGTCACGCTTGAACCCATCACCGTCAGCCGCGAACGTGTGCAATTCAAATTGCCCCGTGCGCTGATGGACTAAGCGCAGGCGGAGACTTAATCGTATGGCTGTTTACACCGAAGTTGACGACGAGGCGCTGGAAGCGTTCATCGCCCTCTACGACATTGGTACCGTGCTTTCTCTCAAAGGGATCGCAGACGGGGTCGAAAACTCCAACTATCTGCTGCACACAAGCACGGGATCCTACATTCTTACCCTTTACGAGAAACGCGTGGATGCCGACGACCTGCCCTTCTATCTTGGCTTGATGAACCATCTTGCATCAAAGGGAGTGGCCTGCCCGACGCCGATTGTGCAGCGTTCGGGTGACATGCTTGGCACACTGTCCGGGCGGCCAGCGGCCATTGTTTCTTTTCTCGAAGGTGTCTGGCCCAAAAAGCCGCTTCCTCGCCATTGNGCGGAACTGGGGGCCGGGCTTGCCAAACTGCACCTTGCCGGTCGCGACTTTGACCTGACACGTGCGAACGCACTTTCTGTTTCCGGTTGGCGGCCACTCTACAATGCCTGCCGGGGGCGGACGGACGGCATAATTCCCGGTCTTGGCCGCGAGATAGAAGACGCGCTTGATTTCTTCGATGCTCACTGGCCAACTGATCTGCCAAGCGGGGTGATCCATGCGGATCCTTTCCCCGATAATGTCTTTTTCCTCCAGCATCGCCTGTCGGGTTTTATTGATTTCTACTTCGCCTGCAACGATGCGCTGGTTTACGATCTGGCGATCTGTCTCAATGCCTGGTGTTTTGAGCCAGACGGTGCTTTCAATATTTCAAAGGCACGGGCCCTTCTCCAATCCTACTCACAAGTCAGACCGCTCTGCGCTGATGAACTTGCGGCATTGCCTGTCCTTGCGCGCGGTAGTGCATTGCGCTTTCTGCTGACCCGCACTTATGACTGGATCAATCATCCGCCGGGGGCTCTTGTCCGTCCGAAGGACCCACGGGAATATCTTGGCAAGATGCGCTTTCACCGTGATGTCACATCACCTTCCGCCTATGGTCTCGATCTGTGATGCCCAAAAAAACTGTCGACATCTACACAGACGGCGCATGTTCCGGGAATCCGGGGCCCGGTGGCTGGGGTGCTCTTTTGATATTCGAAGGGACAGAGAAAGAGCTTTCCGGTGGCGAAGCCGACACCACGAACAACCGTATGGAAATGCAGGCCGCCGTCGAGGCGCTCAATGCATTGAAAACAAGCTGCATTGTGCGTCTCCACACAGACTCCACCTATCTGAAAGACGGTATTACCAAATGGATTTTCAACTGGAAGAAGAACGGTTGGAAAACAGCGGCGAAGAAACCTGTCAAAAATGCGGATCTCTGGCAGGCGCTGGAAGCAGCCATTGAACGGCACAAGGTTGAATGGCACTGGGTAAAAGGCCATGCCGGCCACCCGGAAAATGAGCGGGCAGACGCACTGGCCCGTGCAGGTATGGAGCCCTTTAAAAAATAGAAAGGCCGCTCCCCTGCCTGCGACAGTGTGGAGCGACCTTCTTTTGACCGATCTCTTTTAACAAGCCTCGGGCAAATCCCTCAGACGAGGGTCAACATGTGCTCCACACCGGAGGCCTTCGCCTCACCCGGATTTTCTTCCTGATTAAGTGATTTTACCACGCCATCCTCGATCAGCATGGAATAACGCAGGCTACGTGTACCCATACCGAAACCGGACCCATCAAATCCCAGCCCGACAGCCTTGGTAAAGTCTCCATTGCCGTCTCCCAGCATCATGACTTTGTCATCAGCACCCTGTGCCTTGCCCCACGCATCCATCACGAATGCATCGTTCACTGACAGGCAGGCAATCAAGTCGACGCCTTTTGCGTTCAAATCTCCCGCCTTGTTGATGAAGCCCGGCAAATGCTGATTGGAACAGGTCGGCGTGAAAGCGCCAGGCAACGCGAAGAGAACCACTTTTTTCCCGGCAAACAATTCCGACGTCTTGACCGGCGTCGGACCTTTGTCCGTCATGTACATCAACGTCGCTTCGGGGATCTTGTCGCCTACTTTAATCGTCATTTGAGCCTCCAGAGGTTTTGTATGGACATGTTGTCCAATGCTTGGCCGCATTAAAGCGCGGACGACGCCAAAGTGCCAGCCACGAAACCGCTATTGAATCAGGAAATTGCCCTCCGCAGCCCGCCCGTCTGCAGATCGCAAGACCAGATTGACTGTCGTCCCTCGCAGGGTTTCAGGGTCGGCACTGTCCACGGGAACCAGAAAACCATTTTCTTCAAACGGTTTTGAGGCGCCGAAATAAGGGCCAGGCTGCCCACTTACAATTGCGAGAGTCGGCTGGAAGTCCCCTTCGCCGGGCGCGATATGCAAGGCTGCCCCGCTGCCGACCACATTGGTCAAGGTAACTTCGGGTGTGAAGTTTATGGCTTCAGCGTCGGCAGGGGCTTGTTTCATGGCTGCTGTAATAAGAGACGCCCCTGTCGTTGGAGATGCCGCCCCAGCCGGGATGGCAATCTTGAGATGAGCCCGCGCCGGAACACAAACGTCGGCACACACACCATAGTTCAACGTGAGAACAAGATGTGCCGGTGTCGCCGCGTCATGCGCTGTCACCCGGAGGGGCCACAACACGTGGTCCTTGTATCCATAATAACGCTCTCCAGCTTCATCAAATGCCTGCGGCGCAGGCCACACAATTTCCACGTCACGGACATTGTCTGAAGCCGACCAGTCAAACTGCGGCGCAAACCCACTATCGCCCGGATTACGCCAATAGGTTTTCCACCCTTGTGTCATCCTCAATTCAAGCCCCAGCATTACCGTGCCCTCCCCCAGTGCAGTGGCGGCACTTACAAACCGGATCCGACTTTCCAGTTCATCCTGCCAAGCGGTCGCCAGTTCTGCGGAACCGGGTCCGTCGGAGCTTGACCAACGGGTCGCAATCACAAACAGACCTGCAAACGCAATTAGCGCTGCCACTACGATGAGAACCAGATTTCTGAGACCAGGCTGGGTCACGTCAAACTCCTTGCAACACCCGTATTTTCAGCCATTTCACACCTCGTTTCTGCCTGCATCGCGCTTGATGGAAACGAGAGCAACCAACTCAAAACACTTCAACACACGCTACCATTGTTTAATGGAAACATGAGGTTGTTTTCTTCGGCCAATCAAGTTGGCGCAAAAAACTGTTATCTGGATCAAAGTAAACAAACCCACGATCGCGCTTGAGTGTGTACCCCCAAACCCACTACCATGTCTTTATGAGCGACACGCCAGAGACACAGACAGGCCATCTCACGCCCGATCATTATCTGGAGGGCAAAATGCTGATCGCCATGCCCACTATGGGCGACCCACGCTTTGAGCGCACGTTGATCTATGTTTGCGCTCATAGCGATGAAGGGGCGATGGGTCTGGTCGTCAACAAACCATCGCCGATATTGCGTTTTCCGGACTTGCTGGAAAAACTGGGCATCGCACATGATCGTTCGGATAACGCCGATCAGAGCGACCCGTCCTCCCACCACGTTCCCGACATACGCATCCTTGAGGGTGGCCCGGTGGAAAGCGGTCGCGGTTTTGTCCTGCACAGTCGGGACTACAAGGCCGGCTCGTCCACACTTGCCATCTCCGATACCGTTTCCATGACGGCGACGGTCGATATTCTGACTGCCATATCAAGCGGTCAGGGGCCGGAAAAAGCCATTCTCGCGCTGGGTTATTCGGGTTGGTCCGCAGGTCAACTGGAACAGGAAATTCAGGCCAATGGATGGCTCCACTGCGACGCCGATGATGCACTTATTTTCGACGCGCAACTTGAGACCAAATACGACAGGGCTCTGGCGAAACTTGGCATTGACGTGTCCTTTCTGTCGTCAGAAGCAGGACATGCATAAGCCTTCGTTGCCGCGTGTTAGTCGCGCCAATGATGTGCGATAAATTCCAGCGTGTCTTCCGCTGTCATCGGGCGTCCGAAATTGAAGCCCTGCGCATAATCACAACCCATACGTTTCAGCTCCGCGACCTGCTCGTCCGTTTCCGCCCCTTCGGCAACAACCATCTTCCCAAGGTCTTGCGCCATGCTGACGATAGAGCGAACAATCACCGGAGGCTCTTCACCCTTGCCCATATGTTCAACAAAGCTTTTGTCGATCTTGATCGTATCAACGGGGAATTGTTGCAGATAAGAGAGGCTCGAATGCCCGGTTCCAAAATCATCAAGCGAAATCCCGGCCCCCAGTTCGCGAATACGCAGAAGAATACGCGAGGCCAGTTCCGGATTGGCCATGACAAGCGACTCTGTCACTTCAAGACGAAGGGAACCTTTGGCAATATCCGCTTCGGCCAGAACCTGCTCCACATCATCAATCAGGTCATGNCGTAGCAATTGCCGGCTGGAGACGTTNACGCTTGCAAACAATGCCTTGCGGAGCGGGAAAAGGTTTTGCCAGACAGCGAGATCTTCAGCAGCCGTTGCGAGCGCAAAGCGCCCCAGCGTGACGATCAGCTCACTCTCCTCAGCCAGNGGAATAAACGTGTCCGGTGTGAGGAAACCGTGCTCCGGGTGTTGCCAGCGCAACAGTGCTTCAAANCCGGCAACCCTCCCGTCTTTCAGTGACATGATTGGCTGATAGAAGATCTTGAGCTCGTTTCTCTCCACCGCCCGGCGCAAATCACTCTCGATAGGAAGNCGGTTNTCAGCGTCATGCCGCATCGCGGGTTCAAAAAACTCTACCCGTGCCTTGCCCGACTTCTTTGCCCGGTACATTGCAATCTCGGCTTCGCGCAAGAGATCGTTTGGTCGTTCATGACTGTCTTCNCAAATTGCCACNCCGGTACTGGCAGAAGGAAAAACCTCCTGCCCGCCGATATCTACCGGTTGCGAGAGTACCTCGTTGATCGACACCGCGAGGGCGTCCACATCGTCAACGCTTGTATTTTCGGTCAGCAGGACGGAAAACTCATCGCCCCCCAGGCGGGCGACCGTTTCTTCTTGCGGCACAACCTGTTCAAGACGGCGGGCAAGCGAGGTCAGTAATGTGTCCCCCGCCGCGTGCCCCAGACTGTCATTTACAGCCTTGAAGCGATCAAGGTCGATCATCATAAGCGCTGCTCGGGCTCGCCCCGCAGGGGCCGGGCGAGCAATGGCGCGCCCCAAACGGTCCAGCAACAAGGCGCGGTTGGGAAGCCCTGTCAGACTGTCATGCACCGTATCATGCAAGAGACGCTCTTCAGACCTTTTGCGGTCGGTGATATCACGGACCACACCCACACACCGGACAGCAAACCCTTCCGGCCCGGCAAGACAGCTGGCCCGGAGATTGAACCAGCGGAAGCTCCCATCCTCGTGCTGAAGACGAAATTCCAGCACAAAGGAGACGGTACCGCGACCAATATAGGCGTTCAGCGCTGTTCGATAGGTTTCACGATCTGCGGCGTGCATACGTTCGCGCCAATGAACCTCATCACCACATATTTTCCCGGCAGCAAGCCCAAGAGAAGCCTCTAGCAATGGCGATACATAAAGACGGTCGTTCAGAATATCCCAATCCCAAACGGAAAGCTGCGCACCGGAGAGCGCAAAGGCGTGGCGCTGTTCGCGACGAAGCGCATCGATATCCGTGGCAACAGCCCCCACCTGCACTTGCCGGGTGACGATTGCTGCAATCATGACGATGGATGCCAGGAAGAGAGCCGACAGAATGGTCGGAGCTTCCCCGCCCGACAGGCCGGCCCCTGCCTGCGTCGCGGCGGCAAGAACAAGGGTCAAGGCAATCAGCGCAGCAGGAGCGTAATGCCGCCGTGCCAGGCGTCCGCCCTTGCTTCCCAGCCAGACAATGCCGGCCAAACCGCCCAACCCACCAGCAGCAGCCAACAGGTTTAGCAAAAATGCTGAAAGGGAATGGTTGACCAACGCCACCAGCCCCGCACCCAGCGCGATATAGGCTGCCATCACGGCCGCATTTGTTGTTTGTGGCAACTGGCGTTCGGGTTCGGCTGCGCGTACCCAATAGCGGAATGATGTCGCCACCAGAATGGCGAACAATATCAGTGAGAGCGCCCCGGCCCAGTGGGCTGGCAGGCCAAGCGCCGCCCCCAGATAGCCAAACATTGCCAATTGATGGAAAAATGCGGCGATGGAAAGCCCGAATGCCCATCTGGCGAGTTCGGAGCGGCCGACAAGAAAAAGACCGGCCAGATAGATTGCCACCAAAACACCGGCACCCAGCAGAATCCCGCGCACCAGCGCCATACGCTCTGTTGCGCGCGCGTACGCTTCCGGCTCCCAAAGTGCCAGTGACCGGGCGACACCTTCATCCAGGCGCAAGGCCAACACAACATCCTCACCCGGTGGCAGGGTCAGTGAAAAGACGTCGCGCCCATCTGCGTAGAGCCGAACGGGAACGCTGGTGCCGGACACAAGCACTCGGTTGATGGGACCAGCCGCTTTTTGAGGCCACAGAAGCGACCGGGTTTCCATTGTCGCACGGGCTTCCAGAATGCGGGTCATAGGGATCTCAGCCGCATTGCGCAGAACCAGCACAGACCAGCGTGCCCTGGAAGCAGGTGCCGCCTCGGAGAGCAACATCTCTACTGGCGTTCCATCCGCATGGGTTTCGATGGAGAGGGTCAGGCGCGCCTCCCCTTCTGCCAGGGTCTCGGCAAAGCCGGTCAGTTCAGCACGGGGGCTTGTCGCATCTATCACCGCAGCATCAAGCGCCCGCGCCTGGTGCGCCAACCCAAAGGTAGCAAGCCAGATTGCAGCGAAAAGAACACAGGCCTTGAATGCGACATGCCGCAGAAAACGTCTCAACCTATTGTCCTTTTTCGCCTCTTGTTCGCCTGACAGCGATCAGCTTCACACATGTGGGTCATCACTGAGGCGTGCAAAAACCAGATGGTCCTGCCAAGCCCCATTAATGCGCAGATACCCGCGCGCCACCCCTTCTTCGACAAAGCCACATTTACGCAACACAGCCTTTGATCGCTCATTTTCCAACAGACATGCGGCCAAAATACGGTGGAGATGTAGTTCGTCAAAAATAAACGGCACAACAGCGCGCAAAGCCGCCGTCGTATATCCTTGCCCGGCATAAGGTTCGCCGGCCCAATAACCCACCGTACAGGATTGCTGCACGCCCCGGTGAATATTGGAAACGGTCATTCCCCCCAGCAACGCATCGTCAGCGTTGCGGAACACGAGAAACGGATAGGCCTGGTCCTCCCGAACATCGCGCATATAGCGGCGCAGCCGCCTGCGAAAAGCGGTCCGGGTCAGATCGTCTGCCGGCCATGTGGGTTCCCACGGTGTTAGATAAGCCCGGCTGCGCGCTCTCAGCTCGGCCCATTCAACATAATCACCCATGGTCGGACCACGCAGATAGACCCCATCGCCCAATACAAGCGGTGCTACCTCTGCCCGTGTCATGGAGCGCAGGAACGCCATGCAGCCCATTCTCCCAATTTCAGCACCGGAAGTTATGGTGCCTTTCGCAAATCACTCAAATCAGGTGAATCTTGCCGCGAGACGGTCATGGGTTTCAAGGGTTGCGATAGGCCCCAGTGCCGACAAAGCGGGCGTTGAGCCTGTCAGCCGCTTCACAAACCGCCGCAGCGCCGCTTCGTCGACGGCATCTACCTGTGATGTGATCTCATCAACGCTCAGAATCCGGCCAAAAATCATTTGCTGCCGGGCAATTTGCTCCACACGGGCTGAGGATGATTCCATCCCCATCAAAAGTCCCGCTTTGAGCTGTGCTTTTGCCCGTGCTGTCTCTTCTGCCCCGGCATCAATCCCCAACCGGCAGATCTCGTCTGCCATCACTGGCACCAACTCGGCCAGATCGCTTTCCGCCGTTCCCGCATAAATGCCAAAGAGCCCCGTGTCATCGAACGACCAGTTGAAAGAATAAACCGAATAGCAAAGACCGCGTTTCTCGCGTACTTCCTGAAAGAGCCGCGAAGACATGCCTCCGCCCAGCACCGCAGACAAAACCTGCGCGGTATAGTAATCCGGATCGCCGTAGGGAACCCCCTCGAACGCCAGTGTGACGTGTGCCTGTTCCAGGTCCTTTTCTTCACGGGCTTCCGTGCCTGTAAAGCGTGCCGGTTTTTTTTCTTTCGGGGCACCCGCAGGCAGGTCTGTCAGCAAGGTTTCACCAAGCTCGACCAGCTGACCATGCGCCAGCCCTCCGGCGCCGGAAAGAACAAGGCGCGGGGCGCTGTAATGCGTGTCCATATAGGTTTTAAGCTTCGCACCATCGAAAGACTTTACGGTGTCCGGCGTTCCCANAATAGAGCGCCCGAGGGCCTGATCCTTGAAGGCAGCTGCAAGCAACATGTCGAAAACGAGATCATCCGGCGTGTCAGCGGCCTGTCCGATTTCCTGTACGATGACCCCGTGCTCGCGGATTACCTCTTCCGGCTCGAAAGTTGAATGCTGCAGAATGTCTGCCAGAATATCNGCTGCCAGGGGCAGATCATCCTTCAATATCCGGGCGTAATACGCCGTTGTTTCATGCGTTGTATGCGCATTCAGATGTCCACCGACGGCTTCAATCTCCTCCACGATCGCACGGGCCGAACGTCGCTTTGTTCCCTTGAACGCCATATGCTCCAGCATGTGCGAGATACCGTGCGTTGTCGGGTCTTCGTGCCGGGACCCTGTATCCACCCAGACGCCGACAGAAGCGCTTTGCATATGGGNCATCGTGTCGGACACAATGGTCATGCCATTGGCGAGCTGCGTGATTTCTGCTGTCATTTATTTGNCATCCGCACGGGAGCGAGCCCGAATAAAGTCTTCAACAGCCGTCAGGTCGTTTGGCAAATTGTGGAGCCTTTCTTCGCGCTCGAAAATATCCATCATACGTTGCGGCAAGGNGGGAGAGATGCCACAGGCAGCCTCAACCGGGCTTGGAAATTTTGCCGGATGTGCGGTCGCAAGTGTGACCATGGGGACAGACAGATCGCCGCGATGCGCTTTTGCAACAGCGAGCCCGACAGCAGTGTGAGGATCAACCAGCGTTCCGGTCTCAGCAAAGCTCTCCGCCAGCATGGCACTTGTTGTCGCTTCATCCGCCCTNTCCGCAGCGAAACACGACCGGGCCTTCTCCAGCGCTTTGGCGTCAATACCAAACCCGCCAGACTGTCCCAGTTGTTGCATGGCGCGTTTTACGTCCTCGCCATTGCGGTCGTACAGGTCAAACAGCAGACGTTCAAAATTACTCGACACCTGGATGTCCATCGACGGGCTCATGGTGGGTGTGACCTGCCCCGTGTCGTAGCGACCTGTGTTGAGCGCCCGCGCCAGAATGTCATTTACGTTGGTGGCCACCAACAACCGATCAATCGGCAACCCCATTTCGCGCGCCACATAACCTGCAAAAATGTCACCGAAATTACCCGTCGGCACAGAGAANCTTACTTTGCGATCCGGCGCACCCAGCGCGACCGCGGTCGTGAAATAGTAAACGATCTGGGCCATGACGCGGCCCCAGTTGATCGAGTTCACACCCGCNAACCCCAGTTCGTCGCGGAAGTCGAGNTCATTGAACATGGCTTTGACGAGTGCCTGACANTCGTCGAAGCTGCCTTCAATCGCGATATTGTGCACATTGTCGTCAAGCACAGTCGTCATCTGACGACGCTGCACTTCCGACACACGACCTTTCGGGTGCATAATAAAAATGTCGATAGCGTCCCGGCCACGAAAAGCCTCAATCGCGGCAGAGCCTGTGTCGCCGGATGTCGCTCCCACNATAGTGAGACGCTTNCCCTTACCCTTCAACGCGTGATCGAAAAGGCGTGCAAGGATCTGCATCGCGACATCTTTGAAAGCAAGCGTCGGCCCGTGGAAAAGCTCCATCACCCAGTCATTGTCGCCAACCTGCCTGAGCGGTGCGACNGCCTTGTGATCGAAGGTCGCATACGCTTCCGCCAACATCGTGCGCAGTGTATCCGGTTGGATCGCACCACCGATAAAAGGCATCATCACAGCCTCGGCGACTTCAACATAAGACTTTCCGGCGAAACCTTTGATCTCTGTCGGCGTGAGTGTTGGCCAGCTTTCGGGCACATAAAGGCCGCCATCACGGGCCAGCCCGGTCAGCAATGCGTCTTCAAATTCCAGCGCAGGTGCATCGCCCCGCGTGCTCACATATTTCACACCAAAATCTCCAGATTTGCGGGGCGTACCCTATCTGCGAGGGACAGACCGGACAAGCCTCAGCTGCTGAACCTTATGCCTGTTTTCGTGTTTTTGTACCAATACGGCCTTGTGAAACATGAAAGGCGAGGTAAATACCCACCAGCACGNCCCCCAACCCGTACCAGGTCAGGGCGTAGTCGAGATGATTATTGACGATTGTGATCTGCGTAACGCCGGGTTTGGGCCATGTCTCATCGCCCACCTCCCCCTCTTCCTCAAAATAGAGAGGCAGGAAACCTGCTTCACCCGTCAGAACCGACATCCGGTCGGTATCCCGCGTAAACCAGATATTTGCCGCTTCGTCGTTGGTCGCATCCAGTTGGCCCGGTTCCTCTGGTATACGGGCGCGGACAGTCAGTGTCCGTACTGCACCGACCTCACGAACTTCCTCTTTGAGGGCGCGCGGTACAAACCCCCTGTTCACCATGGCCCAACGCCCATCCTCCAGCTTGAAGGGTGCGAAAACCAGATACCCCACCCCGAATGTGTCTGATGTGGTCAACCAGTGGAATTCAACCCCGGACCGATAAGCCCCTTTTACTGTAAAGCGTCGATATTCATCTGCGGCGGTCAATTGCTGTGTATCCAGAGGGACAGGTGCTGCACTTAATCTGTCCTCCAACTTGGCAATCAGCCCCAGCTTCCATTCCAGGCGCTGCAATTGCCANGTCCCCAACCACAGCAATATGGGTAGCGACACAAGAAGAAAGACACTCGGCCACAATGCCGGGCGAAAATAGGGGTTGGACCTCAAAACATTCATCACGTGTCTTGCCTGCCTTCACGCGCCTTGTGTTTGAACTGTTGTGCAATGAGCCAGGCTTTGAACGGCGGCAGCAACAGCAGTGGCAGAAGGACCGCCAGAGGCAACCAGAGCGCTGCATGCACCCAATAGGGTGGCTGATAAGCCACCTCNGTGTACAGCACCAGGCCGACGATGATGAAGCCTGCAATCATGATGATGAAAACAGCGGGACCGTCCCCGGAATCCACCTCGGAAAAATCCAGCGCACATTGATCACACTGANCCGCGACCGACAGAAAGCTCTTGTAGAGTTTGCCTCTGCCACAGCGTGGACACCGGCGACGCAAACCCACGGNCCAAGAAGATTGCTGCCGGTAAAAACGCTCTTCCATCTCTTTTCCTTTGCCGTGTTGACGCTCANGCGAGGGACTGGAATTCACAAGGGCGGCAACCGCCTATGCAGTGCCGCCCCCTGTCCATTTCATGCACGACCAACCCGAAGGTTCAGCCGTTCGACATTACTAGTGTGCCGCAATTAGTGTGCCGCAGGCGTTCCCGCACCCCAGACATAGATGGCGGCAAACAAGAAGAGCCATACCACGTCCACAAAGTGCCAGTACCAGGCAGCGGCCTCAAAGCCAAAGTGGTGTTTTTCGGTGAAGTGGCCTTTAAGCGCGCGNCCCAAACATACGGCGAGGAAAATGGTCCCGATCAGAACGTGGAAACCATGGAAACCCGTCGCCATAAAGAAGGTTGCACCGTAAATATTGCCAGAGAAGCCAAAAGCGGCATGAGCATATTCATAAGCCTGGAAACAGGTGAAGATCGCGCCAAGAATAACGGTGAGCGTGAGCCCCTGTTTCAGACCTTTCCGGTCCCCATGCTGCAGCGCGTGGTGCGCCCAGGTAACCGTGGTACCGGACGTCAGCAGGATCAGCGTGTTGATGAATGGCAGGTGCCAAGGATCGAATGTTTCAATCCCCTCCGGTGGCCAAACACCCCCAGTTGCAGCATACCGAGCAACCTGTTTCACTTCGCCGGCAAAAAGGCTGGCATCAAAATAAGCCCAGAACCAGGCAACGAAGAACATGACTTCTGATGCAATGAACATGATCATGCCATAGCGCAGATGAAGCTGAACCACAGGCTTGTGGTCGCCACCTTCCGCTTCGCGGATCACGTCACGCCACCAGGCGATCATCGTATAAAGAATACCGACAAAACCGATAATCATGGCCCAAGGNGATGCGCCATCGAACCAGAATACAGCACCCGCAGCGGCAACAAATGCCGATACGGAGCCTACAAACGGCCAAGGGCTCGGGTCTACCAGATGGTAGTCGTGTTTTGGTGCGTGGGCGTCTGCCATGTCCCCTCATCCTCAATTGTGGAAAGCGTGTCGCCTTCCGTTCAGTCAATTCCTATCGGCCGTCTCAGTTGGCTGCCGATGCCTGATCCCGTTTCGGGTAAAAAGTATAAGACAATGTGATGGTCTTCACATGGTCCAGATCCTTGTCGTCAACAATTTCCGGATCCACAAAATACGTGACCGGCATATCGATCACCTGTCCGGGCTGCAAAACCTGCTCGGTAAAACAGAAACAATCGATCTTGGTGAAATAATAGCCGGCGGAAGGCGGCGTCACATTGAAAGTCGCCGTACCTACCAACACCTCGTCGGTCAGGTTACGTGCCTGATAAAACGCCAGNCCTGTCTCACCAATCTTGATGTCTTGCGAATGTTCTACCGGGCGAAACTCCCAATCCAGTCCGGAATTAACATTGCTGTCAAAGCGGATGGTCATTGTCCGATCAAGAACAGTGGATGGAGCCACATCAGCGGAGCTGGTTGTNCCACCATACCCTGTCACCTGGCAGAAAATGCGGTAAAGAGGCACAGCCGCGAAGGACACACCCACCATTGCAGCCACGAGCGCCAGCAAAGCCAATGCGAGATTACGACGGTGGCGACGGGCCCCCTCGTTCTCAAAATCCACTTGTGCACTCATCGCCATTTTGTCTCAACCCATCNTTGTTCAGAGTGGACGGTTCATCACATTCGCNCCGAGCTTGACCATTGTCACCGCGAATACAAGCACCATGAANCCAATCAACGCCCAAGCCATTGCCTTTGACCGCGCCCGACGCTCCTTGAGCATCTCCTCAGTCCATTCAGGCTGCTCGATTTCGTAACGTTTGCTCTCATCCATCGGTCATCCTTCCAGATCAAAGCACCGGCACGAAGAGGCCAGCGACCTGCTCNACCAACAACAAGGCGAACAGGAGGAACAGGTAGAAAATTGAAAAGCCGAACAAGCGTTTGGCCCGTGCGTCGCTCTTATCTTCATCACCAGCTTCACCCGTCAGCCAAACCTGGCCTGCGAGTGTCAGGAAGATTGCACCCAGGAGAAGCGCTGCACCGCCATAGATTGCTCCGGCAAAANCGAGCGCTACCGGNGCCAAGGTCACCGGCACCAACAACAGCGTATAGATGAGGATCTGCTTGCGGGTTTCCCGCTTGCCCGCAACGACCGGCAACATGGGAACATTCACCTCTTCATAGTCNCCCCGGCGATAAAGCGCCAACGCCCAGAAATGGGGCGGGGTCCACATAAAAATGATGAGGAAAAGAACAATGGATTCCAGCGAAACCGACCCGGTGACAGCTGCCCAGCCGATCATGGGCGGNAATGCACCCGCCGCACCGCCGATCACGATGTTCTGCGGCGTCGAGCGCTTCAACCACATTGTNTAGACAAAAATGTAGAAGCCGATGGTGATGGCCAGCAGCGCCGCGGCTGTGTAGTTCACAAACAGGCCCATTGCGACCACAGAGGCAACCGAGAGCGTTGCCCCGAAGCCCAATGCTTCCCCNGCGTTTACACGGCCTTGCGGTATGGGTCGCGTCGTCGTGCGCGCCATTCGCGCGTCGATATCAGCGTCATACCACATGTTCAATGCGCCAGACGCGCCTGCGCCAACGGCGATGCAGAGCAATGCCGCAAATCCGATAACCGGGTGAATAGTGCCCGGAGCCACGGCGATGCCGACAAGCCCCGTAAAAATAACAAGAGACATGACCCGCGGCTTCAGAAGCTCAAAAAAATCGCGCGCTGACCCGGTGTTTCCCCGCGTNGCGTCTGGCGATTTTGTTGCATCGATCGAGATATCGGACATGTCAGTCACAATCGTAGAATTCAAAACAAGTTCAGACCGGCCCATATACGCGCCGACCAAAGTCAGGGTGTCCCGCCCGATAATAACCGGGCGGGACGGAGCGAATTACTTAATCCGCGGCAGCTCATTGAACTGGTGGAACGGTGGTGGTGAGGACAATGTCCACTCCAGCGTCGTTGCGCCTTCACCCCAAGGNTTGTCAGCTGCCTTCTGCTTGCGAGAGAACGCCACAGCCATACCGAACAGGAAGACCAGTACAGAGAACGCTGTGAGGTATGAGCCCCAGCTTGCAACGGCATTCCAGCCAGCATAGGCATCCGGGTAGTCCACATAGCGGCGTGGCATGCCCTGACGACCCAGGAAATGCATGGGGAAGAACACCAGGTTCACACCCACAAACATCAACCAGAAATGCAGCTTTGCGATGGCCTCAGAATACATGTAGCCGGAGATTTTCGGGAACCAGTAGTACCAGGCCCCGAAGATCGCAAAGACTGCGCCCAGTGACAGAACGTAGTGGAAGTGAGCCACAACGTAGTAGGTGTCATGATACGCACGGTCGACGCCTGCATTGGCCAGCACCACACCTGTCACACCACCGACGGTGAACAGGAAGATGAAGCCGATAGCCCACAACATGGGCGCACGGAATTCGATCGAGCCTCCCCACATGGTTGCAATCCAGGAGAAAATCTTCACCCCTGTGGGTACTGCAATCACCATGGTTGCCGCCACGAAGTAGGCTTGCGTGTCAACATCCAGACCGACTGTGTACATGTGGTGCGCCCACACGATGAAGCCGACAACACCGATCGCCACCATCGCATATGCCATCCCGAGATAGCCGAAAACCGGCTTGCGCGAGAAGGTAGAGATGATGTGGCTCACAATCCCGAAGCCTGGGAGGATGAGAATATACACTTCCGGGTGACCGAAGAACCAGAACAGGTGCTGGAAGAGGATCGGGTCCCCGCCGCCGGCCGGATCAAAGAACGTCGTACCGAAATTACGGTCTGTCAGCAGCATCGTAATGCCGCCTGCCAGCACTGGCAGAGACAGAAGCAACAGGAAAGCGGTAACAAGAACAGACCAGACAAAGAGCGGCATCTTGTGCAGCGTCATGCCAGGTGCCCGCATGTTCAGGATTGTTGTGATGAAGTTGATTGCACCCAGGATCGAGGATGCACCTGCGATATGAAGAGACAGGATGGCGAAGTCCATGGCCGGACCGGCCTGTCCCGATGTCGACAAGGGTGCGTAAATCGTCCACCCCCCGCCAACGCCGTTCGCGCCGGGCGGTCCTTCAACAAACATCGACATGATGAGTAGTGTGATCGACGCAGGCAGCAGCCAGAACGAAATATTGTTCATGCGCGGGAACGCCATGTCGGGTGCACCAATCATCAATGGTACGAACCAGTTGCCGTAGCCGCCGATCATGGCAGGCATCACCATGAAGAAAATCATGACAAGCGCATGCGCGGTCGTGAACACGTTAAACGTGTGCGGGTTTGTAAAGAACTGCATGCCCGGCTCATGGAGTTCCATGCGCATGGCAATTGAAAGTCCGCCCCCCAGGAGACCCATCAGAATCGCGAAGATGAGATACATCGTCCCGATATCTTTGTGGTTCGTGGAATAGACGTATCTTTTCCATCCCGTTGGATGGTGGTCGTGATCGGCGTGAGCGCCTGCAGCTGCACCGGCCATGTCTCTACCCCTTATTCTAATCTTCGTCGTTAAATCAAAACTGGCATGAATGCGCTGCTCGTCAGCGCGCCACACCTGCAACCTGAACGCTTGCCGGGGCGGCGGCATATTCTTCCTTCGCCCACTGCAACCATTCGGCATATTCCTCATCGCTTACCACTTTAACGGTAATCGGCATGAAAGCATGGCGCACACCGCAAAGCTCTGAACACTGGCCGTAATAGGTGCCAACTTCAGTTGCACGGAACCATGTTTCATTCAGACGCCCTGGTACGGCATCCATCTTCACACCGAATGAGGGGATAGCCCAAGCATGGATCACGTCTTCGGCAGTGATGATCAGGCGAACGGTTTTGTTCACCGGCACCACAACATCTGTATCCGTCGTGAGAAGCCGCGGCTGGCCCGGCTGAAGCTCGTCATCTTCAACCATCAGGCTTTCAAACGCGATGTCGTCATCCGGGTATTCATAACCCCAGTACCACTGATAGCCGATCGCTTTAATGGTGAGATCCGCTTCAGGCACAACCATCTGCTTGTAAAGGAGACGGAATGACGGAATAGCGATCATGACCAGAACCAGGATCGGGACAATCGTCCAGACCACTTCAATGGCCGTGTTGTGGGTCGTCTTCGATGGCTCCGGGTTTGCCTTCGCATTGAACCGGATCATGATGATCAACAGAAGAGCCAGGACGAAAATAGAGATCGCCGTAATGATAACCAGCAGCAGATTATCAAAACTTACCAGATCATCCATCACCGGGCTGACCGAGTCCTGAAACCCCATTGCCCAATCCGTCGGCTGACCTGCGGCGGCAAAAGCCTCGTTCACAAACCCGCCCGTCAGGCCGGCTGCAATGGCGGCGACGGTCGCCGCAATAAGTGTAGTCAAGCGCATTCCTGTGCCTAGCTCCTCACATCAATTGCTTGTGGCGCTAGCACCGGCCAGCTGCCCCTCCAACAGAACGCATCGCCCGTCAAAAACCGACCGACCACGCCCTGATTAATTACTTCCTGCGCGTCAAAAACCATAATCGGCAAGCGCCCGCAAGCAGTGCGTGCAAGAAAATGGAAAACGGGTCGCTTTTGGCAACCTCAAGACGGGCATAACGCCCATCTACCCCCTCCCTGTCCTCATGGCACTGCAAGCCGCCGCCCGAAAGGCGTTTGAGTCGATGAACAGTATACCCCTTCCCCCGCCCCTGTGGACAGGGAACGGGTATTATCGCCGGCTCAGCGCGACGTTTTGCCACGTCATTTACTGATCACGGAGAGGCGCCGGCAAAAAACCCGGCCCGTTTTGCGGTTTTTCTTTCCTCGCGATTGACGAATGAGGGGATGGAGGTTCCCGCGATTCGGTCTAGACTAGGCTTTGATATCGGGCTTCCCGTTCAGTTTGGGGGGGCGATATCAGAGTTGTTGGCGGATTGGAGGTCGGTCCCATGCGTGATGAAGCACTTATCCATTTTCACTATGGGCGACATATCTCTGCTGGTGTTCACCTGCATGCCAACGGTGCCGCCGCCCCCGCCCTGATCAGCGAAGCGGCCCCCTATCTCGACCCCAAAGTGCCCGGCCGCTGCGTTGTGGGCTTTTGCACCGCCCACCCTGCAGCGGTGGATGATGTTACCAACGCTCCACCTTCCGGCTGGCAGGATTGGCAGTTCAAGGAATGGGACGACTGGTTTGGCCGGATAAACGGCGTTTTTCTGGTCGATCTCAAACAATTGAAGGTTACACAATTTCCACTTTATTCATGCGCACCCCAGATAGTGCGTTGTGACCTTTCCGCCCTTCCTGGCCGTCTCGCCCCCGTCGAGAGCTGGCTGACAAAAAACTGAATATTAATTCATTCTTTCTCTCTCCCATTTGGAGCCTTTCATGAGCCAATCCCCCGATACTTCCACTGGTGACCTGTTTTTTGAACCTGCCGGGCTTGATCGCACGCGCGTCGAGCGACTGGTGGACAACACGTTGTCATCGGCGGACGATGGGGAACTGTTTCTGGAATATCGCCTCTCCGAGGCACTGGCTTTCGACGACGGACGGCTGAAAACCGCCACATATGACACGCAACAAGGCTTTGGACTGCGCTGCGTCGCCGGGGAAGCAACAGGCTATGCTCATTCCTCCGATATGTCGGAGGCTTCACTCCAGCGGGCTTCGGATGCCGTTCAGGCCGTGAAGCGTGGTTATGGCGGAACATTGGCGGATGGCCCCATCCGGACCAACAAACAGCTTTACGGGGATGAAAACCCGCTGGGCGGGCAGTCCTTTGAGGAAAAAGTGAAACTCCTGCAGGAAATTGATGCCTATGCCCGTGCAAAAGACCCACGCGTGCGTCAGGTCACTGCTTCCCTTGCGGGTGAATGGCAGGCCGTCGAGATCATCCGGCCAGGTGGCGAGATTGTGCGCGACGTGCGCCCGCTCGTGCGGGTCAATGTTTCCGTCGTTGTCGGTGACGGTGACCGGCAGGAAAGCGGCTCGCACGGCGTGGGGGGCAGGCAAGGCTATGAAGCCTGGATCCGCCCCGACGCATGGCGAGGTCAGGTGGACGAGGCGCTTCGTCAGGCGCTCGTCAATCTCGACAGTGTGCCGGCACCCGCCGGCGAGATGGAAGTGGTGCTCGGCCCAGGCTGGCCCGGCATCCTCCTGCATGAAGCGATCGGCCACGGGCTTGAGGGCGACTTTAATCGCAAGAAGACAAGCGCTTTTGCCGGGCTCCTTGGTCAGCGGGTTGCCTCGCCCGGCGTAACCGTTGTCGATGATGGCACAATCGCCCAGCGGCGCGGCTCCCTCACCGTGGATGATGAGGGCACACCCACCTCCAATACCGTGCTCATCGAAGACGGTATTTTGAAAGGCTATATGCAGGATCGGATGAATGCCCGGCTCATGAACATGGCGGCGACCGGCAATGGACGGCGGGAGAGCTTCGCGCACCAGCCCATGCCGCGTATGACCAACACCTACATGCTCGCGGGCGACAAAGATCCGAGGGAAATTCTGGCGAGCGTGAAGAACGGGCTCTATGCGGTCTCGTTTGGTGGAGGTCAAGTTGACATTACATCCGGCAAGTTCGTCTTCACCGTGACGGAAGCCTACAAGATCGAGAATGGCAAGATCGGGGCGCCGGTGAAGGGCGCCACCCTCATTGGCAACGGGCCTGATGTGCTGACCAAAGTTTCCATGATCGGCAATGACCTCCAGCTTGATGCCGGGATCGGCACATGTGGCAAGGCGGGCCAGGGCGTGCCCGTGGGTGTGGGGCAACCAACGCTGAAACTGACCGGGCTCACCGTGGGTGGAACGGCTGCGTGATTACGGCGCCCGCCACCGGACACATGCCAAAACTCATCACGCTGGGAAGCGGGTTCCTGCTCGCAGTGCTCTGGGCTAATCTTATGTTTGACATACAGGTCTGGCCGCATTGGGGCAACAAGACTTTGCCGGAAGAGGTATTGTCGTCCATCGCCACCTATTACGCGCGTGTGGCGATTGAAGCATCACCCATGGGGTACCTTGTGGGCCTTGTCATGCTCATGACGCTTGCCGTGTCTGTCCGCAACGTCTTTGTCGGCCTTCAGCCGCGCTGGGTGCGCATTGCAACCTTTGTCCTGCTTATTGGGCCGGTTGTCGCTGCGCTGACGGTGATCTTTCCCGGAGCACAAAAACTCGCCAGCCGAACCGACACGCTCATCGTTCAGAGCGAGCTCGCTTTTGCGCTCTTCACTGCCCATGTCGCCTGCTTTGCCGCAATTCTCTTGGTGCTTGCTTTGCAATTTCTTCGGGCCCCTCGAACCTGACATAGTGGGCGCACACAAACTCTAAAGCGCGCTGCCGTTGCCTGCCTTTCTCACAGACCTGCCCCTTGTCCAGCGCGGCTGCATGAGCAGAAAGCACACCGTCTGTAATAGGGCATCGCCAAGGAATCGCCTGAAAAGGCCCACAGTAACCCGTGTCACAACGTATTTTTCCGACCACCGTTTTCACACACTACATACTGAAATTCGATTGGTATCTTTATAAAATCCTGACAAAATTGCTACACGGCAAGCTCGCCGTAACGGCCAACAAGGTAGAAAAATGGCTGGCTTCGGCATCAGACTCAATTCTGGACAAATATTTGAGGGAGATGCCGCCGCGGGTCTAACTGTAGGATTCAAGCAATTACCTGTTATCTACAATGTGAAGGGCACGTCACCTGCCGTTATCAATGCTTCTCTCGTGGCTACACAATTGTGGTCCGTCGTTCAGTTCGACGCGCTCAGATCCAGTTTGCAAGGCTTTGGTGTCGAAGCTGATTCCACAACTCTCGCCACCGTTTTTGCGATCATTGGAATCTTTGTTTTAAGCGAGCTTGTTCGCATTGGTGTCCGATACATTCGGACTAAACAGGTTTTGATCACGCGAGAGGATGTGCGCATTTCATATCCTTTCATGTGCTTTCGTAAACCACTCACCACACCATTGTCTGAATATCGCGGACTTACTCTTCGCCGCGGTCAATTGCGGAAAGGCAAGAAATCAATAGACCTTCATATCGCGGAGCTTTTGCACATGGACAATGCGCGAACTGTTCCTCTCCGAATTACAAAGGACGCCAATATTTCGGAAACGACAGTGGCAGAGATCGCGATGCAATTAGCCGTTGACCACTTAGTCAGCAGCTTTAGTTCCAAGCACAAGTCGGCGCATCAGGCACCCGAACAAGACAAGGCTGATCATTTAGACGGCACCTTCGACACAAGCGCCGACCATGCAGCAAGAGAAAGAACAGGTATTACGGCACCCCCGGCAAACTTCAACGCTCGCCTGATACCGGCTGAAATCCTCTTAGCCAATGGACGCCAAGGTGCTCACTCGTACCTTCAGTTTTCCAAGGCTCCGATTTGGAAAATTGGCTCTCATACTTATGCAATGCGCATATCCAGCCTGTTTGCCGCATGCGCCTTGTCGATTTCGGGTTATCTGTTGCCTGACAAGATCATGCTGTTTTTCGGAGCGATTTGGATTGTCATCGCATCATGGCGCCTGTTCTTCGGAGTGGCCGGATACCAATCCATAAATCTGACCCGTGAACAGATCATTTTCACCAAGGATTCAAATTCGATACTGGCTCATCTGGCTAAAAATGGAGCCCGTGAGAGCAAACTCCCTCGAGGCGATATCACAGACATTCGCATAATGAGGCAGAACGATGGAAGGCGCGATGAGATGGTCGTTGTCCACAAAAATGGTACAGTGAGGGGCGGTTTTTCTTTGGATACGGCGAGCCTCACCTGGCTCCGTCACTTCATCGTCGACTATATGAAGCTCGCCGAAAAGCACTGAACCCGAGTGCATCCTACACAGGATTTCATTTCGCCACTTTGTTTGGATGCTGGCATAGTCACTGCCTCGCAACATTGATCCGGGTTTCCCATGCCTGCTTTTCTTACAAACCTTCCCGTCCCCTTTGTCACGATTGGGCTCCTCGTCGCGTCCAACATTTTCATGACACTCGCCTGGTATGGGCATTTGAAGTTCAAGGCATAGCCGCTCGTGCTCGTCATTTTTGTGAGCTGGGGGATCGCCTTCTTTGAATATTGCCTGCAGGTGCCCGCCAACCGGCTGGGTCACAGCGTGTTTTCCGCTGCCGAGCTTAAAACCATACAAGAGGTCATCACGCTGCTGGTCTTTGCCGGGTTTTCTGTCTGGTATCTTGGCGAGCCCTTGCACTGGAACCATCTGGTCGGCTTCGCGCTCATCGCGGCGGGCGCGGCGTTCGTCTTCAAACCGTGGTAGGTAACAGGGGCACCCGTCCGGCTAATGGTACTTTGCGCGCATCCATTTGACGGACGCGTCACAGAGCGCCGCCAGCGCATCCATATCCACGTCGTCCAAGCGCTTGATGTAGAGGCATGACTTTCCGGTCTTGTGAGGCCCCAGTTTGTTCATCAGGCTCTCATACGCATCGAAACCCGGCATGATGTACAGCGTTAGGGCTGCCTTACGCGGACTGACACCAATGATGCAGAGCTCACCCGTTCGCCCAGATGCATATTCATAGGCGTAACGATCAAAGCCAATGATGCTGCTTCCCCACATTTTGGGCGGGCAGCCTGTCACCCGCTTTAGCATCTTGACGACAGTTTTCGTGTCAGCACGGCGGCGCTCATCGGCAATGGCGGCGATAAAGGCCGTCACGCTTGCGCTCGTCTCTTTCGTCTTCGCTTCTGCCTGAGCTTCCCATCCGGTGTTTCGGGGCCTATGTCTTGCCTAACGATACTGTCTTAGAATGCTCGCTCAAGTTCCAATTGGAGCCACGCCTTGCAGAAACCTGCGCGACTCCGCATCGGAGCGAATGTGCACGAGATGCGTGTGCTGCCCAAATGTCTCTATCCCTTTGTAGAGGCCCGGCAGCGAGCGTTTCTCATAGTTCCACACCCATTTGAGGAATTCGAGATCGAAACGCTCCGGACATCCTTCGCCCAAATCCGGGCGAACGCTGCCATAATGTTTGAGCGTCCGCAGCAAGACACGGAGCATGTAGAGCCAGCGTGGGCGCGTGATGAGAAAAATCGTGTCCGCGCGCGGCATGCGCAGATCAAAGCTTGCGGAATAGCCACCTTCCATGATCCAGCTCTCGCGGGCCGCAAGTGCTGCGATTTTGGTGCGCCATTCTTCTTCCGGCGTTTCCACCCAACCGGGTTGCCAATATTGCTGGTCCAAATGAATGAGAGGCAGGCGAGTGCGGGAGGCAAGAGCCGCCGCGAAGGTTGATTTTCCAGCGCCAGACGGGCCGATCACCATAACGCGTTTCATGCCGCTCTCCTCCCTTTGAAATTGGGAGGGCGGTTTTAGGCGCGCATCATGCGTGGGTCAAGGTTTCGCACAACCCAAATCTCAGAATGCATACTCATCATAGATGGGTTTGACGCTCTCGTTCCAACGGCCATGGTAGGCGTCGAGCTGTTCTTCCGCGAGGGACTTGCCCTTGTCGAGAATTTCCTCAAGACCTGCGAGGAAGATCGTTTCGTCTGCACCCACGCCATCCGTCATGGCCCGTGCCTTCAGGCCCGCCCGGCTCATATCCACCATCTCGCGTGCAATGTCCTTGACCTTCAAACGGCCAATCTGCGCATTCAGCCCCTGCTTCGGTACGTCCCAGCGCAATTGCTCGCGCTCGTCCGATGTCCAGTTTTTGACCATATCCCAGGCTGCATCCAGCACACCACCATCGTAAAGCAATCCGACCCAGGTCGCGGGCATGGTACAGATTGTGTTCCATGGGCCGGAATCCGCGCCCCGCATCTCCATATATTTCTTGATACGGACTTCGGGGAAAATTGTGGTGAGGTGATTGGACCAGTCGCCAATGGTTGGCATTTCCCCTTCAAAGCCTTCCAGTTTCCCCGCCATGAAGTCACGAAAACTCTTGCCCGTCACATCATGATACTGGTCGTCGCGATGAACGAAATACATTGGGACGTCGAGCGCATAATCCACATAGCGCTCGTACCCGAAACCGCTCTCAAAAACGAATGGCACCATGCCGGTGCGGGCCTTGTCTGTATCGGTCCAGACGTGAGACCGGTAGGACAGATAACCGTTCGGCTTGCCTTCGGTGAAGGGGGAATTTGCAAACAGGGCAGTGACGACAGGTTGTAGAGCGACCGAGGTGCGGAACTTCTTCACCATGTCACTTTCCGATGACCAGTCGAGGTTCACCTGCACGGTGCAGGACCGATACATCATGTCCAGCCCCATCGTGCCGACCTTCTTCATGTACTCGGTCATGATCTTGTAACGGCCCTTGGGCATGACCGGGGTTTCTTCCCTCGTCCATTCGGGGGAGAAGCCCGTACCCAGAAAGTGAATATCCAGTTCGCCGCCGACTTCCTTTACCTGTGCCAGATGGTCATGCACTTCTGAACACGTCTGGTGCAACATTTCCAGCGGTGCGCCTGACAGTTCAAACTGGCCACCAGGTTCCAGCGAGACATTCGCCATTGTATCGGGACAGGTAAGACCAATAATCGTGTCGCCTTCCAGAACAGGCTGCCAACCGAAGCGGGTCATCCCTTCCAGAAGGGCGCGGATCCCGTTTTCCCCCCGTAGGGCACCGGGCGGTGCGTACCGGGACGGAAAGGAAATTTTTCGTGCTCCGTGCCAATGCGCCAATCAGCCGTCGGCTTTTCACCGCTCTCAATATAAGTCACGAGGTCATCATAGCCGGAAATAGGGTCTGCGCCCGCCACCAGGATGCTCATACTTCCAGCCCTTCTGTCCTTTTCGGACTTATCTTCTTCACCCTCGCTGCGCCGCTTACGCGGGGAGACGAGGTGCGGTGTTGCCTTTCCCCGGCGAGCCTTGAGACGGCACCTGTTCCGGAGTTCTCCCGATGTAAGGGGCAACCTTACCAACGACAAGGTTTTATCTACACCTTTTTCATTTCGTGATCTCAGGCGTGTCGCGGGCGGGTGCGGGTGGTCTCAGGCTGACCAGTCGCCCAGATGCAGCTGGACGATCGCCAGCGCTGCCACCGCCGCCGTATCAGCCCGCATGATGCGGGCCCCGAGAGACAAGGCGACTGTATCCTCGCGGGACAGTAATTGTGTCCGTTCATGGGGAGAAAACCCTCCTTCCGGACCAATCAGGACCGCGAAAGGCTGTTGTTTCCCCTGCTCTCTTAACCGGCTCAGCGTTTCCAGAAGCTCCCCCTCGGGTGCCGCTTCGTCGCAGAACAAGATATGACGACCGGGTGCAATCTCCCCCCACTGGTCCAGAACGCGGGAAAGATGGGTTGGCGGGGTGATGTCCGGCACGGAAAGAAGGCCGCATTGTTCGGCGGCCTCAATGGCATTGGCACGAAGACGCTCTTCCTTCAGCCGCCCGACATTGGTGCGCTGTGTCATCACAGGCATGATCCGGCTTGCCCCCATTTCCACCGCCTTCTGCACCATAAAGTCGAGGCGGGCCCGCTTTACCGGCGCGAAGAGAAGCCAGATATCCGGCAAACTGCCCTGAGCGCGGCTTTGATCCTGAAGGGCCACAAGGCAGGTTTTCTTTCTGACCTCGGCAAGCTGCCCCACCCATTCACCATCCCGGCCATTGAACAGACGGATACTGTCTCCCTCTTTCAACCGCATGACGTTCAAGAGATAGTGGCACTGGTCGGGAGACGGGATGACACCCAAGCCGACCCCCAGATCGGCCTCTACAAAAAGGCGGACTTTACCCGTCCCACAATGGTCGGGCGCTTGCTCAGAGGTTTCATCGATCTGACCACCCTCTGGGCGGAGGTGCCGCTTCTTTCCCATGATTTGTTCACCTCTGAAGGTATTTTTCAGACCTGCCCAGCAATAAAGGGCAAACCTCGTGCGTTGCATCCAGGCTTGTTATAGAGGATGGTCCATGCAAATTAAGCAAAAACTCCACCCTCACGACCGTGCGAGCCTCGACACATGAGCGTGCCTCCAAAACAAGATCAAAAAGTAGCAGATGCCGCCGCGGACAATTGGGTCGACGCCTACGCACCCCAACGTTTCAGGCCTTACCTGAAACTGATGCGTGCCGACCGTCCTATCGGCACATGGCTGCTGTTATGGCCGTGTTTCTGGTCAATTGCGCTGTCCGCCCCATTGGGCGAAGGCTGGACCATGCTGCCCCTGTTGCTCCTCCCTGAGCCCTGGACGCTGTTTCTGTTTGCCGTTGGCGCCTTTGTCATGCGCGGGGCGGGTTGCACGATCAATGATATTCTCGATCACAAGTTTGATGCCCGGGTGGCCCGGACAAAATCGCGCCCAATCCCCTCCGGCGCTGTCAGTGTGCGACAGGCAATCCTTTTTCTTGGCGTCCTGCTGCTTCTGGGCTTGTGTATCCTCTTGCAGTTCAATGGTTTCACCATTCTTCTGGGCACCGCGTCGCTTCTTCTGGTGGGGCTCTACCCACTGGCGAAACGCGTCACCTATTGGCCTCAGGCCGTACTGGGTCTCACGTTCAACTGGGGCGCGCTGTTGGGCTGGGCCGCTGTCAGCGGTTCGCTTGCCCTGCCCCCGCTCCTTCTCTACGTGGGCGGGATTTTCTGGACCATCGGGTTTGACACGATCTATGGCCACCAGGACAAGGAAGACGATGCCCTTCTGGGCCTCAAGTCCACCGCACTCAAGTTTGGTGAGCGAACCAAACCCTGGCTTTACCTGTTTTATTGCGGGGCCCTCGTCTGTTTCACGCTCACAGGTCTGACAGCGGCCATCGGCTGGATTTACTATCTCGGGCTCGCGATCGGCGGCTGGCACCTTATGCGCCAGATCCACCGGACGGATATTCACAACCCTGCGCGATGCCTGGCTGTTTTCAAATCCAATCGTGATTTTGGGGCCATTTTATTTGCCGCCATCGTCGCGGGTACGCTTGGATCCGGGCTGCTTTCCACCCCTCTCTGACACACCGCGGTTGCCTCTCTCCGGGCGTTTTGCCGCAGGCTCGCGCCCTTGAACTATGCTGTGTTGCACCATATATGTTGCGTTGCAGCAATACAGTGCTCCACGATCATGGCGATCGCGAGCGGTGCTGTAGTTCAAGACAAAGGAGTGAGCCATGTTCAAACAATGGTTCCACGGTGCCGCAATCGCAGCGAGCCTTTTCTCCGGGATGCCCTATTGGCGCGAAGAAGCGCTCCGGTCCCAGGGTCGCGCTGATGCTCTGCCGACAAAAACGCAGTAACATGTTCATGCTACTCTGAAGCACATGTTCACTGACGACATGCAACATGCGAACCCCGGTTCATTCTTTGATCCGGGGTTTTTGCTGCGTGATGACAGGAAAGCCCTGAACCCGACTTCACCGTCCTGCCGCCTGCCTCACCCGCATTCACCCGCTACTTTCTCCTGAGAACTCATTGTTCATTTCTTCATACGAACCCGGTCAGCAAAATTCCTTGGACATGAACACGGATTCACGCTGAAAACTGACCTACAGAAATCTGAACCCGAGTTCATATGATGCTTGACGCGCTAAAGTGAATCTGGTTTCATTTTCAAAACTACCCGACACGTCGGTGTCCTCGGATGTATCGACCGGCATCTTTTTAGAAATGAAACAAGTTTCAAATCATGGCCTATCGTCAGACGGAAAATGTTGCTCAACGCTTGGCCGAAAACCGGCAGAAGATCCTTACGGCTGCTCGCGAGCTTGTGGCCAGCGGCGGCTTCGCCAAAGCACAAATCACCGCCGTTGCCAAAAATGCCGGGCTCGCCACGGGTACGCTTTACCGCTATTTCCCGTCCAAGGACGACCTGTGCCGTCAGGTTTTTCGGGAAGTATCGGCACGGGAGATGAACCTGCTTGCCGGAATTGCTGCGAGTAACCGCCCCGCGCTGGATCGATTTGAGCTTATCCTCAGGACATTTTCCGGGCGCGCATTGCAAAATCGCCGGCTCGCCTATGCCCTACTCGTCGAACCATTGGACCTTGCCCTCGCGGAGGAGCGAACCCGGTTCCGCAAAACCCATGCCGCTATTTTTACGCGCGTTATCGAAGATGCGATTGCTGAAGATGCCATTCGCCCCTGTGACGCAAAATTTGCCGCCGCCTGTTTTGCGGGGGCCATCCCCACCGCTTTGACCGGCCCTCTCGCCCCGCACGCCGGGGACATGAGCCGGGATCAGGTGCTGGATGAAATTGTCCGGTTCTGTTTCGGGGCCATCGGGGCCCCTGTCCATACACAGCGCAAGACCGCCTCTGCGGTCACCAGCAAGGAGTTGCGTGCATGAGCGCCCAACCAAAGACCCAAGCCCTTACGCGGATCAAAGCTCAGGATTACCTGAGCGACGAGCAGATTGCCATTGTGCGCGAGAGCTCAGACTGGAAAGGCCTATGGCTCACAATTCATTGCTGGGGCATCATTTTCGGCGCAATGGCATTATTTGCGGCCTACCCGAACCCGGTTACGTTTGTGCTGGGTGTCTTCATTGTCGGTGCACGACAATTGGGGCTTGCCATTCTCATGCATGACGCCTCTCACGGCGTACTGTGCAAGACGCCCTGGCTTAACAAGTTTGTCGGCGAATGGCTGGTCGGCTTCCCGATGATGGCGGATATGTGGGCCTACCGCCGCTATCACCTTAAGCATCACGCCAACACGCAACAAGCTGACGATCCCGACCTTATTCTCTCAGCCCCCTTTCCCATCACATGGAAAAGTTTCAAACGGAAAATGTGGCGTGATTTCTCCGGACAGACTGGCTATCAGCAGCGGAAAGCCCAACTGAAAAATGCGCTGGGCAAACCCGGCGCACCGCTCGCAGAACGGGCGAAGACCTATTGGTCAAAACTCGGCCGCCCCACTATCACGCACCTGGTCCTGCTGGGCGGGCTCACGGCAGTCGGGCACTGGTATCTCTATTTCGTTCTCTGGTTGCTGCCGTTTCTTACATGGCATCAGGTTATCACCCGGGTGCGCAACATTGCCGAGCACGCCATGGTCCCTGAAAATAACAATGTGTTCCGGTCTTCGCGCACCACCCTTCTCAATCCGCTTGAGCGGTTCTTCATTGGGCCTTATGGCGTCAATTATCATGTTGAGCATCACCTGATGATGTGGATTCCCTGCTACAACCTGCCCAAAGCGCGCGCCTTCCTGCTTGCCAACGGTCACGGGGACAAGATGGAGACAATGAGAGGCTATTGGAGCGTCATCAAAATGGCGACCTCCAGACCGGACGATCAGGACAAGCCAGGCAAGCTTGTGCACAACACGCGGCGGCGGGTTTCGGGTATTGTGTCGGAGGGATATGAAGCTGCGAGCTGAGGCCACAAATCGCCCCGTTGATAATCCGGCGGACTTCATTCAGACCCATACCAATCTTCACGAGCCACCGCTGGTGCCCGAAATCCGGCTGCACCTGGCGACCGAGAGTGATGCTTTGTGGCAAATGAGTGAAGAGGAATTGGCAGCCATTGGCCTGCCCGCACCCTTTTGGGCCTTCGCCTGGGCGGGAGGGCAGGCCCTCGCACGCTATATTCTCGATCATCCCGCCCTGGCCCGCGGCAAACGCGTGCTCGACTTTGGCTCAGGCTCGGGAATTGTCGGACTTGCTGCGCTGAAAGCAGGTGCTGCGCATGTACTCGCAGCCGATATTGATCCGTTCGCCGCCGCCGCTGCAACGCTTAACGCAACCGCAAACGGGGTCTGTCTGACCGCGACCACCGATGATCTTATCGGGCAGGAGGGGGACTGGGATATGATATTCGTTGGTGACATGTGCTACGAGCAACCCTTGGCCGGGACAATTGAAAGCTGGCTTTCCGGACGCCATGCACAGGGCACGTCGGTGCTGATTGGCGATCCGGGACGAACCTATCTGCCGAAAGCGCGCCTGGAAAAGCTCACCTCTTACGCCGTCAAAACCGCCCGTGCCCTCGAAGACACCGATGTCCGCAACACATCCGTATGGCAGTTTTCGGTCTGATTTCTCCTATTTCCACCTTCTCGCTGGTTGGGGCCTTGCATTAAAGTTATTTAGTTCATATATGAACTAAATAACTTTCCGGAGATGAATGTGGCCCGGCAGCCTCGCCTGTTTCACCTGATACAACTTGCACACCGCGCCCTGTTTCGGGCAGCGGACCAAACGTTGCAGTCGGCGTTTGGGCTCAGCGCTGTGCAACAAGGTGCGCTCTTTGTCATCGGCAAAGATGAGCCCTGTCATCCGTCCGCCATTGCACGCGCGCTCGATATGAACAAGTCGGCTGTCACCACGCTTCTCAGTCGGCTGGAAGATGCGGGGTTTGTTCGCCGCATGGCTGATCCTGATGACGGGCGCGCACAATTGGTACAACTCAGCGAGAAAGGCCGTCGAACGGTCAGTGCCTCAGTCCCGCACACAAAGGCTGCCAACGCACGGCTTCTTGAGGGGTTCTCGCCCGAAGAGATCATCATCATTGAACGATTTTTGACGCAAGTGATCGAACGTTCATCACGTGCATCCTCCACCCCGGACAAATCAACACCCCTCACCCCTTCCACAAAGGAGAGCCATCATGATCACAACCAGTGAGCATATTGACGTCAACCGTACCGATGGTGTGCTGACACTCACCATGAACAGACCCGCCAAGAAAAACGCCCTCACGCAGGAAATGTATGCCGCGCTTGCCGACAATGTCGTTGCCGCCCAAAGCGACCCCGACATTCGTGTGGTTGTTCTGACAGGTACAGCAGACAGTTTTACGGCCGGCAATGACCTGGCTGACTTTGCTGGCGGTCCGGGCAAAGCAAAAAGAGGCGAAAACGAAATCCCGCCGGTTGGCCGGTTTCTACAGGCGATTTTGCAGGCAGAAAAACCACTTCTCGCTGCCGTGAATGGACTGGCGGTTGGCGTAGGCGTCACCATGCTTTTGCATTGTGACCTCGTTTACGCTTCTCCCAATGCAACGTTCCAGACCCCGTTTGTCAATCTGGGCCTCGTACCTGAGGCAGGCTCCAGCCTCCTGATGCCGCGTCTCGTCGGGCAGCAGAAAGCCAACGAACTTCTGCTCCTGGGCAAGAAAATTGACGCGGCTGAGGCCGAGCGAATTGGCCTGATTGCAGGTGTTCTAGACGCCGATACGCTTCAGCATGATGTGGCGCAAGTGGCAGCGACACTTGCTGCACGGGCTCCCAATGCGGTCAAACTGACCAAGTCCCTTGTCAAGCACGAGCGTGATGATGTGGCGCAGCAGATGGCCGATGAAAGCGTGCATTTTTCTGCTCAACTGCAGACGGCTGAATTTGCAGAAGCGGCCTCGGCTTTTGCCGAGCGTCGCCCGGCCGACTTTTCAAAGCTCTGAAACTAGTATGCGTGAGGCCGGGTGACAGACACCCGGTCACTCCATTGGCGCGGACGGCCCGTGAAACCAAAGCTCATGGGCCGACGACATGTCAGAGGGCTTGCCCCCCTGTGGGGCTGTGCAGGCTGAAGGGCAACCTGTCCCAGCCGGTCTGCGGCCTCCCGGACAACGCCCTGACGATCTTCCACCAGAAGGGGCATACCCAGAACCTGTGACCAGGATCGCCAGCGTGCACCTGCGTCCGCGCCGTCGAGAGAAGCGTGAAGGATCACGCTCTTTTCCGGATCGGGATGGTGAAGTTCAACCAGAATGACCGGCACGTCGAGATGCTTGTCTTTATAGGCAACAATCAGGGCAATGCCATCATAGTCACTGATCGGCGCCTCCCAGTCCCAGACACCAAATGGCGGCGAGCTGTCCTGCACCTTCACGCGATCACGATAAATCGTTGCGTAGCGCAGGAACCCTGCCATTCGACGCCAAAGCGGCTGATGTGGCACGACCAGACTGGCAGGCAGGCGAAACGGGTCTGCATCGAGCTGACCTGATATCCAGCGCCGCGACGGCTCCCCTGATGTCTGCTGATGGCCCACATTACGCAACAAATCTCCCGGCAGGTCACTTGAGTATTGATGTTTCAATACCTGTCATGGTGCCAGACTAGGCGCGTTTTACTTTCCATCTCTTTAACGAATGTCTCTGTCTTGGACGCAATATTCGTCGGATCCGCATGGAATTCGCATCTGCCTTCACACCGCTCCGCGGGGTGTGGAAACCACACCCGGCCCTCTTCCCAAAGCTCTTTGCAGGGTCATTATGGCAGGGTCCGTGCTAGATTTACGTATCCTAATCGAATCATACATGCTGACTGGAGGCTTCAATGATTGACAATTCTCTGCAAATGGTTGGGCTCTATATTTCTCTCAACCTTCTGCTCAACCTGGTTCTGGCCTACAGAGTGTCAGCTGGCCGTGTGCGCACCAAGCTGATGACCGGCACTGGTGATGACAACCCGCTCTACAATGCAAGCCGTGCTCATATTGTAAACGCGGAGTACACCCCCATTGGCCTGATCGGTCTGATTGGCCTGTTCATCCTGTCTTCTTCGGTCTGGGTTATTCATATTGTCGGCGTTGCCCTCACCCTCGGCCGCCTGCTGCATGCGATTGGTCTTTCGCGCACATCCGACAGCACACCGCCACGCCTGTGGGGCACATTGTTGACCTGGGCCGGACAATTGATCGCTGCCCTTGGTTGTCTTTACTACACATTTACGTGGATCCCCGGCTAAGGCATGCCAAATGAGCCTCAATTACCCGCCGTTGGACGATAGAGGCTCGTAAGCCCGACCTGATCTGGTGTAAGAAACGTCTTCTATCTGTGCGGCCTGACCAACATCTGTATGGGCATGGGGTCGCATGGACCGATCTCAATTTGAAGGACCTTCTCCACCCATGACTTCGTTGCCGAAAACCGAGACGGTTGACCGAACTGAACTCCTGCAATCGCTGATCGCCAAAGCCCTGAAAGCTGGTGCCAGTGCTGCTGATGCGGTGATGGTCGAAAGCACATCTTTTGGCGCGTCTTATCGGCTTGGAAAAGTGGAAGACATTGAACGGTCAGAAACCCAGGATCTGGGTTTGCGCGTCATAATCGGCCAGAAGCAGGCGGTTGTTTCGACGACAGACATCAGCGACCGGGCGCTTGCCCCCCTTCTGGAAAGGGTGATTGCAATGGCAAAGGTCGCACCGGAGGACAGATTCTGCGGCCTTGCCGATCCCGCGCTGCTTGCCACTTCCGTTGCGGAACTGGATCTGGACGATGGGACGGATCCGTCCGCCGACAGCCTTGTCGCCCTTGCCGCAGAGACGGAAGACGCCGCTCTTGCCGTTCAAGGGGTCACAAACTCAGGCGGCGCCGGTGCCAGTTTTGGCCGTGCTTCAATCTCGCTTGCAACCAGCGGCGGGTTTTCCGGCCATTATTCCGGCACCTCGCATTCCTTCTCTGTTTCCGTTCTGGCTGGCGAAGGCACGGCGATGGAACGCGACTATGATTATTCGTCTGCCCGACATCGCAGTGAACTTGAGGACGCTGCCCAGATCGGGCGGCAGGCCGGCGAGAAGGCCGTGCGCCGACTGGGCGCACGCAAGGTAAAAAGCGGACAGGTGCCGCTTGTTTATGACCCGCGCGTATCCGGCGGTTTGGTTGGACATTTTGCGGGCGCTATTTCCGGGGCTGCCGTTGCACGCGGCACAAGTTTTCTGAAGAACTCCATGGACCAGATGGTTTTTGCGCCGGGGATCACCATTACCGACGATCCGACCAGAAAGCGGGGCCGGGGATCCAAACCGTTTGATGGCGAAGGCGTCACCGCGCAGCCACTCACACTCATCGATGACGGGCGACTGGCCACCTGGCTTCTCGACACATCGACAGCAAAACAATTGGGTCTTGCGAGCAATGGCCGTGCAGCGCGGGGAACGGGGAGCACGCCCTCCCCCTCCACGACCAACCTGACACTATTGCCCGGTACGTTGTCGCCCGAGGAATTGATTGCCGACATCAAGTCTGGCTTTTACATCACCGAGATGATCGGCATGGGCGTGAACGGTGTGACAGGTGACTATTCAAGAGGGGCTTCCGGCTTCTGGATCGAAAATGGCGAGCTGACGTTCCCGGTGAGCGAAGTTACTGTGGCTGGTAATCTGAAAACCATGTTTGCGGAGATGAGCGTGGCCAATGATCTTATCTATCGCGCCGCAACCAATGCACCGACTGTGCGCATCGAGGGCATGACCGTTGCCGGAACGTGACCTGCCTCACTCTCCGCAGCTCATCGCTGATCATGCTCTTCTATGCGCCGCCGTACGTGACGCAGGTGCACTGGCGCTCGGCTATTTTCAGACTGACCTCAAACATTGGGACAAGGGCAAGGACGACCCTGTCAGCGAAGCCGACCATGCCGTCAACGATCTCCTGCATGCACGGCTTCAGGGCACACGCCCTGACTATGGCTGGCTTTCGGAAGAAACAGAAGACGACCCGACACGACTGACCTGCGACCATGTCTGGGTGATTGACCCGATTGACGGCACACGCGCCTTTATCAAAGGCAAGCCCCATTTCACAATCTGTGCGGCGCTGGTGCAAAAGGGTGCTCCTGTCTGCGCCGCTGTCTTCAACCCGGCAACCGACGAGTTTTTCGAGGCGACACGCGGCGGTGGCGCCACTTTGAACGGGGTGCCCATCTCGCCCAGTACGCGTGATGAGATTGCCGGATGTCGGATGGCCGCGTTTGCGCCAATGTTCAAGCACCCTGCCTGGCCTGAACCATGGCCGGAGATGGAAATGGTTGACCGTAACTCGGTCGCCTACCGGCTTGTCCTGGTTGCCAATGGCTATGTGGATGCCTGCCTGGCGCTTAATCGTAAAAACGACTGGGATCTGGCGGCCGCAGACCTCATCGTCCGGGAGGCTGGCGGGCGGATCACCACGCATGACGGTGCAACGCTTGTCTACAACAAGCCCTTTACCAAGCATCGAAGTCTGCTGGCGGCGGGGCCAAATCTGTATAATGTGCTTTTTGACAAGGTTGGGCAGATCACGCTCCCTTAACCGGAACTGCATATTCTGCCGAAGAAATATCCCCATCTTTTGAGGAAACACCATGGGTGACGAACATATGGCTGACGAACAATTGCTGCATCTCGTCTTTGGTGGCGAGCTTGAGGATCTGAAGGGTATTGATTTCCGTGATCTGGAGAGTGTGGATTTTGTCGGCGTTTTTCCAAATTACGCCACCGCGCATCAGGCGTGGAAAAGTGCCGCCCAGCGGACCGTCGATAATGCCCATATGCGCTACTTTATCGTACATCTTCACAAGCTGATGGATCCGCATGAGGATGGTGAACACTAAGGCCGATCAAATCATCGTTTTCACCCGGCCAACTTAGCGAAAGCTTGAAAAACAGACACTTAGCGCGTCCTCGCCGGGTGACGCATGCCTGTTGCTCATGGTATGATATGCGCCTCATTCTTCCCATCAGGCAGCCAGTCAGGTCGAGTTTTGGATAGTCAGGTCAAAGAAGCCGAAACGGCCCGCCCCATGTCTATGAACGATACACCCGCAGGCGCGAAAAGCGTCGCTCGCCGCCGGGAAATGACAACAGGCGAGGTCGTTCAGCGTATTCTCAAAGGCTACCTCAAACCACATGCCTGGCTCATCGCTGCGGCGATCCTTGCCAATGCGCTGGTTGCCGCCACCACCGGTGTTCTCCCATTCCTGATCGATCAAACCGTTGAGCGAATTTTCGTTCAAAAACAGCAGGAAATGCTTCTGCTTATCCCCGCCGCCGCGCTGGCGATCCAACTTCTGAAAGCGTTTGCGACTTACGGATCCAACGTGGTGATGAATTTCGTTGGGCAGCGCATGGTTTCAACTGTGCAGACCCAGCTCTTTTCCAAACTGATGACCGCGGATCTTGGTTGGATACAGCAGACCCATTCCGGCCGTTTCATCTCGACCTTCATGACCGATGTCATTCGACTGCGCGATGCAACTGCACAATCCATTGTCAACCTGACACGCCATCTCCTGACCCTCGTCGTGTTGATTGGCTATATGTACTATCTAGACTGGCTGATGGCAGTAATTGCGACGGCGGTCATTCCCATCGCTGCCATTCTGATGCGACGGCTCGGGCGTAAAACCCGCAAGGCCACCAATCAGGGGCTGGAGGAGACAGGCTCGCTTTCAACCCTTATCTCAGAAGCGCTCAGTGGCATACGGGTTGTTAAAGCCTATGGTCAGGAAGCCCACGAAATTGCCCGCGCCCGTACTGTGATTGACCGTGTGCTCGATCACATGATGAGCTCCATCCGTGCGAAAGCTGCCGCCAGCCCCATTACGGAAGCCCTTACCGGTGTCGGCATTGCGATTGTCATCGGTTATGCAGGTATGCAGGCGATGAATGATGCCATGACCGCCGGTTCATTTTTCGGGTTCATGGCAGCCGTCATGCTGGCCTATCAACCGCTCAAGGCGGTCGCCAATCAGCAAACACTCCTGCAGGAAGGCGTTGCAGCGGCATCGCGCGTTTTTCCCATTCTCGACGTCGAAGCCAAGATCAACGATATTGCCGGAGCGGGCGAACTCACGGTTGATGACGGCGAGATCAAACTGGAACATGTCACCTTCCGGTATGATGACGGAACCAAAGCGCTGGATGACGTCAACATTCATGTGCCGGCTGGCAAAACTGTCGCCCTTGTGGGCCCGAGCGGTGCCGGGAAGAGCACAATCCTCAACCTTGTTCCACGGTTTTATGATGTGAGCGACGGTGCCGTTCTGATTGACGGACAGCCGATCCGCTCTGTCACACTATCGTCCCTGCGGGAAGCAAGCGCGCTTGTGACCCAGGAACCGTTTCTGTTTGACGATACAGTGCGCGCCAATATTGCCTATGGCATGCCTGACGCAACAGATGCCGCCATCGAAGCCGCCGCGCGACATGCGGCTGCACATGAGTTTATTATGGCACTGCCGAAAGGCTATAACACACTTGTGGGGGAAGCCGGCCTCAAGCTCTCGGGCGGTCAGCGACAACGGATTGCGATTGCGCGCGCCATGTTGAAGAACGCGCCCATCCTGTTGCTTGACGAGGCAACATCCGCACTCGACACCGCATCGGAACTGCAAGTACAGAATGCGTTGCAGACCCTCATGCGGGGCCGCACCACTCTGGTCATCGCCCACCGCCTGTCGACCATTATGCATGCCGACAATATTTACGTCATCGATCAGGGCCGGGTTCTGGAACAAGGTACACACCAGGAACTTGTTGCCCGCGGCGGTCTTTATGCTGAACTATCGCGGTCCCAGTTCAGCGCGCAAAACGAAAACCTGTCCCTGTCAGCTGGAGCTGAGATCTAGTCACCCTATGTCCACATTCAAATCGCTCAGCAAAAAATTCGTCAAAAGCTCTTTCTTTCAAGGCTTCGTGGCGCAGGCCATTGCCAGCTATGTGCGGCTGGTTCATCTGACGTGTCGTTTCAACCAGCAGCGCAGTGACATTCCTGAACGTTTCTGGTCTGCTGATGAAACATTTCTATGCGCAACATGGCATGGGCAAAATGTTATTCTGCCCCCCTTCTGGCATAATTGGCGCACGCTCAAGGTTCTGGTTTCCAAGCACGGCGATGGGGAGATTGTGGCACGGCTTGTTCACAATCTGGGCCTCTCAACCATTCGCGGTTCCGGAGCCCCCAAAGAGCAATTGCACAAGTCCAAAGAAAAAGGCGGCGCAGCCGCGCTGCGGGCAATGGTGCGGGCATTGCAGAGTGACGCTTCCGTCGGCCTGACAGCTGACATGCCACCCGGCCCGGCCCGCGTTGCCGGTCTTGGCATTGTGATGGCGGCACGCCTCTCGGGCCGCCCGATTGTACCTGTTGCCACGACAACGCGAGGACGCATTGTGCTTGGCAATACATGGGACAGGTTCATGATCCCCTTGCCCTTCACACGGGGCGCCGTTGTATGGGGAGAGCCTATCTATATCCCCCGGGACCTGGACGAACAGGGTCTGGAAGAATGGCGGGTCAAAGTGGAGGATGCGCTTAACCAGACGACGGCTGAAGCTGATGCACTGGTGGGGCGTCTTTCCGGCGCAGCCCGGCAATCAACACCTCAGGAAGCGGGATCTTAATTCTTGGCCCAGTTGACCGCGCCTCCCTTTGGGCTCAGAGCCTATCGTTCCCTGATGCGGGCAAGCGGCCCGCTTGTTGATATCCTTTTGCGCCGACGCAGCCTGCAGGACAAGGAAGACCCCCGCCGTCTTCCAGAACGCCGGGGCATTGCCTCCCTGCCACGTCCGGACGGGGTGCTGATCTGGTTTCATTGCGCAAGTGTGGGCGAGAGCCTGTCCGTTCTGCCTTTGCTAAAGCACATGAACGATGCCCGGCCGGATCTTCATTTTCTGGTCACGACAGGTACGCTGACATCTGCGCGTCTGATGGCTGAACGTCTGCCTGCCAACGCATTTCATCAGTTTCTCCCCTTTGATCATCCGTCCTATTGTGCGGCGTTTTTTTCACATTGGCGGCCGGAACTTGGGGTGATTGTGGAATCCGAGCTTTGGCCCAATCTGCTGCTTGCGGCAGCAAGTGCCCATGTCCCTCTGGTTCTTGCGAATGCCCGTCTCTCCATCGGATCATTCAAAGGCTGGCGACGGGCACGCAAAACCATTCAGCATTTGCTTGATTGCTTTCAACGGGTCTTCGCTCAGGATGAAGGGTCCGCTGATCGCCTGCGATTGCTTGGTGCCCATGACGTCCGCACGTTGGGCAATCTGAAATATGATGGTGTTCCACTACCCGTGGACCCCGCCTCCCTCCAGGAACTGGTTTCGATGATCGGCACACGCCCAAGCTGGATCGCCGCCAGTACCCATGAAGGGGAAGAGGCTATCGCGGCGCGGGCGCACGAAAAGCTGAAACCCTCCATGCCCGGTCTGCTGACCATTATCGTGCCACGCCACCCTGCACGCGGAGACCAGATTGCTGCGATGCTGCGCGAGGACGGGCTGGTCGTCGCACAGCGTTCCCACCATGAGCCGGTCGGCGATGAAACCGACATTTACCTTGGTGACACGCTGGGGGAGATGGGTCTGTTTTACTCACAATCCTGCATCGCTTTTGTGGGGGGATCGCTGGTTCCTGTCGGCGGGCATAATCCGCTGGAGCCCGCACGGCTTAACAATGCCGTGCTGTTTGGTCCGCATATGCATAACTTTGAAACACCGGCTTCCGCGCTGCTTCAGGCCGGGGCTGCATATCAGGTAGACGGGCGCGAGGCTCTGGTTGCCGCTTTGCAGGACTGGCTTTCCGCACCGCAGACTGCACAAATTGCAGCGGTGCACGGTAAACAGGTTACAGAGCAATCTGTCGGTGTCGCTGCCCGTGTTGCGGATGATCTGCTTTCTCTCCTTCCGCCAGTTCGGGAGACTTGATCATGCGCGCGCCCGGGTTCTGGTACCCTGCGGACAATAGGCACACTGGCATTGCACCGCATGTGCTCAGCCCGCTCGCCCTTGTCTATGCATTCATCGGCCGGCTCAAACGCAATATTACTGTGCCTGAGAGAATGAGCGTTCCTGTCATCTGTATCGGGAATTTCACAGCAGGTGGCGCAGGCAAAACCCCCACGGCCATTGCCATTTCTCAACGTCTTGTCGCGTTCGGAGAGACACCACACTTCCTCACACGGGGTTATGGCGGCCGGGAAACAGGGCCTGTGTGTGTGAGCTCCACGCAGCACACGGCACCGGACGTCGGTGATGAACCGCTCCTTCTCAGTGCACACGCACCAACCTGGGTTTCCCGAGACAGGGTTGCTGGCGGACTTGCGGCCGAACGCGCGGGTGCCAGTGTCATCATTATGGATGACGGCTTTCAGAACCCGACACTCTTCAAAGACTTGTCGCTGATGGTTGTGGATACGAAAGTTGGTATCGGGAACGGCCTTGTACTCCCTGCGGGGCCGTTGCGTGAACCCATGGCGGATGCCCTCGCGCGCACCCATGGTGTGGTTGCACTTGGTGCTCCTCAGAGCTTTTCCTTCTTACCAGACGACATGCCGGTTTTTCCGGCAACCTTGCAGCCCGATGACGCTGTGGCGACACGTTTGAAGGGAGCTTCCTGCTATGCGTTCGCGGGGATCGGGCGCCCTTCAAAATTCTTCGATACGCTTTCGTCTCTGGGAGCAACGCTTGTCGGCATGCGCGCGTTTGATGACCATTATGCGTATTCGGAAGAGGATATCCGCCAGCTTCGGGCTGAGGCGAGTGCGTGCGGGGGCGCTCTCGTGACCACCGAAAAAGACGCAGTCCGGCTTCGCACGTTGCCGGGCTGGCGTGACATCGAAGACCAGCTTATTGTCCTGCCGGTGCGGGCTGTGTTCTCACAATGGGCTGAACTGGACACATTTTTGTCTGCGGGGCTCGATCAAGCGCGGGCTCACTATACATATGCGCCACCTGGTTCGGATCAGGACAGAACCCGCGTTCGCTAGCGCCTGACCTTCCCGGCAAGAGCTGCTATAATCTCCCTCTTCATATCTGCTATCGGAAACCCGCCAGTGTCGAGCAAATCCCTCCGCTACAAGTTAGAAGCCGCTACCGCCCTGCCACTTCTCGGTCTTTTCAGACTGATGGGGTTACATCGGGCCTCCGCCTTCAGTGGTTCACTGCTTCGATTTCTCGGCCCCAAGGTTGGTGTTACAAGGCGCGCACGGAACAATATCGAACGGGTGCTGCCGCATTTGAGCGCGGATGAGGTCGACAGCATCATTGCTGATATGTGGGAGAATATTGGCCGTACCCTCGCCGAATATGCGCATCTTGATGCGTTCAGCGCTCCGGGTAATGAGGACCTGATCCGTGTCAAAGGGTTGGACCGGCTTGCCGCGCTCAAAGACCAAGGTGCAATGCTTGTCTCTGGTCATTTCGCCAATTGGGAGCTGATGCCGCTCGCCGTCCATCAAAATGGCTATGAGGGTGGCGAGATCTACCGCCATGCCANCAATCCGACAGTGAATGAGTGGATCATCAAGCTACGCAGCCGTGCAATCCACCCTGTTCAAATCCCAAAAGGCCCGAAAGGCGCACGCGATGTTATCCGGATCGTGCGTAACAAGGGGTTCATCTGCATGCTTGTCGATCAGAAAATGAATGACGGTGTGGAAGCGACGCTTTTTGGNCGGAAAGCCATGACCCCGTCAACACCGGGATCCATGGCAACGCGTTATGGAATTCCCATCATGCCGGTTACCATCCGGCGCACAGATGGCGTTCATTTTGAACAGGAATTTCACGACCCTATCTTCGCAGACCCTGATGCTGACCCGCATCAGGANACGTTNCGCATCACCCAGCGACTGAACGATTTTATTGAAGCGGAAATTCGGGCCAATACGGCCCANTGGCTTTGGCTGCATANCCGCTGGCCCGCTGAGACGTAACACTTTACCAGTNGAGCCTTTGAAAATGAGCAGCGGCTACTGCGCTGCNGAAGGTCGTTCAAGTGGTTTCGGGGCCGGCATATCCCCGGCCAGCAATGCGGGGTCAACATGGGCCTCACGCCAGTACATCCGCCAATCCAGATGAGGCCCGGTCACACGCCCTGTCGCGCCGACTGCACCGATCACGTCACCTTGCGCAACTTCGTCCCCGACGTTCACGTCAACACGGCTGAGATGCATCAGCACACTGATGAGACCCTGGCCATGATCAAGGAAGATCAGACCACCTTCAAAATACATGTCCGGTTCTGCCAGNCGGANAATGCCGCGNGCCGGTGCCAGAACCGGCGTACCGGTTGAAGCCGCCACGTCCACNCCATAATGCGGTCTGCGCGGCTCTCCGTTGAAGAAACGCTGCAAGCCAAACGTGCCGGTGATGATCCCTTTCACTGGCCATATAAACGGCTCAGCAAACCAGTCCGCATCCGTATCACGAGGGCGCGCGCCCGCCTTGACTGTCCGATCCCGGGCGATTTTTGCCATTTGCTCAGCTGACGGNCTTACATATTTTGACGGCACGCCCTCAATGCGCTGCTCATCATATGTCCGTTCTGCCACGTCAATCAGCAAGCTCTCTCGCGTCTCGTCGGGATATTCAATGTCGATATGTGCCGCGCCTTCCCTGTCCCGGTCAAANCCGAAAACAAAACGCCCCTGCGCGCTGACCATGAGCGGCTCGCCATCAAGGATGATTTTTGTATTGGGTTCCGTCTGGCCGACNATAATACCGCCCTGGATTGCCTCACCCTGCAGNGAAACACGGGAAGGTGTCTCGCCACTTGTCGCCCCGAGCNCCGAAGACACGCTTACACCCATCCAAAGGATGGCAATTGTCAAAAAAAGNCCCAGCCGCCCGCCTGCCTGCTTAATCATCGGCGTCCCGTCAGTTCCTGATGGCGCTGTAGAGCAATTGCCGCGCTCGCATAGGCCTCCTGCCGATCTGCGTGCCAATAACGTAGGTTTTCCAACGGAATCTGCTCGCCTGTCACCGCACATATGACATAGGTGCCGCGACGCACGACGTGATACTCCCCGTCGCCGTATATGAGTTCGGCCTTGTTGCCGCTGAAATTTCCNTCATGTCGATTCATGGGATGAATTTAGCGCGCGCAGGCCCTCATGTCATGCATCCACGCAAAATATGCTTTACGTGCCCGGCGTGCCATCAGAACAATTGCCCCTGATCGGTCTTTTTGGGTTTGGGTGNTGNTTTGGNTTCGGTGGCCTTTGCCGACACAGATGGTGCTTTTCCGCCTTCTTTCACCGCTGCGACCGGCAAATAATCACGATTNGCAAACTCGATCATCAGGCTATCACCGGATTTCACCGCCGCCGATTGACGGACGGGGCGGCCCTTTTCATCCCTGACCAGGGCAAACCCGCGGTCGAGCACACCATGATAGGAATATGATTCCAGCAAGCGCCCCGCTTGGGCCAGTCGTGCACCCCGGTCTGACAANTGNCGCTTTTCGGCCCGNACCGCCCGCTCGCCCAGNTCTGAANCCCGCCGTCTGCCCTGCTGGATTGCGCTGATGAGCGGTCGCGGNGAAAGACGCCCTGCCACGCGATCCAGACCTGACTGTTTGGCCCGGACAGATGCACCGAGNGCCAGNCCCAGCTTCTCGGAGGCGTGGTCAAGCCGCTGCCCCGGCAAGGCAATGAGATCTTCAAGCCTTGGCAATCCACGTCCCAACCCTTCCAGCCGTGAGGACANTTCCGTCAACTTCCGGGTTTCCGCCCGTATCAGGCGTCGTTCAGCATCCAACACGCGCGCCACAAGATCGGTGCGCACGGGTACCGCCATTTCAGCCGCAGCCGTGGGTGTTGGGGCTCGCCGATCAGCTGCGTAATCGATCAACGTCGTGTCCGTTTCGTGTCCCACAGCGGATATTANCGGGATCTGGCTCCCTGCCGCGGCNCGCACCACCTTCTCTTCGTTGAAGGACCAAAGATCCTCCAGCGAACCGCCGCCGCGCGCCACAATCAGCAGATCAGGCCTCGGCACACTTCCGCCAACCGGCAGCCGGTTAAACCCTTCAATGGCGGCGGCAACCTCGTCCGCAGATTGTTCGCCCTGCACGCGCACCGGCCAGACAAGCACATGGCGCGGAAAACGGTCACTCAGGCGNTGCAGAATATCGCGGATCACCGCACCCGACGGGCTGGTTACCACGCCGATTACTTCNGGCAGGAAGGGCAAGGGGCGNTTTTTCTCAGGCGCAAACAGGCCCTCCGCCGCCAGCATCTTTTTTCGCTGCTCCAGCAGCGCCATCAAGGCGCCGACNCCGGCAAGCTCCATCTGGTCAATAATGATCTGGTAGCGGGACTGCCCGGGGAAGGTCGTGAGNTTGCCCGTACAGACAACCTCAAGCCCCTGTTCCGGCTTCACCCGGAGTTTGCTTGCATTCCCTTTCCAGATCACACCGTTGAGAACCGACTTGTCGTCCTTCAGATCAAGATAAAGATGGCCGGATGCGGGACGGCTGACNCGGCCCAGCTCGCCTTTGACGCGCACATAGCCAAAATTGTCCTCCACGGTCCGTTTCAGGGCGAAGGAGAGTTCCGTGACGGAAAATTCGTGTGCATTGCCCATGGCGCCGCCAGAGTTGCCTTCAGGCTCAATCTCGCTCACTAAATTATCTAACCCTTTGTTGAATATGAGGTTTTCGCAACGTTATCGACTGGTCTCGACGGTTTGCCGGAATCGCCGCCCATGATACAAGAAAGCCCGAGCGCTGCCACATCAGCACTCACTATTTGAATTTCAAGGATCGAAGTCGAATGAACGTTCTCGTCATTGGCTCGGGCGGGCGTGAACACGCGCTGTCCTGGGCAATCTCATCCAGCCCCCTTCTTGATGAGCTTTATTGTGCGCCAGGCAATGCAGGCATTGCGGATGTCGCCACCTGTGTCGAGATTGGCGTCAACGATTTCGACGGCATCATCGCCTTTTGCAAGGACAAGNAGATCGAGTTTGTGGTGGTCGGTCCGGAAGACCCGCTGGTGAACGGGCTTGTCGACCGGCTGGATGCGGAAGGCATCAAGAGCTTCGGCCCCAATGCCGCTGCCGCACAGCTTGAGGGCTCCAAAGGGTTCACCAAAGATCTGTGCGCCNATTACAATATTCCCACTGCCGCCTANGGGCGCTTTGCCGATGCGCGCGAGGCCAAGGCTTATATTGAAAAACACGGCGCGCCCATTGTTGTGAAGGCTGACGGGCTTGCCGCCGGCAAGGGCGTCATCATGGCCGAAACCGATGAGCAGGCCCACGCCGCTATTGATGAAATTTTCGGGGGCAAGTTTGGCGGGGCCGGCGCCGAACTGGTGATCGAAGAATGGCTCGAAGGCGAAGAGGCCAGTTTCTTTGCCCTTTGCGATGGAACCAACGCCATTCCTCTCGCCACAGCTCAGGACCACAAGCGGGTTGGGGATGGTGATACCGGGCTCAATACCGGCGGAATGGGNGCTTATTCCCCCGCTCCCGTCATCACAGAGACCATGTCACTTGTTGTGATGGACCGGATTGTCAGACCCACACTTGCTGCCATGGCTGAAAAAGGCATGCCGTTCAAGGGTGTGCTTTTTGTCGGACTGATGATTACCAAAGATGGCCCGAAGCTCATTGAGTTCAATGTACGGTTTGGCGATCCGGAATGTGAGGTGCTGATGGTACGCCTCATGTCCGACATTCTGCCGGCGCTGATTGCCGCTCACGATGGCACACTCGATGAAATTGAGCTTGAATGGAATGATGAAGCAGCGCTGTCCGTTGTCATGGCCAGCAAAGGATACCCCGAAGCTTATACGAAGGGCTCCGAAATCAGGAACCTTGACGCTGCGGCAAGTGACGAAGGTGTTGAGATTTTTCACGCCGGCACAAAAGCTGAAGGGCGCACAACAACCGCTGTTGGTGGCCGCGTCCTTGCCGTGACAGCCCTTGGACGCAGCGTCGGCAAAGCGCAGGAGAAGGCTTATGCCGCCGTCGACAAGATCGACTGGCCTGAAGGCTTCTGTCGGCGCGACATTGGTTATCGCGCTATCGCGCGGGGAAAATAATTTGCATAATCTATCCAGATAAACAGTAAGGAGGGTCAGCATGAGTGAACCCCAATCAACAGGGAAGCAGGAGATGTTTTCCGGCACCCAGGCGGTGATGGAACAACATCGTTTTGACGAGAAACGCCTCACCGACTATCTCGCCGCNCATGTGGAAGGTTTTGAAGGTCCACTTGAAGTCCGCGAGTTCAAGGGTGGGCAATCCAACCCGACCTATCAGCTTGTAACGCCGAAGAAGAAATATGTTCTGCGTCGCAAGCCCCCGGGAAAGCTTCTCCCCTCCGCTCATGCGGTTGACCGGGAGTACAAGGTTATCACGGCACTGGGTACCGTTGACTATCCCGTNGCCAAAACNTTCTGCATGTGTGAGGACGAAAGCATTATCGGCACCATGTTTTACGTGATGGATATGGTGGAAGGCCGCATTCTCTGGGAGTCGCTGCTGCCCGGCTACACGCCCGAACGTCGTCGCGCAATCTATGAAGCCAAAAACCGNACCATGGCGGCACTGCACAATGTCGACTATGAGGCGATCGGTCTTGGCGATTTCGGCAAACCGGGCAATTACTTTGCCCGGCAGATTTCCCGCTGGTCGAAGCAATATGTTGCATCAGAAACCGAGAGNATTGTTGAGATGAACAAGCTCATGGACTGGTTGCCCAACAACATCCCCGATGATGATGCAACCAGCATCGTGCATGGGGATTACCGGCTCGACAATATGGTGCTGCATCCGACGGAAGATCGGGTGCTTGCCGTATTGGACTGGGAGCTTTCAACGCTTGGACATCCGCTTGGTGACTTNACCTATCACATGATGCAGTGGATTATGCCAAGTGGTGGACAGAGTGCGGGCACGGCCAGTCTCAAGGATGCCAACCTGAAAGAGCTGGGTATTCCTTCGCTGGATGAATATGTCGCGCTTTATTGCGAACAGACCGGACGCAAGGGCATTGATAATCTGGACTATTATTTTGCCTACAATCTGTTCCGGCTGGGNGGGATCTTGCAGGGTATTATCGGCCGCGTCCGCGACGGCACAGCCGCCAGCGAACACGCTGTGGCCACTGCCTCTCAGGTTCGTCCGCTGGCNGAACTGGGTTGGTACTATGCGCAGCGCGCAGGGGCNGTATGACNCGATAGAGCCGACNTAACNGAGCAGACCTGGCCTCATCAGGACAGGTTGAAAAAGGCCGGGGTTTCCCCGGCTTTTTTATTGCGCGATCTATCCTTTGCGCCGACCTGTCAGCCTTGCTATGCCTGTGGCATTGAAATTTGGGAGATGATGATGGGCGAGACCAGGAAACCGGAAGACGAAACAATCAACGTCCGCGATGCACACCGCTTCGACACCGGACAGCTGGAAGANTTCTGCCGCAGCCATGTGGAAGGGTTNTCAGGCAATCTCGAAGTGCGGCAGTTTTCAGGTGGTCAATCCAACCCCACATTTCTTCTGACAGCCGGACCNAAGCGTTATGTCATGCGCAAAAAGCCGCCGGGCACGCTGCTTGCCAGCGCTCACCAGGTTGACCGCGAGTACCGCGTTATGAAAGCCCTGGCGGATACGGACGTGCCAGTGCCAACGATGCGGGCTTTGTGTATGGACCCGGATGTGATCGGGACCGAGTTCTACATCATGGACCATCTGGANGGGCGCGTGCTGCGCGATCCACAATTGCCGNGCCTCAGCGCTGCGGAGCGGACCNCNATCTATGACGAGATGAACGCCAACCTCGCACGCTTGCACGCGGTCGATTACAAGGCCATCGGTCTTGAAGACTTCGGGCGCCCCGGTAATTANTATGAGCGCCAGGTTGGTCGCTGGATCAAACAATACCGGGCGGCGGAAACCGAAACCGTCGAGCCAATGGAAGAACTGATTGCCTATCTNCCCGAAAANATTCCACATGATGACGCAACCAGTATCGCACATGGTGATTACCGGCTGGAAAANACGATGTTCCATCCGACAGAGCCGCGCATGATTGCTGTGCTGGACTGGGAACTTTCGACGATCGGGCACCCGCTAGCAGACCTTGCCTACAATTGCATGCTTTATCATTTCAACAGCCCAAGCCAGGGTACCATTATGGGCCTGGATTATGCTGCGACGGGCATTCCAACTGAAGACGCTTATGTCGCTGCCTATTGTAAACGCACTGGCCGAAACGAGATTGAGAACTGGGATTTTTATCTGGCTTTNTCGATCTTCCGGCTCGCCTCCATCACGCAAGGGGTTTACAAGCGCGGGCTTGACGGCAATGCCAGCTCCGACAAAGCCACGCAATATGGCGATATGTGCCGTCGCCTGGCCGAGACCGCCTGGGCAATTTCGCAAAGAAACCGTTAAACCGTACACGGGCCATCTTAACCGTTCCTTTTCCTCCATAGCCTAGTTTCTCCTGGAGCAAGTCACAGGACACTAGTCTGTGTAGGGAGAGTCCAGNCGTGGACAAGGGGAAAGACAGGGAACAAGTGCCCGACCGCGCGCCAGCGCGCGATAGCGCATTGTTTTTCAACGCGCTCCTGGCAAACGCCGGCGACGTTATGACCTTGCTCGATGAGAAAGGTGTCATGACGTACCATAGTGACGCCATGCGTGGCATGATGGGCGTTGATCCTGAAAGCGTTGTCGGCATATCAGCGCTCAGCGTGGTTCATCCAGACGACAAATCCCGTGTACAGGCGAAGATCGAGCAGTGCCTTTCCCGTCCCGACGAAGTGGTTACCGAAACCTTCAGGATGATGCATGCCAACGGCACATGGCGTTGGGTCGAAGCTAATGTCAAAAACCTGCTGAATGATCCATGTGTCAGCGGGCTTCTGGTCGTGTCCCGCGACATTACGGATCAAGAACGCCTGAAACACCATTTCTCCATCGCCGAAGAGGCGGCTGGCTTTTTCACTTTCCACTGGGTGCTCGGGCAGGAACAAATCAGCCTCTCGGAGAACACGGTCACTATGTTGGGCGCAGATGCAGCACTGACCAACAAGGAGGTCAGACGGGTTGTACACCCTGATGACTACGCGCCTACAGAAACTGCTTGGTATGCCGCCATCAAGGAAAGAGCGCCTTTCGAGATCAATATACGCCTCCGGGACAGGGAGGGTGCTTATCGCTACTGCATCGTACACGGCTTTCCCGAACTGAATGTGGAAGGCGATGTCGTCGGCCTGATGGGTGTCGTGGTCGACGCAACGCAGAATTTCCAGCAGAAGCAGGCTTTGCTTGCAACGACAGAGCAATATCAGCTGATTGCGGAGAATGCGGAGGATATTTTCGCGCGTCATGCCCCTGATCGAACCGTCAAGTTCATTTCTCCGGCCGTCAGAAAAGTCCTGGGTGTCGAGCCGGACTTCTGTGCCGGGGTCGACCTTTTTGACTTCATGCATCCTGATGATGTCCCAGCATCCAACCAGGCAATGCTTCGCCTGAAAGATGGCTCGGATTATGAGCGCATCACCTTCCGCCTGACACATGCCGACGGCCATTATGTCTGGCTTGAATCAACCGTCCATGCAGTGAGGGACCAGGAAACAAAAGCCCTGGTGGAAACAGTCGCCATTACCCGCAACATTGCCGAACGCAAGGAATATGAGCGGCAATTGCTTGAAGCGCGGGAGAAAGCGGAGAGCGCCAACCACACCAAATCCGCCTTTCTGGCAAACATGAGCCACGAATTGCGGACACCGCTTAACGCCATTATCGGCTTCTCGGAGATGTTGAAGCGAGAAATGTTCGGGACGCTCGGTCATGAGAAATACAATGAATACTCTGCACTTATTCATGATTCCGGGTTGCATCTTCTTGATCTGATCAATGATGTGCTCGACATGTCGAAAATTGAGGCTGGCAAGATGGAGGTTTCGATTGAGCCTCTTGACCTTCAGGAGATTGCCTCGTCCTGCCTGCGCCTCATCGAGGAACGCGCTTCAAAGATGGGGGTCACGCTTCACTTCACTGCCAATCTGTTCAATCCCTACGTACTTGCGTTTGGTGATGCCCGCGCGACCAAACAGATCCTCCTCAATCTGTTGTCAAATGCGATCAAGTTTACCCCGCCCGGTGGAGAAATTACCCTGTCTCTGGAAACCAGCGACGGGTATATGAATGTCAGCGTCACCGATACCGGCATTGGGATTGCGAAGGACGATATTCCACGGCTCCTTCTGCCTTTTGAGCAGGTGACAAAAATCTCCACCACCAGCCACGAAGGTTCAGGTCTTGGCCTTGCGCTGACCAAGTCTTTCGCTGAACTCCAGGGTGGTTTGTTTCAGCTGGACAGCGAACCCGGCGTGGGAACCACGGCCTGCCTTTCCCTGCCTCTGGTTGACCATCTGTGGGCCACAGAATACTCGATCTAGCGCTTGCTCACTTGCTGTTTACCCACAGCGCCTCGAACAGCATGCGTTGCAGATTTGCAAATGCGGGACTTTCGATAACAAGGCCATAATTCTCCCGTGCGGCAGAGACCAGCGCGACATGCCCTTCATAGATGAAACTTGTCATACCAAGTGGAGCAGGCGTGCGGGTGAACCTGACTTCCCTTTGTTCTTCCCGGTTGCTTGCCCAGGTGTTCTTCACATCTTCACTCGCGGACCTGACTACCCGCAACTTCACCCCACGCTCCACACGTTTGCTGATGAAATTTTGTAGTGCCTCCTCACCGGGGAAATCCAGAAGCTCCTTCATCGACAGGATGCCGCACACCTCCTCCCGAGCTGAAACCAGAACGGCGTTCAGAACGGAGAGGACACCGTCTCGCCCTTCATAGACGCGGAACTTCGGCCCTCTGGCCGCGCCTTCATATACAGCCTGCAGATCCGGCAACAAGGTTTCGAGAGAGGCACGTCGGTCCTCAAGATTGCGCAACAACACATCCGGGTTTTCAGCCATGATGCGCGTCTTGCCGTTTTTCTGAAGCTCCGTAATCACCCCATCGTCCCGCAGCTTGTCCACCAGTGCATAAGCTGTCGTGCGTGTCACACCGCAATGCTGTGCAATTTCATTCACACTTGCCTCTCCCAGCGTGAGAGCGGAGAGATAGAAACGTGCCCGCTTTCCCGACATGCCGATCGCCGCCAAACTCGATTCCAATTTGTCTGTTTTTATCGACACTTTTTCTCTCTCACTCGCAATTTGACACTATCACTATTATTTGAATAACCTACGCGTCATCTCGAAACAATAACTATGTCGAAATTTTTCGACATCATACAAGAAGCGAGAACTTGATGTTTGATATCCTCATTACCTCCGGTCTTGTTCAGGTTACGTTTGGCGTCTTGCTGGGCTGGCCGCTAACTGGACTTTACTCCGGCATGAACCGCGTCGGCCCCCTGGTCAACGCCAAGCGCGTCCTTCAATGTCATCTAGACAATATCTTCATGGGGATTTTGCAGATGCTGATCGGGACGGTTTTTTCCACCCTCCCCGAGATTGCCGGATGGTTGCTTCTGGTCGGGTCGTGGTCCAACCCTCAATTGTTCCTCTATCAGGCAACGACAAAAGGGAACGGACGAACGCTACCCGGTATCTCTGCTCTCGCTTTCGTGTCTTTCACCATTATGACGGTCGCCTATCTTTGGATCGTGATTGCCTGGCTAGGGCGATAGAGCTGAAGCAGGCCACAGATATGGGAGGGAATATGTCAAACCCGAGAGAGACAAAGCGCGTCGCTGCTGTACAGATGGAGGCACGCGTTGCCGACATACCATTCAACCTTGCACACGCGGAGAAACTGATTGATGAGGCTGGTGAAAAAGGTGCCCGCATCATCGCGATACCGGAGTTCTTTACGACACGTATTGTGTATGACGAGCGGCTTTTTGCCTGCTCACTGCCGCCGGAAAATCCGGCTGTTGACCTGCTGAAAGCAAAGGCTGCGCGCTACAATGCTCATATAGGCGGTTCCTATCTGGAGATGCGGGACGGCGATGTTTACAACACCTACATTCTCGTTGAACCNGATGGCACCGTTCACCGTCATGACAAAGATCTGCCGACCATGGTGGAGAATGCGTTCTATGTCGGTGGCTGCGATGACGGTCTGATTGACACATCAATCGGCGCAGTGGGTGCTGCGGTATGTTGGGAGATGATCCGGACACAAACCCCGCGCAGGTTGAGGGGAAAAGTTGATCTTCTGATGACGGGCAGCCATTGGTGGAGCGGTCCTGGATGGCGTATCNCCCGCCCGATGGAAAACGATCTTAACGCGGGCAATATGCGCATGATGCACAAGACCCCCGGGTTTCTGGCCAGCCTGATCGGGGCCCCACTGCTTCATGCCGGGCATACGGGACTTCTGGAAGGTCAGTTTCTAACCGTGCCTGGCACCCGNCTCACCGTTCCCACGCGCACCGAACTGACCGGCGAAACACAGATCATTGACCGGGAAGGTACCATCATCGCCCATCGCAAGGCGGAGGAAGGAGCCGGTGTGATTGTGGGTGATATTGAAATCGGCCGGTCCGAGCCNCGCATGGATATACCCGACCGTTTCTGGACCCCACCAAAGCTGGGTTACGCCGGCTTGCTGTGGCATCATCAAAATGCCGCNGGTAAATACGCCTACAAATGGGCGAAACGACACGGTCGCCTGCGGACCTATGACTTCGGGAAAAACGCACCCGCCTGAGGCGGGATCAGCGTTTGCTGCCCATCATGGCGGCAAACGCTTCTTCTACCTCTGCATGGACTTTNGCCACGGACGGATCTTCGAGCGTTGCATAATAGTAATTATGNACCTTGGGTGTTTCGCACAACACACATTCCCGACCAAACAGCGGGGTGATGTTGGATGCAAAAAACAACATCGGGATCAGGGCACTGTCGGCAATGCTGAGCTTGTCGCCCACGGCATATTTGGAACCATCAAGATAGTGCCCAAGCCAGCCCAGCCCCTTGTCCAGTTCGATAAACAATTGTTTCACCAGATCCTGGTTCCGGCCTTGGGGGTTGATCTGCCCGAACAGTTTTCCAAGCGGGATCATAATGTAGAGGTCGCCGATCCGNGCGAGAAGACGGGCTCTGGCACGGTCCTCCGGCGTATCNGGCATNAGGGAAACACNGGGTTCCACCTCTTCCAGATATTCCTCNATGACCTGGCTTTCGGGAATACAGTGCCCTTNTGTCTCTAAAAGCGGGACTTTGTGCAAAGGGGTTTTGGTCGCGAATTCCTCNGCGCTCATACCGCCCGGCAAATTCACGAATTCAACATCCAACCCTTTGGCGTACATCTGAATGCGAACACGAGCCGCAAAAGGCGAAAGATTGCTGTTATAGAGCTTGTAAGCCATGTTTTCTCCCATCGCGGGGGCCTAAAAAAGCGGCCGGGTTTCCATGTGGACCCGGCCGCTCTGTGTTTCAAGACCTTTCAGGCATTGACCCTGCCGATTTATTCGGCGGCCGCCTTCAGCTGTTCTCTATGTTTTTTCAGCTCCAGCTTCGCGATCGTGCGCGCATGCACCTCATCCGGACCGTCTGCCAGACGCAGGGTCCGCATGCCGGAGTACATTTTGGCAAGGCCGAAATCGGTCGTTACACCGCCNCCACCATGGGCCTGAATCGCGTCGTCGATGATTTTCAGCGCGATGTTTGGCGCATGAACCTTGATCATTGCGATTTCCGCACGGGCAACCTTGTTACCAACCGTGTCCATCATGTAGGCCGCTTTCAGCGTTAACAGACGCGCGCACTCAATGTCGATACGGGCACGGGCAATCCGCTCTTCCCATACAGAATGATCAGCAACAAGCTTGCCAAACGCTGTGCGCGTCAGAAGNCGCTGACACATTTTCTCCAGNGCACGCTCTGCCATGCCGATGGTCCGCATGCAGTGGTGAATACGGCCAGGGCCCAGGCGGCCTTGCGAAATTTCAAAGCCACGGCCTTCGCCGAGAACAATGTTTTCAGCCGGTACACGCACGTTTTCCAGCAACACTTCCGCATGGCCATGCGGCGCGTCGTCATANCCAAATACTGGCAGCATGCGCAGAATTTTCACGCCCGGCAGATCCATCGGCATGATGATCTGCGACTGCTGGCGGTGAAGATCGGCTTCAGGGTCTGTCTTGCCCATCACAATCGCGACCTTGCAGCGGGGATCCCCCACCCCTGANGACCACCATTTACGACCATTGATNACGTATTCATCGCCATCACGTTCGATGCGTGTCTCAATATTCGTCGCATCAGATGANGCAACCAGAGGCTCTGTCATCAGGAAGGCGGAGCGAATTTCACCGTTAAGCAACGGCTTCAGATATTCGTTCTTCAAACGCTCGCTTGCATAACGCTCGAACACTTCCATGTTGCCCGTATCCGGNGCGGAACAGTTGAACACTTCCGACGACCAGCCGACGCGGCCCATGATTTCACACAGCGGTGCGTATTCCATGTTGGAAAGACCGCCCCCCAGCTCCGATTCCGGCAGGAAGAGGTTCCACAGACCGGCTTCTTTCGCCTTCGGCTTCAGATCTTCAAGGATCTGCGGCACCTGCCACGGGTTTCCCGCGTCGCGGAACGCCTGCATCTGGGCTTCGTAGGTTTTCTCATTCGGATAAATGTACTGATCCATAAACCGCTCCAGGCGNTCGATCAGTTCACGGGTTTTGTCTGAATATGCAAAATCCATGATGACTTCCTTTCTGTTTGAGAAATGTGATCGCAGAACGGCCGAAACCATGTGCGAGCACGTGTTCTCCAGTTGTTCTGTTGAGGGAGGTTTGCCACAAGCGGCGCGGCTCCCCCAACCAATGCCAATGGAGGAAGTCTAGCTCTTTCAGGAAACAGACGCACGTAAAAGAGTGTCGCAGACACCCTTCCCGGCCGCATATAAGTTGGGGATAAGTCCCATCTGCCGCCCTCGANAAACACACTCCACCCNGGCGGAGACGGAACGCAAACGGGTCAGGACCGGCGTTTTTCAAAGAATTCTTTGAGGATCCGGGCGGATTCGACTTCCGACAAGCCTCCATAGACTTCTGGCGCGTGGTGACAGGTTGGTTGCTCAAAAAACCGCACCCCATTGTCCACTGCACCGCCTTTCCGGTCTTCAGCGCCATAGTAGAGGCGGCGGATCCGGGCAAACGAGATAGCTGTCGCGCACATGGTGCAGGGCTCCAGCGTCACATAAAGGTCGCACCCGATCAGGCGTTCGCTGCCCAGTTTGGCCGCNGCCGCCCGGATTACCAGCATTTCGGCNTGGGCTGTCGGNTCTTTCAGCTCCAGCGTGCGGTTTCCCGCCTGGGCCAACACCTCCCCCTGAGGGGAAAGAAGGACAGCGCCAATCGGCACTTCGCCTCGCCCCTCGGCAGCTTCCGCCTCTTTCAGCGCCCGTTCCATCGGCGATGGATTGTTTTCTTTATGCTTCATGGGCGGACCCTGCCGTCTTCGCTCGCATGCCGTCAAGCATGATGGTATGGAAGCGATATGAAAACCAAGTCAGACATGCCTGAAAAGAAGCCCAGCCTGCCGTCCGGGGCGAATGCCTCTACGCCACCGTCTTCGGGAGCAAAAGTCCCTGGGACCAATGCCGGCGGTGAGCGCATCGCCAAGGTGCTCGCCCGGGCCGGGGTTTGCTCACGCCGTGATGCAGAGCGACTGATTGCTGCTGGCCGTGTCGTGGTGAATGGCAAGGTTCTCGACAGTCCGGCACTGAATGTCAGCCCCAAAGACAAAGTTCTTGTCGACAACCAGCCTTTGCAGGCGAAGGAACCAACCCGGCTCTGGCGGCTTCACAAACCACGAGGGCAGGTNACCACATCGCGCGACCCGGAAGGGCGTCCAACCGTTTTTGATGCACTTCCCAAGTCGCTACCTCGAGTGATCAGTATTGGCCGACTGGATGTAAACACGGAAGGCCTGCTGCTGCTCACCAATGACGGGGAACTGGCTCGCCGTCTCGAACTGCCCTCGACAGGCTGGGCGCGGCGCTACCGGGTCCGTGCGCATGGACGCACAGACCAGGCAAAGCTCGATGAGTTGCAAAAGGGCATCCAGGTTGAAGGGGTACAGTACGGGCCCATTCAAGCCCGGCTTGAGCGCGAGCAAGGATCAAATGTCTGGATTACCATGACGTTNCGCGAAGGCAAGAACCGGGAAATCAAGCGTGTGCTTGAAGCGCTCAACCTGACCGTCAATCGGCTGATCCGCGTTTCCTATGGTCCTTTTCAGCTGGGCGACCTTCCTGAGGGCCAGGTGCAGGAAGTGCCGGAGCGCATTCTGGAAGACCAGATGGGTGAAACCGACCGGAAAAAGAACCGGGAGGAAAAGCCTGCCGCTGCTTCCGGACGCGGCGACAAAAAAGCCGACCGGAANATACGCAAGCGTTCGACAGGAAAGCCNGGCGNAAAAGCCGGNGGAAGACCGGGGAGAAANCCAGAAGGAAGACCAGGGGCCAACCATGTGNCCAANACAGCATCAAAGGGTCGTCCCNCCCGCGGCAAAAAACCGGATAACGCCACTGACTGGTCTACAGACAAGGCNGATNCCAAACCCTGGGCGCTGAACGATCAAAAATCAGACGACAGAAGCGGCCCCAGAAAGTCNGGCTCGGGAAANCCCGGCCAGAAGAAAACCGGCCCTTCATCACGTCGCCCCACAAGAGGATCAAAGGACAAGTGACATGCGGATTGTCGGGGGTGAATTAAGAGGTCGGCGCCTCCTCGCGCCGGACGACAAGCGCGTGCGCCCCACAAGCGACAGAACGNGGGAAGCGCTCTTTAACGTTCTGGCGCATGGTGACTTTGGTTCATTTGACCTTCGGGGTGCGCGCGTGCTNGATCTGTTTGCGGGCACAGGTGCACTTGGCCTTGAAGCCCTCTCGCGGGGNGCAGCCCATGCCCTGTTTGTAGATGAGAGCGCAGCTTCGCGGGGGCTCATTCGCGAAAACGCAGAAACACTGGGNGTGACGGGACGCGTGAAGCTCTATCGACGGGACGCGACCCAGCTTGGAGCCCGCGAAGGCAGCGCGGGCCCGGCTTTCAATCTCGTCTTTGCGGATCCGCCTTATAAAAAGGGGTTGGGCGAGAAGGCACTCTCGTCCGCCCTGCACGGTGGCTGGATAGCCCCCGATGCCGTGGTCGTGCTTGAAGAAGAAACGGCCGCAGAGATTGCCATTCCCGCCGGCTTTGTCGCAGCGGACCGGCGTACTTACGGCATTACACAGATAGTGATCCTGCAACTTGAGACATTAGCGGCGACCGAATAGCCGTTCGATATCGTTCAACTTCAACTCCACATAGGTGGGGCGACCATGATTACACTGGCCGGAATGGGGCGTTGCCTCCATCTCGCGCAGAAGCGCATTCATCTCTTCCGCACTCAACCGACGCCCTGAACGTACCGAACCATGGCAGGCAATCGTGCCACATACATCTTCCAGTCGCTCTTTCAGCGAAACGGCTGTATCCAGCTCCACCAGATCATCAGCCATATCACGCACGAGGCCTGCCACATCGAGCTTGCCGAGCAATGCAGGGGTTTCACGAACGACAACGGCACCGTCACCAAATTTTTCCAGCACAAAACCCAGCTCTGCCAGTTCGTCTGAGCGTGCTGCCAGTCGATCTGCACTATCGCCTTCCAACTCCACCACTTCGGGTATAAGCAGCATCTGGCGGGTCAGGCCGTTCGCGGCGATGGCATTTTTCATCCGCTCGTAGACAAGTCGTTCATGAGCAGCGTGCTGATCGACAATGACGATCCCGTCTCCGGTTTGGGCCACGATATAGGTTTCATGCAACTGACCGCGCGCAACACCCAGGGGACGACGGAGGTTTTCTGCAGGTGCCATTTCCTCACCTGCCGGCTCTACCCGGGCGCTCTCCCCCCATTTTCGCTCGACGCCTGCGGCGCTGACGGGCGCTTGTGCGGCCCCGTATTGTTCCAAGACTGACGGCGCAACAAAATCCCGCCCCCGGTCCTGCCAGCCTGCGCCGGGTGAGGTTGCTCGGGAGCTCCCAAACTCCCCTTGCGGGGACGGTGCATAGGTCTGCTCCTGCCGGAGGGCGCCCAGAGCGGTTTCTGCAACGGTCGTTGATGCCCGATGCCCCGCACTTGTCAGTGCCTGACGCAAGGCTCCCACGATGAGCCCCCGCACCAAACCTGCATCCTTGAAACGCACTTCCGTTTTTGCCGGATGTACGTTCACATCCAGATTGACCGGGTCAACATCCAGAAACAGGGCGACAACCGGATGGCGGTTGCGTGCGAGAAAATCCATGTAGGCCCCGCGCACCGCCCCGGTAAGCAGCTTGTCGCGCACGGGCCGGCCATTCACAAAAAGATACTGTGCCTGCGCCGTGCCACGATTAAAGGTTGGCAACCCCGCATACCCCGTCAGACGTATACCTTCCCGCTCCGCCTCCACGCGCAATGCGTTGGCTGCAAAGTCCTGTCCCATAATGGCCGCTAGACGGGAGAGACGCGCTTCAAAGAAATCACCCTGAGAAGGCCCCACGCGCAACATGTTGCGCTCGCCGCTCGTAAGAGAAAAACCGACATGCTGATGCGCCATCGCGAGGCGCTTTACCGTATCAGACACGGCCTGGGTCTCCGCCCCTTCCGATTTCAGAAATTTCAATCGGGCGGGCGTGGCAAAGAACAGGTCACGCACTTCTATCCGCGTGCCATAGGGCCCGGCTGCCGGTTCGACGGTGCCGAGCCTGCCGCCCTCTACGGTCAGTCGGGAAGCGGTCTCCGCGCCTGCCTCTCTCGTGGTGATGGACAAGCGAGCCACAGCCCCGATGGAGGGGAGCGCCTCTCCCCGGAACCCCAATGTGTCGATGTGCTGAAGGTCTTCACGGCCTCCATCATCCACTTTAAGCTTGGACGTTGCATGACGTTCTACCGCAACCAGAAGGTCATCCGGGTTCATGCCACACCCGTCGTCACTGATACGGATCAGGTCACGACCACCACCATGAACAATGATATCGATCTGCCCCGCACCGGCATCCAGCGCGTTCTCGACAAGTTCTTTCACGGCACTTGCCGGGCGCTCCACCACTTCACCGGCTGCGATGCGGTTGATTGTCCCCTCGCTCAATCGGCGAATGCGGTTCACTTATGCCTCCGGGTGTTCACCCGCGAGATACGCACGGGCCCTGATTTTACCTTGTTCGACCGCTGGCTGGTCATAAGGGTCTACCCCCATCAGGTCCGCCAGCAGAATCGTCTTAAGCATAAAGTGCATCAGCAATGCACCCAAACTTTCTTCATCCAGACGAGGGATATGGATATTCAGCACCGGGCGACCATTCAGCCCCAGCGTTTCGATGGTGGCGCGCTGCTCTGCCTCCAGAAGGTCCCCGATGGTTTTTCCCGCATAGGCTGACAAAGAACCGCTGGTGAGGTGAGGCGCGGGCGCGACACCTTCTCCCTTCACATCCCGGGTGATAATGGTATGGAGCTTGTCATTTGCACCTGCCAGATAGAGTTGAAGCTGGCTGTGCTGGTCCACCGGGCCGATCCCGGCGAGAGGCGTCACGCCTTTTCCCTGCTTTCCCAGGCTCTCCCCCACCAACTGGCGAAACCAGAGACCAAACCGCTGCAACCGATCATCATAGGAAGTGAGTGCCAGTTGGCTGATGTTTTTCTCCTGCAGCAGACCAAAACTCACAGCCACCGCCCGTGTGACCGGGGATGTGGCAAGATCATCAAACAATGTCGCCAGCGTGGCTCTTGCGCCCTGCCGCAAGCCCTCTATATCCAACCCCATCATCATGGCCGGGAGAAGACCTGTATGGCTCAGGGCCGCAAAACGACCGCCGATCGGCTGGTGGGTGAGACAGGGAAAGCCCTGAGCTTGCGCCATCTTGCGGAGCGGATTGTCCTCTTCCGGCCCCGTCAACACACCAAAATGATATTTCATGTACCTGCCGCCGCCTGCTGCATCAATTGCGCTCATGGCCCGCAACATTTGCGAAAGCGTTTCGGCCGTACCACCCGACTTTGAGATCACCAGAAAACGTGTGGAGCGGAGGTCGCAAGTGTCCAGCAGCCGCTCAAAAGTCAGCGCATCCAGATTTTCGGGAAAGTGAAAATTCGGGCGTCCTGCTGTCGGGCGATGCCCGGGCAAACCCCATCCGGTCAATTGCGCCAACGCCTGCCCGCCGAGGCTTGAACCACCGATCCCCAGCACAATGAGATCGCTTGTATCCTTCAGCAGATGATTGCCGAGATCTTGCATCTCCGCCCATGGCACAGGCGCTTGGATCAACCGGCCCAATGGAAAGTTTTCAGCCAGATGCTTTTCCTGCAGGCGGGTGACTGCACCTTGTGTTCTGTTCAGTGCATCCTGAAAGCCCCGGTCCGACAGGCCGGCTGCACCGATGGAAGACGCCAGAGAACGGTTGATGTCGCAGACATACATAGGGAGCGGCCACTCAGAAAATTTCAGACGCGTGACCCTATCCAAAATATCATCCGTGAACCAGCCTTCAGTCTCTGTCGGAATCAGGCCATTCCTGATGATTATTCAATGGCGGTTTCTTCCAGACCCTCAGGCTGGCCGACAATGGTTACGATCAGATCGTCGGGCCGTAGCAGTCTGGCTGCGACACGCCGGATATCCTCCACCGTGACGGCTTCGATCAGGCTGTTGCGTTTGACGATATAGTCAATCCCCAGCTCTGCATCCTGAATTGCGACCAGTTGACCCGCAATTTTCTCGTTCGTATCGAACCGAAGCGGATAAGACCCTGTCAGATATGTCTTGGCGTCCTGCAACTCTTCGTCCGTAATGCCATCCTGCGCCAGCCGCGCAAGCTCAGCCTTGATCACGTCGAGACTTTCAGCGACGCGGGTGTTTTGCGTTGCAACCTGCCCGATAAACAGGGATGCGTGCGCCAAAGGATAGAAATAGGAGGTAACGGAATAGGCCAAGCCCCGTTTCTCACGCACCTCCGTCATCAGGCGCGAAGAGAAACCTCCCCCACCCAGCACATAATTCATGACATAGGCGGGAATAAAGTCTTCATCGTCGCGCGCCAAACCTTCATGCCCGAAGAGCACAATGCTCTGCGGCATTTCACGTTGAATAATCTCAAGCCGCGCAGCGGCAGAAACTTTTACTGTCTCGATTTCAGGCAGGCTGGACACAGCATCCAGTTTTCCAAACGTTTCATCGAGCAGGGTTGCCAAGGTTGCGGCATCAATATCACCAACTACAGTGATGTTGAGATTTTCACGTGTCATCAGCATGCGCTGATGCGCGGCAAGGTCGGTACGGGTCAGCGCTGCTACAGTCTCCAATGTACCTTTGGACGGACGCGTATAAGGATGCCCCGGCAGTGCCGCATGATACCAGGCCTCCGCCGCCATGCGGTCCGGGCTCTCCATATCACGTGTGATTGCGACCAGAAGCTGACGGCGGATACGCTCCACTGCCTCCTCATCGAAACGCGGCTCGTTGAGTGCCAAACGCAGGAGGTCAAACGCCTGGTCCCGGTTTTCGGTCAATGTTTTGAAAGAAAGCGTGAGATTGTCCGTGGAGGCCCTGAAGCCGATATCAACGGCCAGCTCCTCAAGCCTGCTCTGATAGGCTTGCGCGTCCATCTCGCCCGCCCCTTCGTCCAGCAGTGCAGACATCATGTAGGCAAGTCCTTCCTTGCCTTCGGGGTCTTGCAGCGTACCGCCTTTCCAGCTGGCCTCCAGCACCACCAGTGGCAGCGCATGTTCCTCCACCAGCCAGGCTGTGATCCCGCCCGGACTCGTGACTTCCTGTATGGAGACAGCCGCGTCCACCCTCGTGACGAAGATCAGGCTTGCCAGCGTCAGCACCAGCGCCGCAACGATGTTTCCAGCGGTATATCGCATACTCAAAACTCCCGACCGGGCAGCAGAAGGCCCGTCACAGAATGATCCAGAAGCAGATGCCGACGCGCCGCTTCCACGACATCTGCCGGTGTGACCGCGCGCAACCGGTCCGGCCATTCCAACACATCCGCAACAGTTCCCCCCGTCGTCAGTGTGACACCATAGATGCGTGTCATCTGCTCCTGATCGTCGCGAGCGTAAATAGCCGACGCAATCAGCAGATTGACCGCATGCGCGACTTCTTTCTCGGTGACACCTGCTTCGATAAAGGCGGCGAGCTCCGCATCCAGAGCTGCTTCAAGGTCTTCCAGGCTCTGCCCTTGCGTTGGAATGGCGTANAGACCAAATGTNCCTTCATCCATGGCGGCNCCTGAATAATAGGCACCTGCACTTGTCGCGATCTGCTTTTCCACCACCATGTTTCGATAGAGACGGCTGATCGCACTCCCGCCCAGAAGGGTTGCCATNACCTCAAGTGCCGGACCGTCCTTGCGCTCGTTGGCCAGATAATTCGGCACACGATAGACACGCTGGAGAACCGGCTGCTGAACGCGGGCATCCGCATATGTTACGCGGACAGCCTCCCCCGCTCCCTGATTGGTCTCACGCACACGGATCGGGGTTTCCATCCGCGGTTCGATCACACCGTAATATTTCTCCGCCAGAGGACGCAATTCAGCCGCCGAGATATCCCCGGCGACAATCAGGATCGCATTATTGGGCGTATAGAAACGGTCGTAATACGCAATCGCGTTCTGCGTAGAGAGAGCTGCAATNTCCTCCGCCCAGCCGATGACCGGTGTGCCATACGGATGGACCGGGAACAGGGCCTGATCCATTTTCTCGGAGAGGATGGAGCGCGGGTTGTTTTCAATCCGCATCCGGCGTTCCTCAAGAACGACATCACGTTCCGGCAGCACCTCCGCATCGGTGAGGATCAGATTGCNCATCCGGTCCGCTTCCATCTCCATGACCAGCGGCAGACGATCGATCGCGACACGTTGGTAGTATGCCGTATAATCCTGGGAGGTGAAGGCGTTATCCTGCCCCCCGTTGCGCGCAACGATGCGCGACAATTCGCCAGGTGCAATGGTTTTTGTTCCCTTGAACATAAGATGCTCAAGAAAATGCGCGACACCCGACATGCCAACCGGCTCATCGGCTGCACCCACACGGTACCACACCATATGTGTTACCACAGGGGCCCGGCGGTCCGGGATCACNACGACGGACATGCCATTGGCCAGTTCAAATGTCTCAGGTGAGCCCGGTCCTTCTCCGTGAATAACGGGCTCGGTGCTCAGTTCGGTGTTTGAGCCGGTCTCGGTTTCCTGCTCCTCTTCCGAACAGGCGACCACCAGCAGCGAGAGCAGACCGGCGGCAANNAAGGNCAAGACAGGCTTGNCCCNTGCCCGTGCGACGAAAGAAAGCCCCGTTTTTTCCCTATCGGTCATCGTATGCCCGCTCTCCTTCGTTTTACGCATGTGTGCCGGTTACGCCCGGCACTCACAAGGTGACAGTGTTTGAGGCTCGTTCAACAAAAAAGCATCTGAACGGGAAGCTCAGATGCTTTTCGTGATCGTTCGTGATCTGGTCTCCCAGCCTCGTTTTAAGGATGTGACAATGGGTAGCTTGCTCAGTTGAACAGATAGTCGATCAGACCACCACCTTCGCTGTCGTCCCGATCCGGCGTTTCACCTTCCGTGACCGGGCGGCCTTGCGCCTGGTTCTCACGAATACGCTGTGCTTCCGCGCCTGCATTCACCACCCGATTGGGTTCCTGCGGCTTTTGCCAGAACAGCACATCGTCCAGGAATTTCTCATCCTTGTGCTTCAGGGCGCGTGTTTCATCATCAATCAATTCACGAATGCTGGAGTCAGCGCCAATCGCACCCGCATTGGCCAGAAGCGTTTGCTCCCCTGCCGTGCGACTGTCCGCGTTACCGGCACCGATGGAACTGCCGAGCAAGGCCTGCTGTGCGACTGCATGCGGGGAGGTTTCCCGCGGGCTTGGCGCACCTGGCCGTGGTGGGCGCAGCGAATAGTCCGGCGGGATCACCAGTGGCGCCTTCGTCACGATTGCAAACTCGTCAGGTGACTCTTTGCCGTAGCCAAGGCTTTCCGACAGAGAACTGCCACAAGCGCTCAGTCCCAATGCAGCGCCAATTGCCATAGCGCAAGTTGCAACCATCCGCCCCCGCCGACGGCCTGTCGTGCCGGAGCGTTGTGTGGTGGAGATACGCATGACCATGTTTGTCTTTCCCGTCATATCCAACTCAATCCCTTAGACTTTGCCTTTTCCCGCCCGCGATGCCTTTGCGTCGGGACCGAAAAAGGTGTCGTACATCATGAGGATAACCCCGAAGGAAATCCAGACGTCTGCAACATTAAAAATATACCAGTAATATCCAAAGGCATGTGGACTAAAAAAGTCCGCAACTGCGCCAAAAATGAGGCGGTCGTAGATATTTCCCAGCGCGCCGCCAATGATCAGGCCGATGGCAACGCTCAAAAGACGCTGGTTAACGCGCGCAAGCCACAGATAAAGCGCTCCAGAGACCAGAATCGCAAAGCCCGCCAGAAACGCGCGTCCGGTCCCGGTTTCCGCCTGAAACAGGCCGTAAGAGATGCCCTTGTTCCACGCCATGACGATATCGAGAAAGGGAAGCAGTTTGATAACGCCCCGGTCTGCCACACCGTAAACATCCATCAGCCACCATTTGGACAGGCGATCCCCCAGAAACGCCAAAAGGGCAATCACCAACCCCAGAACCGACATCGGCCCCCATAAGGGGGTGCGGGCTACAAGGTCGGACAGAATGGTTTTTACGGACCGAGATTTCGCGTTCATGTCCGGCGTCTCCGTTCAGGCAGCGTCAAACTCTGCCACAGCCGCAGCATCGCGTGGTGTCAGATCAGGATATCCGGGCACCGTGCCCACATCCGGCAATATCTTCCACGATCTCGCGCATTTTTTCCCTTCTGCCCGGGCCGGAACGACCCCCACGCCCGGCACGTCTTCAAGACGGAATGCCCCTTCCGGTGCTTCGCCTTCGACGAGTTTCGCCTGGGAGGTGATCGCAATTTCAGCCAGGTCGATGCCTGCCATCGCGTCCAGCAGCGCCTTGTCCGAAACATAGACGGTCGGGTTTGCCTCCAGGCTTGAACCGATACGCTTTTCGCGGCGCTCAATCTCCAGTGCGCCTGTCACCACACGGCGAAGCTGCCGGATTTTGCTCCACTTGGCCGCAAGCGCGTCGTCGCGCCATTCTGCCGGTACATCCGGGAATGTGCGCAGATGCACACTGTCCACATCAGAAGGGAAACGGCTTAGCCAAACTTCCTCCGCTGTGAAGCACATGATAGGTGCAAGCCACGCCGTCAGACACATGAAGACTTCATGCATCACAGTTTGGCAGGACTGGCGCACATTGCTCGACAGCGGGTCGCAATAGAGGGCGTCTTTTCTGATGTCGAAATAGAGCGATGACAACTCCACCGTCATGAAATTCGACAATGTGTGGAAGACGCGCTTGAAGTCATAATCGAGGTAGGCCTGGCGCACGATCCGATCAAGATCTGCCAGCTTGTGGAGCATATAACGCTCAAGTTCCGGCATGTCGGCATAAGCAACAGGTGCCGCCATGTCATAGCCTGCCAGATTACCAAGCAGGAAGCGGAACGTATTGCGAAGCTTGCGATAGGCATCCACGTTCGACTTGATGATCTCAGGCCCGACGCGCATGTCTTCGGTAAAATCCGCAGACCCTACCCAAAGGCGCAAAATTTCTGCGCCGTTCTGATTGGCGATCTTGTCGGGTGCCACCGCATTGGTGCCGCTTTTCGACATTTTCAGCCCCTTCTCGTCGAGAAGGAAGCCATGGGTCACAACTTGCTTGTAGGGTGCGCGGCCGCGCGTGCCACAACTTTCCAGCAAAGAAGACTGGAACCAGCCGCGATGCTGGTCCGAACCTTCCAGATAAAGGTCCGCCGGGGAAGTATGGTCTTCACGGGCTTCCAGAACGAAAGCATGTGTGCAGCCGCTGTCGAACCAGACGTCGAGAATGTCGTCCACCTTCTCATAGTCTGCGGCGTTGTAGTCATTGCCGAGCCAGACCTGCATATCCTCCTCGAACCAGACGTCGGCACCTTTTTCCGCCACCGCGTTCACGATACGCGCATTCACCGCTTCGTCACGCAGCAGCTCTCCGGTTTCCTTGTGTACGAACACGGTGAGCGGGACACCCCATGCACGCTGGCGAGAGAGAACCCAATCCGGACGCCCTTCCACCATGGAGCGGATGCGATTGCGCCCGGTCTCCGGTACAAAGCGCACCCGGTCAATTTCCGCCAATGCGGTTTTGCGCAGATCATTCTTTTCCATCGACACAAACCATTGCGGCGTGTTGCGGAAAATGAGGGGGGCCTTGGAGCGCCCTGAGTGCGGATAGGAATGCTCGATCTTGCCGCGCGTCAGCAGCTTGCCCGCCTCTTTCAACGCATCGATTACCGCGTTGTTGGCATCGCCTTCCTTGCCATTCGGTTTCAGGACACGCTTGCCCGCAAACAGCGGTACGTCATCGTAATAGACACCGGCTTCATCGACGGTGAACGGCACTTCGAGCCCGTGGTTGAGCCCCAATATATAGTCATCTTGACCATGGCCTGGTGCAATATGCACAAAGCCCGTACCCGTTTCATCGGTGACGAAATCGCCAGCAAAGACATTCACCCCAAAATCGTAGCCTTTGTCCCGAAAGGGATGAGCACAGACCAACTTCGACGGATCGATAACCACGTCTAGTCGCTTCCACTCCACGATATGAGCCGCTGATCTAACGTCGTCCGCCAACACATCTGCCAATACGAAGCGCTCTCCCTTCGTGGCTCCGTAAGCTTCGCCAGCGTCAATAACTTCATAAAGGCCGTACGAAATCCTCTCCGAAAACGCTACCGCACGGTTTCCAGGAATTGTCCATGGTGTCGTTGTCCAAATTACGACATTTGCGCCATGTAAATGCTGGTCTGCAACTTCGCCATCTCTCCCGACAGCAATAACCGGAAACTTTACCCAGATCGTTGGGGAGACATGGTCGTGATATTCGACTTCAGCTTCCGCGAGCGCGGTTTTCTCCACCACCGACCACATGACCGGTTTCGACCCGCGATAGAGGCCACCGTTCATCACGAACTTCTGGAACTCGGCGACCGTTGCTGCCTCCGCATCATAGGTCATGGTGAGGTAAGGATTATCCCAGTCCGCCTGGATGCCCAGACGCTTGAACCCGTCGCGCTGCACATCCACCCAAGAGGCGGCAAAGTCGCGACACTCTTTGCGAAATTCAAGAACCGGCACCTTGTCCTTGTCCACGCCCTTGGCGCGGTATTTCTCTTCGATCTTCCATTCGATCGGCAGGCCATGGCAATCCCAGCCGGGCACGAACAGCGCGTTCTTTCCCATCATCTGCTGCGAGCGAACGACAATGTCTTTCAGGATATGGTTCAGCGCATGGCCCATATGGACGGCACCATTGGCATAAGGCGGACCATTGTGGAAAACGAATTTCTCTCTGGTTGCGCTTTGCTCCCGCAGCTTTTTGTAAAGATCAAGCTCGGCCCAGCGCGCCAGCATTTCCGGCTCGCGCTGTGGCAGGCCTGCCTTCATCGGAAAGGCCGTATCGGGCAGGCGCAGGGTTGAGCGATAATCGCGGGTTTCGGTCGAGATTGTGTTTTCAGATGTTTTGTCAGCAGACATGGTGCCGGTGGCTCTCACTCAGGAATGGCTTTCGCACATAAATCAGGGGATGGTTTGTCAAACCCGGTCCTGCCCGGCCGCACGTCGGTGCAGCGTCAGCGACAGGCCGGGACGCTAATTCGCGTCCCGTAACGGCCAATTTCCCTTATTTTCCGCATTTTTTTCATAAGCCGACTTGTACCAGCGCGGACCCCGAGCGTCCAGCTATCTAGCGGTAATGTCCCCGGTTTTTCCCGAATGATTGTGATTGCACGTCTAGCGCCAGGGCTCTTTGAGTGATTTCAGCCGGTTTCGCGCCTCCTCACTGTCCAGCGCGATCTGGGCTTTCAGACTGTCAAGACCATCAAACTTTCGCTCCGGGCGAATGTAGGAGACGAAGGAAACAGACGCGTGCGCCCCATAAAGATCGCCTGAAAAGTCGAAAACATGGGCTTCCAGCAAAACATCCGACTTGTTGAATGTCGGGCGACGGCCGACATTGGCCACACCATCGTAAATGCCTTTATGCGGCCCATCTTCGATCTCGACTTTCACTGCATAAACGCCCAGTGCCGGTTCCACATGCTCTTCCAGCGGAAGATTGATCGTGGGAAAACCGATCGTGCGACCGCGTTTGTCACCGCTCACAATATGGGTCTCCACAGACCACCAATGACCCAGCAGGCGCGCCGCAGCCGCGGGCTCTCCCTTGGCCAGATGCTCGCGGATATGCGTTGATGAGTAGGTTTCATCCGCTGTTTTGACCTCTTCGACGATTGTCACCCCGAAGCCATGCTGCGCGCCCAGGGTCTGCAACATGGGGCCATCGCCGGCCCGCCCCTTGCCGAACCGGAAATCATATCCAACACAGACATGAGACACGCCCAGCCCCTTTACCAGGATGTCTTCGACAAAACCTTCAGCAGACCGCTCTGCCATGCTCGCATCAAAAGGGAGAGCAGCCAGGTAATCCAGCCCCAGTCTTTCCAGCAGACGGGTTTTGGCCCGAAACGGGGTGAGACGGAAAAAAGGTTTGTCGGGAAAGAAAAACTGTTGCGGATGCGGCTCGAAAATCATGACCCCCGCCGGCACGCTGTTTGTGCGCGCCGCGGCCAGCGCACCGTCAATCACCTGACGATGCCCCAGATGTACACCGTCAAAATTACCCAGAGCAATGGCGCCGCCACGGTCTTCAGGTCGCGTGTCGCTTGTATGGCGGATGACATGCATCGTGGCTCTTGTGCCTCCTTCGGATGGGTCGAATATGCTGAAACAGGCTCAGTCGAGGTGTGATGGTCTCACCTGCATTACCGGGCTCTTTCCTGCCTTATCCGGCAGAATCTCCCGCATATTCAGACGCTTTTCGCCCCAGAGGTGATAAACATCCACGGCTATTCGTCAAGTCTCCAGCCGTTAAGCCCTCGCTAACCCTGTCATTTAACCGAAAATTTAAAGCCACCGCTTAAGGTTGCGCATGAGACCGAGGGCGATCTTTCCGTGTAGAGGGGGTTTTACTCAAGGTCTGAGGGCATAAGACAGCGGCGCAAGGGACGCGCCCGCACTACGGAGAGTAGACATGGCAGTAGACCTTTCGATGCCGGTACTCGTGGTCGATGATTACAAGACCATGATCCGCATTATCCGCAACCTTCTGAAACAGCTGGGTTTCACCAATGTCGATGATGCGGCGGATGGTACTGAAGCACTGGCCAAGATGAAGGGCAAAAAATACGGCCTGGTCATTTCGGATTGGAATATGGAGCCGATGACGGGATATGAGCTTCTGAAAGAAGTTCGTTCCGACGATCAGCTTAAACCGACCCCCTTCATCATGATCACGGCTGAGTCCAAAACGGAAAACGTGATTGCGGCCAAGAAAGCTGGCGTCAACAATTATATTGTGAAGCCATTCAACGCAGCGACCTTGAAGACAAAGATTTCGGCCGTTCTCGGCGACTTCTAATCTTTCTTTTATAGGTACCAGTGCGGGGGATCGACGCTATGAGTGCGCCTACATTGTCGGCTGAGACGACGCTTGATGAAGTCACGCAACATATCCGTGACATGAACACAACAACGTTGGCACTGCCGGACGTTTTGAAGCTTGCTGAGATTATGGTGGGATCCATGCAGGGCTTTTTCGGACAGCTCGACACGTCGATCTATCGGGAACTGACGCAGATATCGCACTTCATCAACAATACCCGCGCGGAGATCGGGCGCCTTCAGCCCAACAATCTCAAACAGAAGCACTTTCCCGAGGCGGGCAAAGAGCTGGAAGCGATTGTTCGGTCAACGGAAGATGCGACCAACACGATCATGGAGCAGGCAGAGCTTATCATGTCGGCAGACCCGTCTGACGCGGATGCCTATCATGAAACCGTTCAGGCGGCCGTAATGGAAATTTTTGAGGCCTGCTCGTTTCAGGACATTACCGGTCAGCGGATCAGCAAGGTAGTTGGAACGCTTGTTCATATCGAAACAAAGATTGGTGCCCTCGCCGATGCGCTCGGATCTTCCATTCTTGAACAGGCTGGCGATGAAGCGGAAACGGCTGAAGAAAAACGCCGTCGCGAGTTGATCCTCAACGGGCCTGCCCTGGATGGTGAAGGCATTGACCAGAGCAAAGTCGATGACCTGATGAATGATGGTGCCAGCCAGGACGATATTGACGCCCTGTTCGACTAAACTGAAACTGGGCCTGCTGCTGCCTGCTTTCCGGCATGCGACAGGCCGCAATCCCTGTACCCTTCTCTCTATCTCTCACTAGGGTTCCGGCCTTCGCCTTCGCGTTACCAGCGAAGGCGCGGCATGGCGGCCATGGGCCAGACCCCGGCTTCGCGGCTGAGGGCCGACACGAGATCGGGCTGGGGATTGTCCGCGTCAGGCCCACAACGCTCCACCGCAATTCCGCCGGTGATGAAAAGCGCATCAATGCCCTGATCATTGGCACCTTTGATGTCGGTCAGCAGACCATCCCCGACGGCCAGCAACCGCTCCCTCGCCACAGCATGCCCGCAGAGGGTCAACAATTTCTCCTGCGCCATTTCATAGATCGGTGCATGGGGCTTGCCAAAATAGTGCGAACGCCCGCCAATNCGNGTGTAGGCCTGCGCAATTGCGCCNCCGCAAAAGACCTGCTTTTCACCCCTGTCCACCACAATGTCAGGATTGGCACAGACAAGGTCCACATCGCGCGTCTTCAGGCGCGCCAGAAGTTCTGTGTAATTATCCGCGGTTTCTGTTTCGTCATCGAACAGGCCGGTGCAGAGCACGAAGTCCGCTTCTTCTTCTGCAACCTGTTCCAACGCCAGCCCTTCAAATGTTGGCCGATCCCGGTCTGGCCCCAGATGCCAGAACCGTGTCCCGTACCGACCACCCCCGATAGAGNNGCGCGTCGCATCGCCGGATGTCAGNACATCGTCGTAGGCATCACGTGGCACGCCNAACCCTTCCAGATGGGCGGGTATGCGCAAGCCAGGTCGGGGGGCATTTGACAAAAGCAGGACCTTGCCGCCCTCTTGCCTGAACTGGCACAGCGCATCGACGACACCTTCGTAAGCGGCCACGCCATTGTGCANGACACCCCAGACATCGCACAACAGCGCGTCATAGCGCTCTGCGAGAGTTGCGAAGCTCTGGTAAATGGGAACAAGTTTCTCCGCGTTATGCCCCGGGAGCTGGGTCTCTGTCTCTTTGCTCATGGATGCCCAAGTAGGACCTGTGAGGGCACAGCGTCAAGGGCAGAAGCGCCAGGATTCATGATTTTGCCGGCAAGTCCCCTGAAATCAGGCTGCCTTGCCGAGAACATCATCGCGGACAGGNCGNGGCGTACCGAACAGGTAGCCCTGGCCATANTCCACGTTGAAGTCGAGAACATCCACGACAGAGCGTTCTTTCTCGATCATGTCCACAATCAGATTGATGCCGTAGCGCGCCATCAACTCCTTGATATCTTCCGGACGAATGTCTGCGCGTCCGTCATCGGCCTGGGAGACCAGAACATCTGCCGCAATTTTCACATACCGGATATTCAGCTCATAAAGACGGCGATAATCGAGATTAATGTCTGTCACCTGATCCATGGAAAAACGGAAACCCAGCCGCGAAAGCGCCATCAGGCTCGCCTGCTCGATCGGACCACATCCATTAATGGTTGCTTGCGAGAACTCAAACACGAGCTGTTCGGCCAGATGCTTGTTATGTTCCATATACTCAATGAATTGCGGGAAAAAATCGCTATCCAGAAGCGAGTTNGCCGAAATGTTGCAGAACACACCGGTATCTGCATCGCGCTCGTTCAGCTTGCGCACAACCTGCACACACCGGAAGAGTAGNAGATTGTCGATCGTGGGCATAATCCCCGCAGGCTCNGCCACGCGCATATAGTCNCGCGGCATGATGACTTCTCCCCGGTCACCGCGCAGGCGGGTCAGGGCTTCGTAGTAGCGCACTTTGCGCTGCGGCAATGTGACGATCGGTTGCAGATANAGNTCCACACGATTGTCTTCCAGCGCTTCCCGGATTGTGTCCAGCAATTCTGTATCGGACATGGCAGCGACATTAGCNGGCAATCCATCCGCTGCGTCGGCCCGGTTGAGCGGGACCACACCCGACGGCAGGGCTGTCNCGGTCGTTTCGGCCTTTTTCTTCTCGGCAATACGCTCTTCCGCGAGNCGTTTCACCAGTGTCTCGATCAGCCGCATCTCTGCCACGATTTCGGCATTGCGTTCTGTCGTTTCNGTCTCAAAGCGCTCGGTCAGGCGTTCAATTTCAGCCTCGGCACGTTCCAGGTCCCGGTGGATGCCGGTCGCAAAGGAATTTAGATCACCCAGACTTTTGGCGAAAGAACGGCGTTCGACGGTTCGCGAAATCCTGCCGTANAGTTGCGCGGTGCCCAGCAGNATCAGACCGGCCGCCATTCCGGCATCCAGGCCTTTCAGCCCGCCAAACATGATAATGGCAAAGGCACTGAGGCCCGCAATCACTGATNAGGCTGTCACCATCAGAACCGTGTTCAGGCGCGACATGCTGTTCTTCCCGTCTCTAGATTGTCCGCAACTTACGTGCAACGGGGCGAACCCCGTCCTTTTCCCTGAATGAGACAGTGACAGGCAGGGTTTGAGAAAGTGTTAACCATGCCGTTAAGACTTCCGGATGGGGGATGTATGCCAACTCAACCGNCGGGGAACGCGGCCTCCCGGTTCAGCCGCGCCCAGTGCATGCGATAAAAGGCGGNCCCCCCAGCCCCGCGGCGAGGCGGCACGGCTGTCACTTTGGAAAGCCAGCGATCTTCGGCTTTTTCCGCCTCTGCCCAGCATTCNCGCTGCAATTTNTCGGCTGTGACCCTGTCGGCTCCGTCCGCCAATAATCGCTCTACCGCGTATTGGAATTTTTCTTCAAGCGCGTCACGTTCAGCCTGATAGACCGCCAGCCGTNGGGCGTAATCCGCCAGGACCGCACGATGTAACCTTTCGTGCCGCCACCAGAGTGTGCTGNCGTCAAANCGGNCGGTCGGTGCCGGGCCAAAGGTTGGCAATGCCTTGTCCTCCCATCCCGGGCCGAAAAAGACCGGTTTGAAGATCCCCGTATCCGGCGAAGCNGTGCCCGTGACCCAGTGGACGGCGCGCCCGTGTCGCATTTCGGTAATCCACGAGCCTGTCGTCTGACCAAAACGGCGCACGGGCCCGAAAGAGGCATGCGCGCACACAGACCCGCCCAGCAGACCATCCGGTCGCCACGCTTTATCGCGGGCCGCGCGCGGACCATGATCACGCAGGANGGCCATCATTGTGGCAGCGTCGATCTGGCCCGTTTTNGGTTCCAGCAAAGCCGTTGTGCGGCACCAGCGTTCGGCCCCGGTGGCAAAGCGGCTCCGTGTGCGATCGGCGAAGACTTCACTGACATCCAGAGGCACCTTGCCTGCATGCCAACCAAGCGCTTCNGCCGNGCGGCGGAGGCCCTTGCTCTCNCCGTCTATACGGGTCGAAATCGTAAACGTGTTGGAGATGGAGCGGACGGTCTCCACGCGCTCAACCACCCAGTCCCGACCGATGGTTTCCATTACCANGGCGTTTCCCGCCGCATCCGCCATCAGAAAACCATTGTGATATTCAAACCGGCTTGTGTGACCACAATTGCCGCCCTGACCAAACTCGGCAAGCAGTCCGGCTATCACGGCAACAGCTTCGTCCACATGTGCCGCACGTTCCAGCGCCAGCCGCANTAGATCCATCCCGATGAGCGCGGCATCTTTCTGTGGTTTGACCTTGGCAAAAATGGCCTCATTGCCGATCACCAGACCTTTGTCGTTGGCTCCCATTTCCGCCCCCCACATCCAGTAAGGCCGGGAGAGGAACACGGCGTGGGTTGCCGGCACTTGCGGGATTTCAATATAGGTGCAACGCACGCTTTCTCCCGCGACATGGGNCGCTGCCGGANTACATGCAAGGACTTGCGCCTCGTTCGCCTCCCGGTCTGAATTCTTGGCAAAAACCAGCCCGCCATTGGCGCTCGCCGCCGGTCGCGCTACCATAGTGTCGCACATATGTTGGCCCTCCNTTTNATCTCAGTCTAGCGAGCGAGGTCGGGAGGGTCGATCTGTTATGCTTGTCAGGAAAATCAACCCGGGAGATCTGTCATGAGCGCACATCAATTTGCCTTTCCCCACATTGCAGGAGGTGAGCTTTCGCTGGCCGACTTTTCAGGTCGCGGGGTGTTGATTGTGAATACGGCGAGCCGTTGTGGCTTCACGCCGCAATACCGGGACCTTCAAGGATTGTGGGAACGCTACCGCGAACAGGGTTTCGGTGTGATTGGCGTANCGTCGAATGATTTTGGCGCGCAGGAACCCGGCACAGAAGAGGAGATTGTGAGTTTTTGNGAGGTGAACTACTCGGTCAGTTTCCCGATGACTGCGAAACAGACNGTGGTGGGAGACAGTGCTCATCCTTTTTACAAATGGGTTGTGGCGCNGGATGCGGGCGCNCCGAAATGGAACTTTCACAAATATCTGATCGGGCGCGACGGCGAGCTGATTGGTGCTTACTCGTCGAAAGTCAGCCCGCTGGACACGGAGCTGNTCGCAGAGATCGAACGCCTTCTGCCTTAACGCCACAAAAAACGGGGCCACAAAAAACGGGGCCACAAGGGCCCCGTTTCAGACTGTTCTTTCGAAGACTCTCAAGCCGTCAGCGGCGCGATCCGAATTTCCACCCGGCGGTTCTGGGCTTTGCCGGCTTCTGTCGCGTTGGATGCGATCGGCTGGCTCTCACCCAGTCCCTGTACAAGGAAACGGTCCCCNCGAATGCCGCGGCCACGAAGGTAAGTCGCTACAGACTGTGCCCGGTTCTGCGACAATTGCATATTGAACTGAGCNGACCCGTCNCTGTCGGTATGNCCATAAATGTCCACCAACGACTTGTCATACTCTTNCAGAACAATCGCCACTGAATTCAAGACTTCGTAGAAATTGGCATTAATGTCCGGTGAGCCACTTGCGAAGGTGATGTTGCCAGGCATGTTCAAAATNACATCATTGCCCACACGCGTAACAGAGACACCCGTGCCCTGCAGGCGCTGACGAAGCTTCGCTTCCTGCTGATCCATATAATAGCCGATCCCGCCGCCAGCGAGAGCACCGACACCTGCNCCAATCAGNGCACGCTTGCGCCAGTCACCACCACCGATCAAGGCACCTGCGACGCCACCGGCCAGCGCGCCCAGCCCAGCGCCAATTGTCGTGTTGTTTGTGGATTGTTCACCCGTATACGGGTCTGCAGAGGTACATGCGACAAGTGCAAAAGAACTTGCGACGGCCAAAGTTGCAATACGTTTCATAAAAATCTCCCAAGATCCCATCTTGCCGCGACCTTCACTACATTCCGGCGCGGTCTTCATCTTTGATCATCATGACCGATGCTCTTTGGGTGAGACACCCCGGTCATTTTGATCCGAATGGTTTTGCCGCTCTGCGCAGCGCCACCGGTTGCTGTACCCCGAACGACGNCCCCCAGCACGAGCCGACACNTTAGTCTAGCACGGTCTTTTCGCGCATGCGCCTGTCATAAAATAATAATCCGTGCAAAAATGTGGCACCCACATTCACACTGTAGCGATANCCGGTTATTCGCTNACCGGGTCGCCCTACTGAAGGACTGAGAATTCATGGAACTCTTTGATCTTAAAGACAAAGTTGTCATCGTTACCGGCTCAACCCGCGGCATTGGCGAAGCGATTGCCAAGCGNATGGCGGAGCATGGNGCGAAAGTTGTGATCTCCAGCCGCAAGGCGGATGCGTGCGAGAAAACAGCTGGCGAGATCAATGCCCAATTTCCGGGGCATGCGATGGCCGTTCCGTGCAATATCTCTTCAAAGGAGGATTTGCAGCGCCTGGTGCAGACAACAAATGATGCCTGGGGACCCATCGATTCGCTGGTGTGCAATGCGGCCGTGAACCCGTTTTATGGTTCTGCCAAGGACATTCCCGACGAAGCATTCGACAAGATCATGTCATCCAACGTGAAGAGCAATCACTGGCTTTGCCAACTGGTTCTGCCGCAGATGATTGAGCGCAATGAAGGTTCAATCACCATCGTTTCGTCCATNGGTGGCCTGCGTGGCTCTTCTGTTCTGGGTGCTTATTGTATTTCCAAGGCTGCCGATTTCCAGTTGGCGCGCAACCTTGCTGTCGAGTTCGGCCCGAACAATATCCGTGTAAACGCGATTGCGCCTGGCCTGATCAAAACNGATTTTGCCAAAGCGCTTTGGGACAATCCTGAAACACTGAAGCGATCCACAGCGACAGCNCCGCTGAAACGCATCGGATTNCCGGACGAGATTGCCGGGGCTGCTGTTTTCCTCGCGTCAAAAGCCGGGGCGTTCATGACCGGCCAGAACCTTGTGATTGATGGTGGTGTTACCATCGCCTGAGGGCATGCCCATGATTGAGATCAGACCTTTATGCCCGGCAGACAAGCCCGACTGGCTGCCGCTTTGGCAGGGTTATCTCGATTTTTACAAAACCATGCTCGCGCCTGAGGTGACTGAAAACACCTGGGCGCGACTGCTTTCTCCCACCGGTGGCCTGGAGGGGCTTGCCGGCGTGGATCAGGCGGGAACGCTTGTCGGCTTTGCCCATTATCTGCTCCATCTGGGCACATGGGACACGGGTCATGTCTGCTATCTGGAAGATCTGTTTGTGGCACCAGATGCGAGAAACCTTGGGGCTGGACGTGCGCTGATTGAGCATCTGGCCATGACGGGGCGAGCCAGCGGCTGGCAACGAGTTTACTGGCAAACGGCCCAGAACAACAAGACGGCACGCCGCCTGTACGATAAGCTTGCCACCCAGACAGACTGGGTGCGTTACGAGATTGAACTTTAACGCCATAGAACATTCAAGGTCGGGAGGTCGGTTATGAAATCGGTTGTGGTGACGGGTGTTTCCAGCGGTATCGGCTGGGGTGTTACAAAAATTCTCACCAGCAAGGGCATTCATGTTTTTGGCAGTGTTCGCAAAGCGGCTGACGGCGATCATTTG
>PAZY01000009.1 GCA_002715765.1 Rhodobiaceae bacterium | reverse complement strand
TGCTGACGAGGTGATCTGTGGCTTCGGCCGTACCGGCAACATGTTCGGGGCCGAGACGTTCGGGATGAAGGTCGACAGTATTTCCGTCGCGAAGGCGCTGTCATCAGCCTATGTACCCATTGGGGCCGTGACAGTGGGCGGCGATATGTATGAAGCGATGCTTGAACAAAGCAAAAAGATCGGCACGTTTGGTCACGGCTTCACCTATACCGCACACCCTCTCGCCGCAGCCGTTGCCTGTAAAACGCTGGAGATTTACGAGAAGCGCGACATTGTCTCGATGGTGCGCAAACTCACCCCCACTTTCGAGAAGCGTGTTGCCAGGCTTGCAGATCACCCACTCGTCGGGCACGTCCGTGCCAAAGGCCTCATTGGTGCGGTTGAGCTTGTTGCCGACAAGAAAACCAAACGTGCATTCGAAGCCGCACAAGGCGTTGGCCCTGCTGCCATGAACAATGCACAGAAACATGGCCTCATTGTTCGCGCGATGGGTGGCGACATTGTTGCCTTCTGTCCGCCGCTCATCATCTCGGAAACGGAGATCAATGAAATGTTCGACAAGTTCGAAAAAGGTCTCGATGACACGGAAGCCTGGGTCACAAAAGAAGGTCTTCGCTGAACATGAAGACCTATCGCTACCAAGTGACATTCAAGGGCAAAGTGAGCCCGCAGGACGAAATGGGTACCGAGATGGGGATTGAGGCAGCCGGGCTTGTTGGTCTCGGCTGCGATCCCCTGTTTGGTGAACCGGGCTCGTCCGCACAAATGGGCGCACTTGTCACCAATGATGAAGATGGTGCCTTTTCGCTTCAGGGCGAAATTGTTTTCCCGACGGGCACGCTTTCTTTTGAAAGCGGGGCGGCACCACCTCTCCGCGATCTCGCTGACCCGAGCCTCCAGGGCGGTGAGGTGAAGGCCAGCATCACCTCAGGTACTGGCGACCTTACGGGCGCGCAAGGTGCCATCCTCTTCAACTTCACGGTTGATGATGCGGCCCGCTTTATCGATCAGCAGGCGGGACTGGTGTTTATGGAGTGAGGGTTTGGCGCCTATGCGCAACGCACTCAATCTGTCACCCTCGGACTTGTTCCGAGGGTCCATTCTGACTCAGCGAAACACGGTGCGCTTGTGGATCCCGGCTCGGCCCGTTGGCCCGTCCGGGATGACATCGAAGGAAACGTCAGGTCGCTCTGGATTGCCGGAACAAGTCCGGCAATGACGTGTCTAATAAGGTGATACCAACATCAAACTGTCACCCTCGGACTTGTTCCGAGGGTCTAGGGCCACAGATAGATGCGGTACTATTCTGCTCACAGCGCCTTACGCACTCAGCCTGAAGCCTTCATAATCTGCCGCAACAACTTCCGCTAGTTTTTCGCCATAAACGCCGACACCGCCGGGATAGGGCATGAAGACGCGCGGTTTTCCTGCCACGTTCGCGCCCATGTACCAGCTATTGGCCTCAGGGTAGAGTGTTTCGCTCGCCATTTCGTTGACGTGGGCGACCCATTCGTCTTCAGCCTGCTTGTCCACTTCAATCGTACCCAGATTGCCGCTGCCGAGACGACGGATGCAATCCGTGATCCATTCCACATGCATCTCGATCGAGACAATCATGTTGGAAAGGACAGAAGGACTGCCCGGCCCTGTGATAAAGAAAAGGTTCGGGAAGCCGGCTGAGCCAAGCCCGAGATAGGTGCGCGGGCCGGCTGCCCATTTGTCAGACAATTTCTCACCGGCACGACCTCTAATATCAACCGCGTTGATTGCACCGGTCATGGCATCAAAACCTGTAGCAAAAACGAGAGCATCGGCTTCATACTCTTTGCCGCCTGCCTGCACGCCTTGCTCTGTAATCCGTTCAATCGGATGTACGCGCACATTGACGAGATCCACATGTGGCTCGTTGAAGGTTTCCAGATAACCCGTGTCGAGGCACAGCCGTTTCACGCCGATAGGATGGTCATTGGGCAGCAAAAGTTCTGCACACGCTGCGTCTTTCACGCGCTGGCTCATGCGCTCGCGCGCATAATCTGCAGCAAGGCTGTTTGCGTCGTGGCTCATCACCATGTCACCATGCGACCCAAGGAAGGAGAACCCTCCGGCCTCCCAGCGCGCTTTGTATTCCGCAAGCCTTTCGGCTTCTGTCATTTCGGTTGAGAGTGCCTCATTACCCGGATAAGCGATAATGCCTGCACCGGTGGTGCGCGCGTAAGCACGATCATCAAGCAGTGATGTCCGCGACCGTGCGATTTCCTCAGATTTCAGCGGGCGGTTGCCTGCGGGCAGGGTGAAGTTTGCCGTCCGCTGGAAAACGGTGAGATGTTCTGCCTGTTCAGCAATCAGGGGGATGCTTTGCACGCCGGATGAACCGGTCCCGATGACAGCGACCTTTTTACCTGTAAAGTCCACCCCTTCATGTGGCCAGCCGCCAGTGTGATACCAATCGCCTTTGAAGTTCTCCAGTCCATCGAATTTCGGCAAACTTGTCGACGACAGGCACCCGGTCGCCATGATGACAAAGCGAGTCTCCAGCTGGTCTCCCCGGTCCGTCTCCACGGTCCAACGATTGCTGCCCTCATCATAATGCGCAGCCGTGACGCGCGTTGAAAAACGGATATCACGACGCAGGTTGAGCTTGTCCGCCACATAATTCTGATAACGCAGGATTTCCGGCTGGGCGGCATAACGCTCCGTCCAGGTCCACCCTGCCTGCAGCTCGCTGGAGAAGCCATACTGGTATTCCAGGCTCTCCACATCACAGCGGGCACCCGGATAGCGGTTCCAGTACCATGTACCGCCCACGCCCTCACCGGCTTCAAACACCTGCGCTGTCAAACCCTCGCTGCGAAGCTTGTGCAGCATATACATGCCAGCAAACCCGGCGCCGACAATGATGGCGTCTTTCGTTTCCATTCCTCAATTCCTCCCCAATCGCATTATGCGTAATTTTTTATGCGGAAAGTCTAGAGGGAGAGGCGCGCCACGCAAACCACCAATGATGCTGATTCGTACGCCAACAGGAGATGTCGCAAGGGAAGACTATGAAAATGGTACAGCTGGGAGGAATTGAACCACCGACCTCTTGATCCACAATCAAGCGCTCTAACCAACTGAGCTACAGCTGCACATTTCAACCAGGCGGAGACTTGGATGCCCCTGCCTTGTGAGGCCGGAACTTACTGGCCTTGCGCCTCCCTTGCAAGGCCCGAAATGCCTTCTTTTCCTGCAAATGACCGGTTTGAAAGGGCAGATTTCCGCCCTATTCGCCCATACCGCCCAGAAGACCCGTTACAAAGTCGGGCCAGACAGCAGATGCAAAGATAATCAGCACCGCCAATGGACAGACAATGCGCACCAGGAAATACCAGACGCCAAACCAGGCAGGTGCGGCCCCGTTCATATTCAACGCCTCCATGACAGTGTCACGGCTCAGAACCCAGCCCACAAAAACAGCCATCATGATCCCCACACCGGGCTGTACCCAGCTTGTGGCCACAAAATCCAGCACGTCAAAAACGGTCTTCCCTTCCAGAACACCGAGCACGGCCAGTGGATAAAAAGCCGACCAGTCGTTAAACGAAAATGCGCTGGCCAAACCGACAAACCAGCAGACACCACCAACGGTCAATGCCGCGGAACGACGGGAAAACCGCGTGCTTTCCTCCATGTAGGCGACGGCTGGCTCCAGCAGGGAAATAGCCGAGGTGATAGCAGCCACGGATAGCAGCAGAAAAAACATGCTCCCGACGATCAGACCTGCCTCCATCTGCCCGAAGGCGACAGGGACGGTTACAAAGACCAGCCCGGGGCCCGCGGAAGGCTCCAGCGCAAAGGAGAAAACAAGCGGAAAAATAGCCAGACCCGCGAGAATTGCCACACCTGTATCTGCTATCGCGATCATTACGGCAGAACTGGGGATTGAAACACTCTTATCGAGATAGGCGCCGTAGGCCATCATCGCCCCCAGGGCGACGGATACGGAGAAAAAGCCCTGACCGATTGCCAACAGAAAGGTGTTCGGCGTCACTTTGGAGAAATCAAATGTGAAAAGAAACTCCACCGCGGCTGAAAAACCCGGTGTTGAAGCTGCGTACACAACGAGCCCGACCAGCAGGAGGAACAAAAGCGGCATCATGAAAACGACAGCGCGTTCGATCCCCTTGCGCAGCCCCCCTACAATGATGCCAACATTAATCGCCATAAACAGCGTATGCCACAGCGCGAGCCCGGCGGGGTCTGCGATAAAGGAGCCAAACAATTGCTCCGATGCCGCGCCTTCAATCCCGGCAAAGGTGCCGGAAACAGCCAGGCCGGTATATTTCAGAGCCCAACCGCCAATAACACTGTAATAGGACAGGACAAAGAAGCCCCCCAGCGTGCCTCCCCAGGTCATCACAGCCCACAGAACCGACTTTTTGTGCTGGCGCGCCACGGCAATAATCGAGTTGATCGGGCTTTTGCCACCCATACGCCCCAACATGATCTCGGCCATCAAAATGGGCAGCGCAATGGCTGCCATGGTGACCAGATAGATCAGGATGAACGCGCCGCCCCCGTTCTCCCCGGTAATGAACGGAAAGCGCCAGACATTCCCGAGCCCCACAGCCGACCCGATAGCCGCCATCAAGAAGACAAAGCGCGAAGACCATTGTTCGTGCACCATTGTTCCGGTCATGTATTCCCCTCACGTCAAGCTGGTTTCGCGGCCCCCCCGGGAAACATGCTTTCTACTTTTTTCTCTGCGCCTGTTTTTACGCGCCAGGTGAGTTTAGCGTGGTTTTGCTTCATTGTCAGATCGCCTATATTGCACACAACTTGAGGGGACAAGCATGCACGACACCATGGACAGCCGCCTTTGCCGAACAGAAATGATTGCCGCTAACGGGCTCACGTTTGAAACCGATGTCTATGGCGATGGCGAAAAGTTCGCCCTTCTTCTACATGGTTTTCCCGAGAGCAAATTCTCATGGCGGCATCAGGCTCCTCTTCTTGCATCACTGGGCTACACAGTCTGGGTGCCGAACCTGCGCGGTTACGGGCAGAGCACCCGCCCTCCAAAGGTTTCAGACTATGGTCTTGACCGGCTGATGGATGACGTCGGTGGCCTGATAGATGCCGCACGATCGCAGGGTATCAACGGGCCCGCCACGCTTATGACCCACGATTGGGGTGGGGCAATTGGCTGGAGTTTTGTGCTGTCAAACAAAAGGCCTCTTGAGCGTTTTGTCGTGATGAACCTGCCGCACCCGACCATCTTCATGTCCAAGGTTCGCACATGGGCACAGCTCAAAAAGTCCTGGTACATCTTCTTTTTCCAGATCCCATGGCTGCCAGAGAAGTTGATGACCCTCCGCAAGGCGCAAGCAGTTGGTGATGCTTTCTACAATATGGCTGTGGACAAAACTTATTTCACGGAAGATGTGCTGCAGGAATACCGACGCACCGCCCTTATCCCCGGCGCGATGCGCGCCATGATTAACTATTACCGCGCCTCGTTCCGCTCAAACCCCATGCAGACCGTCTGGGAAAACCCACCCAAAATTGATGTCCCGACATTGATGATCTGGGGTGAGGAAGATAGTGCACTCGGCAAAGAACTGACTTATGGAACAGAACACCTGGTCACAGATTTCACCGTACGCTATCTCCCCGGTGTATCCCATTGGGTACAACAGGAAGCACCGCAGACGGTAAATGCCATGTTGAAAGCATGGTTAACGGGAGAACAGGTGCCTGAAACAAACGAAGTGAGGACGTCATGAGCGGCGGGATAAACAGTGAAACGGACGAAAGTGGCGAAATCCAGATTGGTCCGACTTCTATGGGCATGGTCCGGATTTTCTTTCGTACCTCCTCCTTCGAATTGCCTATGGATTTCCTTCCCGAGGAAGCAGAAGAAATTGCCGCTGAAATTCTGGAGGCTGCCGACATGGCCCGCCAACAAAAAGGGGGCGGCAAAGCGTCCCAGAAAAAGACAGCACCAAAACCCGCGCAGAAGTCGAAATCCCCCAATGAGGGCGGGCACAAAAACGGCAAGCATCGCGGATAGCTGACACTGGACCTTTGTTCCTCTGTGACCTAGGTTTGGTTCTTATATTAAGCCATCTGACCAGCTTGCCTTCCTGCGCGGAATGCGGCGTTTCGCCAGCGAAGGGTATGGTCATCTCGTTGCGGGCCCTTGAAAGCCCGGTAATGTTGAACTGTGATGTCGGTCCTTTGGGAGCCTGCCTGTTTGAGTATCGCCGCGACATCCCATCTTGAAGACCTGTTTGACGACCCACGGCCAGCCTGGCTCTGGGATGTGGATCGCCACAAGATTGCGTGGGGAAACGGGGCAGCGATTGCTTTTTGGGGCGAAGATGGATTGCTCGATCTGATTGAGCGGGAGTTTGACCCAAACGACCCGATTGCCCTTCAAATTGACAAATTGGCTCACCAACAGCCAGGCCACACTTTTCTCAGGCGGCTCGAATTTGATCTTGCGGGCAAACGCACCCTAACTGCTTGTCGCATACACACACTTGTTCTCGACGATGGATGCCCGGGAGCCCTGCTTGTTGTGGAGCCGGAAACCACCGACGCTGGCTTCAGCCGGCTTGGCCAGATGGTGCAGGAAGCCCCTCTGCCCATGTTGCTCTTTTCGGACACGGGAAACCTGCTTCACCAGAACAATGAGGCAGAAAACATTTTCAGCACGCTCGGGCTTGAGGGCGGTCTTGCAGCCCTCGTACCAGCGACGGAAGAACCATCGCATCTCATTGCACAGACAATCCGCGCAGGCACTGTCAGCCGCAGTCTTCCCCTTACAACACGGACAGGCCCTCGCACTTACAGGATTACGCTTCGGCGGGTTATCGACCCCGAAACGCGGTCCCATGCACTCCTTCTCGTCGCGCGTGATATCGGTGATCGTCGCACCATCGAGACTTTTCAGAACAAGCGCAGTGATGAGCTGCAGCAGATGCTCAACCATGTGAGTGACTTTCAATGGAGGCTTGATGCAGACATGCGCTTCACGCGCCTGACCGGACGTTTTGAAGACGTGACGGGCATCAAGCCGGACACGCTTCTGGGCAAAAGCTGGGATGAGGCGTTTTCTCAACTCGGCATGCAGCCCTCCACCGCCTTGAGCAATGCATTGGAAACGCGTGCGCCCTGGCGCGACATTGCGCTTTCATGGCAACCATCGTCCGCCTCGCACCCGACGGTCAACCGTGCGGATATGGTGCACCTTTCATTGGCGGCACTCCCTTTGACAGGCAGGGATGGTCATTTTACCGGCTGGAACGGTGTTGCGGTGCTCAAACAGACCACCATGATACCCTCAACGGATATTACCACCCCACCAGGGGCACTCTCCAGCCTACCTCCGGAGAGCACGGGTGACGCCGTCCTGCTGTTGGACCGGGCCGGGATCGTTGTTCGCACCAACGCGCAGGCGGAGCAGCTGTTCGGTGCCATAACCGGGCATCCGCTCACCTCACCACTTGAGGACAACTCCCGCGTGCGCGTGAAAAATTACCTCAACAGTTTTGATCTGCCAGCCCCGGGGCCCTATGAAGACCCTTTCAGCGCTGGCATTGAAATCCAGTCCAGCCTGCACCCCACAAGCACTCTCCTGCTGACATTGCGTCCCATCGGATCGGAGCATGCAGGTGCCGCTTTCACTGCACTTGTTCGCGATGTATCCCAATTGCAGGATACCGAAGCTGCACTTCGCCGTGCGCTTAATCTGGCGAAAGAAAGCAGTGCCCAGAAGTCGACATTTCTTGCCTCCATTGCTCATGAACTCCGCACGCCACTTAACGCTATTATCGGTTTTTCGGAGGTGATGCGTGACGAGCGGTTCGGGACCATCGGAAGTGAAAAATACCTCTCCTACGCCGCCGACATCCATGAAAGCGGCACACTTCTTCTCAGCCTCATCAACGACCTTCTTGACTTGTCAAAAATTGACGCCGGAAAATTTGAACCCCAGTTCGAGCAGGTTGATGTGGAAGCTGTCATTACACAATGCGTCAACATGGTGAAGCCGGCAGCGGCGGATGAGTGGATTGCCATTCGCACCCAGATTGCGCCCAATATGCCGCACCTCGTCGCCGACAAACGCAGTCTGATACAGATATTGCTTAACCTCCTGTCCAACGCAGTCAAGTTCACCCGCGCAGGCGGGCAGGTTACCGTGACAACGGCATTGTCCCCCGAAGGCAATCTCACTCTTGGTGTGCAAGATACGGGCGTTGGCATGTCGGAGGAGGATCTGGACCGGGCTTTCGTTCCCTTCGGCCAGGCACGCCACACGGCGCTACACAAGATGAAGGGGACAGGGCTTGGCCTCCCCCTCTCCAAGGCCCTTACCACAGCCAACCGGGGCACACTCAAGATTGAGACTTCGCCGGGCAACGGCACGCTGGTGCAACTCGCTTTCCCCTCAACCCAGGTCTTGCAGGACTGAAAGCATTTATCCGGCTTGACACCGGGGTATCAGGATTGAAGCTCGGGAATATTCCGATAAAATTCCAAAGCCTCGGGATTGGCGAGTGCTTCCCGGTTTTTGACATCGCGGCCTTCAATGATGTCGCGCACAGCGAGCTCGGTAATCTTGCCCGATTTTGTACGCGGGATATCTTCAACCGCAATCACTTTCGCCGGGACATGACGCGGGCTTGCGCCTGACCGGATGTTCTTGCGGATTGTTGCGATAAGCGCTTCATCCAGACTTGCGCCCTGCGCCAATGTGACAAAGAGTATAACCCTCACATCGCCCTGCCAGTTCTGGCCGACCGCAATGGCTTCACGAACCGCAGGTAGCTTTTCGACTATTGTGTAGATTTCCGCCGTGCCGATCCGCACGCCGCCGGGGTTCAATGTCGCGTCAGAGCGACCATGAATAACAATACCGCCGTGGTTTGTGACTTCTGCAAAATCACCATGATGCCAGACGCCCGGAAAACGCTCAAAATAGGCGGCGCGGTACTTTGCGCCGTCCGGATCGTTCCAGAAGCCGACTGGCATGCTTGGAAACGGCTTGGTACAAACCAGTTCACCCTTCCCGGTCGGCATGGGCATGCCGTCTTCATCCCAGATTTCAACTGCCATGCCGAGCCCTTTGCATTGTATCTCGCCGCGCCAGACCGGCAGGACCGGGTTACCAAGTACAAAGCAGGACACGATGTCAGTTCCACCGGAAATGGAGGAGAGCTGCACATCTTCCGCGATAGCCCGATAAACATAGTCAAACCCCTCAACCGTAAGAGGTGACCCGGTGGAGAGGATGGCGCGTATGCTTGTCAGGTTATGCGTTTTTGCGGGCTCCAGTCCTTCCTTGTTCAGGGCATCGATAAACTTTGCAGATGTACCGAACACGTTCACCCCGACGCTCTGCGCATAATCAAACAGAACGTTGCCGTCGGGATAAAATGGAGAGCCATCGTAAAGCGCGAGTGTGGCACCGACGCCAAGCCCCGCGACCAGCCAGTTCCACATCATCCAGCCACATGTCGTGAAATAGAAGAGCGTGTCCCCCTCCCCCAGATCACAATGAAGACGATGCTCTTTCAGTTGCTGCAAAAGCGTGCCACCGGCGGCGTGAACAATGCATTTGGGTGCCCCGGTGGTGCCACTTGAAAACATAATGTAAAGCGGATGGGAGAAGGGCAATTGCTCAAATTCAATTTCGCCCGGCGTATAGTCTGCCAAGACATCACCCCAGGCCACTGCTTTGGCGATGGTTGTTACGGGCTCGGCAATCAGCGGGACGACAACAAGCTTCTCCACGCTTGGAAGTTTTTCGGTGATGGCGGCCAGGTTGAGCGCCAGGCTCAAACGCTTGCCATTATAGTGATAGCCATCACAGGCAATCAGTATTTTAGGTTCAATTTGCCCGAAGCGATCAAGCACACCTGTTGGTCCAAAGTCTGGTGAGCAGGATGACCAAGTTGCTCCCACGCTTGCAGCAGCCAGCATGGCAATAATCGTCTCGGGCATATTGGGCATGTACCCGGCCACCCTGTCGCCGGGCTTGATGCCCCAATCCCGCAGTGCCTGGGCGAACTGAGAGACAGTATCGTAGAGGCGCGACCAGCTGAGTGCTGTTTTCATCTCCCCTTCATTGTTGAAATGGAGGGCGATACTGTCATCTCGTTTGCGCAGCAGGTTTTCAGCAAANTTGAGCCGGGCGTCAGGNAAAAATGCTGCACCGGGCAAACCGGTATCCGNCAGAATGCGNTCCCCCTTAACGCTGGCGCGAATATCGCAGAAATCCCAAACGAGNTCCCAGAAATCCGGAACTTCGCTGACAGACCAGGCATGNAGNGCCTCATAGTCCGGCAANTCCCGGGCAAAGCGCTCTGCCGCCCGTTGACGGAATTTTGTGAGAGCGGCTTTTTCCACGCGGTGCGCANCCGGTTGCCAAATCGGCTTCTGGCTATCATTTGTGGTTTGACCNGCAGTCATAGGCACACCTCGTTCGCTTTACTCCTGCCGCGTTTTAGGCCGCACCCGCCCCTATGGCAAGCCAACAGCTTGCTGGCACGCGGGATGCGCCCCTTCTTTGGCTCTGTGTCACCTGCCTTCAGGCAGNGNANCCTCTTCCTCTTCATCAACCGGGCTCAGATCTTCATCNGATTGCACTGCGTGGAAGCGGGCGAGATATCCCCCTTCAATCGTGATTAACGCGTCATATGGCCCATCTTCCACGATTTTCCCTTCGTCAAAGACAAGGATCCGGTCCACCTTCCTCACCGTCGAGAGACGGTGNGCAATGATAATGGTCGTGCGCCCCTGCATCAGATCCTGCAAGGCTTGTTGCACAGCAGCTTCCGTCACGACGTCGAGACTGGCTGTTGCTTCATCGAGCACCAGGATCGGCGCATCCGCGAGAAATGCACGTGCAAGGGCGACCCGCTGACGCTCTCCCCCGGAGAGTTTCACNCCGCGTTCNCCGACCATNGTGTCCAGCCCATCCGGCAGCGCGCTGACGAAGTCATCTGCGCGGGCATGAACCACAGCCTGCCAGATCTCATCCTTGCTCGCATCCGGNCGCGCATAGGCAATATTGTCTCCCAAACTNCGGTGAAACAGGATGGGTTCCTGAGGCACGACAGAGACCGCCCGGCGCAGACTTGTCGGGTCTACGGTTGCGATGTCTTGCCCATCGATCANCACGGTGCCGCTGTCCAGNTCGTAGAGACGATGCAACAGTTTGACGAATGTACTCTTGCCGGAGCCTGACTTGCCGACAAGCGCCACTTTTTCTCCCGCCCTGATTTCCAGCGACAGATTGGAATAGACCGACGCATCTTTGCGCGGATACTGGAAACGCACATCGTCGAAAGTGATGGCGCCNCCGTTCAAACGGATTGCCGGTGCCTTGACTTTTGCAGCCGGCTCCACCGGCAGCATACTGAAGAGAACAATGTCTTCAATTTCCGCCAACCCCTGTTGCAACTCCTGAAGGTGGTATCCCATGTCACGCAGATATGCATTGATCAGGAGATAGGTTGTGATGGCAAAGACGATATCGCCGGTGGTCGCACGTCCCTGGGACCATTCATAGATCACAAACGCCAGAATTCCGGCCTGCAGAGCGACAGCAGCCACATTCTGTACCAGNAACATGTTCTCCATTGCNGTCCAGGCACGNACGCCCTTTTGTCCCCAACGCTTTGCCAGATCAAACAGACGCCTTTCCTCCCGGCGTTCCGCACCAAAACTTTTTACAACCGCGTTACAGGTGATGGCATCTGCCACCTGTGCACCGACATCACTGTCAGCCTCCATATGCGCGCGGTGGCGTGACGGCAGATATTTGACTGAGATGAGCGCTGTTGCACCTACATAGGCAAGACTGGTCGCGAAGGCATAAAGCCCGACAAGCGGCCAACGCCATGTAAGGACAGCAATCACGCCAACCAGCATCANAACAGCCGGAACAAGGGCTGCATATATTGTGTCCGCAATCGTGTCGTAAGCCCACATGCCCCGGGTCAATTTCCGGACAGTGCCGCCGGCATGATTNCTCTCGTGCCAGTTGGAAGAAAAGCGCATCACATGCGCAAANCCATCCGCGATAATGTTGCGCATCACACGCGCGGCGAAGTGCATCCACAAGCGAAACTTCAATCGCTGGACAGTAAAAAAGGCAACGGTCTGCCCGACAAACAAAAGACCGGCATTAATGGCGGCGTCCACATCCGGCGCGGGTGGCCGGGCCGCCCCTGCCGGTGATGTCGAGATAACATCAACCAGATGGCCGGAAACAATAGGAAAAAGAATGTCGAGAACAACGTTCAACACNAGGGCAAAGACGAGAATAGCGAACCAAAGCGGTTCTCTTTGCCAGTAATGCCAGATGAACGAGATGACCTCNCGTGCGGTGGCGGTTCGTTTCATGTCAGTTTCGTCCCGTCGTTTCTGACGGGATTCTCCGAAAATATGAGCTGGAAATGGCTCTGGAACTTGAATTCAGATACTGAGTTTCGATCTGAGAGCTGCGTTGGTTTNGAACAACCCTCCCGGACGCTCAGCCACCTAGGACTGAACGTGAAAACCCAGCGGTTTTCGATCGGCGTTGATCGCGCCCGCGAAAGCGGTCAACAGCCGATGTGTGCAATGATGGGATGCGGTNTGGCCGCTTGCATCAATTGNGTTCCTTGTTCCATTGGACTGAAGGAGCGAAGGCCTTCAGGTACNTACAGTTTAGAGAAACAGCCGCGCATGCCAAGTCACTATTTCGTTGGCGTGCCGCCCATACGCNCTTTCCTCAGGCNTGTGNCCCAAAAACCGCATGAAGGCNTATCATCTTTCCGCCATACTTGAGCGCCATAGTCTGACACAAATNCATTTCATTGCGTTACGCTTGCAGAGCAAAACCGCTAGACATTGAGGGCAGCCATGTCGCGTTTTCTATCCATTCTGATTGTTATTGTTCTGTTGATTGCGGGCGTCCTGATCGCCGCCCCCTCTTTCATTCCGATCGAAAGCTACAAGCCNCNGATTGCAGCTCTTGTGAAGGAACAAACAGGGCGTGACCTCACNATCAATGGCGGGATCAGCCTTTCCCTTCTGCCCCGCATCGTTGTAACCGTCGAAGATGTCACCTTTTCCAATGCGGACTGGGCNTCGAACGACCAGATGGCGAGCATGGAGAGCATGGAAGTTGTACTTAAAGTGCTTCCTCTCTTTAAAGGTGAAATTGCTCTGGACAGGTTTGTACTGGTCAAGCCGGAGATTGATCTTGCCATCAACCGNCNGGGCGTTGGNAATTGGGTATTCTCCCCGACGATAACTGCCGATACACCGCCTGCAACACCTGAACCCNCAGCNTCAGGCAGCGGCNATGACAATGAGCCTGGNAGCGCCAGTNCGCCGGCTGTCCGCAACGTTCAGCTTGGCAAGATTGCGATTGAAGGNGGGACTGTTCGCTATAGTGATGCGCGCTCGGCCGCGCAGTACGACCTCACGGAGATCAATATCGACCTGTCTCTTCCAAGCCTTGATGATCCACTTGGGCTTGATGGTGCGTTTGTCTGGAACGGGGATAAGGTCGTTCTCGACCTTGATGTCGCAGCCCCNCGCGCGTTTTCAACGGGCGGCACATCCGCGATNGAGCTCGTTCTGGATGCTCCCAAACTCAATGGTACTTTCAGCGGCATGGCCACCCTCAGTCCCGTTCTCAGCATTGACGGTAGTGCCGCCCTTCGTATTCCNTCTGTGCGCGANCTGGCTAGCTGGGCCGGNCAGCCCATGGCACCNGGCGGCGGTTTTGGCGCTCTCGATCTTAAAGGCGCGATNGACGTGAAAGGNGACGTCTACCGATTTGCAGATGCCACNCTTTCATTCGATGGCATGAACGGTACAGGTGATATTGCGATCGACGCCGGACGGGCGCGGCCCAAACTGTCGGGTTCGTTGGCGCTCGACCGCCTTGACGCCAACATCTATCTCGGTGNACCGGTGGCATCCAATGACAATGACGGTGGTGCACCGAGTTCAGCNGGTGGATCATCCGGCGGCGGTGCAACCAGCAGCACGCCGGCAACGGGATGGTCGGATGCACCGATCGACTTGAGCGGNCTCAAAGCTGTCGATGCGGACCTCAACCTTTCCGTACAGGAGATCTTCTTTCAGGCACTGAAAATCGGCGAGAGCGCTCTTGCCATCAACCTGTCAGGCGGAAAGCTGACGTCACGGCTTACCAAACTCGACCTTTATGAGGGCCAGGGAACCGGGCAACTGGTGCTAGATGGATCACGCGCGACACCAAACATCGCCGCCAAATTCGANCTGGCAAGCATTGCAGCCTTTCCACTCCTCAGAGATGCGGCGGATTTTGAACGGCTGGAGGGTGCNGGTACGATCAATATNGACGTTACCACGNGCGGCAACAGCCAGAAGGCAATGATGAGTGCGCTCAATGGCAGCGGGTCTGTCCGGTTTGAAAATGGAGCCATTCGCGGGATCAATATTGCCCAATTGACCCGCAACGTTCTTTCTGCGGCGACGAGCGGATGGGAATCTGGCGGCACACAGAGCACAGATTTCTCTGAGCTCGGTGGAANCTTCACCATTTCCCAAGGCGTGCTGACCAACAATGATCTTAAAATGCTCAGCCCGCTTGTCCGCGTGAACGGCAAGGGCAGTGTCAATATGCCGAACCAGACCCTGAATTATCGTGTCGAGCCCAAGCTTGCCGCAACCCTTGAAGGCCAGGGTGGTGGCACAGATGTAAAAGGCATTGAAGTCCCGATCATCATCACCGGTTCATGGTTNAACCCCAANTTTGCGCCGGACCTCGCCGCAGTCCTGAACAATCGGGAGGGCATCAAGGATGCCATTGATGCNGTCAAGGAGGNTGGCGGAAAAGGCCTTTTGCGCGGCCTCCTCGGCGGACAGCAACAACCTGCGGGTGACGGCACACAAAATGGAGATGCGGCGTCGGAGCCTGAGAAAATTGAGCCGAAGGACGTTATACGCGGCCTCTTCGGCCGCTAACTCTTCTGAAATTGTTTGGGCCTCTTCGTCCGCTAACTTTTCTGAAAGCGTATGGGCCTTCTCGGCCACCAATCTTTCGGGANTTGGGGAACTGATCGTGNGCGCTTATCGCTCCACCTTTTTGAGCGAGGCAATGTCCGTATACTCCCGCTCACCATTGATGCGGTATTGACGCAGTTGCAAGCGCGGGTAAGTGCAGACATCCACTTCCGCCCGCGTGCCCCCCATGAGATAAACCAGATCATCCGGCCCTTCATTTCTCATTGAATGGGCCGGGCCGTTTTTGGGAAACAGCATGACGTCACCAGGCTCNACGAAGATTGTCTCATCNCCCAGCAAGGCGACGCCCTGCCCCGCTATGATGTAGACAAACTCTTCGTCCTGCCCGTGAAAATGGAATTCTGTCGTTTCTCGTCCGGGTTCAATTCTGACCATGTGGAGCCCCATATCCGTCAGCCCCGCGAGATCGCCGATAGATTTGACCTGCCGGACCGCATTTTTATTATGCTGATGAACGTGGCTATGTTCTTTCAGGGATGAAATACGTGCTTTGGGGAAGTAACATTGCTCCCGTTCGGTGATGCTCATGGTTTCCTGCCTTTCCGCACGCCGCCCGCGCTGCTAGTCTCTGTCCCGTTTGGACCTGCAAGGTCCGGTTTCGAACCTTATACATGGTGTCTCTTGCTCTATAACAGCCTCTCAGCCTTGGTGAAATTTGCCATTGCCTCTGTGGCGATCGGCACGGCGCTGTCAGCGCTGGATATCACTGCGGCCGAAATCCTGACTGATATGGGCATTACGCCTGACCGCGTTCTCTCGCTGTTTTCCAACGCNCTGGACTGGGCCCTGCCGCACTTTCTGCTTGGTGCCATGATACTTGTGCCGATCTGGCTTATTGTTTTTTTGCTGAAACCCCCGGGGTTTGGCAAATAATTGCCGTCTTTTTCTGGCCTTAAAGGCATTCTAGCTTTCTGTCTGCTTTTGATCCGACCCTGGAGGAACAGATGAAGAAAATCAGCCTGGCAACCCTTGTTCTCACATCAAGCCTGGGATTGGGGGCCGCACTCGCAGATGTTGGCACCGGTCTTGTCGGCAATACAGTCACCCTCACCAGCGACGACGGCGCTGTGACGAAGATNTTCTATGCTGATGCGTCCAACCTGGTCGTTAAAACAGCCGAAGGCACCGAAATTCCCGGGACATGGCGGGTGGAAGACAACAAAATCTGCACCAGCGCCGGCGACACACCGGAAAGTTGCACCGCACCCATTGACGNGGCGCCCGCTGTGGGCAGTGCGGGCTCCATCGATGGAGAGGCCGGTTCTGTCTCATGGACCGTTACGGCGGGGCGTGACTTCTAAAATCCAGACAATTGGATTTACGTCCTGTTTTCCCAAAACTGTGCTTTTGGACAAGTTCGCGCGCCGGACGCAGGTACGGCTCGCAAATGTAGTCTCTTACAGTAGAATGGCGGGAAATAGCGATTCTTATGGGAGAAGGTCATGACACGTCTGGCAGGCAAGAGCGTCATCATTACAGGTGCGGGTAGCGGCATTGGCCGCGCGAGTGCCATGATCTTTGCACGCGAGGGCGCCAATGTGGTTGCCGTCGATCGCGTAGAGGCCGCAGTTGACGAGACNGCAGACATGGTGCGCTCAAANGGCGGCACGATCAAAACCGTGGCGGCCGATGTCGGGGATGAACTCGCTGTTAAAGGCTATGTCGATTTCTGCCTGTCGGCGTTCGGGGCGATTGACGCGATCTATGCCAATGCGGGGATCAGCGGCGGTATCGTACCTATTCAGGATCAGACACCNACNATGTGGGAAGAAATCCTGCGGGTGAACCTGATCGGCCCCTTTCTCGCCATCAANCATGTCTCTCCGCACATGATGAAAAAGGGCAAGGGCTCCATCATCTGCACCGCATCTGTTGCCGGTNTGCGTGCGAATGCAGNCANCACGCCATATTCCGCCTCGAAAGCCGGGGTNATCAGCCTGGTTCAGACTGCTGCCAATCAGTTCTACGGTACCGGTATCCGCGTCAATGCAATCTGCCCGGGCCTGATTGAAACAGGTATGACCGCGCCGATTTTTGAAGGCGCGCGTGCNCGCGGCAGCGAGGGCAAGATTGGACAACTCAACCCGACGGCGCGCTATGGTCATCCCGATGAGATTGCCAATATGGCTCTCTTCCTCGCCAGNGACGAAGCGTCTTATGTGAACGGGCAAGCCATTCCTGTTTGCGGCGGATTGTCGAGTACGCACCCGTTCGCACCGAGCCGTCGCGGCGCCTGACGCGGCTGCNGGAGCTTTCTGCAAGGATCACGCATGACCCAACTGCCATCCCCTCGCCTGACCTGGCGCGACGATGGCAGCCCCGTCTCGTCGGACTTTGGAGATGTCTATTTTTCCGCCGAGGATGGTCTGGCAGAAACGCAGCATGTCTTTCTCCACGGTAATCATCTTCCGCATGCATGGGCGGCATCCCCGCATTTTACAATTGGGGAAACGGGTTTCGGAACCGGTCNCAATTTCCTCTGCACCTGGGCTCTGTGGCGAGAAACCGCGTCCCCCTCTCAACACCTTCACTATGTATCTGTTGAAGGGTTTCCCCTTTCACGNGACGACCTTGAACGCGCGCTTGAAAAATGGCCCGATCTTGCGNACCTGAGTACGCAGCTTCTTGCACGTTACCCGANCCCGACACGGGGAACGCATCTTCTTCATCTGGACNACAATGTNCANCTGACCCTGTTGGCAGATGAGGCACTCTCTGCCCTNACGAACTTCACAGGCCAGATTGACGCCTGGTTTCTTGATGGGTTTTCCCCCGCCTGCAACCCCGAAATGTGGTCGCCTGACCTTTTCCNGGAAATCGCGCGNCTGTCGCGCACGGGCACCAGCCTCGCAACCTTCACTGTTGCTGGTATCGTCCGTCGCGGTCTCACGGCAGCGGGCTTTGAGGTCCACAAAACAAAGGGGCATGGACGCAAGCGCGAGATGCTGACGGGCCGGTTTACGGCGACGTCTCAGCCAGACAAGAACCCGCCATGGTATCAGCTTCCCCCTCCGCGCGCGTGCAACGGCCCTATCGCCATTGTCGGGGCCGGCATTGCAGGGGCCGCAGCGGCGCACGCTTTGCGACAATATGGTTTCAACGTCACTGTTTTTGATGCACAAGGTATCGGATCAGGCGCATCGGGCAACCCGGCTGGGCTGATGATGCCACGTCTGGCGGCCGATCACAGTCCTGACGGACGTTTTCACGTTGCAGCCTATCTGCATACGGAGCGTTTTCTCTCTCAATTGAACAATTCAGACGTCTTCCAAGCGGGTGGCATTCTTCAGCTTGCCCGCACAGAAGAAGAGGCTGCGCGGTTCAGCGCGATTGCCCACCTGGGTCATCTCCCCCACGACCACATCAATCTGCTTGCACCGCATCAAGTAATGCAAAGCGTAGAGGTTGAAACGAAATTCCCTGCCCTGTTTTTTCCCAAAGCAGGGATTGTTTACCCCGGAAAACTGCTTGAGCAGCTACTGGAAGATGGCCCGCCGCACACGAACAAGGAGGATCCATCTTTCTACCGTGCGGAGATTGCCGGGCTCGCGCAAACCCGCAACGGGTGGATACTGATCGACAAGGACGGATCGCAGCACGGCCCCTTCATGCAGGTGATCATCGCGAATGGAACCGGCATCACCCAATATCCGCAGACGGCGCATCTGCCGGTTGAGCCCATCCAGGGACAGTTGAGCCTTGCCCCCGCGGACACGTTGCCGAGATTTGGCCCGGCCATCTCAGCAGGTTCATACATTATTTCCCTTCCCGATGAGCGGACCCTGTTTGGCGCGACATACACGCGTGTGCGCGGCGCTGAACCTGCCTTGCCACGTATTGACGCGCACCACCGCAATATCGCCTCCCTTGCGTCAGCCCTGCCTGCGCTTTCAGGCCCGCTTGCAATTCTTGATCCTGTCCAGCTGGATGGCCGGGTTGCCTACCGCGCTCAGGTGCCGGACCGTATTCCGTTCGCCGGACCGGCGCCCGACCATGAGGCATATCTTCATGCCTATGACCGCCTGCGCCATGGGGACCGGTTTGCCGATTACCCTCCCGCCCCCTGCTATCCAGGCCTTTATCTGATGGGGGGCCTGGGTGCGCGCGGTTTCTCCACCTCCCTCCTCCTCGCCGATCTGTTGGCCGCACAGATCAGCGGCACTCCCTTGCCGCTTGCGCGTGATCTGCTGGAAGCGGTGCACCCGGCCCGTTTTATTGTACGGGCGCTTCGCAAAAATACTTAGCTGGAAAATCATTATACAGATAGCGACAAGCGCTCTACGCATTGTAACATACAGGAATTGGCATGTTGGAGCGTTACTCATCGTGGCATTCTTCTTGAGAAAAAGCGTAACGATTGGTCGGTTTAGATTTAGTCTGTCCGGCTCTGGACTTGGCATGTCCGTCAGTATGAGAGGACCTAAACTAGGTACAGGGCCACGCGGACACTACGTCCGGGTTGGGGGCGGAGATATCCGATATTGCCAGACCGTCCGTTGTGCTGGAGAGAAACTTGTACTACCGACGAATAAACCAGTTGCAGACGACATTGCTGAATTTTCATCCACTACGTATGGCCTCCTTGAAGAAATTGAGAGCGACGATGTTCTGGAAATGAGAAACATAAATGCCGACGAAATACTGAACGAGATAAACAGGACGGAGCCTCCTATTGCGCAGTGGATCTCAACTGTGTTTCTCGCGAACTTTATCATCCTTCTCGCTCTCATCTCAGATAGCCCACAAACTCTGACCCCTCTAGCTACGTTGATCTCCGTACTAGTCATCATTGGTATGTACAATTGGGCAAAGGAAAAGCGAACAATAGTACTCTTGTACGATCTCGACGCTACATCAACGCAACTATTCAACCACTTTCTTGAAACCTTTCAAGAAATTGCAAAGGCGGAACGGAAGTGGCATGTCTCACGGCAGGGCACGGTCTTTAATCGCAAGTATCACGCAGGAGCTGGCAGGGTAGTAGATAGGAATCCAATAGCACTATCAGAAGTTCCGCCCACCTGTATCAGAACTAACATCCCCATACCTTCCATACCTGTCGGTAAACAGGTTTTGTGTTTTTTTCCCGATCACCTGCTCGTCTTCGAGCGCGGCAGGGCTGGTTCACTTTTATACCAAGATTTGCACGTCAAGGTCAGCGGTAGTTACTTTGTTGAAGACGAGCTTCCACCTGTAGATTCACAACAAGTTGGACGAACCTGGAAGTATGTGAATAAGAATGGTGGCCCAGACAGAAGATTTAATAACAACCGAGAGCTCCCAATCATGGCTTACGAAGAAATTTACTTCCAAAGCGAAAATGGGCTAAATGAGTGCATCCAGGTTTCCCTAGTTGGCGCGTCCGATGGTCTCCCGTCCGCCTTGAAAAAATTAGCTTCTGTAGAGAAAAAGCTAATTGGATAAGTAGCCTCCACTTTCATTCGGCGGTGAACGCGCTATCCTTCCTCAATTGATATTTTATCTTGAGGAGTTTCAACATGCATTTGGGTTTCAGTCAGGCTGATGAAGCCTTTCGACAAGAAGTTCGCGCTTTCTTCAAACAGGAATATCCAGCCGACATTCTGACCAAAGTGCAAAACGGCCAGCAATTGACCAAGCAGGACTATCAACGATCCGAAGCGGCGCTGAATGAACGTGGCTGGGTTGCGGTTAACTGGCCGAAAGAATATGGCGGTACCGGCTGGACAGCGACGCAGAAGTATATTTTCGATGACGAGCTGGAACGTGCCGGTGCGCCCAGTGTGATCCCTATGGGCCTGCTCTACGTCGCACCGGTGATCTATACGTTCGGCACGGAAGAACAGAAAAAGCGCTGGCTACCGGACATTCTCGCCAGTCGCACGTTCTGGGGGCAAGGTTACAGCGAACCCAATTCCGGCTCTGATCTGGCATCACTTCAATGCAAGGCGGAGCGCGATGGTGACCACTATATCGTCAACGGTACAAAAATATGGACCAGCCAGGGACATTATGCCGACTGGCTGTTCTGTCTTGTTCGGACTGATAATTCGGGCAAGAAGCAGGAAGGCATCTCCTTCCTCTGCATGGATGCAAAAACACCCGGCATCACTGTTCACCCGATCATTTCTATCGACGGGAGCCACTATCTCAATCGGATTGAATTTGTCGATGTCCGCGTACCGGCAGAAAACCTGATTGGTGAAGAAGGCAAGGGCTGGACTTACTCCAAATACCTTCTCGGTCACGAACGTACATCCTATGCGCATATTGCCGGCAAGCGCGCCGACATTGCGCGCTTGAAGGAGATTGCCGCCGTGACCCCCGGCGACCATGGTCCGCTTCTTCACGACACCGGATTTGCAAGAAAGCTCGCCGAGGTTGAGGTGGATCTGACAGCACTTGAATTCACCGCTCTACGTGCCCTGTCAGCTGTTGCGTCAGGAGAGGCACCGGGAGAGGAAAGTTCCGCGCTTAAAATTCTCGCGACAGAAAATGCACAGGCCATTACAGAATTGTTTCTGGAGGCCAGTGGTCAGGCCGCCCTTCCGTTTTTTGAAGACCGGACGGACGCAAACTGGAACAAAAACAGCGGCATTCCGCCATTTGCAGCACCTTCCACAGCGGCCTATTTCTTTCACCGCGCCCAGACGATTTACGGAGGGGCGACGGAGGTTCAGAAGAATATCATTTCAAAGCAGGTTCTTGGACTGAGTTGACCGACCCTTTTTTGAGGCAACTTGATTTTGTTTAATATTAAACTATATTTGTTTGACGTTAAACAAATGGAGCCTCACCATGCCCACTCGTCGCGGTTTTTTGAGAATTGCCGGATCCAGCGCTGTCATCCTTGCTGCGGGGTCCGGCACCTTCGCGCTCACGCGTACACCGGCGCATGCGCTTGCCCCATGGGCGATGGCCGGCGACACTGATCTCTATACGGATCCTCGTGTGCGGGCTCTTTCCTACGCCATCCTGGCCCCCAACCCGCACAACCAGCAGCCCTGGCTTGTTGACCTGAACGAGCCAGACACCGTGACACTCTATTGTGACCTTGAGCGTCGTCTGCCTGAAACAGATCCCTTTGACCGACAAATTCTGATTGGCCTTGGTTGTTTTCTGGAGCTTGCACGCCTCGCGGCCGCTGAGGACCGACGGCTTGTCGAGCTTACCTCTTTCCCTGACGACCAGCCCGGTGAGCGGCTGGATCACAGGCCAATTGCCCGACTGAAATTTGGCCCTGAAGGCAGTGCGGACCCTGACCCTCTTTTCACCCACGTACGAGAAAGACGTTCTTTGAAAGAGCCTTTCGACCTCGACAAGCCCTTGGCGCAGGAAACGCTTCTAGCCTTGCAATCTGTCGTGCCGGAGGCTCTTCATAGCGGGTTCAACCTCTCCGCTGCCCTGCGGGCAGAGCTTCGGACGCTTTCATGGCAGGCGCATCTGGTCGAAGTTACCACACACCGGACCAACATGGAAAGTGTCAACCTGATGCGAATTGGCAAGGCCGAGATCAATGCCAACCCTGACGGCATTGACATTGGTGGCACCGCCCTTCTGGACGGGCTTACTCTCGTCGGCCTTCTCAACCGTGCGTAGCTGGCCGACCCAAACTCGAATGGTTTTCAGCAAGGTCTGGACCTTTACCGCGCCCTGCTTATGAGTGCTATGGGGCATTTCTGGATTGCCAGTGATGGCAATTCACGCCAATCGCAACTCCTGTCTGGCGCGGCATGGCTTCGGGTCAATCTGAAAGCAACCTCCCTTGGCCTGGGCATACACCCGCTTTCGCAAGCCCTGCAGGAATACCCGGAAATGAGCCCATTGTATCAATCGCTGCACAAAAAATTACCGGATGTGACCGACAGACGTGTGCAAATGTTTGCCCGGGTCGGGTATGGTCCGCAGACGCGCCCCAGTCCGCGATGGCCTGTTGAAACAAAGGTACGCCCCAGGTGACAGAAAAAAAAGCCTCGCCCCCAACCGATCACCAGCTCCTGCTGTTTTCACTATTTACCGAGATCGGGATTATTCAGCAATTGTCGTCCAATGCTGTCCGTCCCTTGCTGCCAAAGGGCATGAGCATGGCCCAGTATGGTATTCTCAATCACTTTGCACGCCGGGGTGGCACGGAAACACCTGCACAATTGGCGTCAGCCTTTCAGGTAACCAAGGGCGCGATGACCCATACGCTGCAACGGTTGGAGGCGCAGCATTTTGTGAAAATCAAACCAGACCCCGCTGACGCGCGCCGTAAACTGGTCAGCGTGACCTCCAAAGGGCTCACAGCCCATGCGAAAACGGGCCGCGCACTCGTTCCCTACTTCACGGAAATAGCGGCAAAACTGGATGTTCCAGCCCTGCTGGCTGCATTACCCGCGCTCCAGGCTTTACGAGCCCATCTCGACGACGCACGCGACATTGCCGATACTTAAGGTTTATCTCGCTGATTTTACTTTGCCGAATCGGCTGGAAAGTCACAGAATCGTCACATCCTGTGTACCTCTATCCACCGTGAGGGAGAGATTCATGAGAGAGATCGTCTTTGTCATCACAGCCAATGTCGCGCTGTGGACCATGATCGGCGGAACCGTTCTCTGGATGACGTCACTTTAGGGCGACGAAGGCCGTATGTGAGCGGCGAAAACTTCACATCTTCGATGCGTAGCTGATACGCCTCCCGCACGTCGCACGGAGATTAAACGTGCTGTCCACCATTAATGTGGATCTCCGCCCCGTTAACGTAGGAAGATTGATCCGTACACAGAAAATATATCGTCCGCGCAACTTCCTCCGGCGTACCGAGGCGTTTCATCGGGATTTCCGCGACAATTTTTTCGGTCCCTGGCGACAGGATCGCGGTATCAATCTCACCGGGTGCAATAGCATTTACACGAATGCCGAGCGCTCCAAAATCTGCTGCCATTTCCCGCGTCAAGCCTGCCAGAGCGGACTTGGACGTCGCGTAGGCTGAGCCCGCAAACGGATGAACGCGCGTACCTGCAATTGACGTCACATTAACAACAGATCCTTTCGCCGCCTGCAATTCCTCCACCAATCCACGGGCCAGGGTGACAGGCGCAAAGAAATTCACCTCAAAGACCTGCCGCCACACGTCCATATCGGTCTTGAAGACATCCAGGCGTGCGCCCCCCTCTCCCTTGGGCGAGATTGCTGCATTGTTCACCAGTGCATTCAAACGACTTCCTTGTGCTTGCAACCGTTCTCTCATGACGGCGACAGCATCCGCCAGGTTAGCCGGGTCCGCCAGGTCAACCTGAATATGATCTTCCGGCCCTGCCTCCCACGGACAATCTTCCGGAAAGGGATGGCGTGAGCAGGTAATGACCCGCCATCCCGCGCTCGAGAAGCGTTTGACCGTTGCGTGACCAATTCCCCGGCTTGCGCCTGTTAAAATCAGCGTTTTCTTTTCGTTGGATGAGCTTGTCATGGAGGCAATCTAATTGAACAGCCGGTTTCTGGCCAGACGCTGATAGTAACAGCCCCGCGAGACGCTGTCAGAACCTAAGTTCAAACCCGATGATTTTAGGGCCGCTCAGGTCCGCTCGAACGCCGTGATGTGCTCGGCACCCACAGGATCCTGATGGGAGATCACTTCACTCCCCGGAAATGCCTTTTGTACAGCCAGCTCCACGCGGTCTGCTATTACATGCGCCTGATCCAGGGTCATTCCGCCGTCCAATTCCAGGTGAAACTGAATGAACCCCTGATTTCCTGCCATACGCGTTCTGAGGTCGTGCATGTTCACGACATCCTTGTCTGCCAGCACAATCGCACGAATGCGCTCCCGATCTTCCTCGGGCATTTCATGATCCATCAACTGGCGCACAGCCTCGCGTACAATCGCCACGGCGCTCAACACGATGAAGGCGGCAATCAGCAACCCGAACACCGGGTCCGCCCAACTAAAGCCGGGGAAGACGGACAGAACCAGGGCCGCGATCACAGCCAGGTTCATGAGCAGGTCTCCCTTGTAATGAATGGAGTCCGCTGCAATTGCCAGTGAGTTGGTCTCGCGCACCACTTTTGTCTGGAAGGCGACCAGCCCCAAGGTCAGGGCGATGGCGATCACGGTGACGATGACACCCACCGCACTCTCCGTCACGGGGGACGGCGTCAACAATCTCTCAATCGCTTCAAATACAATATAGACGGCTGAAAGAACAATAATTGCCGCTTGCCCCAGCCCGGCCATCGCCTCCGCCTTGCCGTGGCCAAAACGGTGTTCACGATCGGCGGGTGTCAGCGCGGCGCGAACCGCAAACAGGTTCAGGACCGACGCTGCCATGTCGAGCATTGAGTCAAACAAGGTTGCCAGCATCGCAAGCGAGCCCGTCAAAATGAAAGCGCCTCCCTTGAGGCCAATCAGAGCAACAGCGACCAGCACAGCTGCATAGGTTGCGCGGCGCATGAGGACGCCGTCCCGCATTTTTTTATCCTGGTTTGTCACGGGAAAAGGCGGCTTGTCGTCCAAGCCCCTTCGACACTCGTCCGATCAAAGACATAACGGTCATGCAACCGGAACGGCCTGTCCCGCCAGAATTCGATATGGAGAGGCTGC
>PAZY01000008.1 GCA_002715765.1 Rhodobiaceae bacterium | reverse complement strand
ATCCCGAACCGCACAATTAATGTGAAACTGTCGGAGGATGAACTGGCCGCGCGCCGTGCTGCAAAGGGGGCACCGACATGGAAACCCGCCCATCCGCGGGAGCGGAAAGTCTCCCAGGCGCTGCGTGCTTATGCCGCCTTGGTCACAAATGCTGCCAAGGGCGCGGTTCGCGACGTTTCTCAGATTGAACGGGATTGAAAACTGGTGCATGGTAGCGGCCATGAGATTTGAACAGAACCATCATGCGGCAAGCGCACGAATGACCGGCGGGGTAGATGCCTCGGCGTTGGCGCTTGTCTGTGCGGGTTCTGTTGTTGCGATCGCAGCTATTGCTGACGCGCTTGTGAAAGCGGTGGCCGTGGTGAAACTTGCGGTGCCGCCTGGCATTTAGCGATCTAGCGACAACCTGAAATTTGCAGGGCCCTTCGCGAAGATCGCGGAGGGCCTTTTTCTTTGTGTTGCTGAAATAGGAGACGGAAATGATCAGCACACCCGGCCCAGAGCTGGTTTTTTTACACACTTCACCTGCGCATATCGCAACGTTCGACGCGTTGCGGGACGAGCTAGCCCCGGATATTCGCATGAGCCATGTGGTTCGTGAAGATTTGCTGGCGGCTGTGCGCAAAGCGGGGCGGGTGACGGCTGCCGTCGAGTTTGAGCTTACGGAGGCGATGAGCATTGCCGCGCGTATGGGGGTGACCCGGATCATGTGTACCTGCTCGACCCTTGGCGGTGTGGCCGAAGCTGCTGACGTGCCGGGCGTGACGGTGATGCGTATCGACCGCCCGATGGTTCAGCAGGCCGTGAAAATTGGCGGGCGCATTGCGGTCTGCGCCGCGTTGCAGGAGACGTTGCCGCCGACATTGGCGCTTGTGGAAGAGGAGATGGCTCGTTTGGGCGTGCAGTCGCAGGTGAGTCATCATGTGTTCGATGGTGTTTGGGATGCTTTCAGCGACGGCAAGTTACTTGATTATCATCAGGGTATTGCCAACAGGCTTCGCGATGTCGCCGCCGATGCCGATGTCATTGTCCTGGCGCAGGCATCTATGGCACCGGCGGCTGATCTGGTCGGGAATATTGGTGTTCCCATTCTTTCCAGCCCGCGTCCTGGGTTTATGGCAGCTGTCTCACCTTCATGATGCCTGTGCCTGGATCATCCAGCAGGCAGCGGTGAAGCGCGCGGTTGTCCCATCCATGAAAGGGTCGAAGGCGGCGCGGACAGATTGGAGGGCGGGGGTGCGTTCCTCCTCCGTCATACCGGGCAGGAGCAATCCCAATGGGCCGAGATGAGTAATGTAAGTCATGAGGTCGCTCTCTGTCAGCGCGCATGAGACGTCGATGGGTTGGATGTCAATGTTTGTCCAACCGCTGCTCTTCAGTATGTCTGCTACTCGGTATTGGCCGGCAAAGGCGAATTGACCGGGGGCACCCGGCTCTCGTTTGGGCATTTGCGGCAGGAAGGGAGCAGCCGCTTTCTCTGCGGTTGTCATGAACGGGTTTGCTTCCGGACTACGCCAGGCGATGAACGCGAGCCTGGCGTTGCCGGTGGCAGCGCGGTGCAGGTTGCTCATTGCCTCCACATAATTGCTGAAGAACATGACACCAAAACGGGAAATCAGCATGTCGAAGCTGTTTGCCCTGAAAGGATGGCTCTGTGCGTCTGCGTTGATGAAGTGAGGTCGGCTTTTTCCTGCGTATGTACGCTTTTGGGCTGCCTCAATCATGGGGCCGGAAATATCGATCCCCGTGCATCGTCCGTTGCGATCTTCCAGCACATGCGCGGTTGCGTGTGTTGTGCTGCCGGTGCCGCACCCGATATCGAGGATATTTCGTGCGTTTGTTGTCTGCACAATTTGGCAAAGATGATCCTCAAAAGGCTTGAAGAGTCGGTCCAGTATGTCCTGCGTCTCGACCCATACCTGGCCCGCGCGACCGTTCCAATGTTCTTTCTGGCTGAGATGTGTGGGGCGGTTTTCAGTCATTTTCAGATGATCCTGTCTTGTGATGAGGGGTGAACGCATGCATTCTGCAAGTTAAAGTGAACTTGAGGTCAAGCATGAAAGATCTGGACATAGCCGAGGTCGCGGAACGTACGGGCGTTCCCGCATCCACATTGCGCTTTTATGAGGATAAGGGGTTGATCAGGTCTATTGGCCGGCGCGGGCTTCGGCGCCTTTTTGATCCTGTCATTCTGGATCAACTGGCACTTATCGCGCTGGGGCGTGCCGCCGGCTTTTCCCTCGAAGAGATTAGCCAGATGTTTGCTGAGGATGGTCAACCCCGCATTCAGCGGCAAATGCTTGCGGCGAAGGCGGATGAGCTGGATGCAACCATCCGGCGGTTGGGCGCCATGCGGGATGGTTTGCGCCATGCGGCGGCCTGCCCGGAAACGAACCACATGGAATGTCCAAAGTTTCGCCGTTTGCTCAGGGCCGCAACATCAGGTGTGATTACGCCGCCGAGAGGCCGGGCTATCGGCAAGACGTCGGCGTGAAGGGCCCACCATCTATGCTGGTTGGCAGGTTCTTGTTTCGATCTGGATCGTGGCGTGGCCGATACCGAACTCGTGTGCCAGACGTTCTTGAATGGCGGCGAGGATATTGTCGCCGGATGCGTTTTCACTGATACGCGCATGAAGGGTGATGACATTTCGTGTCGCCGTGAGAGACCAGGCGTGCATATGGTGTATGTCTTCCACGCCCGCGACATGGGCCATGATATCAGTGCGCACTTTTTCCAGATCGAGATTTGGCGGTGTTCCTTCCATCAGAATATGCCCTGACTGTTTGGCGAGTGCGAAAGCCGAACGCAGGATGAGCAAGGCGACAAAAACTGACAGGACAGGGTCGATCGGCGTCCACCCGGTCACGATGATGACGATGGCTGCGACAATGGCAGCCACGGAGCCGAGAAGATCCCCCAATACATGGATGGCGGCGCCTTGCATGTTGAGGTTGTGGCGATCACCGGAGTGGAGAAGAGCAAAGGAGATCATGTTAACCGCCAAACCGCCAACGGCGACCCAGAGCATCATGCCGCCCAGAATGGGATGGGGCTCAAAAAAGCGCATCACAGCCTCGTAGATAATCCACGCGACGAGCGCGATCATGGCAATGGCGTTTACAAAAGCGGCCAGTGTTTCAGCACGATGATAGCCATAGGATTGGCTGGGATTGGCGGGCCGTGCGGCAAGCCGAAAGGCAATGAAAGCAAGCGCGAGGGCGGCAGCATCTGTCGCCATATGGCCAGCGTCGGCGATGAGGGCAAGCGAGCCTGACAACACGCCCCCGATAATTTCCACAAGCATGAACCCTGCGGTGAGGAGCATGGCGCCGAGTACACGTTTTTCATTGCCGCCGGTCACGGCGGGTGCGTGGGAATGGCCGTGCGCATGATCGTGTTCATCATGCCCGTGCCTGTGATGGTGGTCATGCGACTGTGTACTCATGCGGTCTCCGCCTCTTGTCCTGCAGTGTGCTGTGCCTCGCGAACTTCGGCGACATGCGCAACCATGTCGTCAATGACGCAGGAGACATGATGATCGTGAATGCGATAATGCATCTCTCGCCCCTTGCGTTCGTGCCGGACAAGCCTTGCCGCCCGCAACAGGCGCAGGTGGTGACTGACTAGTGACTGGGAAACACTCAACCTTTCCGCAATTTCGCCAACCTGGACAGTCTCTGTCAGGAGAGTGAGCACAATTCGAAGGCGTGTCGGGTCGCCCAGCAGACGGAACATCTCTGCCAGGTCGGCTGTCTGGTCGTCGGAGAGCGTGTCGGGCGTATGGGTCATCTGTTTTTCCAATAAATGAATATGTATTCATGTATCATCTTCTAAATCAAATTCAAGACCGGCCTCGCGGGGTATTTCTCCCGGCGGCCGGGGTGTCGTTTGCAGGTGGTTTTCCGGCATGTGCCCGGCTGGTTTTCGATGGTCCATGTGCGCCAGCGTCAAGCTGGCGTGCTGGGATGGCTGTCACGAGATGCGGTCTTCATTCGTCAGATTGGTTAAAAGAAGGACCCTGACCGATGAAACGTAAGTCTTTTGCTCGTCTGTTCGTTGCCACCACGCTCAGCTTTCTCACGCTTGTTGTCGGGGCTGCTGTATGGATGTCGCCCCGCACTGCGGGATTGATTGCCGAGATTGGTAACAGTGCAAATGGTGTCATTATCACCAATGTTCGGCTTTTCGACGGACACGAAGCACGTCTCAAGCCCGTGGCGGGGGTGCGGGTTGATGGTGAATACATCTCCGACATTTATGAAGCGGTGCTTCCCGCTGATGACAGGGCTCTTGTTATTGAGGGGCAGGGGCGTGTGCTCATGCCATCCTTGATTGATTTTCATGTTCATTTTGGCATGGCGGATGGTCAACCGGTGTGGGGCGGGGGTCCTTCTCGTATTCCTGATCTTGCACGTCAGAATGAGAGCTTTCTTTATGCGGGTGTGACGAGTGTTGTGCTCGGGTCGGGCAATCCACTGGCTCCCTTTCTGCCCTCGTCGCTATATGAGCCGAACCGCTATGAAACCGGACGTCAGGTGGTGGCAGAAGAAGGGCATCCCATCCTCATGCTGCGGGAACTGGTGCCCTGGCCGGTCAATGACTATTTCGCATCCAGGCTTACCCTGCCATTTGCCCCGGGAGCTGTGGATGAGGCTGCGGTGCGTGCGCTGGCTGCTGAAGATATAAACCATGTAAAACTTATCTTTGACGATGCCATTCCTTGGGGGGCTCCGCGTTTAACAGAAGAAGATGTGGTGCGGGTGTCGGGGATCGTTCATGCGGCGGGGAAGCCTCTTTATGTACACCCGGGAGACCGCTATGAAGCGCTAGTGGCTGCCACTGCGGGGGCTGATGTTCTGATGCACACGCCTTTTGTGGATCCCTTTCTTCCTGAGGATCTGGTCCTGCTTGCGGGGGCCGGGACGCATTTTGTCACCACCTCTCAGATCTGGCTGTGGCTCGCTCGGGGTTTGCCGGATGCGCCCGGGTTTTCGGATTTGGAGCGGACCCTTATGCCAGTACCGGTTCGCGACGCTTTTATGGGGCCGCGAGAGGCAGCGTTGGCTTCTTATCAGTCCCCCCATTTTTCGACTTCTTATCTGCAACGCATCCCGCTGTTTGATCAGATGGTCGAACGCAATATCAAAGCCATGTACCAGGCCGGGGTTCCCCTGGTGGCGGGAACGGATACAGGTGTTCCCGGCTTAACTTATGGAGCGTCGCTTGTTTTTGAGCTGGAGCGGCTTCAGGGGTTCGGCATGGCGCCGGTGGATGTGCTTCGTGCGGCAACATCCGTTCCGGGGCGGTTGCTTGACCGGGATCCGGCCAGACAGGGTGGCCGGTTGGGGACGGTTTCCGTTGGTGCCCCGGCGGAGCTGATTTTGTTACCAGGTAATCCGCTGGAAGATGTGCGGACACTCCAGCAGCTTGATCTTGTGTTCAGTGGCGGGCGGGTTTTTGAGCGTGTGATACCGCTTGCGCGTGGGAGATAGTTCTTCTTGCCTTTGGTCTCTTCGGGTTTTGCTATAGAAAGTAGCAAACGCCAAAGGGAGCATCACATGCGTATTGGAACACCACTCAGCCCATCGGCAACGAAAGTGATGATGCTTGGTTCGGGGGAATTGGGCAAAGAAGTGGTGATTGAGCTGCAACGTTTTGGTGTCGAGGTGATCGCCGTCGACCGATATGCAGATGCGCCTGCGCATCAGGTTGCGCATCGTGCATATGTTATTGATATGACCGATGGCGCGGCGCTGCGCACGCTGGTGGAGCTGGAGCGTCCTCATCTTGTTGTGCCTGAGATAGAGGCCATTGCGACTGATATGCTTGCGGAGATTGAGCGAGACAGTTTGGCGGAAATCATTCCGACCGCCCGTGCGACGCAACTGACGATGAACAGGGAGGGTATTCGTTGCCTTGCTGCGGAGGATTTGTTGCTGCCGACGTCTCCTTATGCGTTCGCCTCCAGTGCGGATGAGTTGCGGGCAGAAATCGAAGGGCGGATTGGTTTTCCCTGTTTTGTAAAGCCGGTCATGTCGTCGTCTGGCAAGGGGCAAAGTCTTGTGTACTCGGCAGACGATATTGATGCTGCCTGGGATGCGGCATTGTCAGGTGGCAGGGTTGAGCAAACCCGTGTGATTGTCGAAGGCAAGATTGAGTTTGACTATGAGATTACGCTGCTGACCGTGCGCGCTAAAGGACCGGGCGGTGAGATTGAAACACATTTCTGCGCCCCTATCGGGCACCTGCAAAAAAATGGTGACTATGTGGAAAGCTGGCAGCCTCAGGCCATGAGCCCGGTTGCATTACGTCGTGCGCAAGAGGTTGCCGCCAAGGTAACAGACAGTCTTGGGGGGCGCGGCATTTTTGGGGTTGAGCTTTTTGTGAAGGGTGATGATGTCTGGTTTTCCGAGGTCAGCCCGCGCCCACATGATACGGGGCTCGTAACCCTGGCTACCCAGCGCCTGTCTGAGTTTGCGTTGCACGCTCGGGCTATTCTTGGTTTGCCGGTAGATGTTGCTTTGCGGGAGGCTGGTGCCTCTGCGGTCATTTATGGCGGGATGGAGAAAAAAGCTATTGCCTTCGAAAGTGTCGATCACGCGCTTGAGGTAACAGGTGCCGACATCAGGCTGTTTGGGAAACCGGAAAGCTTTCAGAAACGCCGGATGGGAGTTGCCGTGGCATGTGGCCCGGATGTCGATATTGCGCGTCAACGCGCCCGGGAAGCGGCGGGGCGTGTGGTCCCCGTAAAAGGCTGATTTCGACTTTGGTGCTGGCGTTCACGGTGTGTATGCAAATTTGCATAAGGGTTTTTGCAGAAACTAGATGATGGAAGGGCCAAATCCCGATAGATTTCGGGAAAACAGAGGTCATATCCATGAACTGGGACGATCTGCGCTATTTTCTGGCTGTTTCCGCTGCGGGCTCTCTTTCGGGGGCGGCGGCGCAGTTGGGCGTGAATACAACAACGGTTCTCCGTCGCGTTGCTTCGCTCGAAGAAGATCTTGATGCCCGGCTGTTTGACCGCGAGCGAACGGGATACAAGGTCACCCCTGCCGGAGAAAGGCTGTTGCAGGCGCTGGAGCCTGTTGATCAGCGGCTTTCGTCCCTGACCCGCGATTTTGCGGCTTCGGGGCCGGGTTCGGAAGGGCAGGTGCGGATAGCTGCAACAGAGGTCATTGCCGCGCTGGTGATTGCGCCTGCTGTTCCCGGGTTCAAAAAGACCCATCCGGCACTGGATATGGAATTGTTGACAGACCCGACGCTGATGGGGCCGACCCAGGCACCGCGCATCATGAACCCGTTGAAAGATGTTGATGTTGCGATCCGGGCCGCGCGACCGACCCAGGGCGACATGTTGATGCGTAAAGTGGGCGATATGGCGTATGGGCTTTATGGAAGCCATACGTATCTGGAAGAACGCGGACGGCCTGGGGATATGGCGGGTCTCAAGGGGCACCAGCTTATTGGTTTTCCCCGAAATGAGAGCCCGCTTGGGCCTGTATGGTGGCTCTCGCGGGCTGAGAAGGGGGTTGAGACTTCTTTCCGTTCCTCAAGTGCAGTGGCACGGGGCGAGGCCGCGAAGGCGGATCTGGGGCTGGCGGCGCTGCCATGCATTCTGGGGGATGCGACGCCCGGGCTGGCGCGTGTGATCGGACCTGAGCAATTGGGAAGTTTTGAACTCTGGCTGCTGGCTCGAAACGACCTTGCCCAATTATCTCATGTGCGTGCGGTGATGGATTTTGCGGTCGAAGCGCTACGGTTGGCCAAGGGGCCGCTGACCGGCCACCATCAGAAAGTTACGGAGCATGCGCAGGTCCGTGGGCCACGGTGAACGCTGATTTCCCTTAAGCGATGGGGCGTGATGGGTGATATGGTCTGCGTTCCACCAGACTCCGTAAAAATTTCCGTGTCCGGCGGTGAAGCTGTGTTCTAAAGCCCCTGAAAATGCTCTAAAACAGAGCCATTCAGCGGCCAGATTTATGCTTAAGAAACTGTTAAGGGCGGGCTTTTAGCCTAGCAGGATCGAAAGCAAGACCGAGATGGAACAGCGCGTTTCAGCACCTGGCTGTGTGAGCCGTGAAGAAGGACAAGTTTGATGACCCAGACCGCAGCTGAAAAGGTGAATGCCGGCAAGGATGTGTTGATTTTTGACACGACCTTGCGTGATGGCGAGCAATCGCCTGGTGCTTCCATGACCCTTGAAGAGAAGCTTCAAGTGGCGGAGCTGCTTGATGAGATGGGGGTCAATATTATCGAGGCCGGCTTCCCGATTGCATCGAATGGTGATTTTGAATCAGTGCAGGAAGTTTCGAAGGTTGTGGAACGGGCTGTTGTTTGCGGGCTTGCGCGCGCGGGTGAGAAGGATATCGACCGTGCCGGCGAAGCTCTGAAAGGGGCGAGGCAGCCGCGTATTCATACGTTCATTTCCACAAGCCCCGTGCATATGAAACATAAGCTTCAGATGGATCCATCTGATGTACACGCGGCCGTGATTTCCAGTGTAACGCGTGCCCGAAACTGGACGGACAATGTTGAGTGGTCGCCGGAAGATGCGACCCGCACAGAACATGATTTCCTGTGTGCCTGTGTGGAGGCCGCTATCAAGGCCGGTGCGACCACCATTAATATCCCTGATACGGTCGGCTATACGGTTCCGCAAGAATATGGAGCGCTGATCGCGATGTTGCGATCCAGGGTTCCCAATATCGACAAAGCGGTCATTTCAACACATTGTCACAATGATCTGGGACTTGCTGCCGCAAATTCATTGGCAGGCGTTGCTCATGGGGCCCGTCAGGTTGAATGTACAATCAACGGGATCGGAGAACGAGCGGGCAATGCAGCGCTTGAAGAGATTGTTATGGCGCTGAAAGTGCGCCGGGACGCAATGCCATTTGAGACAAGCATCAAGTCGGAGATGATTGCCCGCGGGTCCAAACTGGTGTCGTCGGTGACCGCGTTTCCTGTGCAATACAATAAAGCGATTGTCGGGCAGAATGCCTTTGCGCATGAGAGTGGCATTCATCAGGACGGGATGCTGAAAAACACCCAGACGTATGAAATTATGACCCCGGAGAGTGTTGGTATTTCCAAGTCCTCACTTGTGATGGGGAAGCATTCCGGTCGCCATGCTTTCCGCAACAAGCTCGAGGAACTGGGATATGACCTGGGGCAGAATGCTGTGGAAGATGCGTTCCGGCGCTTCAAGGACCTTGCTGACAAGAAGAAGCACGTTTTTGATGACGATATTGTCGCGCTGGTGGATGATGAGATCGCTGGCGGCGAGGGTGTTTTGAAAGTGGTCTCGCTGAAAGTTGTTTGCGGCACAGAGGGGCCGCAGGAGGCGAGTCTAAGTCTTGATGTTTCCGGGGAACGGAAATCGGTGACGGCCACCGGCGATGGCCCTGTTGACGCGATTTTCAATGCGATTGGCGAATTGTTCCCGCATACGGCGGACCTTCAGCTTTATCAGGTGCATGCCGTGACAGAGGGGACAGACGCTCAGGGAGAGGTAAGTGTGCGGCTGTCAGAGGGCGGTAAAACCGTGACGGGGCGGGGGGCTGATACTGATACGATGGTTGCTTCCGCCCGTGCCTACGTGAGTGCATTGAACAAACTTGTCGTCAAGCGACGCAAGAGCGCACCCGAAGCGCTCAAAGTCTCTTAAAGATTAAAAATTCTTCGGGTGGCGGGCTATTTCGGTTCCTGCCGCCCTTTTTATGCCGCGTTTTTGACGCTATTAACCATTTAGCCACCATGTTTGGCGAAACTTCATTATTAACGACTGGTAAGTCGTGGGTTTGCGACCGCAAATCACTGCTACTGCCGTAAAAGGACGACAACATATGTTCCAGGGGCTTTTGGGAATGCTCTCCGCCGATATGGCGATCGACTTGGGAACCGCGAACACGCTGGTTTATGTCAAGGGGCGAGGCATTGTGCTCAACGAGCCATCGGTGGTGGCTATCATCGAGAAGGGCGGCAAAAAGCAGGTTTTGGCTGTTGGTGATGAGGCCAAGATGATGCTTGGCCGGACGCCCGGCAATATCCAGGCCATTCGTCCCATGCGCGATGGTGTTATCGCCGATTTTGAAGTTGCGGAAGAGATGATCAAGCATTTCATCCGGAAAGTGCACAATCGCCGGTCTTTCGCGAACCCGCAGATTATCGTGTGTGTGCCCTCAGGGTCCACGGCGGTAGAGCGTCGGGCCATTCAGGAATCTGCTCTTTCCGCGGGCGCGCGCCGTGTGCACCTGATTGAAGAGCCAATGGCGGCAGCGATCGGTGCCGGCCTGCCAGTGACGGAACCGACAGGGTCCATGGTTGTTGATATTGGCGGTGGTACGACTGAAGTTGACGTTCTGTCGCTTGGCGGTATTGTCTATTCACGATCAGTTCGCGTTGGTGGTGACAAGATGGATGAAGCCATTATTGGCTATATTCGTCGACATCATAATCTGCTGGTGGGTGAGTCCAGTGCCGAGCGGATCAAGAAAGAAGTCGGATCGGCTGCCGTTCCTGACGATGGTGAAGGTATGACGATCGAGATCAAGGGGCGTGACCTGATGAACGGTGTGCCGAAAGAGATCAAGATCTCACAACGCCAGATTGCCGAAAGCCTTGGCGAACCCGTTGGTGCCATTGTGGAGGCTGTCAAGGTCGCGTTGGAAGCGACGCCGCCTGAACTTGCTGCCGACATTGTCGATAAAGGGATTGTTCTGACAGGTGGGGGGGCTTTGCTTGCCAACCTTGATCAGGTTCTGCGCGATGAGACCGGCCTGCCGGTGAGCATTGCGGATGATGCGCTTTCGTGTGTTGCACTTGGTACAGGCAAATCGCTTGAGCACATCAAAACCATGAAACATGTTCTGTCCTCGGTTTACTGAGGCTACCTGACCCAGGGGCCTTGAAAAGGCGTTGATCTGTGATTGATCAGACAAACAGGCCTGCGCTTCCCGTTCGCGACGTATCCGGGCGCGTCCCGTTGATTTTTATGGTGTCGCTGGCTGCAGCTCTTTTGCTGCTCGGTCGGGCGGAAACCTATGTGGTGGACCGGGCCCGGCAAGTGGTGACTGACTTGGCTGCGCCGCTTCTGGAGCTGGCATCACGACCCGTCGCGGCGGCCCGCCGGGTGGTTGAGAGCACTGACCAGTATGCCTATGTCTTTGATGAGAACGAGCGCCTGCGCGTAGAGAACGCCGACCTGCTTGAGTGGAAAGAGCGTGCCATACAGCTTGAGGCGAAGCTGGCCCGCTTCGAAGCGCTGCTGAATGTTCAGGTGGATCCTGCAATTTCCTATGTCACCGGTCGGGTGGTAGGGGATAGCGGTGGTCCTTTTGTGGAAACCTTCATTGTCAATGTGGGTGAGACGCATGGGGTTGAAAGCGGGCAGGCTGTGATTGATACCCAAGGATTGCTTGGGCGTATTGTGGCGACGGGGCCAGATGCAAGCCGTATCCTTCTGTTGACTGACTTGAACAGTCGCGTCCCGGTTGTGATCGAGTCCACACAGGTCAGGGCTATTCTTTCCGGTGATAACAGCTCCACACCCAGACTGGATTTTCTGCCACCTGGATCTGCGATCAGGGCCGGTGACAGGGTTGTGACATCCGGGCATGGGGGGCTTTTGCCACCCGGGCTTCCGGTGGGGCTGGTGGTGGATGGCGGCGAGGGGCTTTACACCGTCCGGACTTATTCAGACCGGACAAAACTCGATATGGTGCGTGTGCTTCAATATGTGTTTCCGACGGAAGTGGACACGCAAGACCCGCCGCCGATCTTTGCTGACGGCGTGAAGGCTGATGCGGGCAGTGGGGCACCGGCACCTGCTCCGTCCACGGGTGCGGCTGCGACGCCGCAATCGGGAGGGGGCACATGAGTTTTGAGCCCATCGGACCGACACCAGCCGCGCGGGCAGGGAAGATTGCCTTGCTCGTTCTGCCTTTTCTGGCGGGACTTTTGTGCGTTCTGTTGAGCTTCGTGCCTTTGAGCCAGATCCTCTTTATCGATGTTGCGCCCGCGTTTGCCCTGATGGCTGTCTATTACTGGGCGGTGCATCGCCCTGATGTTTTCCCCCCCTATGCGGTGTTTGCCGTTGGCCTTCTGTATGACCTTCTTTCCGCCGGGCCACTGGGCCTGTGGGCGCTTGTTTATCTCATTGTCTACGGGCTGGTTGTCAGCCAGCGGACGCTCGTCGTTGCACAAACCTTCACGGTGATCTGGGTCGGTTTTCTGGCGGCGGCTTTGGTTAATGGCCTGTTGGGTTGGGTGCTTGCCTCATTCTACTTTGGGCAATTGCTGTCTGTCTGGGGCATTTTGGGACAGATGCTCGCGACGGTGGCGCTTTTCCCCCTGTTTGCTAATCTTTTCCAGAAGCTGCAGGACTGGCTTCTGGTGCAAGGGTAATTGCTGTGCTGAATAATGGCGTAGACACTGAGCGATTTAAATCGTTCTCCCGGCGGGCGGCACTTATTGGTGGCGCGCAGCTGCTGGTCTTTGGCGGTCTCGCCGCGCGCATGTACTACCTTCAGGTTTTGAAAAGCTCCGAGTACCAGATGCTTGCGGAAGAGAACCGCGTAAACATGCGTCTGCTTGCGCCGTTGCGCGGGGAAATTGTCGACCGGTTTGGGGTAACGCTTGCGTCCAACCGTCAGAACTACCGTGTGGTTCTGATCCCGGAACAGACGCCGGATATCGAGGCAACGCTGCGAAAGCTCACTCGTATCGTGCCACTGTCTGAAACGCAGTGGAAAAGAGTCTTGCGTGATGCAAGGCGCTCTCCGGCCTTCCTGCCGATTACGGTGGCGGAGAACCTGAGTTGGGAGCAGTTTGCGCAGATCAATATTCACGAGCCCGATCTGCCGGGGATTCAACCTGAAGTCGGGGAAACCCGGCACTACCCGCATGGCTCGTCGCTTGCGCATGTGGTGGGTTATGTGGCGGCAGTGTCGGAAGCTGATCTTGAAGACAATGATCCGCTCCTGAAATTGCCGGGGTTCCGCATCGGTAAAAGTGGGCTGGAACGCCGCCTTGACCGCGAATTACGTGGGGCTGCGGGGGCTAGCCATGTCGAGGTGAATGCCTATGGCCGTGTCATCCGCGAACTTTCCAAAGACCCGGGCATCCCCGGAGCGAAGGTCAGTCTGACGCTGGATATGGATGTGCAGCAGTTTGCAACCGAGCGTCTTGTGGGGGAGGCGGCAAGCACTGTCGTTATGGATATACACACAGGCGATGTGATCGCCTGCGTTTCCACGCCGGCCTATGATCCGAATGATTTCAACATCGGGTTGAGCCACGAGAAATGGGCGGGCCTGCGAGACAATCCCTATCTTCCTTTGCTCAATAAATCGATAGCGGGGCAGTACCCACCGGGATCCACCTTCAAGATGGTTGTTGCCGCTGCCGCTTACGATAGCGGTCTGGTTGATCCCAATCAGAATATCTTTTGCTCGGGCAAGACGTCTATCGGCTCTCACGATTTTCACTGTTGGAAAAAAGGTGGCCATGGGTACGTGGATATGCGTGGCGGGATCATGCATTCCTGTGATGTCTATTTCTACGAGATTGCCAAGCGAATAGGGATTGACCGGATTGAGCAGATGGCGCACCGGTTTGGCCTCGGTGAGACGTTTGAATTTGAAGTGCCGGGGGAGAAACCCGGGCTGGTCCCCAGCCAAGGGTGGAAGCGTGCCGCAACAGGGGAAGTCTGGCATCAGGGTGAGACGCTTATCGCCGGAATCGGGCAGGGTTATCTGCTGGCAACACCTTTGCAATTGGCGGTGATGGTTTCCCGCATTGCCAATGGTGGTCAAAGTGTCAGACCACGTGTGGTGCGGGCTGTTGGCGAGCGCGAAGTGCCGCCGCCGCCGCCGCTGGAAGATATTGGTGTGTCAAAGACGGCGCTCGGGATTGTTCAGGAGGGGATGAATATGGTTTCCAACCATCCCCGCGGGACCGCTTTCCGGGCGCGTATTGCGGAACCGGGGATGGAGCTTGCCGGTAAAACCGGGACAGCTCAGGTCCGACGGATCAGCCGGGCAGAGCGTGAAACCCGTGTTCTTTCCAATGAAGAGCTTGAGTGGCGTCAGCGGGACCACGCGCTGTTTGTGGCGTATGCCCCTGTCGACAATCCGAAGTATGCGATCTCGGTTGTGATTGAGCATGGAAGTAGTGGCAGCAAGGCGGCGGCGCCTGTTGCGCGCGATATTATGCGTTTTGTCCTGGAGCGTGATCCATCTTCCAGGCTTGCTGCCGGGGATGATGCTATGTCGCCGGCCGTACGTGATCCGGCAAAGGCAGGGTGAACCATGGTTGATGCTTTTTTCAATGGTGGCGGTGGCCGGGACATGCGGCTCAAAGACAAGTTCTTTGAGTTTAACTGGGGTTTCCTCCTGCTGATTTGCGCCATTGCGTCCATGGGCTTTGCGATGCTTTTTTCCGTCGCAGACGGAAATGTTGATCCTTGGGCGTCGCGCCAGATGATGCGGTTTGGCGTGGGGCTTGTCATCTTGTTCGTGGTAGCCTTTGTTGATGTTCGGGTTTGGATGACGCTTGCTTACCCGGCTTATGCGATTGCTCTGGTGTTGCTGATCGGGGTGGAGTTTGCCGGCTTTCGCGGCATGGGCGCGCAACGCTGGATTGATCTTGGCATTATTCAGTTGCAGCCCTCAGAGCTGATGAAAATCACGCTCATTCTTGCACTTGCCCGATACTTTCACGGTNTGACGCTGGATCAGGTCTCACGCCTCAAATACATGTTNCTNCCATTGTTGATGATCGGGGCGCCGTTCTATTTGACGCTTCGTCAGCCCGACCTGGGAACGGCGCTTTTGCTGGGGACAGTTGGTGTCACCTTGTTTTTCCTTGCGGGGCTTGCATGGCGCTATTTCATTCTGGGCGGGGTTGCCGCGTTGGCGGCTATTCCGATCGGNTGGGGAATGTTGCGCGACTATCAGCGTCAACGCGTCCTGACATTCCTCAATCCGGAGAGTGATCCGCTTGGGGCGGGGTATCACATTTTGCAGGCCAAGATTGCGCTCGGCTCGGGTGGCGTGTTTGGCAAGGGCTTTATGGAGGGCACGCAGGCACACCTCAATTTCCTGCCGGAGAAGCACACAGACTTTATCTTCACCATGCTGGCTGAGGAATTGGGGCTGGTGGGCGGTCTCACCTTGATCGGGCTCTATTTTATGGTGCTGATGTTCGGGATTACGGTCGGGCTGCAGACGCGNAACCAATTTGGTCGGTTGCTTGCCATGGGGATCACCGTCAACTTTTTCCTCTACATCTTTATCAATATTGCAATGGTTATGGGGCTGGTGCCTGTGGTGGGGGTGCCGTTGCCGCTCGTCTCCTATGGGGGGACGGCGATGTTGACGCTGATGATGGGGTTTGGTCTTCTGATGAGNGCTTACATTCATCGCAGCTTTGAAATTACACGCAATCCTGCGGCGTTCTGGTAGCGGGAAACCTTTCTGTTCCGGATGTGAAATGATGCTTTGGCGCTCTTGCATGTGGGACGGGGCTTCTCTATAAGACGCCGACAGTCGGNGTGGGCGTTCAGCCCGTCGATCGGTGCGGGCCGTTAGCTCAGTTGGTAGAGCGGGTGACTCTTAATCACTAGGTCGTAGGTTCGAATCCTACACGGCCCACCAAATCTCTCTGTACATTCTGCGATANTGTATCGGGCAGTAATATTGCATCGGGACGCGCGCCATTTGGTACGCCCGGTCTTGTCCTGTCTGGACAGGAAAGTGGATTGACCGCTCAATACTTCACTTCTGTATTGCGTCATTTGTGAAAAGGTAAAAATTATTTATCATTTCTGATGTNAGGCGTGGTGTTCTNAACANTACTTGCTTTCTTCTAGTTGTTTGTTCTGGCGATACAGGCGTTGAGAACTGACTATTTATCTGTTTTTACTATTTCTCACATATCTCTTTTTCTTACTCCCATATATTGCCTATGATGTGCGAAACGGTTCTGATGAACCGGTTTCAGTAACCTCTATGCGTGAGGAACAGGTCTTGGCTGACGAGGAAGTGATGGATGAGTTTGGTGANCGCCTCCGCGAAGTCCGGAATTCCTTGGGTATCAGCGCGTCAAAAATGGCGTCAATCTGGGGCTTGGAGCGCAAAACCTGGGAACGTTATGAGCATGGCGAGGGAGCACCCAAGGCCAATGTGCTGATCGACCTTGTGGCGATGGGGGTGAACTCGGTCTGGCTGCTTACCGGGCAGGGGGAGATGGAGGAAGCGCGCCCACGCACGGTTGTCGTCGAAGCGACAACCGCACGTGTTGCGGCATACAATGTGGCCTATCTGCTGGCGGATGAGAGTCCGCACATCAGTTTGGACCCTGCTGATTTTGCAGAGACGTTCCGGGACGTGTTTGATCAGCTTCTTGAGCNAGAGGTTGANGGGGAGCGGTCTGTGGTTTCTCTTGCTGTGCGGTCGCTTCTTCGGCGAGGCGCTGATTGATGGCTTCGAAGAAGCCCTCGGGAGATGCAGGAGACAGATAACCCACTTCCGGAATGGGAACACCGGCAATTACGCGATCGCGATATACAGCATCTGTGAAGCCAATGTTTTTGTAATTGTGCCGGAACTCGTTTCGCTCGAACGCCCACAGGCATGCAGGCCACAAATCCCGTTTGATGAGAAAGTGGATCATCCGTTCAAATAGAACAGCACCCAGCGCGTGGCCTCTATAGTCCTTCCGGAAGTAGATCGCGTGCATTTCTCCCTTTGCCTGCGGCATGTCGGGGTCCCGACAGGGAAGGCAATTGGAAAAACCTACAAGGATATCGCCGTCCCATACCGTCAGGATCAGGTGATCCGGGTCCGGATTACTCAGAATTTCAAGCCATTCCTCGTANCGGTAGGCATACGAGCGGTTGCTATGAACCGAGGCCGGCATGAAGGTATATGTATCCTGCCAGCTGTCCACATGGAGGCGTGTGATCGCGGCAACGTCATCNAAAGTGGCTGAGCGAATAATGTAGTCCATTTTATTCTCCTTTATGATTGCGCGGGATGCGCAATCTGAGAATAATGGTAGAACTTTTATTTCGGTTGGAGGGTAAAGTGCTTGATGCAAGCATGCAGGCGCGGGGGAAGGCGCANATTGCTCGCGTTGTCGGGAAACCGCGCCATTCTGCCAAATATGCCTGGGGAGGGCTGGCTGTNGCCGTTATCGTGGCGGTCGGAACGGTTTATCTGGTGTGGCAGCCNGCGCCGGGCGATGATCAGTTAGCGCGCCTGACGGTCCTGTCNGCCTGCGACGTTCGTACGCCTGGTCAGGCNTGGCTTGAAGCACGCTCCGCGGCAGGGGCAGATGGTGAGATATTGACCTCCAGCCAGAGACGGGCTGCGATGGATTTCTTACTCGGTGGCAATGCTGACGGTGGGTGCGAGAGCNTTGGAAGCGAGGATAATGAACGGGAAGCGCTCGCTTTTTCTGAAGGAAACGATGAATGAGATTTGCTCTCTGGCATGCAGGAATGTGCCGCTCGTTTCTTCGCGCNCGATAATTTCCTGAACAATTTTGTCGTCCAGTCTGGCTTCCGGCGGGGAGATGGCAACAAGTTTCCCATCTCGTGTCAGTAGAGCGCCGCCACATGCATCCATGCACCAGTCCAGTGGCTCACGTAGTTTTCTCAGATCCGTAATTGCCGTCATCACAGTGTTGATTGACGGTTTGCGCATGGAAATGGGTGCAAAAGGAAAGCCGCTGGTTCGGCCGATAACAGCTTCGCCGATTTGTACGCCCGGCGTTGTCATCGCGGCGATGACNTATTCTCTGTTGCNCAGATTAACCTGCGGGGCAGGGTAGGCAAATGCGTCATGCAGCAAAGTCCCGTCCTGCGCGATCATNAGAAGAGAGCGGACNCCGTCCAGCCGTTTGGTTGTTGCCTGNAATTCNGCCTGGATGATTGCGGGNGGAGGGCCAGCTTCTCCGACGAAGGTTGCCAGGTAATCGAAGGCAAACGCAATGCCGGTGATCAGGGTTTCTGTCTGGCGCAGGGCCGTGTCCGCTGCCCGGTTTGTTTCAGCTTCAGACGCANTGTAATCCGCAAGGGCACTTGCTCCGCTTGCTGACCAAACTGATATTGCAATCGTCAATGCGGCTATTGTGCGCATTCTTGTCTCCACCACTCGGCATGTGCCGACGCCCCCCAACATGTAGTGGATTTTGCCATTTTTGTTTTATGATGAAACTTGTTTTTTTGGAAAAGGTAAACTTTTCTTTGGGCTTTCCACTNTCAAGTCGCAGCATAGCCTATATGGAGGTTCGTCTCATAGGGCGGTATGTCGCAGTTTTTATGCAATNTCCANGGAGTTGCTTAATGATTGAGCGTGAAGATTAATTTGTAAGCATATCTATCGTGTGGGNTTGTACCAGATCGGCGATGAGTAAGCGCGCTCNTGCAATGTGGCTGGTGCTTCGTAAGGCGTGTCAATCTGTAGAGCAACGGCGTCAAGCTGGGAATGNCGGACCGTTGGAATTTCCAGTACACGAACATAATAGAAAGCGGGCTGTCCGGGATCGAATTCCGGATCTTGCCAGAGGTGGGAGAGCTCCGGCGCGCCAATAGANTTTTCAAAGCTGCCGGTTCTGATGTCGACGGTGTTCCCTACCGGAGGAAGGTTGCTGTTGGCGTCCGGCTGGCGCGCGTCGGACCATACAACGTCATACACTTTTTCCTGAGCGACGCCGTTGTCATCAAGCCAGCCTTTGATTACCTGAACACGGTCAAGATTTGCACCCTGTGGATCGCGTGTCGCGCGAATAAGAAGTTGTACAGGAGCTGCCTCCGGGGTACCAGCCAGGTCGCCTCCCATTGGGACGCCGGTTGCGTAGCCGATGTTGACGATGTCGTCAGCCTGGGGTGCGGTTGTGTCGAAATTCCAGCCGCCAAAAACGCGCAGCGAGATACGTGGGCCGGTCGTGCCGTAAACTTCCTTGCGGGTAAACGCGTCGAAAATTGCCTCTCGCGTGTTTTCAGTTGCCCAGGCTGCTGCGAGGCCCGATGCGGACATGTTCCACCCGTCAAATGCTTCCACACCCATTTGATAAGCAGCGTCGGTGGGGATGCGCCTCTTGTTTTCAGGAATGGAGTCGAGTGCAACCTTGCCCCAGAAGTTTGGCTCGTCGGGTGAGGAGATACTCGTATGAGCGTCGGTCGAGCCAATCAGACCAAACTGATAAGGGTTCACACCGAGCTTGCTTTCAATTTCCAGGCCGCGCATCAAGCCGGTCCTGACAAAATCGCCGGGGCTTGGTTTGTAGACGGAAGGCCCGCCCTGAGGGACCGCCTGAAGATAGAAGTTGAACTGTTCAAAGTCTGCGAATCTGTCGTTCGGTGAGAGTGCAGGGTGTGTTTCACTGTCGCCTTTGATCTGCGTGATTTCTGCGACGGGTTCCCACTCTGCCCGTGTGCGGGCATATTCCGCTGTCATGGCTTCCCCGTTTAGCAATGTATCGGAAAACATGTAGCCTTTAGACAGGTTGGAATTATGGGGAATAGCGAGAAACCGCGCGCCTGTTGTATTGCTCAGCTCACCCAGCTTCTCCCAAAGGTCTTCGGGATAGGGTGCGTTGTCGGTACCAACAGGGTCCATGGTTTCAGCGCTTTCACCGTCCAGCGTTGACATGACCACCCGGTGCAGGTTCACACCGTTATTTGTCTGTGTCCATTCCCAGCCGATCATGGCAGTGAAGGTGCCAGGGTCGTTGTGTGCTTCGGCTGCGGCCACCGACCTTGACCACATATCGGCAGAGATGGCGTGAATGGTCTCTTCGGGGACAAGGCGGGTCAGAAAATCAAACAGACCTTTTTGGTCCCCGGCAGTGACGGGGTCAACCTTGTCGCCGGCTTCAACTGCTGGTTGCGGCATGTTGGAGAGGAAGGTTGCTGTCCCGTGACTGGGATCAGCCACGACATCACGAAACTTGCCCAGCGCGTATGATGATTTCCAGCGCTGCCAGAACCAGAAATTGGCGAGGTCCGGGTCCTGCCTGTTCAGTTCACCCATCACCCCGAGCCCCTCGGCATGGTCAGCAACAACGAGAAAGTCCAGGGGGCGGGCGATCTGCACCCGGGTTCGGTTAAAGGGGTGGATTACAGGTTCCCCTTTTGCAAGGCGGTAGGCCGTATCCGGATCTGCATCTCGATTTCCGGCCAGAAAAGCATCTGTGGAATAGGCGGTGTGGAGGTGCGTATCTCCCCAAAGCAGCTGTGTGTCCGCGGCACGGGCGGGGAGGCTTGACGTGATTGCAACGATAAGTGTTGTCAGCGCTGCGGTTCCTGCCAGGTGCTTCGTTTTCATATCGCTCTCCCAGATTTGTCGATCTCCATCATATCCACGCCCCAAGGGGTGGGGAGGATTCTATTTGTATGAATTCCGTAACGCGGAATTGCCAACAGGGGGGCTATGAGGCACAGTTTCAAAGGACAAAAGGAGCAGCAATATGATCAATCAGGCACAAAAGGATTTCTGGAACGGACCGGCCGGGGCGGGGTGGGTCAGCGGTCAGGAAAGTATGGACCGTTCCCTGACGGGAGTGACCGAAGCGCTGATGAGGCGCGCTGCGGTCCAACCTGGAGAGCGCGTGATTGATATTGGCTGTGGTACCGGGGAGACCAGTTTGCTGGCAGCGTCTGCGGCGGGAAAGGCTGGCGCTGTGCTGGGGGTGGATCTGTCTCTCCCCATGTCCGGGCTGGCGCGTGACCGGGCGTTGGCGGCGGGGCTTGCCAATGTGTCTTTTATGGTCGGGGATGCTCAAACGGATAAGCTGCTTGATGATGCAAGCCTGCTGCTTTCGCGTTTCGGGGTGATGTTTTTTGAAGATCCTCAGGCCGCCTTCGCCAATATGCATTCACATATGGCGACGGATGGCCGCCTGTGCTTTGCCTGCTGGCAGGCGCCCAAACTTAATCAGTGGGTGAGCCTGCCTGTCTCCATTGTCCGAAAGTATGTGGCGGATGATACGCTGCGAGACCCGCATGCGCCGGGACCGTTTGCTTTTGCTGATCCGGCGAGGATTGAGCAACTCCTGTCGGGTGCGGGCTGGCGTGATATTGTTGTTGAGCCGGTTGATTTTGCAATGCCCTGGGGAGCCTCTGTCGAGGCTGCAGCGTCGGGTCTGGTTGAAAGAGGTCCGGTACGCCCGATGGTGGAGAACCTTTCTCCTGCCGAGGTTGAGAAGATTGTCGCGGAGATTGCGCTCGCGTTGCCGCAACAATATGGTGCGATCAGTTTGTCAGGTGCAATTTTTGTTGTGCAGGCTCGGGTCTGAGCGCACGGGTGGCGGGGTTGATCTGATCGTTTGAGGAAAGTTCCAACGGGAGGCAAGGATGAGTGATACGGGTGAGAAATTTGATCTTATTGTCTGGGGTGCGTCCGGCTTTGTCGGCAAGCTCATCTGCCAATATCTCGTCAAGCAGTACGGAAGTGATACCAGTCTGAGATGGGCGATGGGCGGACGCTCAAAAGCCCGGCTGGAAGCTGTGCGAAGAGACCTGGGAAAAGCGGCAGCGCATGTGCCGATCCTGACGGGTGATGCTTCTGATGCAGCCTCGCTGGATGGAATTGTGCAGCAGACTAAAGTCGTTCTCACGACAGTTGGGCCGTATGCAAAATACGGATCGGAGATGGTGGCTGCTTGTGTCCGGCATGGCGTCGGCTATGTGGACCTTGCCGGGGAAGCACAATGGATCCGCCGTATGATCGATGCGCATCAGGCCGAGGCTGAGAAGACGGGGGCGCGCATTGTGCCTTGTTGCGGCTTTGACTCAGTACCGTCTGATCTGGGGGTTTTCTATTTAACGCGCGAAGTGAAGCGGAAATCGAACACGAGATGCCGTAGTGTCAAAATGCGTGTCAAAGCGATGCGGGGCGGGGCAAGCGGGGGAACGATCGCCAGCATGATCAATCTGATGGAAGAGGCAGGGCGAGACCCCGCCATTCGCGAGATGATGCGCGACCCTTATGTTCTAAACCCTGAAGGTTTGCGCGAAGGACCAGATCAGCCTAGTGATACACCTCTGCGGTATGATGAGGANGCGGGAAGCTGGATTGCCCCTTTTGTGATGGCAGGTATCAATACGCGTGTTGTTCACCGCACCAACGCATTGCTTGACTACGCCTATGGGCGNGACTTCCGATATGACGAGGCCATGATGATGGGGGAGGGGCTTCCCGGACGGCTGACCTCCTATGCTCTGGCTGGCGGGCTTGGTGGGTTTGTCGCGGCTGCTGCTTTTCGTCCAACACGAAACTTCATGAGCCGCTTTCTGCTACCCAAGCCNGGGGAAGGACCGTCAGAACGAGACCGGGAAAATGGTTTCTACAATCTTGTGTTTCTGGGGGAAGCAGAAGACGGGCAGGAATTTGTTGCGCGTGTTACCGGAGATAAAGATCCGGGTTATGCGTCGACGGCGAAAATCATCAGCGAGTGTGCGATCTGCCTTGCGCGGGATATCACAAAAGAGCAGACCGGTGGCGGTTTCTGGACNCCAGCCGCAGCGATGGGCGACCAACTTCTGGATCGCTTGTCAAAAAATGCGGGCTTGAGTTTCTCCATGGAGCCGGTGGCTGACCATTATTGAATTTTCAGTAGATGGTTTGTTTTAGCCGCTCTGGATATGCTTCATCGTAAGCCTTGCCATCGAACGGTTCACTGGACAGAGCCTCGGCCATTTCTCCGGCTGTGGGTAAGGTGGCTCTGTTTACCCNGGCCTCAGGGTCCCAGAGTTTCGACCGCGCCAGGGCTTTTTGACATTGGAAGTAGACGCANTTGATTGTGANACGCAGCAAGGTTGTNGGNGCTTTCCCCTGCATCGTGAAGCTCTTCGCCANTTCTTCATCCTGAATGATGNTGGCTTGTCCTCGGACGCGCAGGGTTTCTCCTACACCGGGGATNAGGAAAATGAGTGAGATGCGCGGGTCGTNTAGAATNTTCTTNAGAGTATCCAGGCGATTGTTGCCGCGCCGGTCCGGGATCAGGAGTGTTTTATCGTCAACGATCNGCACGAAACCAGGCGGATCTCCCCGAGGGCTTGCATCGATACNGTTGGGACCAAGTGTTGAGATAACGACAAAAGGGGCCGCTTCCACGAATGCGCGATAGTGCGGTGTCAGGGCGTTCTGTTCCTTTGCACGNGCAATTTCGCTGACGCTTGCGTAGAGCGCNTCCAGTTCTTCCNGCGTCGTAATTGTGCGTTCGGTCATCCGCCCCATCTCCTGTCAAAAGGATATCTTCGTGCGCTCACTATAGAGCAAGTCAGGAATTAAGCGATGCGGGTCAGATGATTGTCCCATTGGGAGCGGGAGAAGGTTGCGTCCGCGTGATGTCCGGTGAAGCTGGCGGTGAGAATATCAGCGCGTGCTGTCAGAACAAATTCGCCGGGTTTTTTACCCGGTGCTGCGCCGCAAACGTCGCCCGCGCGTGTCTGTCCTAATGGTTCCCCGGTTTTTGCTGCCCAGAAGGTTACAAGGTTGGCCTTTGGGCAGGTCATGGCAATAATGTCACCAGACAGGTCGTGAGAAATGGATCCAGCATAGTTTCGCATGCGACGGGCGAGGGCATCGGGTGTGNCGATCAGGCGCAACGAGACCCCGTCAAAAAGTGCCAGCAGGGGCATGGGGATATTCCGGGGCCCTTCAAACTGTAAGGCAAGGGCGATCTCGTTTTGATGAACGGACATATGCCGGATGGAGAGCTGATGTTGTGAAGCGGGGAGCCGGTGTTGCGTGTTAATTTTCCCCGTTGTGATGTCGAACAGGGTGAGTGATGGTGCCATGCTTTCCAGGTTCAGGGGGGTGCGTCCTGTTTCAGGCCGCGTNAGAATGCCACCGTTTGCGATGGCGATTGTTTTGCCATCGGGTAGTAGAGCCAGCTCGTGCGGACCGATGCCGCCAGTGGGAAAATGGTCCAGTTCCTCAAATGCTCTGCTTGTGTCTCGAACGCTTATGAGCCCTGCGCCCGAGCGCGTATCATTTTCTGTCATGAAGATATGCGTGCCGTCACGAGAGAAGCAGGCATGCCCGTAGAAGTGTCGGTGGGGCGCGCTTTCGATCCGGGTTAGCGTCTCGCCACTTTCCAGATCGACCCATAAAGCATAGGTGCCGGGTCTTCGTGCGACGATGAGGGCGGTCCGCCCGTCCGGTGAGACGGTGATGCCGTGGCCCCGTGAAGGGAGCGGCGTGTTCGTCCATATTTTGCCTGTTGTATCAAACTGGGTGGCGTAGTGGGTATCGCCCAGCTTACGGCACCCGATCCAGCGGCTATCGTTTGGTTGGGCGAGGGAGGGCGAGGGGAGGAACGCGCTGGCACCGACCGCTGCTCCGGTCTGTAGAATGTGGCGTCGGGTAACCTGCATGTCAGTCGCCATCTGTCGCGTTGAAGCCGGGGACCAGGCCTAGATCAATCGCAATTTTTTCCTGGATGAGTGTTTGTAGTGCGCGAAGATCGTTCAGCAGGCTCTCCAGGTTGGAGCGGGCTTTTGTGTCGGCGACGAGTGTCTCCATCGGGCTTTCAAAGGCTTGCAAATTATAGATGACTTTGTCGAAAAGCGCTTCGGCGGCTGTCGCATCCTCCTGCTTGTCCACACGTCTCAGGAGATCGGAAAAACCACCTTCGACGGCGAAGAAGCGCTGCAGGGTCAAGAGGTTCAGAACCATGTTTTGCGTTGATCGTTTGCTCCGCCAGTTTTCCAGTCGGGAGGTTCGAGCTTCCGATACGGTCAACCCCATGGGGCGATCCAGTTTTTGCAGGCGAATGACTTCGAGGGTTGAAACGAGCGCATTTACATATGCACCAGCCGCTTCACGCTCATCAAAGAAGGCGGGTGTTGAACTGGCCGCATTGATAAGTTCTGCGGCAAAGCCGTTTGGTCGCGACCATGTATCGTAGAGGAGTGCGGCCTGGGTGCGTTGCAAGTCGGCGATTGCGCTTGCGTAGGCGCAGCGGTAGCTCCCAGGTTCGAGCAAAACCTCCGGCTTGACGAAGATCAGTGTTTCGAGCGCTTGAAGATCACGTAAAGCCACACTCTTTGTGGCCAGTGTTGTGCCTTCAGTGAGTGTGACATCTTTGTCTTTGAAGGCTTGTCGCAATTGCCGTTGTCCCGTCCCGCGTTTGTCGGGCCAAAACTGGAAGCGGGCCGGACCGGGCGCTGTCATGACAGGACCGAAGCGAAAAGGTTCAACCTGCTGCCAGGCATCCATCAAGGCATGGAAGCGTTGTGTAACTTCCACCTGCCCGGCGGGTGTAGGGGCAGCGCAGAAGCCTTTCATGACATCCCCCATCAGTGCGGCTTCGATGGCAAACTGTCTGTGGAGGGGGAGGGCCGTCTTTTCTGTGAGCGCCTGAACGAGGCTGACATATTGCGCCTGGCTGACCAGATCAGCCGATGCTGTCTGTGAGAAGGTTGTCAGGGTGAAGAGTGTGACGACAAACCGCAATATTTTCATCTAGGACCTACAGGCTGTTCAAGAATGCGATCAGGGCGTCGCGGTCGTTACTGTTCATGTGGCGGAAGGTTTCTCTTGCTGCCATAGCTTCCCCTCCATGCCAGAGAATGGCTTCTGTCAGATTTCGGGCCCGTCCGTCGTGTAAAAAATTGGTATGTCCGTTTACCGTTCGGGTCAAGCCGATCCCCCAAAGAGGGGGAGTGCGCCATTCGCTGCCTGAGGCTGTGCCCTCGGGTCGTCCGTCCGCGAGGGCTTCGCCCATGTCGTGCAACAGTAAGTCCGAATAAGGCCAGATAAGCTGTCCGCGCAATGTGGGCTGGATGGTTTCGTCGTTGGATGTTGCGTGCTTCGGCGTATGGCATCCTACGCAATTGGCGGTGTAGAAGAGCTCCTTGCCGCGCAATACGACCGGTGTATCGATATCGCGCCGGGCGGGCACGGCGAGGTTGCGAGAGTAGAAGAAGACTGTTTCCATGATCTCGGCTGAAGCTTCCAGATCACCGCCGGGACCGCCAATCCCTGCAGGGGCGGCGAGGCAGGCGGGCTGATTGACAGTGCAATCGCCACTGTGGCCGGGAAACAGAGGGTTGGAGATACCGATGTCACCGGCCATGGCTTCGGAGGCTTGGTCGGGAATTGTGGGGTTTGCCAATTTCCACCCGAAGCGGGCGAGCATGACGCGGCCTTCAGCCCGGCTCCAGATGAATTTTGGCCTTCCGGAAATACCGTCGCCGTTCGTGTCGTCGGGGTCTGCTGCCGCGATAATGTCCTCAGCGGGGATTGCTTCCAGCAAGCCGAGGCCGATCATGGGCGGCGTTACACGGGGGGACAGGAGGGCCTCGTCGTGCAGCGGGCCATAATTCAGGTCTGTGAAGCTGTAGGTCGGATGGCGTAGGTTTGCCACGCTTCCGTCCGCGAAGAACACCTCTTGCTCTTCATAACCAATTCTCATCTTCCCTTCAGCTGCCAGACCCGGGACGGCGACATCCTGCAATTGTACGCCGTAGGTCGGCTCCGGCACGACATTGAGCATATGCGCACGTATTGCTTCAGCCTGCTCTGCCGTTTGCGGCGGGATGGAGACCCGCAAAAACATGGAGGTGGTGCTGTCTGCCGCATCCTTGGGCGGGTGACCGCGACCATCTTTCAGATGGCAGCGCTGACACGCACGTGCGTTGTAGAGTGGTCCCAATCCATCCGCCGAAGTGGTGGATGCGGGGGCTGTAACCCACAGGCGTTTGAAGAAACCATTGCCGATAAAGAAATCACTTCTGTCTGCGAAACTCAGATTCTGGGAGGGCTGGGAGAAGGCTTCCCGGTCAAACCTGCGTGTGTTTGTTGCGGTCCCGCCCGCCAGTGCTTCGTGTGGTTCTGCCTGCGTGAAATCATTTGTGGGGGCGAGGATTGTTGCACGGCTTCGGGATATTTCTGTCGATGCGGGGGAGGTGTCACCGAACGCAGGTGGGTTCAAGGTGAGAGCGGCGCAGAGAATGCTGAATGAGATGCGGCTGATCATGCGCGTAGTATATGGCCATTTGGCCAGGCTTGTCTGAGGCCAGATGCCGCAGCCGAAGGGCCGCGACATCAAAAAATTGTGGTAAGGCAGGGCTTACTGGAAGACCGCTTCCGGGTTGTCGAGGCTGTCAGAGCCTTCGATTTCGATCTTGTCGAGTTCGATTGCCGCGACGATCCGTTCGATTGTCTTGGTCTGATCCACAAGTCCGTCAATGGCAGCTTGAACGATGGCGTTTCCAGCTTCGTTGTTTTCGCCAATCATCTGGTCGTAGGATTGCTCACCCTTGTCCGCTGTCTCTTTCAAGACGGTCATGGCTGCTTCGGTTGCGGCCAGTTTTGCTTGCATCTCGGCATCGAGTTCCGGTGCGAGGGCCCGAACAAGATCAGAAAGGCTTGCGCCTTCGACTTTGCTACCATCAATGCGGGTGTATGACCCTTTGTAGACATTGGCAATTCCCAACGCGTCATAGTAGTGGGAATTATGCGTATTGTCGGAGAAACAGTCATGCTCTTCTTCCGGGTCATGCAACATCAGGCCAAGGCGCATCCGTTCGCCGGCCAGCTCACCGTATGAAAGACTNCCCATACCGGTCAGAATAGTGGCAAGCCCCTGTTTGTCTGTCCCCAGTGCCGCGCGGGCATTGCCGTTTGGACCCCAGGCCGCTGNCATTTCTTCCAGATCAGAGATCAGGAGGTCTGTTGCCGCTACCAGGTAGGCGATACGGCGATCACAATGACCGTTGGTGCATGCATCACCAGTTGCAAAGTCTGTTGCAGCCCGGTTGCCAGCGCCTGCGTCTGTGCCATTTGTGTCCTGACCCCAGAGCAGGAATTCGATTGCGTGGTAGCCGGTTGCCACATTGGCTTCTACGTCATCAATTTCATGCAGAGACCGCAGCAGATCAGGGGTGATGTTTGTGGCATCAATTTCCTGNCCGGCAATTGTCAGCTTTTCGTTTGCAATGATATTTGCTGTATAGAAAGCATTTTCATCGCTACCNTCACCATAAGCGTCCGTATCCACATAGTCGATCAGACCTTCGTCGAGTGGCCAGGCGTTCACTTTGCCCTCCCATTCGTCCACGAGCACATTGCCAAACCGGTACGCTTCAGTTTGCTGGTAAGGCGCACGGGCATCAACCCATGCGGTCCGTGCTGCNGCAAGTGTTTCGTCTGTCGGATTGTTTGTGAAGCTATTGATGGCTTCTTTCANGGACTTCGCTGTGGCAAGTGAGTCCTGATAACCAGCCTCGGCAATATCTGCATATGTACTGAGAATGTCTGCGGGCTCGGNTGCATGCGCACTCGTTCCAACACCATGAATGGTGAAGATGGCGAGAGACAGAAGAGATATTCGGGTTTTCTTGGAAAACATGTCGTTCCTTTCCGGAAGGAGACTTCCCTGTTTAGTACAGGGAAGCTTCCAGTTCGTAGGTGAACAGAACACCGAGAATATGCGTATNGACAGATGCTTCTTCTGAGAAGCGGTAGCCGAGGTCGGCGGTCAGGCCATTTTCAAATGCGTAGCCTGCGGATNCCTGGAAGAGTTCGTCTTCTACATCGGNTGTACCTGCCACGTTCGCATCGNTATTGCGGGCTGTGTAGGAGAGTGAAACGTTCCACGGACCAACGAGAACGGCATTGCCGATGGTGAAGTAGTCCTGATCGGCAATCGTGCCGGCATCNTTGTCCTGATAGACATATTCGATGATGGGCTCGAGGGTGATGCCGTCTGCAACTTCAAAGCTGCCGAAAACGCCTGCGACATAGGATGTTTCGTCTTCTCGTGTGCCGACNCCACCATCCTGCTGTGCGATGCCGAGTGTGTAACCGAGACCGCCAAGGGCTGGTACACTTTCGCTATCCAGGCTGACGGANAAAGAGGAGAAATCCTCTGTGTTGGAAAGCCCACCGGACCCGCGTCTGGTTTCACCGCGACTGTTCAGGAAAGACTGGCTGAGGATAGATGTATCCGCGAAGAAGGTTGCGACGGAGACGGTGTGTTCGCCAGCAGCTTCGGTCCCGAATGTGACATCACCGCCCAGGCCGATCCGTTCGGTCAGCTCATAATCTTCTGCAAAGTCGACGCCGTAGATGCCAGGGGCTTTGTCCCATGCGACGCCGAATGCCGGATTGAACTTACCGGCTTTCAGGCCGAANCCTTCNCCTTGATAAGAGAGGAAGAGCTGCTCAACAAAGAGGCCCTGATCTTCGAGGAAGCGATCNTCGGTTGCGCCNTTGATNGGCTCAAAGACGAGACCTGCTTCGATGGAGAAGTTCTCAGAGAGGCGGAACGAGATTTCCGGCTCGATCGTGAGAAATGTGTCGTTCAGNTCTGATGCTCGAACATCGGAATCAAACGCATAATCATTCTGAAGTTCAACAGGTACGACAATGTCGATACGAGGGAAGCTCTCTTCCGCAAAGGCGGCTGTGGAGGCGAGGGACGCAATTGCTGTTCCCATCAAGAGTTTGTGGAGGTTTTTGTTCATTTATCCGANTTTCTGCTGGATGCTCGTGCGAGGAGCGATCTATCTGGAAACTTGTCTAGACCGGTCGGTTTCCGNGGTGCAACTGAAAATCGTTATTATATATACCTTATTTTGCGAATGTATCGCGATTGCAACATTTTCNTTGCGGTAGCGTCAGATTGTGGCCGTTGTGNTCAGTTTTCGGGGGGCTGTTCGGGGTGGGGCGAACGTCTGACCTGTCGTGCGAGGAGAAGGGCTGACAGGAGCATAAGCAGGCCGGCCAAAAGATAGGGAGCGCCGGGCAGTGTAANGGGCGCATCGGCCGCAGAGAAAGCTCTGAACAATTGGGTCATGACCAGCGGGGCGGCGATCATCGTCAACCCCATCAGGCTCGACAAGGCNCCTTGCAATTCCCCTTGCGCATTGGCGGGGACTTTGCGNGCCATCATCGCGCGGATGCTGGGCATGGCAAGCCCCATGAATGACATGGAGAAGAGCGCGAGATAGGCCTGCCATCCGGTTGTGGCAAGCCCAAGGCCGGCAAAACCTGTTGCNGCGGTTATCAGCCCGATATAGGCGGAGTTCAATTCGCCGAACCGTGCGACCGTCCAGCGGATCACTATTGTCTGGCTGAAGATAACGGTGATGCCAGTGAAGGCGAGGGCGAAACCCATTTCCTGCTCTGACCAGCCAAACTTGTGGATGGTGTAATAGGTGAAAATCGCCGGGTTTGCGTCATGTCCGATCTGATAGAGAATGACGATGACGGCAAAACCCAAGAGAACCGGATAGCGGCGGAAATGAATAAGTGCCCCGACGGGGTTTGAGCGTCGCCAGTCGAAGGGGCGTCGTTCGTGTGATGGCAATGTTTCCGGTAGGACGAAAAAGCCATAGATGGTGTTGAGTGCGGCGATAGCGGCGGCCACAAAGAAGGGCAGTTTGGGGTCGATCTCTCCCAGAAACCCGCCAAGCACGGGGCCGATGATGAAGCCCAGTCCCCATGCCGCGCCAAGCAAACCAAAGGCCTGCGCGCGCTTGTCCTCTGGTGTTACGTCTGTGACATAGGCGTTAGCTGTGGCGAAGGTCGCACCAAAAAGTCCGGAGAGAACGCGCCCGATAAAAAGCCAGATGAGGTTCGGTGCGAAAGCCATGATCAGATAGTCGACACTTAACGCGGCCAGCGAGACGAGCAAGATAGGGCGTCGTCCAAACCTGTCTGACAGGTTTCCCATGACGGGGGAGAAAACAAAGTGAGCTGCCGCAAATGCAAAGAGCATCAATCCGGCATAGCCTGCGGCGGCCGAGATCGGTTCGCCGCTTAGTGACATGATGAGCTTTGGCATGACTGGAATGATAATGCCAAAGCCGATTGTGTCGATCAGCAGCGTGAGCAGGATGAAAGCGAGGGCCCGTTTACCGGATCTCTTCTGGTGAGTGCTCACCTATTCGGCGGCCTCCCCACCCAATGAGGGGGTGAAGGGTGGAATGTCTGCGTTCGCAGGCCGTGTCTGCGCTCCGCGGATCAGTTTGCCATTCAACTTACCTGTCGGCTTTCCCTCCTCAAAGGCAATCTCGCCTGAGATGATTGTTGCTGTATATCCGTCGGCTTTCTGGATGAGGCGTTTTCCACCGGCAGGCAGGTCGTGCACAATTTCAGGTGCGTGGAGCCGCAGGTCATCAAACCGAATGATGTTGAGATCGGCCTTCATGCCAGGGGCAACCACACCGCGATCCATAAGGCCAACAACTTCTGCATTGGCTTTGGTCAAACGATTGATGAGCCATGCCAGGGGCAGCTTGGGTCCCCGGGTCCGGTCCCGGCCCCAATGGGTGAGGATGGTGGTGGGGAAACTGGCATCACAGATAATGCCTACATGTGCGCCCCCGTCACCCAGGCCGAAAGCAATGTTGGGATGGGTCATCATGGTGTGCACATCGTCCAGACTTCCGGCGAGATAATTCATCAGGGGGAAGTAGAGCAAAGCCTCGCCGTTGCGCTTCAGCATCCAGTCCAGAAGGATCTCGCGTGGATGCCGACCTGTTTTTTCCCCGACAGATTGTGCGCTGTCATTCGGGTCCGGCTCATAATTGGGCGTGTCCCCAAGTTCAAACATCTTGTGGTAGCCAGTACAGAGCATGGTGATGATCTGGTTGGCAGGGTAGTCAGGTTCTTCAGCGAGGAGGCGCGCCCGGAAGGCTGGGTCCTTCAGTTCTTTCACCTGAACATCTGTCGGGAGATGCGAAATTTCCCGATAGGTTTTGTGGAGGATAAACGGGTTGAGTGTGGAGGTGAGACCCAACAAGACGCCAGTTGCGCGCGGTGGTACTTGCCCCCGCATGGGCAGCCCTTTTTGCGCGGCGGCTTCAATATTATCCAGTACGTTTTTCCAGATAGTGGGGTGACGGTCATCCTGCTCGATGGTGAGGGAGAGCGGGCGTCCTGAGGCTTCGACCATGCCACGTATCAGCGCAAATTCCGGTTCAAAATCCCAGAAGTCCGCAATCAGCTGCATAACCCCTTTGTCGGCTTTGCCCATCGCGGCTGCGATGCCGTGCAATTCTGCTGCTTCGGATTTGAAGCTAGGCGTGTGGGCGCCGTTTTTGTCTCTGTGCTTTTCCGTGCGGGAGGTGGAAAAACCCAGGGCACCTGCGTCCAAGGCTTCGACGACGAGTTTAGACATTTCCTTCACGTCATCATCGTTTGCCGGTTCCAGGTCGGCGCCGCGCTGCCCCATGACGTAAGCTCTGAGCGCGCCGTGTGGCACCTGCAGTCCCACATCAAGGGCGAGAGGAGAGGCTTCAATTGCGTTCATGTATTCGGGGAAGCTTTCCCAGCGCCAGTCGATCCCTTCGGCGAGTGCCGTGCCGGGTATGTCTTCAACACCTTCCATCAGACCGATCAACCAGTCCCGTTCGTCCGGTTTGCATGGCGCGAAGCCGACACCGCAATTGCCCATAATTGCGGTTGTCACACCGTGGAATGTGGAGGGCTGGAGGTACGGGTCCCAGGTGACCTGGCCGTCATAATGCGTATGGATGTCTACAAAGCCAGGCGTCACAATTTGGCCGGTTGCATCTATCTCGCGTTTGCCTTTGGCCGCGACATTGCCGATTGCGGTGATTTTGTCCCGGTCGATGGCAATGTCGCCGTGGAATGGTGCGCGACCTGTCCCGTCGTATATCATGCCGCCGCGAATAACCATGTCATGCATGGTGCTCTCCTCCCAAAGATTATGTCATTGGGAAGAGTGTAACGTGTGCATAGCACCGTGGCGAGCAGGTTAGTGCTGGTGGCGGCGGGCGACACGGGTGTGGGTCGCCCGCCCGGTATAGAGCGGCGCTTTGGGCCCTTATTCGCTGGTTTGTTTCTGCCCGCGCTGGCGTATCCCTTCGCGTCGGCTTTCCAGTGCGTCTGCGGAAACGGCTGAATTGGCCGCACCGGAGACGCGACGTTCGGTTTCGATTGCATCACCAAAGGATTGGGCAAACCCTTCATTTATCAGCTTTTTGTAGGCATTGAGGCTTTCCGGCACGACTGTCAGCATATCTGATGCAAGACTTTTGGCTGTGGAAATGAGGTCTTCCGGCGCTACAACCCGGTTGATCAGGCCCCATTCGGCTGCCTGTGCCGCACTCAGGAAATTGCCTGTGAGGGAAAGTTCTTTGGCGCGATAAATACCGATGGCGCGGGAGAGCTTTTGCGACAGACCCCAGCCAGGCAGAATCCCGACACGCGCATGGGTGTCGGCAAAGCGGGCATTGTCTGATGCGATCAGAACATCGCAGGCGAGCGCGACTTCGAAGCCACCCGTTATGGCAACGCCATTGACCGCACCGATAACCGGGCCGGAAAACTTGTTGATTGACGTTACGGGATCAAGGTGTGTGACGGCATTGTCCGGGCCTGTGAGCCCTTGCTCACCCAGCTCCTTGAGATCGAGGCCAGCGCAGAATGCTTTGCCGGCTCCGGTGAGAATGACTACTTTTACCTCGGGGTCATCTTCCAGGGCGTTGAATGCTTTGGCCATGGTTTCGCGCAGTTCCATCGACAAGGCATTCATGGCTGTGGGGCGATTGAGGGTGACGACTGCGATGCCGTCTGATTTTTCAACAAGTAGTACTGGTTCCGACATGTGCTTATTTTCCTGCAGTCGCTGATGAGTTTCGATAGGCTTTTCTTAGCAGGCTGAGCGTGTCAGACCAAGAAGGGACACAAAGATTGGACATAAGGGATTCGCAGTGTTTGAGGTGAGTATCTGATGCGTACAGACTGGTACTGGATACGTCAGGGGTGTTTGGCGCAAGACCCGGGGCGTTACACCGGGCGGTTGGACCTTCCGACCTTGCCGCCGGGTGCCGTGGTGGCAAGGCGTTTGTCCTCGCGTCTGCCTAATGGTGCAGTCTGGCTGACATCACCTGCCCAACGGGCGCGGGCATCTGTACGTGCGCTGAATGAAACGGCGAACGCGGTTCCGGTGGAAGACCTGATTGATCAGGATCTGGGGTTGTGGGCCGGGCGGCGGCGTACAGAAGTACATAAAGCCAATCCTCAGATTGATTGGTCTAATCCATCTACGGTCAGGCCCGAAGGGGGGGAGGCATTTGGTGATGTGGTGTCACGTGTCGCACATGCCATCCAGCGGTTGACGCTTCATTACCCCGATCGTCCCATGGTTGCAGTAACCCATGCGCCGGTTATTCGCGCCGCTCTTGTGCTTGCTCTCGATCTGCCGGAAGAAACAGGACACCTGCTGGATGTGGCCCCTTTTTCATTGACGCATCTGTCATGGGAAGGGCCCGACGAAATGAACCCGGATGCTCCTGACCGACAGGGTGTGTGGCGTGTGCATCATGTCAATCTCACGGTCGGCTAGTCTTACCGGGCAGTGGTTTGAGATGATAACGAGGTCGGCCGGCTGAACGCAGTGTCAGTTGAACAGGGCGTCAACATCGTCCTGGGCAATTTCCGCGGCGCTGCCTGTGCCAGCATTTTTTGTTGCCGGTTCCTCTTTGGATGAGGTTTCGACCGGCGCGAAGTCGAGGTCGTCGGCCACTGTCTTGAGCGCAGGCTTTCTGGCTTGTGGCGTCTCAGGAGCGCTTTCGGCGATATCGTCCTTGTCAGGATTGAACTCCAACGTCGGTCCACCGACATAGAGATCGTCTTCCTCGTCCAGAAGTCCCATGTCCTGGAAAATGTCGTCGATCTGGTCCTGGCTTGGTGCGACGTCCTCGGCCTGTGGGCCGGTAATCAGGTAGGCATCGGGGCGCTGGTCTGTCGGCATTGTCGAGTCGATATCGGTCAGGGTTTCGGGCGTGGAACCATCCCAGAGGGACACCATATAGTTGAGACGGTGTTCGAGATATTTAAGAACACCGACGACCTTTGACGTGCGTTGTCCGGTAATGTCCTGAAACGAGCACGCCATGAAGATGGATGTGGCGTGAGATTCAATTTCATCGCAGAGATCTTCGTCGCCCCCTTGCTCGCGGAACTTGTCTGAAATCTCCTGAATGCGTTCGGCACCTGCGAGAATTTCGGATGTGGCGCGCTCGGTGGACGAGACAATGGCGTCCAGCTCTTCCGAAGCCATCATGATGCGGTTGTTGCCATCGTCTTCGGGTTTGATTGAGGCAATGGCGGCGCGCGTGCTGCGAATGGTCGCGCTCATTTCTTCCAGTTCCCGGCGAAGGGCCACCACAGTTGTCGCATCGCTTGGCGTTGTTGCAGCTTTCAGCGTTTCGGCGGCTTCTGCTTTGAGCGTATTGATGGCCTCCAGAAGCGTGTCGGTATCTGCGACACGATTGCGCCTCGCAAATTCCTCCAGAAACCAGCGTCCTTTGGGTGTTTCCTGAACAGCGCTTAGAATCGAATAGAATTCGTCCGCGTCATCATTTGTCATCGGAACTGCCACCATTTTACCCACCAAACTATCCCGCAGTGGGCAGTATCTCGAATTTTCCTTGCCTAAAGGTTGATCGCATGCCGAGATGACTGAAATTTTCGATGTTTCCTGTGAAAAAAGGCGGGGAAGCAGCTCTCTCAGGCAAGAAAAGGACCATATCGTGCAGAAAAAAGTCATTGTGACCGGGGCGACGGACGGTATCGGTTTAATTACCGCGCGGCGTATCGCTGAAAGTGGCGCTGAAGTTGGTTTGGTTGCGCGCAATGCGGCCAAGGGCGCAGAAGTTATTGAAAGCTTAAAGCGGGAGACCGGGAACGATGCTCTTCGCTTTTTTCAGGCGGATCTGTCTTCATTCGCCGAAGTTCGCCGTGTATCGGAGGAGATATCCAAGGCATTTCCCAAGCTTGATGTGCTTGTAAACAATGCCGGTGCGATGTTTGTTCGTCGTACGATGAGTGCAGACGGGGTGGAGATGACGTTCGCGCTCAACCATTTGTCTGTTTTTCTGCTCACCAACCTTTTGTTGCCACAGATCAAGGCCGGGCGCGCGGGCCGGGTTGTAACCGTGGCCTCGGTCGCGCATCGGGGGGCAGACATTGATTTTGATGATCTGGATAGTTCGCGGGCGCGCTATTCGGCCTGGCGCTCTTACCAGCGTTCAAAGCTCGCCAATATTCTCTTCACGCGAGAACTGGCAGCTCAACTCGCCGGAACAGGCGTGACGGCGAATTGTCTGCATCCAGGGTTTGTGGCGTCGAAATTTGGTGAGAACAACAATCCGCTTATGACGCTCGCGATGAAGTTTGGAAAGTTGTTTGCCATTTCGCCAGAGGAAGGTGCGAAGACGAGTATTCACCTGGCTATGTCAGATGATGTTGAAGGGCAGACCGGAGGCTATTTTGTCGAGTGCAAGAAATGCTCCCCCTCCCGCCAGGCGCAAAATGATGCGACGGCGCAACGCCTTTGGGTGGAAAGCATGAAGCATGTCGGCCTTTCGGAATGAGCAGTCCGGATTTTCTGCGGGCGCATTTGTCGGTCATGCCTGTGCTCGCCATTCTGAGGGGACTTGAACCGCGCAACGCGCGTGCGACGGGCCAAGCCCTCTTTGATGCGGGCGTTCGCCTCATGGAAGTTCCGCTCAATGTACCGGGTGCGGCGGAGAGTATTGCGACGCTGGTCTCGCTGTTTGGCAATCGTGCACTCGTGGGTGGGGGGACCGTCCTTTCTGAAGCGGATTTGGCACTGATTGTGTCTCTTGGTGGAAAGCTTGTTGTCTCGCCGCATTTTGATGCTGATCTGGTGAGAGCCGCGCGTGACAAGGGGCTTGTGACGGTGCCAGGGGTTTGTACGCCGACAGAAGCGTTTGCCGCCCTGAAGGCGGGTGCATCCGGTTTGAAGCTTTTTCCCGCTGAGGCACTGGCGCCACGGGTGCTTGCAGCGTGGCGGGCTGTCTTGCCAAAAGGGGAGGCTCTGCTTATTCCAACCGGCGGCATCAATGTTGAAAATGCTGGTACCTGGTGGGCGGCGGGCGCCGATGGTTTTGGTGTTGGGTCTGCCGTTTTTGACCCGTCGGGGGATCTGGCGGTAACGCAGCAGCGGGTGCATGATTTTGTCTGCGCACTTCAGCGGATGCGGGAAGCCCAAATTTCTGTATAAAGGGCACGCTATTTGTTGAAGGAAATACCGTCCATGAGTTCAATCCGACTTCCGATCGATATCGAAACTGTTAAAGGCTTCCTGCGTGCAGATGAGGGAGAGGCGCTTTACCGTGGCGCACTTGAAGTGTCCGGGCAGGGGGCTTGCCTTGAGATCGGGTCTTATTGCGGCAAGTCGACGGTTTATTTCGGTCTGGCGTGCCAGGAACAGGGTTCCGTTCTCTATGCGCTTGACCATCACCTGGGCTCAGAAGAAAATCAGGCCGGGTGGGAGCACCATGATGAGAGCCTCGCCGACCCGGAAACCGGTATGCTCAACACTTTTCCGTTGTTTCGTCGTACGCTTCGCTGTGCATCGCTTGAAGATACGGTAGTGCCGATTGTGGCGCCGTCAAAAGTAGCTGCGCGTCACTGGGCAACGCCGCTTGCGATGGTGTTCATTGACGGGGGGCATGCAATGGAACACGCCTTGAATGATTATCGGCTGTGGGCGCCGAAAGTGATCCCAGGCGGTATTCTTGCCATTCACGATGTCTTCCCCAACCCGGCAGACGGGGGACGGCCGCCATTTGAGATTTATAAAATGGCGCTGGCGTCTAACCTGTTTGAGGAGATTGAGGCTGTTGCCTCTCTGCGTTTACTCCGCCGCCTCGGCTAGGGTGCGTTCCGCAAACAGATGCGATGCCGGGGTCATGCCGATCACGGCGTCTGTTGCGAGGATAACAGCGGCAGCGGTCCAGGCGGGGCGTTCTGACGGCCAGGCAACCTTGTCTTCAAACTGATACCCCATCCAGTAGGGGCCGCAATCTGCGCGCCATTGATGTTGCCATGACAGGAGTTGTTCTGCCTTTTTGCGCTGGCCGGAAACAAGCAGCGCCATTGTAAGTTCAGCCGACTCTGCCACAGTCACCCATGGTTGATCGATGACGCAGCGGCATCCCTGGCCTTCAGCGACAAACATGTCCCACTTGCTATCAAGGCGCTTTACGGCGGCCTGACCGGTGAGGACGCCCGCGAGGACGGGGTAGTACCAGTCCATCGAGAAGCGGGATTTAGGTTCCCATGTCCGATCAAAACGGTGGGGCTTGTCCCGCAATGCTTCGCCCAGGCGCTGGCGGGCCATTGCCCATTCGCGTGATGGTTCGTTTAATTCCCGCGCAATGTGAACGGCACATTCAAGGCTTTTGTAGATCGATGAGCAGCCGGTGATCAGTGCGTCGTCTTCCGGTGTGTGCGGGTCATTTGCCGCCCAGCGAATGTCACCATGATCGCTTTGATGCGCGACGACAAATTCCATGGCTTTTTTGACATGTGGCCAGATGTCCATCAGGTGTGTTTTGTCGCCGGTCAGAAGGTAATGATGCCAGGCGCCGGTCGCGATATAGGCAGCAAAATTTGTATCACGAACAGGTTTGCCTGCTCCTTCTTCGCCGCCGGTGTAGCGTTGCTCTTCCTCGTCCATAGGCACGGCGGAACCCAGCTCTCCCCACCAGGAGCCGTCTTCCAGCTGGGTGTCCATGAGATAGCGGTAAGCGCGTTCTGCTGCGTCCATCTCGCCCAGCACCGCGAGGCCCATCGCAGCCTCGGTATGGTTCCAGGGATCAATGACACCACCATCAAACCACGGGATCGCACCATTCGGGCGTTGCAGCTCGCGGATGCGGGCTACAGAACCTTTGAAGAAATTTTCGGGCAGGCGATCGCCTTTGGTCAGTAATGTCATTGGGCCGGGGATGCCTCTTTGTCTTTATTGAAATAGAGGACAACACTTTTGCCCATGAGCGGGGAGGCGATGGCCTCCAGTGCGCGGGTGAGCCACGGGCGCTTGACCAGATCCCAGACCAGAAAACGGTGATAAAGTTTGACCAGAAACTGATCTGTCCGCTTCACGCCAACGGCACATCTGATCCACCAATAGGGAGAATGGAGACCGTGTGCCCAGTGCCGCTCGCGGAAGGTGGTGCCGGCGTCTTCCACATCTTTTTTCAGACGGCTGGTGCGAAAGATGCGGACATGACCACCGGGCTCATTGTGATAATCGTCTGAGAGCGCCCAGCAAATCCACTCCGGCCAATAGCGTGGTACGGAGACCGCAAAGGTACCGCCCGGTTTCAGTACACGGGAAATCTCTGCGATGGCCTGACGATAATTTGGAATGTGCTCCAGAACTTCGGAGCAGACAATCTTGTCGAAGGCATTGTCTGCGAAAGGAAGAGACAGCGCGTTGCCTACAGCGAGTGTGCACCGCCGTTCGCTTGCCGGATCAAGGTCCGGACAATGGACAAAGCCGTCGCGGGTTTTCTTTACATCGTCGAAAGCAAGGTCAAGTCCGACCACGTTGCACACTTTGTGGTGGTAGAGCGCGTGCACGTGTCGACCTTCGCCACAGCCAAGGTCGAGAACGAATTCCCCGTCCTTAAGCGCGAGCCTGTTGAAGTCGATTGTCTGCATCTTGCATAGCCTGGCGATAAATATCGACGACCTGACGGGCGGTGCGTTCCCATTTGAAATGGTCCAGCACGCGCTGTCTTGCCTTGCGGCCCAGTTCGTCGCGTTTTGCGGGATTGTCGAGAAGGTCGGCAATGGCACTAGCCAGAGCGTCCGGGTTTGAATGAGGGACAATGACACCGGCATCACCTACCACTTCCGGCAGGGACCCGCCTGTGGTTGCGATCACAGGGGCACCACAAGACATGGCCTCACCCGCAGGGAAGCCGAAGCCCTCGTAGACAGATGGTGATATCACCATGGTCGCTTCTGCGTAGGCGCGGGTAATGTCGTCGTCAGACATGCCGGAGATGAATTTCACCTTGTCCATCATCCCGCGACGTTTGAGCTCCGTCATTGTGGGGCCCTCGCGAAGCTTACCGATGACATGAAGTTCAAGGTCTGGCCGTTCTTTCAGCAACTTGTCGTAAGCACGAATGAGGTAAATCAGGCCTTTGAGCGGCACGTCGGCACTGGCGCAGACAATCAGGCGGTTGTTGACGCGTTTCACTTCAGGCATGGGGTGGAACTGGATGTGGTTGATCCCGTGGTGGACTACCTGCATCGTGTCGAGCGGCAGACCAAAATCTTTGCAGACGTCCTGTCTTGTACTCTCTGACACCACGATGACGGGATCGAGTTTGCGCGCTACCTTCATCTGCATGTTGAGGAAGGTGTACCAACGCCATTTAAGGAATTTCATCCACGGATTAGGCATTGCGGCAATGTCTATGCGCTTGTCCATCGTGATCGGGTGATGGATGGTGCCTGCGACAGGAAGCCCCATGTCGCGCACTTTCAGCATGCCCCAGCAGAGCGTCTGATTGTCGTGCATCACATCATAATGATGGATCTTGTCTTTCATATATTCAGCCAGGCGTTCGCCGAACGTATATGGTTCGGGGAAACCACCCCAATTATGGCTCCACCATTCAAACAGATCGATTTTGGATTTCAGCATCCAGGGCCGGAAGGCGCGAATAGGGTGGGGCGTTGCGTAGAGATCCAGTGACGGTAACTTGATGAGGCCGACACGCGGGTCCAGCTCCGGGTAGGGTGGGCCGGAGATCACGTCTACATGATGTCCGAGGTCAACCAGCGCTTTGGAGATGTGGCGCATATAAACGCCCTGACCGCCCGTTGTCGGATTGGAGCGATAGCTCGGCAGCAGGATGCGTAAGGGGCGATCCCCCTTGATGGCTTCGATGGTGGCATCGCGACGCGGCTCAGCGTCCAGCGGCTCGACAATCGGGGCGACAGCCTGGCTGTCCAGCGCCTGCGACATTCACCTCTCCTTTTTCTCTTCTTTTCTTGTTGTGACCAACATGACGGATCATGTCCGGGCTGAAACACACCGACTGTGCGGCTTCAATCCATGACGGAACCGGTAGGCCGCCTTCCTATGAACGGTGAACGCCTGTTTAGGACGTAGACAAGGGTCCACGCAACCTGACAGTTGCTCGGTGGCCGGGATCATACTCAAGGCTTCCCGATGCAACAAGCGGAACGTTAACAAAAATGTCAGTTTGCATATGGGAAGAGATGAGCAAGATCGCAAGAACCTTGGGAGAGGTCGCATTCTGACGGGCTCCGGCATAGCGTCGGCGGCTGGGTTATGACTGGGACAGGGTTAATTGACTGGTCTTGTTTCAGCGATCTCATCCATCTCCGGTGGGGCGGCGGTCGGGCCGGATTGATGGTGGAACATTGTCCAGCCTGTGCCCTCCCGGTTGAAGAGGTTGGTGGCAACCAGCCATTCACGCCCGATTTGCTCGTAACAGGTAACAAGCCCGACCTCGCCGATCAGGCTGGCTGTCGCGTGATGACAGGTGATTTGAGGGGGATTGGGGCCTGTCATGATGCGTTGCCAGCTGTCCATGACCTCTGAACGACCATGGAGTGGCGGCCAGCCGGGGTGCAGGCACGAGGCGGGTGCGGTGATTGACCACAGTCCCTCCAACGCGTCCATGTCACGTGTGACGACTGCCTGATAAAAGGCATCGTTTGCAAACAGCAGGGTTTCTATATCGCGCAGGTTAGACAGGGTGAGCCTCCAGAACCCATCCGCCTTTGCCGCTCAACTTGCGCAGGATGATGTAGAGGAGGAGCCCCACCGGACCCAGCATCAGCGTAAAGAAGAGGCAGGGCACGACGAGCCAATGGTTCATGCCGCGTCTTTGTGCATCGCGCACCTGCCAGGCACCGACAAAAAGATCGAAGACAATGTAATGGAGCCACCCTGCAATTACAGCCTCGGGGACGGTGAAGGCTTTCATAATGGCACTGAGTGTTCCAAAGCCCTCGCTCTGGCTGAATGCGCCGGTGGCGACATAGAAGGTGTAGGCAACGCCGATCACAATGGGAATAAGGGCGGAGTGAACGAGGGTCTGGGTGTAGGTCCAGGAGGGGGCGATTGCGAGAAGCAACCAGAATGGCATGATCCCGTAAGTTGCGATCAGGAATACGGTGTCTGGCGTTAAGGGCATCAGGCGATCCTTTCTCTCCACGTTAACTCCGGGAGAGATTAGTCCGCCTGTTGCTTCGTGACCAGCGTGGTGTGTGATCCTCGCGCTTCAGCTACTCCCGAGCGTTTCAGATGTACTAAGTAAAGCGCCGTTTCAGCCAGTCAGTGATCAGAGCATTCAGCTCGTCAGGTTTCTCAGACTGGGTCCAGTGACCACAATCGGCGATGATGTGTTTTTCCAGGTCGGGGATGAAATTTTCCATGCCCTCTGTCATTTCGGGGCGTAGTACCACGTCGTTGGCGGCTGAAATCATCAGGCAGGGGACGTTGATCTTGTCTTCCACTCCTTCTGACTTTTGCCAGTTTCGAGTGAAGTTCCGGTACCAATTGACACCGCCTTCAAAGCCGGTCTGTCTGAAGGCGTTGACGTAGAATTCAAATTCGTTCGGCTCGAGAAGTGGTTCACCGGCCCATTCGCTTTCAGGCTGCTTGAACGCCTCTGCAAGGGCGAGGCGCTTATTCTCCGCCGGTTGCGCATCATAATCAGCAAGAGACATGGTCCAGCGGCGATACCAGAAACGCATTGTTCTTTCGATATCGGCTTCAAACAGGGCTTCCGCCTGTCCGTACTTCTGGAAGAAGACAATATACATGTCCTCACCAAATGCCATTTTCATCAATTCAATAGGATCCGCCGGCGCGCGCGGGGTGAACGGTGTGTTGACACCGATGACACCTGCAACCCGGTCCGGGTGATGCAAGGCCATTTGCCACACCACGAAGCCGCCCCAGTCATGACCGCAGAAGATGGCTTTCTCCAGTCCCATCTTGTCCATCATGCCAATCAGGTCGTCGAGCAGGTGTTGCATATCATAATCTGGAATGTGGGCCTCGCCCTTTGGCCCGCCGGTGCGGCCATAGCCGCGCTGGTCCGGTGCGATGGCATGAAAGCCGGCAGCAGCGACAGCAGGGACCTGATGACGCCAGGAGTAAGCGAGTTCCGGGAAGCCGTGGCAGAAAATGACGGGAAGGCCTTTTCCCTCTTCATAGACAGCCATTTTCAGACCGTTGGTTTCAATGAAGCGGGGCGTTGTAAAATCAACCATGATGAACTCTCGTAAAATTAGGATGTGTCGGTCGCGAAAACACGGATTGTTATGTGTTTGCTTGTGGTGTCCGCATGTCGGCCGTTGGAGAAATTTTCAGCCGGGAAAACATATCATGCCGTTTGGGCCCGAGGCGCGGAAGGTAATAGTCTGCGTTGCGTCGTTTGCCCCGCGCCCAGAAGCCCAGGACGCGCAATATGTTCCGAGGCCTTTTCAGCCAATCATTGGGGTGATCGAGCATATGAAAACCCTGCATGGCCTGGCGGAAGAGTGTGATGTCAGCCCGCAGGGCGATGTTCATGGCATCTTCAACAAAACTTTTGGTCAGTTTTGCGCGCAAGCCCGGCTTGTAGTCAGGCACCAGCGTATTGGCAGCCTGGCGGCTTGAAGCGGCGTCCTGTTTGCGCATGACATCGTAATAGGGGCGGATCTCGCGTGTCACCTCGTCAAAATAAATGCGGGCTTGTTCTGCGGGATCGGTGGTGCCCGACAATGCGGTGTTCAGGGCTTCCGCGGCGACGGCGGCGAAGGAGCATCCTCGCCCGTAAAGCGGGTTTGTGCGGATGAGGCAGTCCCCGATGGGGAAGTAATTCAGCACAACAGGACGACCGTTCTCCATAAAGTGCCGCCACTGGCTTTTCAGTTCTCCCATACCGAACACACGGGATGTCGGGGTGACGCGGGTTTCCTCGATCCAGGGGGTCAGGGCCGGGATTGCACGACAGATCGCGTCAAAATTCTCCGGCCGTATAATGGCGCGGCGCAGCTCCATCTCGATTTCCGGTACGGCGAGCGTGATGGAGAAGCAGCCATTGTCCGCGGGAAAGATACCATACTTGACGTATCCGATATCCGCTCCGCCGGGCAGTTTGCCACGTTCGGGCTCTGACTGGCCGGGGTTCAGGCGATAGTGGCGGGTGTAGTAAAGGATGCCTGCATTCTCTACTTCGGTCCGGAGTGTGACACCGGCATCTCGCAACCAGTCTGTCCCGAATGCGTTCTTTCCGCCTGCGTCAACCAGCAGATCTGCGGTGAGTGTTCCAGCGTCTTCCCCGCGCAGATAGGTCAGGCCGGTGATGCGCAGCGTGCCGTCGGGCGCGTTGTCATGTACTAATCCGGTCACTCGTGTGTGCGTTTGAATGGTGACACCTTCCATACGCCCGACATAGGCGCGCATGACAAATTCGAGTGTTGTCCGGCGGCTTGTCAGAATGGTGAGGTTCTCATCTTCCGGCTGGGGCACGTAGTCTGCGCGCAAGGTGGCCGGGAGCGTGTCTTCAAAGCGTAACTCTCGACATCCGGCGGCCAGCAGATCTTTCAGCAGATCGGGATGTTTGGTTTTGATGAGCATGTAGAGCCGGGCGAGGAATGCGTGGCTGTGGCGCAGATGGCCGACGCCTTTGCGCTCCCAGACGTTGAATGCCTCATCCGGGGACGCATCGGGTGGTGGAGGGTCGCGTTCTATCAGCGTGATTTTGCGTCCACGTCCTGCCAAAGCCATGGCTGCGTTAAGCCCGGCTATGCCGGCGCCAATCACCACGATTTCCTGATCCTTCACGGTTTTCCTCCCCATGTCGAGATCATGAAATCATGGTCCATAAATGGACTTGAGTCTATATTTTTATCTGTGGTCTCAGGCCAGGCGATAGGCGGCGATGGCCAGGCAGAGCCATCCGATAAGGAAAGCTGTGCCGCCCATCGGTGTGACGAGTACGAGGGAGCGACTACCGGTGAGACCGAGATAGTAAAGAGAACCAGAGAACAGGAGGATACCCAATGCGAAAGCCCAACCGGCCATCGTAACGAGCGGGGAAGGGGCCTGCGCGGCCAGCCACCCGACGGCGAGAAGTGCCAGAGCGTGATACATGTGATAATCCGCGCCTGTGTTGAAGGCGGCAAGATCGGTTGGTGTTGCGCGCGCTTTAAGGCCATGCGCTGCGAATGCGCCGAAGCCTACAGCCATGAAGCCATTCAATGCACCCAGCAATATCCAGAGTTTCATTTTTCCATCCGTGTTGAACTGTGGTTGCGATCTGTTTTTTTTATCCTGATGCGGTTAGCGGGCCTGTTTCAGATACTGGCTTACGTCAGGATCAACGGGTGGTAGTGTAATGTCCAGTCCTTGGCCAAAGCGCTGCAGAATGATGTCAAAGCAGGTGAGCCTTGCCTTTTTCTTGCTGTTTGCATCTACCTTGTGCCATGGCGCATGGGGCGGAGAGCATTCACGCATCATATTTTCATAGGCCTGCTCGTATGCGCCCCATTGTTCGCGGTTTCGGATATCTTCTTTGGTGAGTTTCCAACTTTTGGCGGGTGTTTCGAGGCGGCTTTTCAAGCGGTGGAGCTGTGTCTGGGGTGATATGTCGAGGAAGAGTTTTACGATGCGATAGCCTTCCTCGGCCAGCGACCATTCGAATTCGTTGATCTCCCGATAGGCGCGCTGCCATTCCCCTTCGCTGGCAAAGCCCTCGATACGTTCAACAAGGACACGTCCATACCAGGAACGGTCAAAAATGCTGATCTCGCCGCGTGAGGGGATGCGCGTCCAGAACCGTTTGAGCCAATGGCCATTCAATTCCAGTGTTGTGGGGGCGGTGATCGCTGCAACGTGCAGATTGCGTGGATCAAGGCACCAGGCAATACGGCGGATGGTGCTGCCTTTTCCCGCAGCATCCCATCCTTCAAATACAATGATGCCCCGTTCTCCTTGCCGTTGCATAGCTTGCTGCACAAGGTTTAGATGCTCCTGTTTGGTTTTGAGCAAATTTTTATAGTCGCCGCGATCCATGGATGACGCTCCGTCTTTTTGCATGTGCCGTTCCCGCAGGGGAGAGAGGTGGAGGAGGCTCGTTGACTCTTCTGCGACCTGATGCAGGTTAGTAGGCATAAGAACATTCAAACAGGATCCATATCAATGGGAGGAGACATCATGCGTGCCATGCGCCTTGAAGGGGCTTTCGGCCTTGAAAACCTGAAGCCGGTGACACTGGATAAACCGGAACCCGGGCCCGGTCAGGTTCTTGTGAAACTTAAGTCGGCCTGTATCAACTATCGTGACCTGGCAATTGTGTCGGGCTATGGCGGTAACTATCCGTTGCCGTTTGTGCCGCTGTCCGATGGTGCCGGAGAGATTGAGGCTGTGGGAGCGGGGGTTACGCGGGTTTCAAAGGGAGATCGGGTGGCGCCTCTTTTCTTTCAGGGCTGGCAGGCGGGGGAGCCGACGCCGCACAGTCTCGCAACCTCGTTGGGTGGGCCACTTGATGGATGTGCGGAAGAATATCTCTGCCTTTCAGCGGAGGGTGTTTCCAAAATTCCGGCCCGTCTGAGTTATGAAGAGGCTGCGTGTCTTCCTTGCGCGGGGCTCACGGCCTGGCGGGCTCTTGTCTCGGAAGGACAGATCAAGGCAGGGGACACGGTTCTGGTTCAAGGGACTGGTGGTGTGTCGATTTTTGCGCTGCAGTTTGCCAAGGCCGCTGGCGCGGAGGTCATTGTGACATCATCATCCGACGCCAAGCTGGAGCGGGCGAAGGCGCTGGGTGCGGACCACCTGGTCAATTACAAGGCAACGCCGGACTGGGCAAGCGAAGCACGCAGGCTGACGGGTGGTCGCGGTGTGGATCACATTGTCGAAGTTGGTGGTGCGGAGACACTGCAGCAGTCCATTATGGCAGCCCGTCTTGGTGGGCGCATTGCGGTTATCGGGCTTTTGTCCGGTCTGATGAAGGATGTGAATGTTGCCGCGATTTTCTCCCAGAACCTTACGATCAAGGGCATCACCGTTGGTAATCGGGAACAGTTTGACGCGATGGTGCGTGCGATTGACCGTAATGCCATCAAACCGGTGATTGATGCGCATTATGGTCTGGAGGACTTGCCTGATGCGCTTGCACATATGCAAGGTGCCAGCCATTTCGGCAAGATTGTTATTGATATTGCCTGACGTAGCGACAGAGGGCAGCCCCGAACCGTGCCGACGTGACCCGGCGGAATGCTATTCCGCCGGGGTAGGGGCCAGCCGCCCTGATTTTTCAGGCTTTCCTGCGGGCTCTGTCTCAAAGATGGGCAGAATGATTTTCATGAGTGGCGGAATGATGAGCAGGGTCAGTACGGCGGACAACATCAGACCGCCAATGACGACCGTGCCCAGTCCGCGATAGAGCTCAGATCCTGCGCCGGGGAAGAGAACCAGCGGAGCCATGCCGAAAATACTTGTCAGTGTTGACATGAAAATCGGGCGAATACGATTTTTCACCGCATCTGAAATAGCGTCGTCAAAGCGTTCGCCTTCCTCGCGTACATTGTAGAGCGATTGGTGCACCAGCAGAATTGCGTTGTTCACAACAATACCGATCAGGATCACAAAGCCCAGGAGCGTGAGCATATCAAGGGCTTGAAAAGTAAAGATGTTGAGGATGACCAGACCTGCGACGCCGCCCGCCGTTGCCAGAGGGACGGAGAGCAAGATCACGAGCGGGTAGACGAAGCTCTCAAACAGAACTGCCATCACAAGGTAGACAATGATAAGGGCCAGGATCAGGTTCATCACCAGTTCGCTCCAGGCTTCTGCCAACTGGTCGGCGGAACCACCAAGGCCCATACGAACGGTGGGCGGGATGCCTTCTGTTTCCAGTTCCGCGATAATGGCTTCCAGTTCTTCCAGCGCCACTTCGAGTGGCAGCTCATTGGCCGGTTTGACCTGCAGGGTTACGACACGAAACCGTTCCAGATGGTGGATCTCGGAGGGTCCAGCGGTAATTTCTACTGTTGCAAGAGAGCGTGCTGGCAGGATCGTGCCGGAACGCGTGACGACCGGCAGGTTCTCAATGCTCTGGGTTTCGTTCGCTCTGACGATGGAGCCATAAAGAGACAGGTCCATGCGGCGTCCTTCGACGGTGATTTCGTCTACCCGAACACCGTCATTGAAAGCGTCCAGCGTGATACCCAGTTCCTCGGCTGAGAGGCCATTATCGCCCAGCTTCACGCGATTGGGGGTAATGCGGACTTCCGGGGCGCCGAGTTCCAACGAGGGTTGCGGGCGCATCTGGTGTCCGTCTTTTCGAGGCAGGCGAGCCTCGATCTTGTCGGCTGCCCGCTCAGCGGTTTCGATAATGTCTTTCGGATCTGTCCCGGCAATAACAAAATTCACCTGTCGTCCGCCACCGACCCCGCGGCCAAACAGCGAGCGTTGTGAGAAGAAACCGAACGTGCCCGGTTCCTTTAGAACGGGATCGGACAGGATGGGCAGCAGTTCCGGTGCCCTGTCTGTATCTTCAGGATAGGCCCCGACAAAGGCGAAGTTGGAAGAGGCAAAAAAGAAGAAATTCTGGATCCAGGGGCGGTCATCCGGATCCCTGTCCGCCGGGGCGGTTGGGGCCCAGTGATCACGGGTTTCATCTTCCACCCGACCGGCGATCTGCAGCGCCGTTTCCAGGTTGTAGCCTGGCGGAGGGCTGATAAAGCCGAAGACAAAGGCCTGATTGCCGTCTGGCAGGTAATCAAGTTTGGGCAGGAAGAGGAGTGTGCCAAGCGCGGCTACACCACAAATAGAAGCAACGGTAGCAGCGGAGCGTTTCAGTGTTGCAATCATCCAGCCGATCGCGTGCATCACTTCGTCCACAAACCGTTGTGCGAGTGCATCGACACGGGCGAGCCGGAAGAGCGGCTTTTCCTCTTGTGTATCATTGGGGAGCAGCTGGGCGGCGAGGGCCGGGATGACAGTGACCGAGACCAGCAGGGAAAGGGATACCGCGACTGAGATCGCTACGGCGATGTCGCGGAAGAGCTGCCCGACTTCGGCCTGCATGATGAGGATGGGGGCGAAAACGGCAACGGTTGTTGTCGCGGACACAAGCACAGCGCTCCATACCTGTTGTGCACCCTTGTAGGCGGCTTCACGACGTCCCAGACCTTCTGATTTCAGGCGGTAAATATTTTCCAGGACGACGATGGCGGCATCAACAACCAGGCCCACTGCAAATGCAATCCCCGCGAGCGAAATCACGTTGATGGATCGGCCAAGAGCTGCCATTGCCACAAAAGAACCGACGACGGAGACGGGGATGGAGAGGGCAACCACTGTGGTGGCTCGCCATGAGCGCAGAAAAAGGATCAGGATGGCGACAGCAAGCGTGCCTCCCATCAGGATATTCTGTCTGACCAGATCAATGGCCGATTCAATGTAGACGGTCTCGTCATAGGATTGGGTTGCGACAAGGCCGGCGTTTGGCAGATCGAATTCGTTCAGTTCGTCGATGGCTTCGCGAATACCTGCCATGGTTTCAATGACGTTGGCACCGGTCTCGCGCACCGCGTTGACAGCCATGGCGTCACCGCCCAGGCTTCGGAACTGACCAGTCCGTTGCTTGTAGCCGAATTCAACGGCTGCAATATCACCGACGACCACACGGCCAATGCGACCGGAGCTTTCATCCCGTTCTGATCTCAGGACAACATTTTGTACTTGTTCAACTGTCTTCAGTTCGCCTTCGGTGCGAACAATATAGGCCCGCTTTCCTTCTTCAACTGCACCGGCAGAAACGGACGCATTGGCGCCGCGCAGGCGGCTTACAACATCAGGTACTGTCAGGCCATAACGGGCGAGGCGTTCAGGGTCGATGATGACTTTCAGCTCGCGCTCGGTTCCGCCGAAAACGTTGGAGCGACTGACGCCAGGTACGCGCTCGATCCGTTCCTGCACGACATTTTCGACGAAGTCACCATAGGCGTTCATCGGGCGCTCATTGCCGGGCAGGCGGGTCAGCACGATCCAGGTAATGGGATTGTCTTCTGAGCCCGAGGACCGCAAGACAGCTTCGCGCGCTTCGTTGGGATAATTCCCGATCTGGTCCAATCGGTTGGCAACCAACAGGAGTGCCCGGTTCATGTCGGTGCCCAGCGCATATTCCAGATAAACTTCCGCCCGTCCCGGCAATGACCGGCTGGTCATCTGGGTAACACCTTCCAGACCTTTCAGGTTTTCTTCCTGGCGGTTTACGATTTCCCGTTCCACTTCAACGGGGGAGGCACCCGGCCAGGCTGTCGTAACCGTCAGCAAGGGTTTTCGAACGTCGGGAATGAGCTGGATTGGAATGGATTTGAGCGCAACAAACCCGAAAACGACGAGAATGATCACACCTGCCAGAATGGCGGTGGGCCGCTCGATGGAAAGGCGGATCAGGTTCATGGTGTTACACTCCCTCATCCACCGTGACGGTCTGCCCGGCACGCAGACGCTCATTGCCGCGGACGGCGGCTTGTTCTCCCGGTTCAAGGCCGGAAAGGACGACAAAGCGGCTGCCGACAGGCTCGCCCAGGCGTACACTTCTCATCTCGGCCATATTGTCCTTGATGGTGAAGACGATTGTCTCTCCCAACCGGTTGACCACAGCATCTTTGTGGACGGTGACCACTTCATCGCGCTCACCGACAGGGACAAAAATGGTCACGGTTTGGTTGGGTGTGAAACTGGGCGCGACATCTGTCGGGATCGAAAAGCGAACGGCGCGTGTGCGCGTCAGCGGGTTTTCGACGGCAACCAGCGCCCGGACAGTGCCGTTAACACGTTCACCGGCAATCTCCATTGCAACATTACGCCCAATGGTGAGGCCATCAATCCTGTCTGAAGGGACGTCGCCCTCTGCCTCCAGCTCAAGATCGTTGACGATGGTGACGACAGGGGCACCGGTCGAAACGTATGAACCGGCCTCCGTGTGACGAAGGGTCACCGTGCCGGCATAGGGGGCACGTACGTTCGTATAGTCCAGATCAAGGTTGGCAAGCTCCAGCAGGGATTTTGCCTCGATCACCCGGGCTTCCAGTGTTGCGACTTCCAGCCGGGTGTCATCATATCGGCTCTGCTGGAACGCGGCAGAGTTTCGCAGGCTGCGCAGACGTTGCATCTCGTTTTTGCGAATAGCGAGTTCCGCCTCTGCGCGTTGCAGGGCCGCTTCGTTGCGTTTGACTTCCCATTGCAACTTGTCCGCCACAAGTTCCGCCAGCGTGTCTCCCTCCGCAACGCGGTCACCGATCTGCACATTCATATGTGCAATGGCGCCAGAGATGCGGGCTGCAACAACACCGGACTGACGGGAAACCAGCCGCCCGATAGTTGGCGCGGTCTGGCCGAACGTCTCAACGATGACGGTGTCGACTTTGACAAGAGAGGGAGGTGGACCTTGTTGGTCTTCTTCCGCAGATACCGTAAAGGGGGCCCATAACAAGGCCACTGTCATACAGGCTGCCGCGGTGATTTTCACACGGTAGTTCATGAGCTATTAATTGCCAGCTTGATTGATTTCGGTTGGGCTGAGTTTAAGACGCAAAGTCGGACTGTACGAGCGGAAACTTACGTTTTAGAGAAAGAAATCTCTTTGCAGCTTAACCCCACAGGTCTGCTGTAGGGAAATTCATCGAACTGTCTTCGTAGGAAATGCCGAATTTCCGGTCCTGTTTGAGCCATAGGGGACCATCCAGGTCCACAATATCATGCTCTTCCGCCAGCAGCATGGCAGGCGCCATCCCCAGCGATGTTCCCACCATGCAACCGATCATGATGCCGAACCCCATATCCCGAGCAGGGCGGACCATGGCGAGTGCTTCCGTCAGTCCGCCGGTCTTGTCGAGTTTGATGTTGACGGCGTCGTAAAGGCCGATCAAGGGGGCGAGCGAGGCGATGCCGTGGCAAGCCTCGTCCGCACAAATCGGGATCGGGCTCTCAAACCCACGCAATGCATCGTGATTGTCGGCGGGCAGGGGCTGTTCGATCAACGTGACGCCGAACGCGGCCATGGCGGCTACATTCTCTGCCAGATTGTCTTTCGTCCAACCTTCATTGGCATCAATAATCAGCTTTGCTTCTGGCGCGGCGGCGCGGATGGCCTTGATGCGCGCCTCATCCCCGTTGCCGCCAAGTTTCACTTTAAGAAGGGGGCGATGTCGGGCTGCCGCTGCTGCTTCTGCCATTTTCTGCGGTGTGTCGAGGCTGAGAGAAAAAGCGGTTGTGAGGGGCGGGGGTGGCGAGCGCCGCAATCTTTCATAAATGCGCTGACCGGCCTGTTTCGCCTCCAGGTCCCAGAACGCGCAATCGAGCGCATTGCGCGCTGCCCCTGGCGGCAGGGCCAGTTGCAGATCTGTTCGTGTCAGGCCGGCCTCAATTTCCGCGCCGAGGGAAAGAATGGTTTCTGCAACGCCCTCAACATTTTCTCCATAGCGCAGATAAGGGACGCATTCACCTTGTCCCACATGAGAGCCGTTTGTCAGCGTGGCCGTGACTGTGAGTGCCTCGGTTTTCGCACCGCGCGAAATGTTAAATGCGGATGCAAGGGGCCATGTGTCGATTGTGCAGGTGAGTCGGGTCATGGTGGCAGCATGGCGAGGGAGAGGGGCCTCGCCAAGTGCTTTTATTGATTTCGTTTATGCCGTCCCGTTTGTCCGGTGCATGGATACTGGAGGCGGTGTGCGCTCAGAGGCGCCCCGCGTAATAGGACCCATTCCAGTTTGCGCCAGGTGGTTCTTGCTCCATATGGCGGATACGGGCTTCGTAGTGATCGTAGAGTGTCGCGATGGAACCGTTCAGGCCCCGACAATGGGCAAGTGCCTCTCGCGCCGCTTCCCAGCGCTGGTTGCGATAGGCNTCGAACAATTGCCGATGGCCGTCCTCCAGTGCGCGGAATTTGGGGCTTGCNCGGACGATCGAGTCGCCCAGTAAGGCATATGCGCGCCATCCATTGGGGTGTCGGGGTGTTGAGATCAGATCCACTTCGAGGAGGGCAAAGCGTTCTCCGACAATGTTCTTGAACCCGTCGCCGACAATGACAGCCGGACCATAGTCTACGGCGTGGTGGCGCAGATAATGGGCGATCGAGATCGGTTCGCCGAGAACACCGTAATCATAACGTTGAATGGCGCCGACATTGCCGACAATAGCCGGGCCTGTTTCGACACCGATGCTCACTGAAAGCGGGATGTGGCTCAGATTGTGACGCCGGGCATCTTCTTCAAGGAATTCATTCAATGCGTCCAGCTGTTCGCGCATCCGCAAGGCCGCATCGCAGGCTTTCATTGCNTGGTCGTGGGCCGTCAGGGGGGCATTCCAGATGGCGAGCATTGTGTCGCCGATGTAGCGATCAACCATGCCATTGCGATCATGCACGGTTTTGGTGAGCGGGGTGAAAAAGCGGTTGAGAATGTCGGCATAGGCGACTGGATCATCAAGGTAGCGATCCGCGATGATATTGAAGCCGCGAAGTCCTGCCACCAGGGAAGTCACTTCACGCATCTGACCNTGTTCGGGGATCAGTTTGGGGCGATGAGCGACTTTTGACATGGCTTTGTCGGAAAGTCTGCGTGTCATCTGGTTTTCGATAAAGCGTGCCTCTGCTTCAACCCGGAAGCGGTTGACCAGTGTTGTGGAGATAAAGATGCCGGCCAGCGCAACCGCTGGTAATGTCGGGTCAAGCAGCAGGCCTTCTGTATCAAAAAGGTACCAGGCGGCCGCAACGCTGCCCGCAATGGCGATGCTCATGAAGATGAAGGCCCATGTTGCGCGTGTGCGAACCACCAGAATGATGAGGATGACCCCGACGATCAGCATAAAAATCTGCTCAGCCGGTGCTGCCCAGAACGGGCGATCCAGAAAATGCGCAGAGGCGATCTGGTCAATNGCTTCGGCGACAATAGCGCCCGACGANAGNGGGCCCGCNACGGTGTCATAGGTTTTTTCCGCACCATTGACGGAAAACCCGATGACCGCGATTTTGCCGTTAAAATCGAGAGATGTGGCTTCGTCCAGGATGCGCCAGGCTTCATAGGTGGATTGCTGTGCGCGTGAGCGGAAGTACAGCCGGAGCGATCCGTCGCCNTAAGTGTTGATCTTCGAGGTCTCNCCGTCGAAGGCAAGGCCTGTAATGCCTGTTGGCTCTGTGACGAGGAAGGCACTGTTGGGAATTGATACATGAACCTTGTAGCCGGTTTGCCCCTGATCCACCCGCAGAGCTTCCAGTGCTGTTGCCGGCACAAGCTGGCCATCAAGTTGTGCCAGCATGGGCAATGTACGGATGGTGTTGGCTGTCCGCTGGCTGGGAAGTCCAAGACCAATTCCGCTTGCGCCGCGTGCAACCCGGCCTAGCGTGCTCGACCAACTGTCATAATGCGGCGCGTAGCGAACAGGGTTTCCGCCGCTTTCGGAAAAACCGGACACGGTGCCGGCGATGCTTTCNGCCGCCCCTTTGCCCGGGATCACGGTNACGATAGAGGGGCCCGCCCGGAGTGCCTCTGACAATAAAATGTCATGATCGGGCAGTTCAGCCAGTCCTGCTGCAAGCCCGGTCACATTGACGTTGGCGGGGAGTGGTGCCCAGAGTTTNAGAGCTTCGCGGGGGGATGTGACATCTGCNCCAGGGAGAGGCATGTCGAGCAGAATGGTTTTTGCACCCGCTTTACGTGTGGCGCGCACAAGTTCGGCCAGTCGCATGCGCGTCCAGGGCCAGCTGCCATAGCGTGCGGCGCTTTCTTCCCCGATGTCGATGTAGACCGCTTTTTGNGCGCCGGATGCACGTGGTTTGATCTGCTGGTACAGATCAAACGTGCGCTCAGACAGAGATGTGGCGATCGTCAACGGGTCATAAAGGGACAGGCTNAGAGACCCAAGCAGGACAATTGCCGGGAGAAAAGCTGCCAGACGCCGAAATTTTGTCGAGGATTGCATTTTACGCGAACTCTGAACTGTCTCTACACACTCTTAAAACGTTCCACTCCCCCCCATCAGCGCGACATGTTTAAGCTGATCGCCGCTGATCGTCCCAGTATGAGACGCGCGATAAGAAGGAAACCCTTAGCCTGCACAAATTATTCCAACCTCACAATCGCCGTTTGTTTGTCTTGAGGCGGTTGAGGCTTTACCATGCCGGGCAAATCAATCTTACCGCAAGAAACCGCATCAGGGAGTGTTTCATGATCGCCATGGTTAACGGCATGAAGAAATGGGCCGTCNCCTCNTTTGTCACGANGGGNCTTGTTTTGAGTGCGGCATCTGCCGTTCAGGCGGAGGGGGAGCCGGAGCGCCGGTTTGTGACCGTGGGGACAGGCGGTGTGACGGGCGTTTACTATCCCACAGGCGGTGCGATCTGNCGGCTGGTCAATAAAGACCGGCGTGAGCACGGTATTCGCTGCACGGTGGAGAGCACCGGTGGATCGTTGTTCAACCTGAATGCNATACGGCAGGGAGAGCTTGAACTGGGGATTGCGCAGTCGGACTGGCAGTTCCATGCCTATAAGGGCAGTGCGCAGTTTACCGATGCGGGTGCGATGAGCGACCTGCGGTCGGTTTTTTCGCTTCACCCGGAGCCATTTACAGTTGTTGCCCGTGCAGATGCCAATATTCAGTNGTTTGAAGACCTGAAAGGCAAAAGGGTCAATATCGGCAATCCGGGGTCTGGCCAGCGGGCGACGATGGAAGTGCTGATGAAGGCAATGGGGTGGACGCTTGGCGATTTCGCCCTCGCGTCGGAATTGAAGTCGGCAGAGCAGTCCATGGCTTTGTGTGACAACAAGATTGATGCGATTGTCTTTACGGTTGGACATCCGTCGGGATCCATTCAGGAAGCCACGACCACTTGCGATACGGTGCTGGTGAATGTAGCGGGGGAGGCTGTGCGCNCGCTCATTGCTGAAAACAGTTTCTACGGTCCGGCGACGGTACCTGGCGGCATGTATAATGGAAACCCGGAAGACGTTTCGACGTTCGGGGTGGCTGCAACCTTTGTGACNTCCGCCAATGTTGACGANGATATCGTTTATGCGCTTGTGAAAGCCGTGTTTGAAAACTTTGATGAATTCAAACGTCTGCANCCGGCCTTTGCTGTCCTGACTAAAGAAGGCATGGTTCGCAACGCCCTGTCGGCACCGCTGCATGCGGGGGCCGAGCGCTATTATCGTGAGGCGGGGTTNCTNCCGTAAGTCGTCTCTTTGTGCCGNCTGCCTTTCAGTTGCGTGTAGCAAGNCAAGGATGAAGCCATGTCGACAGGACAAGATGCGGCCGAGGCCCTGGTTGCTGCGGAAACCGGTGCCCGTCAACCGACAGGGATGGCGGGGCAACTGATTGCAGGTGTGGCGGTTCTCTGGTCGCTTTTCCANCTTTGGTATGCTTCGCCTTTGCCGTTTGTGTTTGCGCATGTGCTGCCGGTCCTNAACGATACTGAAGCCCGCTCTATCCATCTCGCTTTCGCCGTCTTTCTGGCGTTTACGTCTTTTCCGGCGCTGCGCCGTTCACCGCGGAACCGGGTGCCGTTGTCNGACTGGNTGTTTGCTGGAGCGGCGGCTTTCGNGGCGGCCTATCTGTTTCTCTTCAATGCCGGTCTGGCAAGTCGTCCAGGTCTGCCACTTGAGCGCGATCTGGTAACGGCNTGTGTCGGGATTGTGNTGTTGTTGGAGGCAACGCGGCGGACACTGGGTCTGCCTTTGATGATCCTGGCCCTGATTTTTCTGNCTTATGTTTTCTTTGGCCANTTGGCGCCNGACCTTATTGTCTGGAAGGGNGCATCATTTGCGCGTGGTCTCGATCATATGTGGCTGGCNACGGAGGGCGTGTTCGGGATTGCGATTGGAGTTTCGACCAGTTTTGTTTTCCTGTTTGTGCTGTTTGGTGCGCTTCTCGACCGCGCGGGTGCAGGGCATTATTTTATTCAGGTATCCTTTGCCTTGCTGGGGCATCTGAAAGGTGGTCCGGCCAAGGCGGCGGTTCTTGCATCGGGTATGACGGGGCTCGTTTCGGGTTCGTCNATTGCCAACACGGTGACCACGGGCACNTTCACCATTCCGTTGATGAAGCGGGTCGGTTTCCCGGCGGAGAAGGCGGGNGCGGTCGAAGTTGCGGCATCTGTCAACGGGCAGATTATGCCNCCGGTCATGGGCGCGGCCGCCTTTTTGATGGTGGAGTATGTTGGTATCTCATANCTGGAGGTTATTCGGCATGCGTTTCTGCCTGCCATCATTTCCTATGTCGCGCTGGTCTATATTGTACATCTGGAAGCGCTGAAGGCCGGGATGGAGGGATTGCCGCGCCACGTGGCCTCACCGTTTGTNCTTCGCATGATGCGTTCTGCGCTCACNCTGGCCGGGTTTCTGGTTATCGGGGGGGGCTGGTACTTCCTCATCCCGATGGTGCAGGGTGCTTTTGGTGATGCGGCCCCTTACATTCTGGCGGCGGGGTTCGGGGGGCTGTATTTTGCACTCTTGTTCTACGCTTCACGCTTCCCGGACCTGCCCCACGAAGATGCAGCCGCGCCGGTTCTCTCAGCGCCGGAACTGGCGGAGATCGGACGCACGGGGCTGCATTTTGTGTTGCCTATCGGTGTGCTTGTCTGGTCGTTGATGGTTGAGCGCCTGTCGCCTGGCCTCTCAGCCTTTTGGGCGACGGTGGCGATCGGGTTCATTTTGCTGACGCAGAAGGCGGCGCTTGCGGCTTTTCGCGGTGAGGCGGATCATGCAGCACATATGCGGGAGGGCTTTAATGCGTTGGTGGCGGGCCTGGAACTCGGTGCGCGCAACATGATCGGGATCGCGGTCGCGACTGCGACGGCGGGGATTATTGTGGGGGCGGTTTCCCTGACGGGTGTCGGGCAGGTGCTGACGGAGCTTGTCGAGTTTTTGTCAGGCGGGAATGTTATTTTGATGCTGCTTCTGGTGGCGGTGCTTTCGCTTGTACTGGGCATGGGGTTGCCGACAACGGCCAATTACATTGTGGTGTCCGCGCTGATGACCGGCGTGATTGTTGAGCTGGGTGCGCAGGCTGGATTTGTTTTCCCGCTTATCGCGGTTCATTTGTTTGTGTTCTATTTCGGTATCATGGCGGATGTGACACCGCCGGTTGGGCTCGCCTCATTTGCGGCGGCGGCTATTTCCCGCGGGGATCCGATCAGGACCGGGGTGACGGCATTTCTATATTCCCTGCGGACAGCGGTGTTGCCCTTCCTGTTTTTGTTCAACACAAAGCTTTTGCTGATTGGTATTGAAGGGCCCCTTGATCTTGTCCTGACGGTTGCGGGGGCATTGGTTGCGGTGCTTGTTTTTGCTTCCGCGACGCAAGGTTTTCTCCTGGTCCGAAACCGGCTGTGGGAAACAGCGGTTCTGTTGCTTGTCGCCTTTACGCTGTTTCGCCCGCAATACTGGGTGGACCTTGCGCAACCGCCATTTGTTTCTGTCCCTTATGTCCAGGCTGCTCCCATGCTTGAAGCCGCACCGGACGGGGCATCAGCCCGGTTTGTCGTATCCGGTGAAACGCTGGAAGGTGACAAGGTGACGCGAACCATATCGCTGCCACTGGGTGAGCAGGCGTCACACACGGTCCGCCTTGAGGCTGCAGGATTGACGCTGCTTCAGGAGAACGGGAAGACGATTGTGGATGACGTTGTCTTCGACAGTGAGGCTTTCCGGGCAGGAATTGATTTTGACTGGGAGGTGCTGTCTGTTGAGATCGCGCAAGATCAGGCGAACAGCTATCTGATGTATCTGCCTGCGGGGCTTCTGCTCGGGGCCGTCGTGTCCGTGCAGCGGCGGCGGCGCAAGCACGCAGTTCAGGTTGAAGCCGGGCTTTGACTGTGCGCATGAAAAAGGCGACCCGCGACGGCAAGGGCCGGGGATCGCCTGTGATCGTTCTCGGAAGGTCTGGCTTATTCTGCCGCGCCTGTTTCCTGTTGAAGGAAGGCAATGATATTGACGCGGTCTTTTTCCTTGCGCAGGCCGGCAAAAGACATGTTGGTGCCGGGGATATAGTCTCTCGGTTTGGTGAGGTATTCCGCCAGCGCTTCCTCAGTCCAGGTCCCGATCTCGGCGGCTTTCGCCGTCATGGCGTCTGAATAATTGAAGTCAGCTGCAGAAGCGGCCGGACGGGTGAAGAGACCAAACAGATTCGGACCAACCTTGTTTGCGCCACCATCTTCGAGCGTGTGGCAGGCCTGGCATTTTTTGAAGACCTTTGCGCCTTTTTCCAGATCGGGTTCGTCAGCTTGTGCTGCAAATGGCAAAGCCAGAGCGAGGGCTGCAACGCCCAGACCTTTTACAAAACTGTTCATATTCATTCTTCTCCAGATTTTAGCGATCTTGTCGCTTCGTACCCGCTTGTCATATTCCTCTTTGCAGAGAGAGGGCTTTCAGGTTCAGGTGGTCTTGTGGTTCGGATTTAGCACGCAATCCAAAGTGATACTATTCACAAAGCTTAAACATGCTTGTGCTGCAAGCAATGTGGCCGTGTGACGCGGTTCCTGTGCTATGAAGGGAGCCAGGGTCAAACTTTTTGAGGGTAAGGGACCGGCAAATTTCGGCCAGATTATGGCTCTGCGAGGGGCTATAGGTTGGGGGTGCTGTAAAACAGGTCAAATAGGGCGGATATGAGCGGTCAAACGGCAGGTCTTGAGACAAAGGAGACGGAGGCGGGTTTTCTGGTTCGCGCGACCGGCGAGTGGACAATCCGGCATGTTGGCGATCTGGATGAGCCTTTACGTGCCCTCACACCGCAACGCAGTCGGGGGAGATCTGCTGTTATTGACCTTGGACGCGTCTCCCGGCTGGATACAGCGGGCGCATGGTTGCTCCACAGGACACATGAACAGTTGCGCCTGCTGGGGTTACAGGTTTCCTATCACGGAGAGACACCAGAGATTCGTACTTTGCTTGGTGTGGCTGAAGCGTATCAGTTCGGGTTTGATCTTCGCCTGCCGCGACAGTCCTTTTTTGAAGAACAGGCGGAACGCGTTGGCGGCTATGTTGTTGCCGGCCTTGAAGAAGTAAGAGGCCTTGTCGGCTTTTTTGGCATTCTGCTTCAGGTTCTTTGGCGCACGGTCAAATCACCCCGTCGTCTCCGTCTTGTGCCGCTGGTGCATCACATGGAGCGGGCAGGGTTTGATGCTCTCCCTATTGTTTGCCTGATTACATTCCTGATCGGTGCGGTGCTTGCCCAGCAGGGGGCTGTGCAATTGCAGCGCTTTGGTGCCGAAATTTTTACCGTCAATCTTGTGGCGATCACTTTTTTGCGGGAAGTGGGGATATTGCTGACCGCGATCATTGTTGCCGGTCGATCCGGGAGTGCGTTCACGGCGGAAATCGGCTCTATGAAGATGCGCGAAGAAGTTGACGCGATGCGGACACTGGGGCTTGATCCGATGGACATGCTGGTTGTCCCCCGGGTGCTGGCTCTGGTCGTCATGTTGCCGCTTCTGACCTTTGTCGCGGATATGATGGGGTTAATTGGTGGGGCGCTGGTCGTCTGGGAGACGCAGAACACCTCACCCGGTGTTTTTATTGTTCGTCTTAGTGAAGCCGCCAATTTCTGGACTTTCGGCGTGGGGCTTTTGAAGGCGCCTTTCATGGCACTGATGATTGGCATGATTGGCTGTTACTCCGGTCTCAAAGTGACCGGGAGTGCGGAATCGGTCGGGCAACAGACAACGCAATCTGTGGTGAAGTCGATTTTTATGGTGATTATTCTGGATGCGCTGTTTGCGGTTTTCTTCACCGCGATGGGGATATGAGCGATGGCCGGTGAAGACCTGATCATCCAGGTGCGGGGACTGAAAAACCAGTTCGGGTCGCAAATTGTTCACGACCGGCTGGACCTTGATGTGCGCCGTGGTGAGGTGCTTGGCATTGTGGGGGGGTCGGGTACAGGCAAGTCGGTCCTGTTACGCTCCATTGTCGGGCTGCAAAAACCTGCCGCTGGAGATATTCATGTGCTTGGCCGAACCATTGCCCGGATGGATGAAGAGGAGCGGCGTCAGCTGGAGCAGGAATGGGGGATCCTGTTTCAGGATGGCGCGCTCTTTTCGGCGTTGACCGTTGCGGAGAATATTCAGGTTCCCTATCGCGAACATCTGGGACTTCCGGAAGAACTGATGGATGAGCTCGCGGCGCTTAAGATCAATATGGTCGGGTTGCCCATGAATGCCGCAACCAAGTATCCGTCGGAACTGTCTGGCGGGATGCGGAAGCGGGCAGGGCTGGCGCGGGCACTGGCGCTTGACCCCGGGATTCTTTTTCTGGATGAACCGACGGCCGGGCTTGATCCGATCGGGGCGGCGGCATTTGATGAATTAATCCGGGATTTGCAGCGCACGCTCGGGTTGACGGTCTTTCTGGTAACCCATGACCTCGATACGCTGCATGCCACCTGTGACAGGATTGCGGTTCTTGCAGACAAACGTGTCGAGCTTGTCGGGACAATGTCAGATATGTTGAAAAGCGATCATCCCTGGATCAGGGAATATTTTACGGGGCCGCGGGCCCGTGCTGCCGCCAGTTCGGCAAACCACTAGGCGCGAGAGGAAACTGTATGGAGATCAAATCAAACAATGTGCTGATTGGTGCATTTGCGATTGGCGTCATGGCTGCTCTTTTCCTGTTTGCCTTGTGGATTGGTCGGGTGCAGCTCGACCGGACGTACAATTATTATGAAGTCGTGTTTTCCGGGTCCGTGTCCGGCCTGACGGAATCCGGTGTGGTGCAGTATAATGGCATTCGTGTGGGGCGCGTGGTGGATCTTCATCTGGCGGATGATGACCCGAGCAAAGTTGTTGCGCTGGTGGAGCTGGATGCGCGCACGCCGGTGAAAGAAGATACGCAGGCACAGCTCGCCTTGTTTGGCTTGACCGGTGTCGCCCTTATTGAGCTCACGGGTGGCAGTTCGGGGTCCCCGGCATTGTCTGTCAAGCGGAACGAGTCTTATCCTCGGATTGTGGCAACACCTTCTACTTTCCAGGAATTGTTCATGAGTGCACCGGATGCGATCCAGAATGCGAACGCGCTTATCTCTGATGTTCGTGTTCTGGTGCAGGACAATCAGCAATCCATTCAGCGAATTATGAGCAATATGGAAAAACTGTCTGCGGAACTTGCGGACGGCGGGAGCGATATTTCGCAGACATTGGAGAATATCAACAAGATCACGACAGATGTGGCCGCCGCTTCAGGAGAGCTTGAAAGTTTTGCACGCTCTGCCAATTCCATGATGGAGGGCGATGTGCGAGGTCTGGTACACGAAGCGCGCGCTGCGGCAGCGTCCTATCGCAAGGTGGCTGACGAACTTGAGACAGTGATGACGCAAAACCGCGGCGCCATTAACGGATTTGCCCGTGATGGTCTGGGGCAGCTTCCTCTGCTGATTGAAGAGGCGCGGGAGATGGTGGCATCGCTGGAGCGCTTCGTGTCCCGTGCGGAAGGCGACCCGGCGCGTTTCCTGCTCGGGCGTGATGCGCCAGAATACAACCCGGAATGAGATTTGAATGAGGCTTGGAATGATATTGAAAGAGCGGAACAGAATAGATCTGGGAAAGCGTATCGGCCGGGCTTTGCTGGCAGTTGGTTTATCTCTATGGGCAGGTGGTTGTGCTCTGGCGTCAGTTGCATCTGAAGCGGCGCCCAGCATTTTTGTATTGACGACCCCGATGGTTGAATTCGGTGAAGGTCGGGAGATGCTGCCTTTGCAACTGGTGGTGGACGAGCCTTACGCGCCTGCCGCGCTTGATAGCAACCGGATTGTGTTTCAACCCTCCGCCAATGAGATTGGTTATCTGGGGCGCGCCCGCTGGTCTGACCGTGCGCCGCAGATGGTGCAGGTTCTTCTGGTTGATGCGTTGGACCGGTCAGCCGGGTTTCAGGCTGTTGGTCGCAAAGCGGTTGGTATGCGCTCCGATTATCTGGTGCGTATCTCCATCGGTTCCTTTGGCGTTCTGAAGGGAGAGACAGGGGCAGACGGGACGCCAGACAGAGTGATTGTGGATCTGAAGGCGCAGCTGGTGCGTCGTTTCAGTGATGAGATTGTGGCGGCTGAACGATTTTATGCGGAGGCGGAGCCTGGTTCGTCGCGCACGATCGATATTGTGGGCGCGTTTGATGTGGCAACATCTCAAGCTCTATCCGGGCTTTCCGTCTGGCTTTATGAGGCGGCCTCGGCGGCGGAAGCGCGGATGAATGGCGGTAGCTGACCCGCCTTCTTTTTCCGTCTTTTACTTCTTTATCCAAGCCGGCCTGTTGCTTGCGCCAGCATCAGATAGACTTTGCCGGTATCTGAGGTGAGGTAGGTTTCAGCCAGAATGCCTTCCCGGTCCCGATCATTGGCGTCGTTGAGCAATTGATCGAACAGGTTGATAAATTTGTCGGCGTCGGCCCGGAATTCCTTCTCGCTTGCATATTTGTCGGAGATTTTGTCCAGCAGATCGCGCCCCTGAAGGTTGTACAGTCTGCGTGCAAAGACGTTGCGCTCTCCGGCTTTGTAGCGCCGCCACAGGTCTGGTGGCGGGCTCTGTTCCAGCGCGCGGTCCAGATCAATTGCGATGGATTGCAGGCTCTCGATAATATGCAAAGACCGGCGATGAAGTTCGCTTCCATTGGTTTTGGGGGCGTGTGTCTCCTGTCCGGCTGCGGCCAACAGGTCGGAAATGCCCCAATTACCATCTTCGCGGGCAGGATCTCTTGTCGGGCGCGCGGGTGGGGACATGGGAGCTGCCGTCAGAGGGGCGGCAGCCATTGGGGCGGCGCTGCCACGTCCGCCTGATGACCGGTCGAGCGTTCTGGCATGGCGCACAACAATCTCGGCGATGGAGGCCAGTGCAGAGACCTGATCTTCCAGCACGCGTTGCAGGGCTTCGGCTCCTTCCGCTGCTTCCTGTGGCAGATCGTTCATGCGCTGTTCCAGTTCGTCACTTGCGGTGACCAGCGCCCGTCCTGCTTCCTTCGCGGCGCCACCGATCCCGAACATGATATTGCCGAGGCGCTCTGCTGCGGTATCTGCCGTTGTGCCGGTTTTTTCGATTTCTTCTTGCAGGGCGACAATGCGGCGGTCGAGTTTCTCGTGGGCCGCACTGGTGTGGATTGTGACGGCGCCTTCAATTTCCGCTGAAGCCTGTGCCAGTGTTTCTGCTGCTTTGAGTGCCGCCTGCGCGGCTTCGTCAGTGGCATTGCCAAATGTGTTTGTGGCGGCAACGAGACTGTCTTTTGCACTGCGGCTTGCATCACCTACGGCGTTGGCCGCGTCGTTTGCCGCTTTGGTGATGGTGGTTACTTCTGTCGCGAAGGTGGAGCCAAGGCTGGTTGCCCGTGCGGAGGCGGTTTCCATGGCGTGGGTCAGTTCGCGAGAGAGGCGGGCGACCGCTTCGTCAATTTCGACGGTACGTTTTGTCAGATCGCCGGATGTGCTTTCGATCAGGGTCCGGTGTTTCTCGAACGAGGCATCCAGGCGACTGCGCTCTGTTTCCAGGGCGAGAGCGGCTTCCGCGAGGGCATCACGCTGGGCTTCGTAGCGCGAAGTCAGGCCATCAGCCTTTGACAAGGCATTTTGTGCGACGGCTTCAAGGCGTGAGGATTGCCGGTCGAGGGTCGATGTGGTTGCATCTGCCCCGGCGATAACGGTTTCGCTTGCGCGTGTCAGTGCCTCGGTTTGCTGGCGCAGGCGCTCGCTTGCCGCTCCCAGCTTCTGTTCGGCGGTTGTGGTTGCCCCACGAACAGTGGCAACCTGATTGCTCATCATACGGGCAACCGTATCGGTTTCATTGCCCAGAGCCGTTGCAAGGTCTTTCAGGCCGCTCTTGTGTTCGTTCAGCAGGGCGTTCAGGCGTTCGGCCCGCTTCTCGGCTCGCTCGCTACCCTGATCAATTTCTGCCAACTGGCTGTTGAGGAGTGTGTTGATCTCTTGTGCACGGGTAAAAGTCTGGTCCAGCCCATGCGCCATAACGGCAAGATGTGATGCGACGGCATTTCCCAGTCGTTGCAGATCGCCTTTTGCTGTTTCTTCAGGTTCGGTCAGCCGAAGGGCGGTGCGGGCCAGCGCGTCTGCCATGATCCGCATTTCCTGCGTCCGCCAGACGGTAAAGGCGACCAGCCAGATAAGGGTGGCGGGACCAAAGGTTGCGGCGCCGAGCAAGGCAAGTTCCGCGCGCGGTGCGGCTTTCAAACCTTCCAGACCGTAAAAACCGCTGACATAGGCGACGATCACGCCCGCCCATAAAAGCGTTAATCCTGCCGCGATGGTGAGGGTTGTGTGGTCCGGTTTGCGGGCGAGAAGGCGGTAAAGTTGTCCGGTCGCAGGCGAATCCTCATTGGCCGGCAATACAGCCTTCTCGGATGACACGGCATTTGATGCTGTGTCCAAACGTGGTGAAGGGGTGTGATCTGCTTGTTTCATAAGGATTTTTTCCGGTCAGCCCTGTTTGGGTCAGCGTGTTGGATTGGTCTCTTTGAGTCAACTCTTCTTGCATGTTCCCGTGAGGCTTTCCATGAACCCTTGCCGTGGGGCGCATAAAAGGCCACGATTTCATTCTGTTTCGTGCGTCAGGCCTTGACTACAGCCCATATGGCCAAGTGCCCGGGAAGCGACGATGAACGATACGCGTGAAGATAAACCAGTTCGCCCGGAGGGGGATAAGTCCGATGAGGCATCAGCCTTGCGCGTGCAGCCTCGTGGTTCCGATCATGCGCCCAACCCTTCAAAGCTCAACGCCAAGCCGACCTGGGCGCAGGTTCGTTACCTTATTCGGGGATTGAAAGAGCCCGGTGGCAAGTTGCCTCTTTTTGATGATGAAGGTCAGGAAATCGACATTCGCACCATTCGCTCCTGTATTGAGCGGGGGTGGGCGCGGCCCTGGTTTGCAAACCCGATCAAGAAAGACTGGCTTGTCTGCCGGTTGACACCCGCGGGCTACAAAATTCTGGGGGTTGAAAAGGTGCCGAAAAGCGCCCGAACGGTGCAGGAGAGGTAATTGTTGCCCTGTCCGGGCTGTTGGCGGATAAAAAATACCCCCGGCGTTGGGGGTTCGCCGGGGGTCTGCGAGGGGTTCTTACGAGTCACGAGGCATTAAACGACCTCATGTCCTGTTTACCGAAAATTAACTATAAAGTCAAGTGAAAACCAAATTTCACAAAAAGATTCCATTGGTTTGTCAAGCTCTTTGCGCTGTTCTCCACAGAAAAATTAACTATTTGCTCCCGGTTTAGACCAATGTACCTGCATTTCCTCTTCGTTAATCCTGTCCACAATTGTTTGGTGTGAAAAGCCTGGTTGCGAGAGGGGGAAAGGTATTTCGTAAGGTTTGGGTTCAATAGTGGGTGTTTCTGTAGAGGTTAGTGGAGTGGCTTATGGCTGGGGGACAGGTTTTGCGGGCAGAGATGCCACCGAGTATTGGGGTACGGCGAGAAAGTCTATTGATCGATCTTGTACATCTTTCGAAATATACGTTGGGCGAACGTGCACTGGAGTGCGAGCTTCTAGGCCTTTTCAAAGCGCAAGCCGGTGTTTACCTGGCGCGGATGCAGGCGGCGGACTGTGTTAAAACTTGGACGGATGCCGCACACACTCTCAAGGGGTCCGCACGCGGTGTGGGCGCGTGGGCGGTCGCCGATCAGGCGGAACTCGCGGAAGCTCTGAGGAACCCGGAAGGTGCGGCCCGTGATGATGCCTTGATGATGCTTGAGGCTGCCATTGACGAGACCGTGGCGCATATCCGTTTGTTGATGGACGAGTGAGGGCGTATGCCGTCGCGGGGCCACTCTTGGTGCCTAGTGGCTGATGAGAGTGGATACGTAATCACCGATTGCCAATGATGATGTCAGGCCTGGACTTTCTATCCCAAACAGGTTGATCAGGCCCGGCAGACCGTGCACTGACGGACCATCGATACGAAAGTCTGCGGCTGCTTCTCCCGGTGCCTGCAGTTTGGGCCGGATGCCGGCATAGTCGGCATGGAGCGCGCCGTCGGGCAAGCCCGGCCAGTAATCCCGGATCGCTGCATAGAAAACCTCCCCGCGTGCGGGGTCAACGCTATAGTCCGGCTTCTCCACCCATTCCACATCCGGTCCGAAACGTGCCTGGCCCCCGAGATCAAGGGTCAGGTGAACGCCGAGGCCTGCTTTCTCCGGTACCGGATAAATGAGCCGGGAGAAGGGAGCTTTGCCTGCGAGCGAGAAATAGTTTCCTTTGGCGTAGTAGGCCCGTGGTATGTGGGCCGGTTTCAGCCCGATGGTTTTTGCCGCAAGCAGAGGGGCTGAAAAACCCGCTGCATTGACGACGAGACGGGCCCGGACCTGCATGGGGGCCTCGCCCCCGATGGAGATGATAACGCCATCATGTGTGACTTCCAGCCGGTCCACGTCGCTGAGGTAGGCTATTGCGCCGCCCCGGTCTTCCAGATCTCCCTGGCAGGCGACCATCAGGCCATGACTGTCGAGGATGCCGGTCGATGGAGAATGGAGCGCGGCAAGGGCGTTCAGGTCCGGTTCCATCTCTTTCAGTTGAGCCCGCTCCACAAAGTGAAGATCGTCAACGCCGTTGCGCAGGGCGCGCGCTGCGATGTTCTTGAGTTCAGCTTTCTGGGTTTCGCTTGTGGCGACGATGAGCTTGCCGCATTTCTTGTGGGCGATGCCGCGTTCGCTGAGAAAGGGGTAGAGCTGTTTGCGACCCTCCACGCAGAAGCGGGCCTTGAGGCTGCCGGCGTCATAATAGATGCCGGCATGAATGACTTCTGAATTGTGCGACGAGGTTTCGGCGCCGATCTGCCGTGTTTTCTCCAGAACCACGACATCGCGCCCTTTGAGGGCAAGGGCACGCGCGATGGCGAGCCCCACAACACCCGCGCCGATTACAATACAGTCGAGGTCTTCCATTTTGTCGCAGTCTCCTGAATCGCCTTTCGTTCCCTGTGTGCCGAACCGGGCGTTCAAACGCAAGGTTTGTAACTTGGCTTTTCGTCAGCATTACCTCTAACGCCGTCATTGCCGGACTTGTTCCGGCAATCCAGTCCAGTCTTGGCTTCTTTCGCCTGCCGCCCCTGGACCCTCGGAACAAGTCCGAGGGTGACATTCTATAACGAGGTCATTGCCGGACTTGTTCCGGCAATCCAGTGCCGTTACATGCCGTCTTTTGCCCTTGGCTCTGGATTACCCGGACAAGCCGGGTAATGACAATGGGGCGGAGGTTCTGACGGCGGTGGAACAAGTCCGAGGGGGACTGGCGGAGACTAGTACCGTGCACTTTCCCGCGCCAGAGGCCCATCATCCGTGAGCGTGACGTGGGTGAGAGTGGCCTCGTCATGCATCATGCGCCATGAAAGCATTTTCTGCGCATATTCCAACACAAGGGACATGTAAGCAGGGTCGGTCGCGCGGTTGGTGAGTTCGCCTGGATCTTTCTCCAGATCGAAGAAGAGCGGTGGCAGACCGGTGAAGTGGACGTACTTGTATTTCTCGGACCGGATGATGTTCATCGTGCATTGATGCAATGTGAGGCCGAGGGATTGCTCTGCCGTCTCGTCCGTCGGGTCACGAAAGTCAAATTCCCAATGCGCCTCTGTGCGCCATGTTGCAGGTGTTCTTGCCGTTTCGAGAAACGGGTCGAGTTTCGCGCCGTCGCAATGGGGTGGAACAGGTGCGCCGATGGCGGACAGCATCGTCGGCATGATGTCCACGTTCTCGGTAAAGGCGCTGATGCGTGTACCCCTCGTCTGGTCTGCGCGGGGATCGCGGATGATGAGGGGGATGTGGTAGGAGCCATCGAAATAGCCACACTTGCCGATGAGCCAATGATCGCCCATCTGCTCCCCATGGTCGGAGGTAAAGATGATGAGTGTTTTGTCGTAAAGGCCGCTTTCCTTCAGGAAGGCGAAGAGGCGACCAAGGGCTGCATCCACTTCGCTCATCAGGCCGTAGTAAACGGCCTTCATGCGGCGTTGCTTTTTGTCATTGTCCGGCGCGCGATAAAGCCTGTTGGCTAACTGGTGTTGAAGCCATGGGTGTTGTGCACCTTCAATTTCCACGTTGGGCGCGCGAACATAAGCGGGAAGTACCGCCGGATCATACATGGAGGCATATGGCTCGCTTGCCACCCATGGCGGATGTGGGCGCAGCAGGGAGAGGTGCATGATGAACGGGTCTTTTGCCGCGCCCATATATTCCATGCATTTTTCGATCTGATAGGTCGTGTCATTGTCTTTGAGCGGATAGATGAGCGGTCTAGGGCGTGAGCGCCCATGTTCATAATCCGGCCCGTCTTCGCGCAGTCCATAGGTCTGGCGAAGATCATCGGGCAGCGGGTAACCCTTGTCCGCCAGATCGTCCGCCCAGGGGCCGGGCCAGGTGCCCATCATGGCAAGCGGGCGAATGCCGGGCAGGGGACCTTCATAGGTTTTCACCCAAGGGCTGTCGTCTTGCAGTTCGCGCGGGTCGTTGGCGGTATCCGTGTAGCCGATGAGGACGGGATCGTAGTCGATCTTGCGCGCTTCCAGCGCCCAGTTGGTGTGGCGCGCGTCGAGCGGGGTACCGTTGGTGCAGGCGCGATGGTTCTGGAGATAAAGCCCGGTATGGAGCGAGGCGCGACTGGGCGCACAGGGGACGGCATTGGCGAAGTGGTTGGCGAACAGAACACCGTCGGCGGCCAGCGCATCAAGATGAGGTGTTTTCACGGCCGGATGCTTCAGCGCGGACAGACAATCGCCCCGCCATTGGTCTGCCGTGATGAAGAGCACGTTCAGTCTGTCGCTCATGAAAGATTGATCCTTGTTCCGCCCCGATTGCCTGCCCGTTGCTGGTCTTGGCCGGATTCGTCGCCTAATGTTTTTCCAACTATGCGACGGGTGTGCCCTACAAACAATTACCTGAATGGAATAAAGGAGAAGAGATGAGCCGATTGGAACCGCTGAAGCGGGAAGATGTGCCTGAGCTGGAAGAGATGTTTCAGCTGGCCGAAGGAGCAATGGGATTTTTGCCCAATTCACTGCTGATCATGGCCAGGCGGCCTGAACTGGTGAAAGCCTTTGTTGGCATGGTGGCGCAGGTCAATCTGGGCCATGCGCTGGAAGGTGGGCTTGACCGGTTGATTGCCTATATGGCGAGCCGGTCGGCGGGGTGCCTGTATTGTCAGGCACATACCCATCACGGGGCTGCCCATGCAGACAGTATTGAGACCGCCAAGCTGGAGGCGATCTGGGAATATGAAACCTCTCCGCTTTTTTCGGAAGGGGAGCGGGCCGCGCTCAGAATTGCACAACTGGCGGCCCAGGTGCCAAACGGGGTGAGCGACGCTGATTTTGCGAGCCTTGATCCGCATTTTTCGGCCGATCAGATTGTCGATATCGTTGCGGTAATCTCTCTGTTTGGTTTTCTTAACCGCTGGAATGATACGTTTGCGACGACGCTGGAGGCGGCACCTGTGACACATGGCCATGCATTTTTGGCTAAATCTGGCTGGACGGCAGGTAAGCACGCATGATATTTCCCGGGAGTCCGCCATTTTGGGCGGGTGGGGTGGTTTCTTGCAGCTGACCCCTTGCAAAATTATGACACAGGCGTCATTTTCACGGCGCGAGGCGGCCTGAGTTGGGCTCGCATAACCAGAAACGTAAAGCACCGACGGGGAGCCATGGCGAAGATCACCTTTATTGAACATGACGGCACGTCCCACAACATCGAATGCGAGAACGGCATGACGGTGATGGAAGGGGCCATTAAGAATTCAGTTCCGGGCATTGACGCGGATTGCGGCGGCGCATGCGCTTGCGCAACCTGCCACGTATACGTGGATGCGGCCTGGAAGGACAAAGTGGGCTCCGCCCAGCAGATGGAAGAGGACATGCTTGATTTCGCGTTTGACGTGCGGGACAACAGTCGTCTTTCCTGCCAGATCAAGGTTTCAGACGAACTGGATGGTCTGGTTGTGAACCTGCCTGAAAAGCAGTTCTGATCCAGATAAGCGATTAACGGGGTCTTTACCCTGTTTGAACGCCTCTTTCCGCAGGAAAGGGGCGTTTTTTATGATGTCTGCTTTGTTTGGAAAGAAGGCGTTAACCATTTTTCATCATTCTTACCCGAGACAGTTCCGGGCCTTTAGTGGGCCTCTTCATGCCTTTGGGGTTGATTATGCTCGACCCTTGGGAGGCGGACTTCGGGGAATAGATGTAATGGTCGACAAATTTGGCACTGAAACGCTGGATGCGGATGAAGTTTACGCGCAGGCAATTCGCAATTGCGCGGCGCGGATGGAAGGTGAGACACCTCTCCACGCGGCGGAAGCGTTGCAGGATGAGCTTTCCCGATTGAAGCGTGCGGCAGAGCGGGGCGCTGTTCGGCCGCGACATGTTCTTGTGATTGGCGGTGCCGGTTATGTGGGGTCCGTCATGGTGCGCGATCTCCTGAAGCGCGGATATCGCACGCGGGTGCTCGACAATTTCCTCTATTCCAATTCGCTGTCGCTTGAAGGCTTATACGACGAACCTGGATTTTCACTCGTGATGGGTGACTTGCGGGATCCGGATGTTCTGGACCGTGCGATGGACGGTGTGACGGATGTTGTGCTGCTCGCCTCGCTGGTCGGCGATCCGATCTCGAAGAAATTCCCCGACCTGACGCGCTCGGTCAACCGGGATGGTTCTGAAACTGTTTTCCGTGCGATGCAGGGACGCGGTATTCACAAGTTTGTCTTCACATCGACATGCTCCAACTATGGTCTGCGGGAGGACAATACACCGGCAGATGAGACTTCAGCACTTCGCCCCTTGTCCATCTATGCGGAAACCAAGGTTGGTTTTGAGAAATTCATTCTCAACAATCTGAATGATGCGGATTTTACGCCGACCATTCTACGTATCTCGACCGCTTTCGGACTGAGCCATCGGATGCGTTTTGATCTGACAGTGAACGAGTTCACGGCGGCGCTTGCGCGCGGGGAAAGCCTTGACGTTTTTGACAAGGATACATGGCGGCCTTACTGCCATGTCCGCGATATTGCGCGTGCCGTCATCCGCGTGCTGGAAGCACCAGAGGAAAAAGTGCGCGGTGAGGTTTTCAATGTGGGATCGGATGAGAACAACTACACCAAGGCCATGATCATTGATGAAATTCTGAAGCATACGGACGGCAATGTTCAATATGTGGAGAAGGGAAGTGATCCGCGGAACTATCGTGTCAATTTCGCAAAGATCCGTAACGTGCTTGGCTTTGAGACAAAATACTCGGTTGCGGCTTTTGTGCCTGAACTTATTCAGGCCGTGCATTCAGGTTTGTATCTCCGGTCGGCGGAAATTCCCGGCTTCTATGGCAATTATGATGTCCGGGCAGAAGCGGCTGCGGCATAAGGGGCAGAGATATGGCGCTTGCGCCGGTGGCAACAGATGATCCGGTGGTTGATCCGAAGGCGGTTGTAACGGCTATTCGTACTGCCATTGGTGTAAGCGATGGACATGGATTTCAACCTCTTCACGCACCACATTTTGAGGGTGCGGAATGGGAATATGTGAAGGATTGCCTGGACACAGGTTGGGTGTCGTCTGTCGGGTCTTATGTAGAACGTTTTGAAAAGGACGTGGCCGCACATTGTGGTGCTGCCCACGGTGTTGCTGTGGTGAACGGCACTGCGGCCTTGCAAGTTGCCTTGCAGGTTGTCGGGGTGGAAGCGGGTGATGAGGTGATCCTGCCTGCCCTGACCTTTGTTGCGACGGCAAATGCGGCAAGCTATCTGGGGGCGATCCCGCATTTTGTTGATTCCGACCCGGCGACGCTGGGTCTCGATCCTCATAAGCTGAATGATTATCTGAGCGATGTGAGTGAACGCACTCTGGACGGGGTGCGGAACAGAAGAACAGGGCGGCGGATCGCCGCGATTGTACCGATGCATACATTCGGCCATGCGGTTGATATGGAGCCTCTGATTTCCGTTGCTGCGCGTTTTGGTATTACGATTGTGGAAGATGCGGCGGAGTCTCTTGGCTCGCTCTATAAGGGAGAGAAGTGCGGGTCCCTCGGCCGCATTGCAGCGGTGAGCTTCAACGGTAACAAGATCATCACAACGGGTGGGGGTGGTGCTATCGTCACGGACGATGCAGAGCTTGCTGCGCGCGCCAAACATCTGACGACGACGGCCAAGGTTCCACACAAATGGGCATTCAATCATGATGCGGTCGGGTATAATTATCGGCTGCCCAATCTCAATGCGGCGCTTGGTTGCGCTCAACTTGAAAAACTTGATAATTATGTGGTTCGCAAGCGCGCTTTGGCCGCACGCTATCTTTCCGCTTTTGAGACAGTGTCCGGCATTTCCGCCTATCGAGAACGGTGTTTTGCGCAATCGAACTATTGGCTCAATTGTCTGATGCTGGATACACCATCGCTTGCGGTGCGTGACGCGGTCCTCACCGCGACGAATGAGGCCGGTTTGATGACACGCCCGACCTGGACGTTGATGCCGGACCTGCCGATATATGCAGATTGCTCTTCCATGCCGCTCGACGGTGCAAGAGAGATCGAAGCGCGGCTTATCAATGTTCCTTCCAGCGTATCATTGCCCGCACAATCGGGTGGCGATGACCTATGACGAAGGTGCGCCGTATAGGGGTGGTTACCGGTTCCCGCGCTGAATATGGTCTGCTTCACCGGTTGCTCTGCGAGATTGAGGCGTCGGACCTGCTTGAGCTTCAACTGATCGTCACAGGTACGCATCTTTCAGACCGTCATGGACGGACTGTGGATGAGATCGAGGCCGACGGGCATGTGATCTCGGCGCGTGTTGACATGGAACTGAAAGGTGATGGACCGGCTGAACTGACAAAGGCGATGGGGCGGGCGCTGATCGGTCTGGCAGATGTCTTTGAACGTCTGGCCCCCGATATTGTGGTTGTGCTGGGCGACCGATATGAAATTCTCGCAGCGGCCGAGGCCGCTATGCTGGCGCGGCTCCCAATTGCACATATTCATGGTGGCGAAGCGAGCGAAGGGCAGATCGACGAGGCCATTCGCCATGCCATCAGCAAGATGGCTCATTACCATTTTGTGGCGGCAGAACCATATCGTACCCGCGTCATTCAGATGGGGGAGGATCCTCAGCGCGTGTTCAATGTGGGCGCGCCGGGGCTTGATCCGATTATGGATGCAGATGTGATGTCGTTTGCGGAGGCGATGTCGAGTATCGACTTTCAACCCCGTATGCCGCTGTTCCTGGTGACGTATCATCCCGTAACCTTGCGTAAGGGGACGGCAGCAGATGCACATGCCCTCCTTGAAGCGTTAGACGCGTTTCCTCAAGCCTCCATCATTTTTACCGGCACAAATGCGGATACAGACGGTGATGAAATCACAAAGCTGATCGACGCGTATGTAAAGGCTCGCCCGGATCGCGTCATGCAGATCGCCTCGTTTGGACGCAAGCGCTATCTGAGTGTGCTTACCGGCGCAGATCTTGTGATCGGCAATTCATCAAGCGGGATTATTGAGGCGCCAGCGGTCGGCACGCCGACCATCAATATCGGGGTTCGCCAGCAGGGTCGTTTGCGCGCGCCCTCAGTTATTGATTGTGAGGAGAGTGCGCGTGCCATTCGGGTGGCGATTGAACGCGGTCTTTCCTCTGAGTTTCAGGCTATGGCTTCTGCTCGCGAAACGCCTTATGGGCGGGGTGGGGCGTCGGTCAAAATGGCACGTCTGCTGGAGACGTTGCCGCTTGAGAATGTTCTGATGAAAAAATTCCACACAATAGACCAGGGTCTGGAGATCACATCATGAGCGCTGCACATCCTGTATTGATTATAGCGGAAGCGGGGGTCAATCATAATGGCTCGCTTGCGCGTGCCATCGATATGGTTGACGTTGCTGCGGCGGCCGGGGCTGACATCGTCAAGTTTCAGACCTTCAATTCCGGCGCGCTTGCAACCAAAGCCGCACCCAAGGCTGCCTACCAGAAAGTCACGACGGATGCGGCGCAAAGCCAGCTGGATATGCTGAAAGCCCTGGAGCTGGACGAGGCGGCGCACATGGCTCTGATGGCACATTGCGCTGTTCGGAAGATCGGCTTTCTTTCAACTCCGTTTGATCTTGCAAGTCTTGATCTGCTGGTGAAGCGCCTGAAGGTTTCGTCACTCAAGATCGGTTCTGGTGAATTGACCAATGCGCCGCTCCTCTTTGCAGCAGCACAGTCTGGCCTCGACATTATTCTGTCGACCGGCATGGCAAACCTTGAGGAAATTGAAAAGGCACTTGGTGTGCTCGCCGCAGGCTATACGGGCGCGATGGCGCCTGACATCGAGAATTTTGCCAAGGCCTTTCAGTCCAAAGCAGGGCAGGATGCGCTCAAACGTCATGTGACGCTGCTTCATTGTACAAGTGCTTACCCGACACCGGATGAAGATGTGAACCTGTCGGCCATGCAGACACTGTCGGCCCGGTTTGGGCTGCCGGTCGGGTTTTCAGACCATTCGGTTGGTACTGTTCTGTCTGTCGCTTCTGTTGCGGCGGGAGCNACTGTTNTTGAAAAGCACTTTACGCTCGATCGTGCGCTGCCTGGGCCAGATCACAAGGCGTCGCTGGAGCCGGATGAACTNAAGGAACTGGTTGTCGGCGTGCGGCGCGTGAGCGCTGCCATGGGTGACGGCGTGAAAGTGCCGCGCGGGATTGAAAAGGCGACGGCGGAGGTCGCGCGCAAGTCGCTGGTGGCGGCATGTTCCATCGCGGCGGGTGAAGTCTTTACAGAAGAAAACCTGACGGTAAAACGACCGGGGANNGGGCTTGACCCTGTTCTTTATTGGTCATTGCTGGGTACGCATGCGGCGCGGGCTTATGAGCCTGATGATTTAATCCACCAATAAGGCGGAGTGAGACATATGGCAGATTGGAAAAAAGCTGTTCTTGACCCCTCAGCCACCTTGGGGGACGCCATTCGCAACCTGGACGAGAGCGCATTGCAGATCGCTCTGGTGGTTGCNGGCGATGGTAAGTTGCTCGGCACGATTACGGACGGTGATGTGCGGCGGGCGATCCTGCGGGGTGAAACGCTGGAAGCCCCGGTTGACCGGGTAATGAAGGCNANCCCCATTACGGCAGGGCCGGANATTGACCGCCGCACCGTGATGAAGTGGATGCGNCAATATCAGATCGCGCAGGTGCCGATTGTGGATGGTGCCGGGGTTTTGACCGGGCTTGAGACGCTGACCAGGATTATGCGGGATGGCCGGAGCGGCAATTGGGTTGTCATCATGGCAGGAGGGCTTGGNACCCGGTTGCGGCCCCNGACTGAAAACCTGCCCAAGCCGCTGATCCCCGTGGGGGGGAAACCGGTGCTGGAAAGTATCATCGAGCGACTGGCCGAGCAGGGGTTCACGCGCATTTTCCTGTCGGTGAATTATCAAGCGGAGAAGGTCGAGGCACATTTTGGTGACGGGTCGGAGTTTGGTGTCGAGATTTCCTATCTGGAAGAAAACCAGCGGCTGGGTACAGCAGGGGCTTTGACCTTGTTACCCGAGATGCCATCGGAGCCGTTTTTGGTAATGAATGCCGATTTGGTGACGGCAATCAATTTCCGTCGGTTGCTCGATTTTCATCTGGATCAGGCAGCGGATGCTACTATGGGTGTGCGGGAATACCGCTTTCAGGTGCCTTATGGCGTGATTGAAATGAGCGGTAATCAGATTACCGAGATCAATGAAAAGCCGACCCAGAGCTATTTTGTGAATGGCGGGATTTATGCTCTCTCACCTTCCGTCCTCAAATATGTCCCGAAAGGTCAGATGTATGACATGCCAACCCTGTTTGATCAGGTGATACAGAACAAGGGTCTGCCGGCGGCTTTCCCCATTCATGAGTACTGGATTGATATTGGCCAGCTTGATGACCTGCAGCAGGCGCAGCGTGAGTTCGGCAAGGTCTTTGGCGACAAGGCCGCGCCGTGAGACGGCTTTGCACCATATTGGCGCGCGGCGGCTCCAAGGGTGTGCCGGGCAAGAATATTCGGCCGCTTGGCGGGAAGCCGTTGATTGCGCACTCTGTGGAGCAGGCGCGTGCGGCAAACCTTTTTGAGGTGATCGCTGTTTCGAGCGACGACCCGGCCATTTTGCAGGCGGGTAAGGATGCCGGGGCGGACATGGTTGTCGAGCGTCCGGCGGCGTTGGCGACCGACAGTGCGGCGAAACTGCCTGCAATCCGTCATTGTGTTGAGCAGGTTGAGGCTGCATACCCTTACCAATTTGATACGCTTGTTGATCTGCAGCCGACATCCCCCTTGCGATTGCCGAGTGACATTGCAGGTGCGGTTTCTCTTCTGGAAGCGGGAGATGCGGAGAATGTGATCACGGGTAGCCCGGCGAAATGTTCTCCCTACTTCAATCTTGTGGAAGAACGGGCGGATGGCACGGTCGGGCTCTCCAAACCTACCAATCCGCCTATTGTTCGCCGGCAGGATGCGCCGCGGACATTTGACATGAACGGCTCTATCTATGTCTGGCGGCGCGACGTGCTGATGAGTGGTGTGGGGCTGTTTTTGCCCTCAACGCTTTTGTACGAGATGCCCGAAGAACGATCTGCGGATATTGATACAGAAACAGATTTTCTGTTCGTGACGTTCCTGATGGAACGATTACAGGCGGGAAGGGCTGGCTCGCTTGCCGGCTAGCGAGGTTTTCTGATCTCATCAAATGTGCCGAACTCATGTTCGATGCTTTTTTCGATCAACAACCGCCAGACCGGTTCTGCAATGGCGGCGGACAAACCGGTTTTTTTTGCCTCGGCGAGTACGTTGGCAACCACCTGTTCGACCCGTTCTTCGTCGCGTACAAGGTCACGGCTTTGTTTGATCCGCGCGGCTTCGTCCATCATGGCCTGCCGCTCTGCCAGCAGGACGACAAGCTCCCGGTCAAGGCGGTCCACCTCACGGCGCACATCTGCCATGGTTTCGCACTTGGGGGCTTTCGGTGACATGGACTTCTCCAGCATAAAGGGACCGTGAGCCGGGCTTCGGGCTCCTATTTCTGGCCGTAACATACGCATTTGAGGGCCTTTGTCACGGGGGCAGTGGGTCGCAGGTGCCAGAAACAGGGACATTTCCGGTTGAGGGGCGGTTTTTGCTTTTGCTTGCCTCCCAAATTGTCTCATGCTGGTGGAGCTGTGTCAGAGGAAGCCGGGAGACAATATGAGCCAGGATACGATTAAAACAGATGTTGTGATTGTCGGTGCGGGGCCGTGTGGCCTGTTTGCGGTGTTTGAACTGGGATTGCTGGATTTGAAAGCGCATGTGATCGACATTCTCGATCGGCCTGGCGGGCAATGTGCCGAGCTATATCCGGAAAAGCCTATTTACGATATTCCGGGATTGCCGATCGTCTCTGGTCAGGAGCTGACTGATAATCTCATGGCACAGGCAAAGCCGTTCGAACCGGCGTTTCATTTCAATGAAATGGTGGAGCAGGTTGAGAAATTACCAAATGGTGCCTGGCAGGTGAAGACAGATGGAGGGCTGACATTTGAAGCCCCTGTTATTGTAATCGCAGCAGGGGGCGGCAGCTTTCAACCCAAGAAGCCTCCGATCCCGGGTATTGAGGCATATGAAGGAACCTCGGTTTTCTACTCCGTCAAGAAAATGGAGACCTTCAAAGGCAAAAGCATTCTGATCTCGGGTGGGGGTGATAGTGCGCTTGACTGGACGATCAATCTACAACCGCTTGCCGAACGTATGCAGCTTATTCATCGTCGGGACGGGTTTCGGGCGGCACCGGATTCAGTCAACAAGATGCATGCGTTGGTTGAGGCGAAGAAGCTTGATTTTCATCTGGGGCAGATTACGGAGCTGCATGGTGAAAATGGTCAGCTTGAGGGTGTTACCTACAAATCAAATGAGGGAGAACAGGTGCGCATCGCCTGTGACACGTTACTTCCGTTCTTCGGTCTTACCATGAAGCTCGGCCCGATTGCGGACTGGGGGCTCAATCTGCATGAGAACCTCATCCCCGTGGATACGGAGAAGTTTGCAACGAATGCAGAAGGCATTTTTGCGATCGGCGATATCAACTGGTATCCGGGAAAGCTGAAGCTCATATTGTCCGGGTTTCACGAGGCTGCCCTGATGGCGCAAGCGGCCAAAAAGGTTATAGACCCTGATGCCAAAGTGATCTTCCAGTACACGACCTCTTCCTCCTCTCTGCAGAAGAAGCTGGGTGTTGCCTGAATTTTATTACAGGCGTCAATAATCATGACGCGTCACCGTATTTGATGAGCGGTGGTGCATCGTTTCAGTGTCCGACGTGTTAGGTTGCGTGGCAGGAACGAAGTGTTTTGGGGGAAGAGTTGATGGGCGGACTTTTTGCTGGACGGTTTGGTTGGTGTTTCGCGCTGGTGGCAGCTTTGTGGGGGGCTTCCCAAGGCGCCTATGCCGAGCCGCTTGTTGCGGCGCGGATCACGCAGGATAATGCGTCTTCATATGTTCGTGGGGGGCCTGATGCGGCCGGCGGNNTCGGGGACTGGTTCCTGTCGAACGGTTCTGTTTGTGCCATCATCTCTGATGTGTCGCATGAAAGTGAGCTGTCAACACGGGGCGGTGTGTTGATTGATCTGGGGTTTTGCGACCGGGCTGACGATCATTATGTTGGGGCGCAGGATCTGATCGACAGTTCGCGCGAGACACCCGTCAATATTGATGGGGTGGACGCAAAGGTGGGAGCGTCTGCTGCTGTGATCCGCACTTTTGGCAGACAGGGTGGTGTGGTGGTTGAAACATCGTACCGGCTGGACCGGGACAATGCCAATACGCTGTTTATCACGAAGCGGTTGTCGCAGCGGGCCGACGAACCGAGTGTTGCCCTCTATACGAGCATATTTTTCAACTACCATTCACTGGTTCCTTTTGTTGCCTCGACACGTGATCCTGCGCGCAGCAATGGTTTTGTGCAGGAGAGTTTTGTCAGCCGAGGGCCGGCGGAAATTGCGACATTTGCGCGAACAGCAGATTTGATCGTTGCCTTGTCGCCGGCAGATGCCGACGCGCCGATTGCCTATGGCTGGCAGATGCGATCAGCCGTCAGGTATCAGACTGATGGTGAGACGGTTATGCTGCCTTTTTATGCGCTTGCTGACTTCTCTGCNCTTTCGTTTCTTGCTGTGACAGAGCCGTTTCTGACCGGGGATGGATCGGAGATCGGGCTTCCCCAATTGCTGGAGGTGCCGTTTACTGACCTGGCGCCGGGTGATGAAATTGTTTTTGAAGAAGCACTNATGATTGCGCCGCGTGCGGATGTGGCGGCTATCACAGATATTCATTATGCGNCCTCACCAATGGTGGCGGGACACGTGCTGGGCGGGGCGGCTGTTGTTCANGTGGACCTTGCGGATGGCACCCCTTTTACGGCGGTNCGAACAGACGAGGGAGGGCGTTTTTCTCTTCACCTGCCCGCGGGGGAGTATGTTGCGCGGGGCGTTGCGGATGGTGCGCGGGACGGGACCCTTCGTTTTTCCGTGGCGGAGGAGAACGTGACATTGGCGCCGCTGGGCCTGGGACGGCCAGCCCGTCTGGCGCTGCCTCGCGGAGAGGCGATGCGTCTTGTTTTCAAGGGGATCGAAGGGACACTTGATCCTGTTTTTGATGATGATTTGCTCGGTGCCCGTGAGCTGGGTGACGAAGGCGTGTCGGAGAAAACAGGCGTTCATCAGGTTTTCCTGATGGGGGTCGACGAAGACCCTCGTGCGCTCAATATTGCGCCGGGCAGTTATCAGGTTTATGCGGTCCGAGGACCTGAGTTTTCTTTAGAGACGACAGCGCTCACTGTGACGGCGGGCGATGATGCGGTGCTGGATATTGCTGCGCCGAAACGGCTTCTTGAAACGCCGGGCTGGGTGTCAGCTGATTTCCATGTTCACTCCGGCCCCAGTTTTGACTCGGTTCTGTCCCCCTCGAAACGGGTGACAAGTTTCGTGGCAGAGGGGGCTGAGGTGCTGGTTTCGACGGAGCATGAAACGGTCTTTGATTTTCACCCTGTGATTGAGGCGCTGGGGGTTGCTGACAAGGTGGCAACAGTTACGGGTACGGAAGTTACCAGTGAGGTTCAATCCGAGCGCTCTCCCTTCACGTTGGGCCATGGGAACGCTTTCCCGATGGAGGTCCAGCCTTACGCGTTTAGGCGTGGTGCGTTCCCCAATGAAAACCGGCGGTGGCGGGATGTGATTGGCGATCTGAAGGCACGGCATCCACAGGCGCTGATGCAGTTGAACCATGCACGTGCGGATGATCGTTTCAAACCGGGGGGCGCGGCGTGGGACGAGGCGTGGTCCGGTGACCGGCAAACCTATTTTGATCATATGGGTGTGGGGCGGGCCTTCGATGCCGGACGTCCTTTGTCGGACCCTCACAATGCGCGCCTTATCGAACCGGACCCGGTGACGGGCATTCGCGACATTGATTTTGATGCGATGGAGCTTCTGAATGGGCCGATGCGCAGTTTCAACCCGGCCTTGCGGCGGGACTGGCTGGCATTGCTGTCACAGGGGTATCGCCTGACAGGGACGGCAAACAGCGATTCTCACGCATTAGATCAACAGGTCGGCTTTCCGCCAAACATGGTCGCGATGGCGAATGACGACCCGGCGCAGTTTGACGAAGCTGACTTTGTTGAGGCCGTTCGTGCCGGGCGGAGCCTTGGCACAACGGGGCCAATGCTTCATGTCCGTCTGAATGAGGCAGAGGTGGGAGGCATGTCAAGTGGACCCGCCGGGCGACTGCGTGTGGACGTTGCGAGCGCCCCCTGGATTGATGTTCAAACGCTTCAAGTGACTGTGAACGGGGTGATTGTGGAGGTGGTTCCCATCGCTGCCGGTGACGTGTATGAGAAAGACCTTCAGTTTGAGGAAGACAGTTTTGTTGTTGTAGAAGTGACGGGTGAAGCGGGGCCGGAATACCAAATTGTTTATCCGGGATTTCACCCTTATGCCTTCACAAACCCGATTTATGTGGACGCAGACCTGGATGGGCAATGGCGTGCGCCGGGCCTGTCGGATGCTCAGTCGCAGTAGGGTTTGTTTTTCGCTCCGGAGAGGCGTGTGTGACGATCAGAGTTCATGAAAACGGATTGGGTTCCTTCCTGCTGAGCCTGAACGGGGGGGATGGCACCCAGGTTCAGTCAGCGCTGGATGGAGGGTGCGCGCGCCTGAATCAGTTGGAGGAGGAATGTGCGCCTGATTTTGATCTGATCGGGACAGGGTCTCTGGATGTATTGCCGCGCAGCGCGGTCATGCGCCGTGTGATGGAGGTCTTGAGGTCGGCTGCCGCACAGGCAGGGATCGCGTATGCGGCGTCGCGGGTGCCTGCGGTATTGCGGGGGGCGATTGTGGATGATGTTCTGGCGACCATGCTGAACGATCATCCGTTTGACAGTGCTTTCGTTGTGTCGGGAGAGTGTGGTGCCTTCCAGATAGAGATGGAAGGTGTGCTGGATGTACCTGCGGAGGCTCGCACCGGATTGTGGCTTGAAATGGTGCATGGGTTGCGCCCGGGCATTGTGCGGGGCGGCATTGTGTCAGCCGGCGCACGGTTTGACGAACACCCATCCGGGGACGCGGATATTGTGACACTGTACGGTGCCTGTGCGACCGAGACGGCGCTGGCTGCGACACTGGTTGCCGAATCAGTTGAGATGAATTCCGCCGCGCGGCAAGTCTCCATTCCGCCGGTGGAGGAGATATGGGACGCTCTTTCCAAAGGTGCGCGGACACTCTCGCGTCTTCGTGACCAACGGCTTGTCAGAAGTGGTGTCCTGACCTTGAGAGGCCGCGGGCGTCTGATCGGTATGATCAGTGCGGACAGACTTTTGCGATTTGGTGTTTCCGACTGGCGTTGACCCCCGTGTTTGGGCCTATACTTGCCCTAAAACATATGGGAGGCGAGAATGGGCTTTTACGACAAATATATTGTCCCACGTTTTATCAACAGCCGGTTTGCGTGTGGTGCACCGCCGATTGCCTATCAGCGCAAGAAAGTCGTACCGCTGGCTGAAGGGCGGGTTCTTGAGATCGGCATCGGGACCGGTCTTAATCTGGAGCATTACGATGCGTCACGCGTTGAGCGTGTCATCGGTCTTGACCCGTCGGAGGAGAGCTGGAAGATCGCTGGAAAGCGTGCAGAAGGACTTGGCTTTGATGTTGAGTTTATCGGCTTGCCGGGCGAGGAAATCCCGCTGGAAAGCAATTCGGTTGATACGGTACTGGTAACGTATGCGCTGTGTACCATTCCCGACACGCGCAAGGCGCTGGAGGGGATGCGCCGCGTGCTGCGACCGGGAGGCAAGCTGATTTTCTGTGAGCATGGCTGCGCCCCGGATCGGGATGTGGAGGTCTGGCAAAACCGGATCAACCCGGTTTGGAAGAAGCTGGCGGGGGGATGCAATCTCAATCGCAAAATTCCAACCTTGCTGGAGGAAGGAGGTTTTCGTGTGCAGAAACTGGAGACCATGTACCTTCCCAATACGCCGCGCTTTGCAGGTTTTAACTATTGGGGCGCGGCGCAGGGCGATTGATCCTGCCTGATAGCGCCTGATCTATTGAGTCCACTTAATCCGGGAAAACAGATGACCGACTTGTTGCAACCGCTTTCGTTTACACGAGGGCCGGAGATGAAGAACCGTTTTATGCTCGCACCGCTGACGAATACTCAAAGTCACGATGACGGCATCCTGTCTGATGAAGAGTTTCACTGGCTGACGATGAGGGCCAAAGGTGGTTTTGGCCTGACGATGACCTGTGCAGCGCATGTGCAGGCGGTGGGGCAGGGGTTTCCCGGCCAGCTTGGGGTGTTTTCGGACAATCACTTGCCGGGGCTTACACGGCTTGCGGCTGCGATCAAGGCGGAAGGAAGCTCGTCCTCCATTCAGTTGCATCATGCGGGTATGCGCTCTCCAAAGGAGCTTATTGGCGAAAAGCCGCATTGTCCTTCGGACAATGAGGAATTCGGGGCTCGGGCGATGAGCACGGCGGAAGTCGAGGAGATGATCGAGGCATTCATTGTCGGCGCACTCCGGGCGGAAAAGGCCGGCTTCGATGGTGTCGAGTTACATGGTGCGCATGGATACATTCTCTGCCAGTTTCTCAGTCCCGGTGTTAACGTGCGCGACGACAAATATGGCGGATCGCTGGAAAACAGGGCACGCCCCCTGTTTGATATTATTGATGGTATACGCGCCCGCTGTCGCCCTGACTTTCAATTGGGTGTGCGTTTGTCACCGGAACGGTTTGACGTGAAACTTGATGAGATTGTTTCCGTTGCACAACGTTTGATGCGTAAGGACAAGATCGACTATCTCGACATGTCGCTTTGGAATGCTTTTAAGGAGCCGAGCGACCCCGCGTTCAAGGGCAAATCATTGATGTCCTATTTTACAGAGCTTGATCGCGGGAATGTGCGGCTGGGTGTCGCCGGGAAAATTGCCAAGCCCGAGGACGCCGAGCTTTGTCTTCAGCAGGGGTGTGATTTTGTGCTGCTGGGCCGGGCTGCCATTCTGACGCATGATTTTCCCAATCGTTACAAGAATGACAGCCGGTTTGAACCGGTGAGTAATCCGGTAACCGCTGCCTACCTCAATTCCCAGGGGTTGAGTGACAAGTTTGTCGAGTATATGGGGCAGTGGCCCGGCTTTGTTGAAGGTTGATTGAAAATGGCGCGGTCATAAACGCCGCGCCATTTTCCCGTTGGGTCAAGCGGCTGTCTGATCGCTCAGTTGCCGGTTGGCTTCCTCCGTCGATGTGCGGACGACCTTGACAAGGTCTGCACTTAGTTCCTCCACCATTTTGGATACGTTGCTTACAATCTCGTTCATGTCCGAGGTGAGGTTGCTGGTGCGTGTCGCCTCCTCGGAAACGGAGACCACACTTCTGGATACTTCTTCGCCGGCGGTTTTTGTCTCGTCGGTATTATGTGCGATTTCCTGGGTCGCCAGACTTTGGCTGTCGATGGCGGAGGCGATGGTTTCCGCGGTCTCTTGTACCCGTTTCAACGCGTTTGAAATGTTGACGAAGGAGGAGACAGCGGCGTGCGTGGACGACTGAATTTCTGATATCTGTGTGCTGATTTCTTCGGTTGATTTTGCCGTCTGGTTGGCGAGAGATTTNACCTCGGATGCGACGACGGCNAACCCTTTCCCGGCTTCACCAGCACGCGCCGCCTCGATAGTTGCATTCAGTGCCAGAAGGTTTGTCTGTTCGGCGATATCAGAGATGACGGCTGCCACTTCCCCAATCCGTTCGACGGCGGTGGAAAGTGAGTCTATTTTGTGCTGAGCGTCGGACCCTGCGTTGACGGCATCAGACGTTGCGGAGAGCGATCTGTTCATCTCTTCACTGATTGATTTGATGGAGACGGCCAATTCCTCTGCAGCGCTGGAAACGGTTGACAGGCTGGCCTGGGATTCTTCTGCTGCTGCGGCCACTTTTTGGGTGTCACCCATAACTTTGTGGGCCGAGTTATGCATCTCACCGGAAGAGTTTTTGACGCGAGCCATTGCATCTGTCATCTCTTCCATTAATTGTTGCGTACTCGTTTCCACATTGACGGCGATTTGAGAAATTGCCTCGCGAATTTTTCTCTGTGTTTCGGTGCGTTCGGCCTCGCGTTGCTTTCGGAGATCGGCAGCTTCAATCAGCCCGCTGCGAAATATTTCGACGGCTTTTGCCATAGCACCCAACTCGTCTTTCCGATCTTTTGCGGTGATGGGGTAATTTGTATCTCCGTCGGCAATCGCCCGCATGCCTGTGGCAAGTTGTAATATGGGCTGGGCTGTGTTGCGCCCGATAAAAACTGCAATGGCGATCAGGATNAGCAGACCAATGCCGATGAAGGTGATCAGGGAATAGATGAGCTCCTGAATGGAGATGAGGGCTTCGGCGACATCCTGTTCCGCCAGGAGCGCCCAAGTGGTGCCGGCGAGGGTTATGTGCGTAAAGGCTGAGAATACTTCTGCGCCCCGATAATCTGTCGTGATGACAACCCCTTGTTGCCCGCCCAGCGCTGCNCGGGATGCTTCGGTGTCAACTTTGCGTTCCAGTATGGTTGATGTTTCAGACAGACGGCTGTCGGAACGCATCAGAAGGTCTGTGCCGACGATGTATGTTTCGCCCGTGTCTCCCAAACCGACAGAAGAGTTCATCACTTCGTTCAGCGTACCAATCGGCATTTGGAAAANGAGGACACCTTCGAGCCGTCCTTCCGCATTGAGGATAGCGGTAGACATGAAGGCAGCGGGGGCGTCGGCGCTTGGCGCATAGGGGCGGAAATCGAAAAAGTTGATCTGACCTTTAACAGGCTCGTCACGGGCTGCCCGGAACGCATGGCCCAGATCCGAATTTTTCCACTTGCCGTCATTCAGATTGGTTGCGTAGTCCAGTTCCTTGAAAACGGTATAGACAAGATTGCCGTCCGGATCGAAAAGGAAGATGTCGTAATAGCCGCGATCTCTCAAGAATGAGCGGAAGTAGGGGTGATATTCCTGGTGTATGGAGCTGTAGATAGAGCCATCGCTGGCCATGTTCAGCTCGTCTTTGGCCCCTGTGGGGTGTGGATTGTCGGTAATGTAGAGTGTTTGCAGGCGGGTTGTCTGATCCTCGCCGATAGNTCTCCANCCATAACGAAAATCCTGAAGTGCCTGGAAGACAAACGGGTTGTCAGCTTGTACATGAAGGTCTCCCTCAATGGCATCAAACCAGTTTTGGAGGCTTTCTTTTCGGTTATCGAGAAGGGCTGTCAGCTTGGCCTGGGTCGCCTGCACGAGTGAAGCATGACCCTGATAATAGCCGATATAGCCCGCGGTAATGGCCGCCAATATGGCGGCAACGCTGATGATGAGGGGAAGTTTTCTTGCAAGCGGCATGTTGAACATAATGAAACCTCAGGTTGTCTTTCAACGNATATTNCAACNAATGGTTTTATTTTTGGTAAACCACATACGAAGAGTTGTGGCCGTATCCTTGCAACGACTGGTTGTGAGGAGCCTCGTGCCGGGGCTTGATGTGTCGGAGTGAGACAAGTGCAGCGGAAAAAGCGGGTTTTGGTGTTCGGAGATGACACGCGGAGTTTTCTCGCGGTCGTCCGATCCCTGGGCCGGAAGGGGGTCCATGTAGACGCTGCACCGTTCGACCTGCATGCGCCGGCCCTGGCCTCCAGGTATATATGCGACGTGATACCGCTTCCGGCTTATCAGGGAGAAGGGGAGGAATGGCTTGCTGCGCTGGAGACGCACCTGGCGTCGCAGACTTACGATTTGCTGGTGCCTTGTTGCGACCGCTCCATCCTAGCGCTTGACCGTCATCGTGCCCGGTTTGCAGACCAATGTCTTGCTTTGCCGGACCCGCATGCGATCCCGATCCTGTTTGACAAGCTTGCGGCCAAAGAGCTTGCGGGGAATGTGGGGGTTGCCGTTGCGGATGGGCGGCGCCTTCGTGATGATGACAGTGTGGAAACGCTGGTTGGTGAGTTCGGGCTTCCTTTGTTGATCAAGCCGCGCGCTTCCTACACGCTTCAAGAGATGGAAAACCGCGGTAAGGTTGTTGTTGCCCGCAGCCGGGCAGATGTGAAGGCGGCTCTCGCGGAGATCGAGTTTACGTCCCGGTTCATGGTCGAAAAATATTTCGATGGGTATGGCGGCGGGCTTTCTACCCTGTCCCGGAAAGGGGAGGTGTTGCTTGCGTTTCAGCACCGCCGTCTGAAGGAACCGCGTACCGGTGGTGGCAGTTCGCTACGTGAAAGCGTAGCCGTTGACCCAGCCATGCTCGCGGCTTGTGCTCGTATGCTGCATGCGCTCGATTATACAGGGGTCTGTATGTTTGAATTCCGGCATGCGCATGATGGCCCTGATTGGATATTGGTTGAGATCAATGCCCGGTTTTGGGGTTCATTGCCGCTGGCTGTTTCGCTTGGTGTCGACTTTCCTTTCCATTTGTTTGGTATGATGACAGATGGAACATGTCCCGCGCCACGCTCCTATGCGTTGGGGGTGAGGGGGCGGAATATGCTGGTTGGTGCGTATGACACGCTTTTTAAGGACAGAAAAAGCATTGGCAGCATACTACCATTGATGCGCGATCTGGGGGGATTGGGGCTGCACCCGTTCAAGCTTTTGTTGGGCTGGGAAACGTCTGATGTCTGGGTGCGGGATGATTTGAAACCAGCGGTTGCGGAAATACTTTCTCTTCCGCGTATTGTGCGCTCAAAGGCACAGGTTGCTCAGGCAGCGCCTGCCCGTCTGTCTGATCTTCCCCGTGGCCACCGTGTCCCTGTGACGAAACGTTGAGGGATAAGATGCGCCTTGCCGGTCTCGCTGATGTCTCTTCGCGCGCCCCGATAGAACAAATCCGCCGGCTGTTTGCCGGGAGCGATGTTGCACGCCAGCGGCGCGAAACGGTGTTTCTGTTTCTGTTGCGAGGGGTGGGGGCGGCTTTTGCCTTTTTCACGCAGATTGCGATTGCCCGTTGGGCAGGGGCAGATGCATTTGGTATTTATGCTGTTGCCTGGACGTGGATCATTGTTCTGGACACGTTGGCGCAAGGGGGTTTTGGTATCTCCATGACACGCTTTATTGCCCGTTATGGTGAGCGTGGGCGGGAATGGCGTGTATGGCAGACAATCGGGTTTGCGGCCTTTTTTGTCAGTGGCAGCAGCCTTTGCGCAGCGCTGGTTGGCGGGTTGATTGTCTATTCTCGTGGAGAGGGACCCATTTCTTATCGGGATGTGGCGTTCCTGATTGCGATGGCGGCGGTGCCGCTTTATGCATTCAGCGAGTTGGGGAAGGGTGTGCTGCGCGGGCTTGGCGACAATGCCATGGCCTATGCGCCGGGTTATCTTTTACGCCCGGCTCTTCTATTTGTTCTGGTCGCATTGGGAGCCTGGGGCATTGGAGGGACGTGGGGTGCTGGAGGAACAGCGGACGTCGTTGCACTTGATCCTGTATTCATTCTGACGGCGACTTTTATCAGTCTTGCTGTGGTGGCTTTGTGGCAATGGGTGCGGATTGTCCGTCGTAAGAGACAAAAGCTGCCGACGGGGGCGGGCCCTCTACGATGGCATGCGAGACACTGGCTTGCCGTTTCGTTGCCCATGGTGATGGTGGATGGGCATTATCTGCTTGTTTCCTATATGGATTTGCTGGTGCTGGACCTGTTTGTTCCGGCAGAAGATGTGGCGCGTTATTTTGCTGCGGTGAAAATTATTGCGCTGGTCTGGTTTGTTCCTTTTGCGGTGTCCGGGATTGGCGCGCGGGTGTTGGCCAAAAGTTTTGAACGACGCAAGGGGGCTGAGTTCGAGGAGGCTGTTCGCCGGTTCGCGCATTGGAGCTTCTGGCCGACACTTGGTTTTGCGGTGCTTCTTTCCTTATTTGGTGAATGGGCGTTGTTGGCTTTTGGTCCGGGCTTTGACGAGGGGATCTGGGTTTTGAGACTCCTTGCGCTGGGACTGGTAGTGCAGGCAGCGTGTGGGCCGGTCAAATTTTTGATGACGATGACAAGCGAGCAGAACGCGAGTGCCGTTATTCTGATCGCCACGGCGATTGCCAATATCGGGCTCAATTTTACGCTTATTCCGCTCTGGGGACTGGAAGGTGCGGCGCTGGCAACTGTGGTGACACAGGCTTTGGCTTGTGGGTTGATGGTTGTTCAAGCCAAACGGAAACTGGGTGTGTGGTCATTTGTCGGCAGTTTTTCAAGGCGTTGAGGCGCTTGACTCCGGTCTCTATAAATGAGAACATAAAGGGAACATTTAGAGTGATGTTCTTATGCCTTTACAAACAAAATCGGAGTTGATGGCGGGTTTGCGTGCGCAGATTGCTGCGCTGGAAACACCGCTTTCACGCGCCGGGCGACCTCATTTTCGTCTGGGTCTTTCGGAGGTGGATGCTCTTTTACCTGATGGTGGGTTGTTGCGCGGTGGTGTGCATGAGGTTGCTGCGGCCTCTTATGGAGATATGGCAGCGGCTGTTGGTTTTGCGGCGGCGCTTGCTGTGCGGGCCTGCGAGGACTGTCATCTGAGACCTGTTGTCTGGTGCCAGCAAGGTTGGGGAGCGTATGATATGGGGCAACTTTATGCCCCGGGGCTTGCCGGGTTTGGCCTGGACCCATCCCGGCTTTTGCTGGTGAACCCTTCACGAGAGCCAGACATGTTATGGGCGTTGGAGGAATGCTTGCGGTCCGGTGTGCTGGCGGCAATTGTGGGTGAGGTTCCTTCTTGCTCACGACATTTTAACCTGCGGGCCAGTCGACGGTTACAACTTGCAGCTGAAGATGCTTCAACTCCTCTTATTCTTTTGCGTGGTCATGAAGAAGGATTAAGCGCGAGTGCGGCACAGACCCGTTGGCGCGTTACGTCTCGTTCTGCAAGGGATCAGGGACAGCTTCTTGCCGCATCGCAACCCTGTTGGGACGTGATGCTTGAAAAGTGCAAAGGTGGGCCGTCTTTTTCCCGTCTTCTCGTCTGGAATGGTGTGAGCGGGTGTTTTGAGATCGCTCAAGATCGGATGCCATCAAAAGTACAAGAGAATGTGCGGAAGCTTTCCCCTCCGGTGCTGACGGCAGCGGCGCGTGTTCTCTCTGAAACAGCCTGACAGGCTCACCAATATGGATAGCGACTATATGGGTAGCGACGATACCGGTTGTGAATACCGTACCAGGGCCAGAACGGGTCACGACGGGCATTGTTCAGTGCGCGGGTTTCAGCTTCCTGGGCACGGATTTCCTTCAGACGAAGCAGGCAGTCTGCAAATTTTTCTGTGTCCGGCGTAAAGCCAAGTCGTGTGCATTCCTGTTCGTCGGCGGTGATTTGAGCGGCCGTCCTGGCAGCGCGTTCCTGAGGGCTGGCGCAGGCGCTGACCAGCAGAAGCGTGCTGAACAGGCTGAGGAGAAGGAGGGGGTGTTTCATGGCTTATAATCCGATACCAATCCCCACGCCAACCCCGAAACGGGTATTGCTCTCGGGCTCTCTTTCGCTGGCGCGGATTTCTTTCAATTTCAGACGACAATTTCCGTAAGGCTCTGTTCCGGGTTCAAAACCCAGGTCGAGGCAATGCTGATGGTCTGTTCTGTCGATCAGCGCTTGTTCGCGTGCCCGGTCTTCTGCGCTGGTACAGGCGACCAGTGCTGCGCCTATCAGGCTCATGGCAAGCAGGCGTGCAGGAAGCAGATGTTTGGGGGAATGACGATGGAACAGACTGGGGATCATGTTGGCCTCCTGATGTGAGGTCTGAGCATACGCGAAAATTGACTCGCGTTGGGTCACGCTTTTGGGCAAACTCGAATGTTCTTATTTTGTTCTATTTTGGGTTTGAGGCTCCATGGGCCGGGCATTGGTCGATCAACAGATACAAAAAGGCACGATGCCAAATGCGAGCACGCGGCAGGCAGGCAGGCGGATCCTGTCGATCTGGTTGCCGGACTGGCCTGTTTACCGGTTGGCGCGGGCACGCCAGTTGGACGTATCACAACCTTTGGTTCTGAGAGCCACCCGGCAGGGAGGGGAGCGTATTGTTGCATTGAATGGCGCGGCACGCGCTCTTGGTGTGGCGCGGGGTCAATTGTTGACGGATGCGCAGGCCGTTGCGCCCGGGCTTTCTGTCTTTGGAGAAGAACCTGAGGCGGATCGTCTGGCACTCAACTCACTGGCTGACTGGTGTGAGCGATACACGCCCTGGACAGCGCTTGACCCCTCGTCCGTGCATGACGCGCCGGATGGCTTGTTTCTCGATGTTACCGGTTGTGCTCATCTGTTTGGCGGAGAGGCACAACTTGCTGATGAACTTATGGCGCGGCTTGCGCGGTTCGGGCTGCCGGCCCGGGTTTCCATTGCGCCTTATCCCGGGGCAGCATGGGCGTTGGCGCGCTATGGAAAGTCTTCGATCTCTCTTGTTGAGGCCAGTCATGTACGGGCAGCGCTTGACCCGCTGCCCTTGATGGCGCTTCGCATCCCTTTGTCTATGGTTGATGATCTGGCGAAACTGGGCGTAAAGGTTCTGTCAGATCTGCACCGGCTTCCCCGTGCGCCGCTGGTCGCCCGTTTTGGCAAACGGCTTGCCCAGCGATTTGATCAGGTGTTTGGGCATGAGGCCGAACCTATTTCACCCAGCCCACCGGAAATTGTGTTCCGGACACGTCTTCAATTTTCTGAAGGGCTTGTGGGGCTTCCCGATATTGAACAGGCCATCCGCCTTTTATGCGAGGAGATGGTGCCGCTTTTAAAAGATGCGGGCCAGGGCGTACGGCGTTTGCAATTGCATCTCTTTCGATCTGACGGGGTTCGTTTTGACGTGATGGTGGGTACGAGTGTTGCCACAGATCGTGCGGCGCATATGGCGGCGCTTTTTTCTGACCGGATTACCGGTTTTTCCCACAATGCAGGTATCGGGGGTATCGAAATCGGGCTTGGGATCGAAACCATGGTGCTTCATGCAGTGGCGGTGGACACTATGCAGGCCCACCAGGATGAACTGGAGGAGGGCGCGCGGAAGACGCGCCTTAAAAAGCGCCCGGCTGATCTCGGGTTTCTTGTAGACCGTCTGGGAAACCGTTTGGGTTTTGAACGGGTTGGCAGGATGGAGCCGCGTGAAAGCCATATGCCGGAGCGTGCTGTTGTTTTTATTCCGGCCATTGCAGGCATTCGTCCGCTGGAGGAAAGCCGGGAGCCGCATGATTGGCGTGTTGAAGAACGCCAAAGGGTGGGGCGGCCTTTACGCATGTTGCCTTGTGCGGAGCCGGTAGAAACACTGGCTGAAGTGCCTGACGGACCTCCGCGCCGGTTTCGCTGGCGGCGGGTCACCTACCATGTCGCTTTTTCAGAAGGACCGGAGAGAATTTCCCCTGAATGGTGGGCCGATGGCGCATCAGCGTTTGCGCGTGATTATTACCGTGTTGAAGATCGGGAAGGGCGGCGCTTCTGGCTCTACCGGGAGGGTGTGCTTGGTCGTGAGACCGTTGTGCCGAAATGGTATGTGCATGGAGTGTTCGGATGAGTGGTCTTGCCGACGGGCTGACATATGTTGAGGTCTGCCGTCTGGCCGGGGAAGGGGCATTGTGACCTATTTCGCCGAGCTGGCTGTAACCAGTAATTTCAGTTTTTTACGCGGTGCGTCGCATGCTGATGAACTTGTCGCGACGGCAAAGGTGCTTGGGATCGATGCCATTGGTCTGGCTGATCGCAATACATTTTCGGG